>JAIROX010000003.1 GCA_031257295.1 Candidatus Nomurabacteria bacterium | reverse complement strand
CCAGATTGTACGTTAGTTGGATCATTCAGGTCACCTGAGGGATTTTTATAGGTCGCAGGTAGCGTTACACTGTTAGTACCATTGTTTACTGTCACGGAGACAAGACCCGGGACGTGAGCTGGAGTAGTTACTGTAATGCTAGTGTCTGTCCAGGCCGTAACGGTTCCTTGGATTGCACCAGCGCCAGTGTCGAAGGTGACGGTGGGAGGGGCTATGGTTAAGGGTGTGATACGGACATAGCCGTCACCATCATGGCCAACCTCTGTACTACCACCCGGTGAAGGAAAGGCCGTAGAATCGTCACCTATTGTTTGTGCGCTAGTTAGATAGTAGCTTGAGTTCAGTAGCCAGTTACCGCTTTGCCCTTCCGGGCTATTGGCAGCCCAGTAAGCGTATGTTGCAGCTGTATAGATCCAACCGGAACCACCGCCAGCGCCAATATATAGATCATCACAGCCACCAATACCACCGTACCAACCACCGCCACTACCCGGTGCGGCTTTTCGGCAGCCACCCTCACCGTAGGAAAAATCAGCGCCGCTGACTTGCGTACCACCAGTCCCATCATCACCAAAACTACCAGAAAAACCATCGCCATCGACACCGTCAGTTCCACCACCAGCGCCGCCGAAAATACTATGGCTGCTATCGCCAGCACCGCCGCCGCCAGCTACTATTACGCGCGCATAATCCGAATCAGTGCCGATCCGAACGTCTGACGAATCCCCGCCGCCTCTCGCGCCATTATACCAAGTTCCACTAGCAGCATCGCTTCCACCCGCATAGACATATAAAACCGTACCGGCCGTTAGTGTGACAGAACCCTTGGAATAACCGCCTCCACCACCATAACTATCATCCGAACCATTTCTATCTTCGCCAGCCGCACCCCACGCCTCAAGGGTATATTGACCGGTATAAGGAACTGTGTAAGTTTGCACGCTACCAGTATAGTCGAAATCAACAGGCATGGAGCGGTCAAAACCGGTGCCAGTTATGGTAACACCTGTGCCACCAGCAATCGGGCCATGATCGGGCGTAATCGAAGTAACAGTTATGGGCGCAACATACGTATAGCCGTTACTAACTGTCACTGGCGTGCTGATACCATTATTCACCACCACATTAACCGCACCCGCTGCATGCGCAGGCACCGTCACGGTAACACTTGAACTGGAAAAGCTAGTAACAGTTGCTACCGCGCCACCTATAGTGACGGTGGGTGCAGTTGGCACATCCAGTGCTGTGATCCTTGCGTAGCCATTACCAGCATGACCAGTTTCAGTTCCACCACCAGTGGCTGGGAATTGAGTGTTGCCAGCAATAGTTTGAGCGTTTGCTAGATAATAACTGCTGTTTGGCATACTTGCGCCATAGCCAGTTTTGTCTGAGGTTGAAGTGAAGACGTAGCCCGAGCCACCACCACCACCGACAGTGGCATTACAACCTTGTGGGATCGTGTTACTACAGCCACCAGAGCCACCGTACCAGCCACCACCACCGCCTGGGCCATTGGCCAAAGACCCACCATTACCGAAACTGCCCGTAGATGTTAAATAAAAAGTGCCGCCCGAATTCTGTGTGCCACCAGTAGCGTTACCACTACTGTCGCTTCCACCATTCAAACCACCACCTACCCCACCCGAAGCTTGACTGGAATATGAACCGCCGCCGCCAGCCACTATTATCCTATTGGTAAGGTCAACACCACCTATGCGGACATCTGAAGCCCCGCCACCACGAGCACCACTAGTCATACCAGCACCGCCATTATAGCCCGTGTCTGAACCTGAGCCACCGACATACACACTCACCTGTTGGTTCGCAGATAATGTAACTGTGCCAACCGAATAACCGCCATTGCCACCGGCCATTGATGAACTACCACCCTGCGCACCCCAAACCTCAAGTTTATAATTACCAGAAGCGGAAGCCGTGAAAGTCTGTACGCCACCTGTGTAGTTGAAGTTAGCCACGCTATTATTCGTCCCGGTCAAGTTTGTGCCCGCGATAGTTACTGCGTTACCGCCAGAAGTTGGACCTTGGTTCGGGGTTACGCTCGTGACAGTCATGGTTGGCGTCGATGCTATCTGGGTAATGCGCGCATAACCATCACCAGTGTAGCCAACCCCCGACGCAAAAGTCCCACCGCTGGGCCTTGGCATAGCGGTAAGGCTACCCTTAACGTTAGTCCAGGCGTAGCCGCTGCCGTCAATCATTGTCGAATTAGAAAAAGTCCGGCCAGAATAGTGGGTCGAGCAAAGATTGTCTGTGGTACCAGCCGTGCAAGCCGCACCACTAGTGCCAGTCCTCGGGGAATTACTTGAGGAGGAAACAACCGCTATTGAGCCAGTGCGGCCAGAGATATACGACGATCCGCCGCCGCCGCCAAATACGCCAGAACACAAGCCCGAGCCACCAGAGCCGCCCCAGTAACCGCCGCCTCCACCAGCACCGCCGCCAGTTGGCGTGACTGATTCACTTGCACCACCCGTACCGCCTATGCCGAAAGCACCAGCCGCGCCATTTGTTACAGACGTTGGGTTTGTGCTACAAGTAGACCACCTAGTTGGTGCTGCACCGCCCGCTAGCTGCGTACCGCCCAGACCAAGGCTAGCAACATAGGTTGAGGTACTAGCTGGGCCACCCTGATATCCATTCAGCCCACCAGCCGCAGAATTACCGCCATATACCGTGCCGGTCAAGTAGGTGGACCCACCGCCTCCACCGGACACCATGATGCGACTCCTTAGCCCTGTTGCATTATTATATGCGCCACTGGTGGTGCGCACATCGGTTGCACCGCCGCCAGTCGCGCCACAATGCGTATTACTAATTGTTGTGCTACCGCCACCATTAAAAGTCGCAACGCATCTACCCGTATCACTTTCTAAAGACCCGCGCTGACCTACATAAAAGTAAAGCTGAGTTCCAGCTGTAAGACTTATCTGACCACTAGTGTAACTACCAAAAGCAGAATTCGGAGTGTTAGCTGATAAACCAGCGATACCACCACTAGCTCCCCACAATTCAATCTTGTACGTTCCCGAACTAGGCACGGTATAAGTTTGCTGGGCACCCGTATAGGCAAAATCTTGTACGGCTAGTGCGTTAGCATCCTTAATTAACGAATACACCGGAAACACCACAGTGACCAGTAAGCACAGTGCTATAGAACACTGTTGAACTTTGGTTGTTAGGGAAGCTTTCTTAAAACTGTCTAGTTGCTTATGTGAAGCATAGTGAATATAGGTAGCTACTACTCTAGCAGTTCTTACAAGGCTAGTTTGTATCTTATTTAGAGACAAAGAGAAATATATGCTTTCTCTCTCGCATAGTTAAATAATTATGTTATTTGTTTACACTCTACTAGTAGTAGTATACCCCCCCCCACTAGCATAATGCAATAGTTTTCACGATTTTACTTATGCTTTTTATAGATAGCAATGGCTTTGGTAGCAGCTTCTTGCTGAGCAGCTTGTTTGCTCGGCCCGACGCCCTTAGCGATTAACTTATCACCAGTATAAACACCTAGAGTAAACACCTTGTCGTGATCAGGGCCGTCTTCAGCTAGCACACGATAATTCGGCGTTACGCCATCTTCACGCTGGATAATTTCTTGCAGGTGGCTTTTCGGGTCGCGCCAGCTATCTTCAACTAGTATCTGATCGAGCTTATACAAAATGTTGTCGGCAATAAACTTTTCGGCTACGTCGTAGCCTTTGTCGAGATAAACCGCGCCAATGACAGCCTCAAAGGCGTTTGCCAAAATCTGCTGATGTGCCCGCTCTGAGCCGTTCCTTTCGCCGCGGCTCATGCGAACCAGTGGTCGATAACCCAGCGCCTCACCAGCTGCACCAATGCTCTCAGTGCGCACCAAGGCACTGCGCCAGCTAGTCAAGGTGCCCTCTGGTTCACTGTAGTTTCTGAACAGGAAATCTGTAGTAACAAGCTCCAGCACAGCGTCGCCCAAAAATTCCAGGCGCTCATTGTGCTCGTTAACGCTTTTTTTGTGCTCGTTCACATAGCTACGGTGCGTTAGCGCCGTAATCAGCAAGTCTACATCGTTAAATTCAAAGCCTAATTTTTCGCTAGCAAAATCTTGATAGGCTTGTTTTTGCTGTGGTGTCACTTGGCCGCTCCTAACTCGCGAACCTTGCGCCGCGCCAGCAACATCAAGTCGCCAATATCTTCGTATTCAATTTCATTTAACGCCTCGCTAAAGCTAAACCACTTAGCATTAGTCATCCACTCCTCAGGCACGACAGCATCGGTATCGCCGCGGGCGCGCATTAGGTAAACATGCATAGTCATGAGCACTAGCTTATCGACACGACGATATTTAAACTCGGTCTTGCCCAGCCAGTCAATCACTTCAACATCTTTTAGCCCCACCTCTTCGCCAATCTCACGAATGGCAGTTTGCTTGGTAGTTTCACCCGGTTCAACATGCCCCTTGGGAATGGTCCAGCGCCGCTTAATGTCGCCAATCAATAAGATTTCTATATCGCCCGGAGTTTTTTTAGAAGGCCGAAACACAATCCCACCTGAAGTAGTTTCGCGGCCCACCACCTTAATTTGTGGCCGGCGCCCCTTCAAAATACCGCGTAGCTTGTCGAACCTGCCCGACTTTTCGCTACCGGTATTACTCTCCGTTTTCTTGGCCGGCTTTTTCGGTTCCGGTCTCTGATTGTTCTTTGCTGTCATCTGTTATTCCTTCTACAAATTGCTTGTAGGCAGTACCCAGCACGCCATTAACGAACTTGCTGGAGTTGTCTGAGCCAAAAGCCTTGGCCAGCTCGACCGCCTCATTGATAGCCACCTTGGGTGGCACGGTATCTTTTGCGTAAATCAGCTCGTATACGCCTATACGCAAAGTGTTGCGATCGATAGCGCTGATTTGATCGAGCGGCCACTCTGGTGCCATAGGTTGAATCTTTTCGTCGAGGTCTTGCAGGTGCTCAAACACGCCATTCACTAGCTCATGCACGAACTCTTTATCGCCCAGGCTGTTTTCATACGGATCAATATTTTTTAACATGATTTCCTGAATATCAGCTGACTGGTCTTCGCTGCGCACCCGAAATTCATATTCATAAAGTGTTTGCAGCGCTACAATTCTACCCAGGTGTCTATTTGATGCCATGTCCCACCTACTTACTTACGTTCTTGCTAGATTGCTTTTTAGTTTCAAAAGCCTTAACTGGTGAAGTGCGGTTGACCGCGCGCGCTAACTTAAGCCTCAAGTGACTACGGCGCGTACCGGTTTTCCTTGGGCTACTCTGTTTTTTTGGCTCTGCCATCTAATGTGCTCCTTTTGATTTAGAGGTTTGGTTGTTATCTTGCATCTTAGTATACCACATAGCTCGCCCAGCCTCTAGACTTGACAAAACATATCATGTGTGCTACAATGGGGGTATTCTCTTGGGTGAGGCTTGTTAAGTGGTGCTATTTCACCACTATATTTATAAGGTGATTCTTGGCAATATAGATGGTCTTGACCACCTGTTTGCCACTAACGAAGTTTTGGACGTTTTCTTGGGATAGGGCAAGCTTTTTAATTTCATCTTCATCCACTGCCGTGTCGGCTGGCACGCTAAACTTAGCACGCAACTTGCCGTTCACCTGCACCACCACTTCAACCTCGCTAGCCACCAAGTAACTATCGTCCCACTTGGGCCAACCGGCCTCTTCAATCGACTCGCTATGACCCAGCTGCTCGAAAAGCTCGTTGGCAATGTGCGGCGCAAACGGCGCTAGCAGCTTAACTAAAGTCTCGAGCGCCTCTTGCCACTCGGGCGAGAAACCGCTAGTTTTCAGCTTATAAAGCTCGTTGACATATTCCATCAACGCCGCAATGGCCGTGTTGAAACTGTTACGATGCAAGTCTTCGGTGACACGCTTAGCGGTGGAATGTTGAGCCTTGAGCAGGTCGGCAGGGTCGCCGCCCTTTGCTGAACTTGCAGCCAAGTACTCCTGCGTCACCGTCCAAACGCGGTTCAAAAAGCGATAAACGCCGCCAATGCCCCGTGGGTCCCAAGCAGCATCTAGCTCGTACGGCCCAATGAACAGTTCGTAAACACGCAGCGCATCAGCGCCATAGCCTTGGTCGACAATGTCGAGCGGGTCAATTACGTTGCCCTTGCTTTTGCTCATTTTTTTGCCGTCAGGCGCGTTGATATATCCGTTATAAAGCAGACGTTTGACTGGCTCACGAAAGCCGAGCAGCCCTTCGTCGGCAAAGAACTTGCACCAAAAACGCACATAAAGTAGGTGTGCCACCGCATGATCGCCGCCCACATAAAAATCTACCGGGCTCCAATAGTCGACTTTTTGCTTATCCCAGGCCTGTTTGGCGTTTTTGGGGTCGCAGTAGCGCAGCAAGTACCAGCTCGAGCAAGCGTAGCCGTCCATAGTGTCGGTTTCGCGAGTCATTTCTTGGCCGTCAATCGTTACCTTGAGCCATTTTTTGTCTTTAGCTAGTGCCGAGCGACCACTGTCGTCGGGCTGATAATCGGTAATCTTGGGTAATAGCACCGGCAGCTGGTCATCAGGGATCAGATGCGCTTTACCTGCCGCATCGTAAGCAATCGGGATCGGGCAACCCCAGTAGCGCTGACGGCTTATCAGCCAGTCGCGCATGCGGTAGGTAGTTTTACTCTTGCCCACACCCTGTTCTTCCAACCAGGCCACAATATCTTCGCGGACCTCTGAGCTCTGCCGACCGTCAAACGCACCCGAATTCATCATCGTGCCCTCAAGACCATAGTTCTTCACGCCATTAGTAAACCTATCCAAACCAATCTTGTTATCTGGGTGCGTAACTTGCTCCATAGCTTCGTCGTGTGTTAACCATACAGGCTCCTGGATTTTCTTCTCAGCGGCGCTCACAGCACTCGGCGTCTCTTCGGTTAGCTCTAACAATACGGGTTGGCTAATCGCATGTCGCCATTCACCTTTATTTTCGGCAAAGAAGTATTTCTCAACCTCACCACCTAGTTTTTTGATAAACCTCGTTCTGTAACCAGTTTCTTCAAAAACCTCGCGAACAGCAGCTTCTTCAACAGCTTCGCCAGGGTCGATGCCACCAATAACCGGGCTGATCCAGCCAAACTTATGCCATTTCACAAATAGGAACTTTCCGTCACTTGGACGCTTAACAACTGCAGAGATCACGTTTCTTCTAATAGCATCTTCATTTTTTTCGCCAGTCACCAGCGGGCGAATCACCTGCTTAATGGGTAATTTGAACTTTTCGGCAAATTCGTAGTCGCGCTCGTCGTGGGCTGGAACAGCCATGATGGCCCCTTCGCCGTAAGTAGCTAACACGTAGTCAGCCACCCAGATCGGAATCGGCTCGCCCGTAGCGGGGTTGATGGCATATGAGCCAGTGAACACACCGGTTTTTTGCTTGTTTTCTTGGCGCTCAACCTCAGTTTTGCGCATAGCTTCGGTAACGTACTTACCTACTGCTTTGCGGGTTTTGTCGTTTGTAAGCCGGCTGACCAGTGGGTGTTCGGGTGCCAGCACCATGAATGTAGCGCCAAAAATCGTGTCAGGGCGGGTGGTGAAAACTCGTACCTTGCGTGTTGTGTTTTTTACAACAAACTCAATCTCGGCACCTTCAGAACGTCCGATCCAGTTGCGTTGCATAGTTTTAATTTTTTCAGGCCAGTCAAGATTATCGATTTCATCCAGCAGCTCATCGGCATAAGCCGTGATCTTAAAGAACCATTGTTTCATGCGCTTTTTTTCGACTTCGTTGCCACAGCGCCAGCACTTACCACCCTCAACTTGTTCGTTGGCCAACACGGTTTTGTCGTGCGGGCACCACCACTGAAAGTTCTCGGCCTGATAAGCCAAGCCCTTTTCATATAGCCGGGCGAAAATCCATTGTGTCCAGCGGTAATATTCGGGGTCACTCGTGTTGGTCTCGCGTGACCAATCCACGCCCATGCCCATGCGCTTAAACTGCTCGCGAAAATGGTTGATGTTGGTTAGCGTAGTTTCTTGTGGTGGCAGGCCAGTTTTGATAGCGTAATTTTCGGCCGGCAGGCCAAATGTGTCGTAGCCAAAGGGGCGCATTACGTTGTGCCCTAGTTGGCGATAAAACCGTGCGATAGCATCAACAATCATAAAGTTGCGTACGTGGCCAACATGCAAGCCTGCCCCTGATGGGTACGGGAACATTTCGCACACATATGCCTTGGGTCGGTCGGCTTTATCACTTACTTCGTAAGTTTTGCCATCGGCCCAAACCTCTTGCCACTTGGCTTCAATTTCTTGTGGATTATAACGCTTCATCTATCTATTGTATCAGATATCAAATACTGAATACTAAATATCTTGGCAATAATAGATGTTTGATTCTAACTTTATAATAATAGCAGCATCACGCGCTGAATCAGCCTTAATATACTTGCCATTTTGAGCATCACCGGGGTCGCACATGGCACCAGTTGCAATCACTATCTTATCCACCGTAGCACCTGACGCTGTAGTAAAAGCGGCGCCGCTACCATCCAGAATAACTACGGTTTTTACTATCGCACCGTTTAACTCCTTCATATACACCGCGAAAACAGGGTTGTTGGCTAGATCAGCAACATTTATGGTCGTAGGATCTGGAAAACTACCACGGTTATTAGCCTGATAATTAGTCAATGCACTACCGACAATAGAAACTTCGTCTTTGCGCTCTGTGTCGCGCTGGTTTTGCTGGAAAGACCCAGTTGGCACCTGCTCACCTCCATCACCTGTCGCACCGGTTACTAACTTCTGAACAGCCTCTATCAGTTCTTTAATCGACTTTGAGCCACTCGGCGCTTTAACTTCTGACGATTTATTAAATACTGGCTTCAAGGAGCCTGTCACCCTAGTGCCATCGTCCGAAACCGAGGCTTTCACCTCAACCAACTCGTGGCCAAACTTACTAATCCAAAGCTCAGTGCTAACCTTTACATCATCGGAGTTGGAGTTTGAATCATCGCCCAGAGAACTCTCGTCTATAGTGAACGAATCGTTACAATCATGTAGCTCTTTGTAAACTTTAGTGTTTTTCAAGCCCTTCACAAACTTTTTAGCCGCTTTGCCATCACCGTCAACTTTGTAGCCCAAGTTACCGTCCTTTTCGCCCAAGCTTTCCTTTATGACGATAAACCGATTTTTGCCGTAGAGATCGGCCAGCTCCCCGCGCATAGAATCGTCTGACTCCAGTTTTTTTGCAACGCCAGTTACACATTTTTGGGCTTCACCGTAGTCTTTGTTTTGCTCACTAAGCTCTGCTGCTGAGATCTTCCACCACTGGCCGTCAACCATCTCAACAATGCTTTTAACAGATGCGTAAATCGCTTCATAAGTGCTTACGTCCGCCTCGGTCTTCATGTTTTCTAGGTATGAGTCTATAACCTTCTTCACTCCAGAGACTCTTAAATAAATATCACCACCTTCAGTCATGATAGCGCCGCCCTCCAGGTTGAGTGGCTTATCATGGTTGGCAATGTCAACGGTTAGCTTAGCGCCAACATCATAACTGGCTATATTGCCCTTTTCAATTAATGTTAGTGTTGCGCTTTTGATTCCTGCAGAGTCACTGTTGTCGTTAACTTTTAGTTTCAGCTCGCCAGTGGCTTTAATTGACTTGGCTTTTATAGCATTGGTGATGGAGTCAAATACAACTTTCTCTGGGTTCTGATACCACAAGAAATATCCGAGTACAGCCGCTGTGGTGCCAATAACCAACACGGCGGCAACGACAATACCTATAATCAAGCTTTTCTTAAGCTTTTTCTTGCCAGCTGGCTTCGTGCCATTGATCTCAGGACCAGTAGTTAAGTTTGGTGTGGGTGTGGCCATTGGTGCGCTATCACCAAAAAGAGGTGCGGCCTCTGCCGGCACTTCGTTCTCTGCCTGTTTTAAGATATCGTCGTTCATATTTCCCCTTTAATACTTATCATCGCCGGCATCAACCTCTGACTCAAAACTGTCGAAGAATTCCGTTTTGATATGCACCCACTCTGGGGTTTGGCGCACCAGATCATTCACCTCCTCGGTGCTGTGCAGAATCACTTTAACCGCTTCCTCAAGATAAACACCGCTTTGCGAGCCCTTAAACAGCACGAAGGCGCCTGGCTCCAGCACTTTATGTACAAAAGCGCCCGCTTGTAAGGCGTTATCAAAACTTGCTACTTGGCACCCCTTGGCTTTAGCAACCGGTGCTAGATATTGCTTACTTTGTGGGCCAACTGTAACCACCCAGGAAAGCAACGCAGGATCGCACAGTTCGCCCAGTTTCTTGTGTTCCTCAGCTGATATGTCACCTAGCTCGGCCATATCGCCAAGCACTGCAATGCGCGCAGGCGCCTGGATTGAATAAAGAGTGGCCAACGCCGCTGTAGCCGCTGCTGGACTGGAATTATAGCTATCGTCAATTATCGTGGCACCCTCTAGCCCGCGTAAAATATCCATCCGCCCTGGCACCGGACGAACCTTAGTCACGCCAGCCACCATCTTATCGACCGGCACCTCCAGCAAAGCCCCCACCGCAACAGCTGCCGATATCGGCCTCAAGTTATGTTGGCCAACCACATGGATACCCTCGACCGGAATACGACCATTCGGAGTCAAAAAAGCTCCTTTATAGCCACCAGCTACATCAAAGTCCTGGACCTCGAAACTATATTCTGCAGCGTCAGTATCACCATAAGTGTAGATATTGGGGTTGCTTAAGTACTGCGCAAAATGCTCACCATCAACATCTTCGCGGTTGATAACCGCCACTTTGGCAGCGTTAGCGGCCGTGATTTCTTCTTCAGCAACTGCCTCGATGTTCTTGAAAAACTCCATGTGCTCCGGCGTTACAGCCGCAACAACTGCAATATCTGGCTTCAGGTACTTCATGAAAGCCGCGATATCACCAGGTTTATCGGCGCCCAACTCTTGCACTACGATATCCACGTCGGTTTGCGCCCTAAGGCGCTGCCGTGCAATTCTGAAGACACGTCGCCAAGCCCCCATACTCCTAAGACTATCTGGCATGTCTATCCCCAGGATAGACATCGGTGCACCGATTTCGGTGTTTAAGTTCCTCAGGCTCATGCGCACACGGTACTGCTGAGCTAAAACCTCAGCAATCGCCGCCTTGGTGCCAGTTTTACCAACGCTACCGGTCACCACCACCAGCTTAACTTCTGGATGGCGCCGAAAGTACTTTTTTACATATCTTTCGAGCTTTTTCTGAACGTAGTATTTGAACATGGGCTATTTTTTAGCCTTGGTTTGTGCTTTTCGAACTGGTTTAACGGCTTTCTTAATATTGACTGGCTTAGTGCGCATATGCAAACCATAAAACAGATTGCTCAGGCCCAAGATAAGCATATAGGTGCCTAGTAGCATAATCATGAGAATACTTACTGTATCCGCATGCGCGAAGATAGAAAAGCCAAGTATAACACCGGCCGCGCCGGCTACAATCCAGAAAAACCTATCAATTGGGTCCTTAAGGTTAAGTAAGCCCACCAGCAGGTCAAAAATACCGCGTACCAGGATAACCACACCAAATACCGTAGCCGTGACCACGAAACTGGCACCTGGGTAAAGCAGGAAGAATATGCCAAGCGCTAATTCTACTAGTGCCAACACAAAGCTATCACCCCAGCGGCGGTGTGGGCGGCGGCTATAATCGTACGACATCCGGAGCACGCCGACTAGACCCATCAAGATAAGTGCGCAAGCCACAACAACCAAGATTACGCTAAGCGCCTTGGTTGGCGCAAAAAGAGCAAACAGGCCCAAAGCCATAGTAATGGCAGATTGCAGAACAAAATACCACCAGTAGCTCTCAATATAATTTTTAATAAGTTTTCTCATGTTTATCTCCTAAATAAGCTTATGCTTCGATTTTACTAAGAAACGAATCAAAAAGCAAAAAGAAGCGAGCCGTCTCTACCCAGCTCGCTCCCTATAACCGCTGTTACGCGCCCACCCTGGGGCACATTGTTTTGTTTTAATCCGCTGTTTTTGATTTTTGTCTCCACACAAATTCCTACACGAATGTCGGAACCCCGCGAAGCGTACCAGCTTATGCTTAATATAAACCACCTAAAAACAATTTGCAAGCACAAAATAAGTTTTTTTGTTATAATGTAGTTGTTCAGAAGTTTACGTTCGAGTAAGCGCCGCTTATAAGTGATTCTTACGAAATATGACGTGATTGGTCGATCTGACGTTATAATTTGTAAGGATAGAGAAATGCAACAACAAAATCTATTTGTAGGTAGTCTTTCGTACGACACCACCGACGACAGCCTGAAGGCTTTCTTCGAGTCGGTTGGCGAGGTCAAAAGCGCCCGTGTTATTACCGACCGCGAAAGCGGCCGCAGCCGTGGCTTTGGCTTTGTCGAGTTTGAAGACGCTGCCAACAATCAAAAAGCTGTCGATGAGTTGAACGGCAAGTCACTTGATGGCCGTGAGATTACCGTTAGCTTAGCTCGCGCCAAGGGCGAG
Source organism: Candidatus Nomurabacteria bacterium (assembly GCA_031257295.1). Taxonomy (GTDB): domain Bacteria; phylum Patescibacteriota; class Saccharimonadia; order Saccharimonadales; family Saccharimonadaceae; genus JAIROX01. The sequence continues at coordinate 55,528 of JAIROX010000003.1, read as the reverse complement.
GGCGATGGCAACCGTGGCGGCAACACTTTTCGTCGTTCAACACGTTAAGTAAGCCTACCATAGCAGAAAATCTAGCTCTACAAAAAGGGCTAGATTTTTGTTACAATGGAACCATCATGAGTGGGTTTAAGATAAAAAATATAGTAGCCAGACAGATATTAGATAGCCGCGGCAACCCAACCGTGGAGTGTGACGTCGCACTCGAAAGTGGCGCTGTGGGGCGAGCCGCTGTGCCCAGTGGTGCCAGCACTGGTTCGGGCGAAGCCTTAGAGCTGCGCGACGGATTAAAAGCTTATGGCGGCAAAGGTGTTACCAAAGCCATCAAGAATATCCAAGAAACCATATTACCTGCTCTGCGTGGTAAAGAAGCCAACGACCAAGCGTCGATTGATTCGGTGATGATTGCGCTAGATGGTACCGAGAACAAGTCTAAGTTGGGCGCCAACGCTATCTTGGCCGTTAGCCTAGCCACGGCCAAGGCCGCTGCTTCTGAAAGCCACCTGCCCTTCTATAAATATGTCGCTCGGCTTACTAAAACCTCACCCATCAGCCTGCCCATGCCGATGATGAATGTTGAGAATGGCGGCACGCACGCTGACTGGGCAACCGATATCCAGGAATACATGATCGTGTCGGTTGACGCCAAAACGATTGACGATGCTGTACGCATGGGTGCCGAAGTTTTTCATCAGCTCGGTAAGGTCTTAAAAAGTAAGGGCTACGCCACCACTGTTGGCGACGAAGGCGGCTATGCCCCCAAGATTAAGGGTGGCAATGAAGGCCCGTTCAAGCTGATCCGCCAAGCTATTGAAGCGGCCGGCTATCAGTTGGGCAAAGATATCGCCTACGCTATTGATGCTGCATCTAGTGAATTTTACAGCGGTGGCAAGTACCACCTGAAGGCCGATGGCAAAACCTTAACCAGCGCCGAGATGATCGAGTGGTACAAAAAATTAGTCAATAAGTACCCCATCGTGTCGATTGAAGACGGTCTGAGCGAAAGCGACTGGGAAGGCTGGCAAACTTTACAGGCCGAACTAGGCGACAGGGTCCAGCTAGTCGGCGATGACCTGCTAGTCACTAACGTCAAGTTGTTGCAAAAAGCCATCGACGAGCACGCCGCGAACTCAATCCTGGTTAAGCCAAACCAAATTGGCAGTCTCAGCGAAACCGTCGCCGCCGTTAAGTTGGCCAAGAGCGCCGGGTTCACAATCATCATGAGCCATCGCAGCGGTGAGACCGAAGATACCACCATCGCTCACCTAGCTGTTGGCCTAGCCACCGGCCAGATTAAAACTGGCTCACTCAGCCGCTCAGAACGAACCGCCAAGTACAATGAGCTGATGCGCATTGCCGCTGCTGAGCCGAAAGCTGAATTATCACACCCATTCAAAAAAGGCGTCGCTTAGGACGCCTTTTTACGCTCATTCTTCGAATATCGAGAATTGCCACGCTCGATCAACCAGTGTGCTGCCTGCAACTGCAGTTGCAGGCCCCGGAGTAACGCCGCTAATGTCAAGCCAGCCAGTATCTTTTCGACCGAACAGGTCTACAACCCGCTTCTTGACATACTCGGGCTGCAGGTCGCCGCTGTCACCATGGCTATAGCGAGAATAAACTAATATTCCACCATGTGGTAAGATCAACTCTTTATAGTGCTGATCGTACCAAGCCCGGCTTATGCGCTCCAGGTCACACTGCACACCAGCGATGTATTCGCCATGCGAGAACGCCAACACACACTTGCTGTCAGCATACTCCGCAGCCAGTCTGGCCTTCACTTTCTGCCATCGGTCGACCACGTCGACCATGCTTTCCACGCTACGCGTGTGATACAGAAAGATTGAGCTTTTCAGCGCTTGGCGGAAGAAGCTCACAAAGCCCGTACCATGGCTGCGTTCGTCCAGGTTGGGGTCAACGCTCCACGATATATCTGGGAATGTCAGCCCTGCACTCTGGCTAGAACGCACATATTCCGGACATAGATAACCATCGATCTCCGGAAACACCACGTCAAGCCAACTGCGCACCACTTTGGCCTGAGCAATCCCTTCTTGCCTTAGCGGGAACTGCGAGTCGGACAGCCTTGTCTCTTTGTATTTGGCAACCGGCTTGCTGCCGGCTTTGTGAGCTTTGTAATGCCGCACGAAGATCAGCTTTTCTGGTAGATTCACTCATCTCACCTCTTTTCTTTAGATATAAAAGTTCTATATTCACTTTAAATTATAGTGTCGTCCATGTTGATCGCCAAGCATAAGCCTATAGCTCAACGTCTTCTAGCTCTTTGAGCCTTGTCTCTAAAAATGATAGTTTATGTGCTTTTATGCCACTTTCTTCTTTTGCTAATTTTGCTATTGCATCTGTCAATGTTTTTAACATATATTTTGTTTTCTCCCGAGCTTGTTTTTTAATTATTTTTTGTTTTCTTTATTCAAACTCTCTCAAAGTATAGCACAAGCGCTTAGTAATGTCAATAGTTTTATCATAAAATGTCTTGTTCACCCCTGTTAAAAATCTTATGGTAAAATGGATATATGGACAAAAGAATCAAAAAATTAGCCAAAAACTTAGTAACTTATGCTTGTGACGTGCAGGCAGGTGAAAAAGTATTGATATCTTATGAAGGCGTCGCTACGCGGCCACTAATAAAAACGTTGGTTAAGGATATTTACCGCGCGGGAGGAGTGCCGTTTGTGGAAGCACGCGACTCAAGCATCATGCGGGAGATACTGCTCGGTACTGAACAGCAACAATTAGAATTTATGCGCGATATTCAGCTGGCGCAAATGAAGGGCATGGACGCCTACATTGCTATATCTGGTGATGACAACATAACTGAGTTATCCGATGTGCCAGCCGAAAAGCTGAGCTTATACAGCAAAGTACTTGACCCGGTTTTGCGCCAACGAGTCGACCATACCAAATGGGTTCTTTTGCGCTACCCAAATAGCTCGATGGCGCAACTAGCCGGCATGAGCCTAGAGGGTTTCGAGAATTTATATTTTGACGTTTGCAACTTAGACTATAGCAAGATGAGCCTGGCCATGGACGCGCTAGTGGCGCTTATGAATCGCACTGACAAAGTGCATATCACTGGGCCAGGTACCAACCTAACCTTCTCTATAAAGGGCATTTCAGCTATTAAGTGCGATGGCAAAATGAATATTCCGGACGGCGAAGTCTATACTGCGCCGGTGCGTGAGTCGATGAACGGTCGCGTCAGCTACAACGCGCCAAGTACCGAGCAAGGCTTTAAGTATGAGAACGTGGCATTTGAGGTGAAAAACGGCAAGATCATCAAGGCCACCGCCAACAACAACGAACGCATTAACCAGCTGCTCGACACTGACGATGGCGCGCGCTATTTTGGTGAGTTTTCGTTCGGGCTTAATCCGTATATCTTGCAACCTATGAATGACATACTATTTGACGAAAAGATAGCTGGCAGTTTTCACTTAACACCTGGTGCCTGTTATGAAGACGCTTCAAACGGCAATAAGTCAGCCGTGCATTGGGACTTAGTCTGCGTGCAACGCCCCGAATATGGCGGCGGCGAGATTTATCTTGACGACGTGCTAGTGCGCAAAAATGGGCTTTTTGTGTTGCCTGAGCTAGAGTGCTTAAACCCAGAAAATCTACAGTAGACCCCCAGCCTCAGCTTGTTCGTTTACGTAAAATACTATATGGTTAGTTGCGTATTAATGTGTAGTTGAAGGAGGTGCAACTATCGTGGAAAAATCACAGAAAATTGAACAAGAGTTGATAGACTCTAAAGGTTTTAAGAAGTATTTTAAGGGTGGTTTTGGTAAAAAGGCCAAACTTGCCGAGGCAGCTTGGCGCGACGCTGATACTAAAGGTGTTTTTGCGGTTACGCCCGTGGCCCGGTCGAATGATACTGGTGTCGACTATATAATTTACGCTTTCACGAATGACGGCAGCGAGCTATCCGATAAAGTCCTGAACGAATTATCTACGCGCGCTGCAACTTTAACCAAGGAGCAGATGAAAGCCGAAGATCGCGGCTGGTTGGTAGGCTTTGAGCCACTAGTGCCACCAGCTGGTCACCCAGTCAACAAAAAAGGTGACGCACCGTTATTAGTTCACCATCTCGCCGATGGCTTGGGCAATGTACGAACTTTTCAGCACACCATCCTATACTTCGACGCCAACGGCCGGGCTGCCGCTGAAGCCGCGTACGTATTCTACATCAAAAATAGCGCCGGTGAATTCATAAAGGTACTGACAAAAGCTAAGGCATAAAACTAGCTTATAAACTGAACATGAAACTTAAAAAAAGGAAATAAGACATGATCAACACATTAACTCAATTCGGCGCCCGAGTCAAAATCGACGCCAGCAACCCAATCGGTGCGATAATTATTGCGATAATTGTTGTAGCCGCAGCCACCGGTATCGTTTATGGTATCTTGGACTTTTTGGTTAGCAAGATTATCTTGCCAGTCATGAAAGTGCCTGAAGAAAAACGTGATGGCCACATTCTGAGCAAGATCGCACTGATCGTCACGCTGCTAGTGCTAGCGGCTGGTGTAGTGATGGTGATTTTACCAGCCTTTGGTGTCGACACAGGCCCGTTAAACCTACTAAATATTTTAGGCTAGAAGCGTTAGCCACCAAATAGATGTTTAACTAAAAAGTTAAACCAATCGGTGAAGGGCTGTACGCCAAGCAGTCGCAGGAACTGGAACGCCACCAGTGTGAAAACTGGCACGGACCACAGCAGCGTGAGAATTGATATGTTATTGAGATTTAGCCGCTGGGCAGTCGTTGCTACGTTTGACCCAGGCTTGGCAAAGTCATCACGATAACGCTCGGCTTGCCTGTCGAAATAGCTGTCAAGCCGTGCCAGCAAGCCAAATAATTGCATCATTTTCTCGGGGTAGCGCAGGGCCTTGCCGTCGCGCGTATAGATGAACAGTCTGTTATCGACTAGCTCAATTTCGGCATCAGGAGCAAAATCGTAAACAGCCGCTATGACGTCGGGTGTAAAAATACGAAGAGCATCTTGCTCGTAATTCTTCGGACAAATAAGAGTGAACTTGTCACTATAGTCGCCCTCGAGCGTAAGCTTGGCGTTGGCGCTGGTTGCACCGATGAGCGGGATGATGCGGGAACGACGGTTTTTTAAAATAATATGCGGCACGCTACGTGGCAAACTTGAGAGCGCGAAGGTGAATGGGCGACGTACCTGGACATTTGATTCGCGGTCTTCATTGATAACAGAGTAACGGCCGAGCGTAAACTTTTCACCGTCAAAAACACCAGACACGAGTGGTGCTGTTAACGAAGTGTGATTGTTTAAGAATGGTGCGCCGTCAATGCGCAGGTCTCGCACCTTAGAGCGATACGCTAGCTCATTCACCCGACAAAACTTAGCCAAACGCACTTCTCGACGAGATATGCGCATAAAACACAACGAGGCGGCCACCGCAAAAACTGTAACCGCCAAGAACCATAGGTGTACTATTTGTGGCATTGACGATCCGTTCATCAACCACGGCAAAACAAAGAGGTCTAATGTTCCGATTGCTAATGGCGCGATTATCAGCCCAAGGAACACCAACACACCTTGGCGCTTAAAGAATGGTGTCGACTCTGCTTTGTAAAACACTCTGAAATCCTGGTGCTTAAGCGGCTGTCGCCAGGCGGATATATCAAATTTGACAGTTTTTCCCATAAGTACTCCTGGCCTCCTTCTCGGCCGGCGTATCATCCAACACATCGACTATACTACGCTTCATTGGCTTGATACCTATCTTTTGCAATTTACCTAGTGCCGTGCTAACTCTTTTATTACTTTCCTTAGTATACAACATCTGAGCCTATATTAAGGCTGTTTTTCCAGATTACCAAATATACTCATAGCTTCATCGTACCTTCTTCGATATAGCCTTTTTGAATTGTCACTTAGTTTGTCGTAACTTCTCTGCAGTTTTTCTTTAACGAAACGCGCACCGTCATCAATCGACATTTGCCTTTCTTTGTAAACTAAGCTGAACAACGAGGGGATATTATCAAAGTGCGCCATAGCGTCAGCATCTGCGATGATGATCTCTTCAATCGTCACCTTGGATCGCGGCCGGCTGCCGCGGTGGTTCAAAATACATTTTTTAATCAATTCTATCTTGTCCTCTGGATAATTATAATCTGTTAGTAACTGCTCCGCAATTTCTGCACCGTAGATGTGGTGTTCTTTAACATATTCCTCTTTTGTGACAGATGCTACGTCGTGCAATAGAGCCGCTAGCTCAACCACTTCTACATCTACCCCCCCCCACGCTTCAGCGAGCTTAACTGCACAATCTGCCACCGACTTTATATGATATGTCCAGGCTCCGTAGCCATGCATGTTGTCGCGCGACTTGCACCGAGCTATGACTTCTTTACGGATCATTGACACGGTATCGCTCACTGTACCATCTCCAAAAACTCTTGCTCGTTTATGACCTTCGTACCGAACTTTTCAGCGGCAGCGCGCTTAGAGCCGCCAAGCTTACCACCAGCCACCAAGTAGGTTGTGGACTTGCCGACCGAACCTTGAAAGGTACCTCCTAGCGCACGAACTTTTTCAGCAGCTTCATCGCGGCCCATCGATTCCAAGGCGCCAGTTATCACGAAGCTTTTACCAGCCAACCTACTCGATGATGAGTCTTCGTGGGTTGGCTCGACACCCAGCTCGCGGAACTTGTTGACCAGCGCGACGTTATCATCATCACTCACCCAACCCATAATCGACTCCGCCACGATTCCGCCGATACCATCTATACCTTCAAGTTCTTCAATTGTAGCAGTCATGAAACTATCTAAACTCTTAAAGTGACCAGCTAAGTCAATAGCCGTTTGTGCGCCAACATGCCGGATGCCAAGGGCAGTTATGAAACGGCTGAATGTCGGCCGTTTACTGGCTAACACAGCATTTACTAAGTTTTGTGCTGAAAGTGCCGCAAAACGTTCCAGCCGAAAGACTTGATCAACCGTCAGTGCATAAAGATCGGCAACATCATGCACCAACCCGGCATCAACCAAGGCAACCACATTTTTTTCACCTAGGCCACGGATATTGAGTGCTGGCCTACTAGCATAGTACTGCACGGCACGCTTCAAGATTAGATCGGATGTCTCACCTTTTACGCGGTAAACTACCTCGCCTTCTGATCGCTCGAATTCCAAACCCGGATATTGATGTTTTAAGGCTTTTTCATAATTAAACACCCTGGAGTCTTTTGGTCGCAGCTCAGTCAAAACCCTATTAATCTGCGGGATAATATCACCCGCTTTATATACAACCACCGTGTCACCAATACGCACATCAAGCCGCGCGATCTCATCAGCATTGTGAAGCGAGGCGTGCTGCACAACTGTGCCGGCCACTTGCACAGGGTCAAAAACAGCCACCGGAGTCGCTGCGCCCGTTCGCCCAATCGAAACTACGATGTCTTTCACGACCGTAGTTGCTTCTTCAGCCGGGTATTTATAGGCCACAGCCGCACGCGGGCTCTTACCAACCACACCGAGGCTAGCATATAGTTTGCGATCGTTAATCTTAACAACCATACCATCTGTGTTAAACGGTAGATTTTCGCGCCGTTTTTCTAGATCTTTCACAAGCTCCATCACGCTATACAGGTCCTTACAAAGTTTTTGCTGGCCACTAGTCGCAAAACCAAGCTTAGTTAAAGTCTGATAAGCAGAGGCATAGGTTAGCACCTCGTTAGTATCGTCGCGCATCAGGTCATAGGCTATAAATCTAAGTGGACGCCCTGCCACAACCTTAGGATCCAACTGACGAATCGTGCCAGCTGCTAAGTTGCGTGGGTTTGCGAACTCTGGTTCACTATGCGCTCGACGTTGCTCGTTCAACTTGGCAAAATCATCCTTAAAAATCACTATTTCTCCGCGCACTTCTGTACGTCCTGGCACCGCTTGACGCAGGCTAAGCGGTACATTTTTGATCGTACGCACGTTCGTCGTCACATCTTCACCAACTTTGCTGTCGCCGCGCGTCACCGCCTGAACAAATAATCCATCCTCATAAATCAACGCGCAAGCCAGGCCGTCCATCTTAATATCGCAAAAAAAATCATACCGACCATCAGGCTGCAACTTTTTAGCTCGCCCCAACCAAGCTTCTAGCTCGCCAGCATCAAACACGTCCGCCAGCGAAATCATGGGAGTACGGTGGACAACTTTAGTAAATCCCGGTAGCACCGCACCAGCGACTTTTTGAGTCGGGCTATCAGGCGTGATGATCTCTGGATACCTTGCCTCTAGCTCGGCCAGTTCGTGCTTTAAACTATCTGCCGCCGCCTCGCTCATAGTACTTTCATCAAGCACGTGATAATGGTAACGATAATCATCTACCAGTTCACGCAGCTTAGCAGCGCGCAATGTGGCCGATTTAGGCGGGGTCTGCTGCATCGTCAATCAATCTCCTATACAACAAATAGATATAGCTTGATGCAAAAATAATCGACATAGAACTGACTATCAAGAGTGCAATTGATACAATTGGCCAGCCAGAAGCCCACTCAGCTACACCCTTAAACCAACTGTCAAATATAATAATTGGTATCATGGTGATAACCCAGAAAACCAAAATATTCAAAGCCATCCAAACCAACCTAAGGATAACTCGAAGCCGTCTAGAAGTTACTAGGTCGCCTGATATTTTAATAGCTGCAAATGGGTACATACCCGGTATCGTTACAACAACTAGCGCAAAGATCGTACTTGTAACCAAAAATAACGACAATAGTCCCAGTCCACCCGCTGCCATCCAAAACACTACTGCATACAGTGGCGTGGCCAGGAAATCGGTTGCCACCGCAGCACTATACGCCACTAGAGCAACTATAGCTGGAATTAGTTGGACAAAAAGCACCAAGACTACTAACGCTGTAGATATTAAAGGAGCGCAAGCATTATACAAGCCGTCACGCAGGCGAACTTTGTTACCAGATAGTTGATTGCGCAGCAGCCATACCGTGGTTAACCAAATTATCATAAATATCAACACCGTGAAGACTTGCTGAACTTCTGTTGGTGATTGGTTCAAACCGCCAGTCGTAGCCGTAGACAATAGCAGCAACGCTGCCTTACCAACTTCGCCGACTTGGCCGCCTACAATATTTTCGCTAGTTTGGGCCAAGGCGTCCTGCAAAGATGAGTACATATCTTGTGACATGATGCCAACTAGTAGTGCAATCGCCACTACAGAGAATAAAGTCAAGAGCCTAAAAGACCACTTCGATTTGCGTAATTGTCCTAGCACGTACTTTGTAAAACCGAGATACCCTGGCATCTTGAATGAGCGGTTATAGTCTCGTCGACGAGTCAACCGAAAGCTACGATGAGGGCGGCGCATCTTGTGGCCATAAACTCGGGCGCGTGAACGCTCAAACCCATCGGCTAGCCCTTGTCTAAATGTTGTATCTTTTACAACGCCGCTTTGTGCAGCACTCTTGTTGAGACGTTTTTTCGGGTTATTCTTTTTCGGTCTAGCCACCTAAAACTTTCCTTGATTTTGTTCTAAACGAGCTATACGATCTTCAATTGGCGGATGAGTGCTAAACATCCGGCTCATGAACCCCTTCTTCTTGTCTGGGTCACTAATAAACATCATGTTCATAGATGGGTTTTGTTTAGCCATGGGCTGCTTGTACTCTCCCAGTTTTTTTAGGGCGCTAATCATGCCTTCTGGGTAGCGTGTGATCATTACCGCCGAACTGTCTGCAAGATACTCACGCTGACGACTCACGCTCATCTGTACCGCCAAAGCAACTATTGGCGCCAAAATCATCGCCACTATCCCGACCACTAGGGTAATAGGGTTCTTGTCACGATCACCGCCACCTACCAAAACTCTAAAACCGATATCTGAGATGTAACCAATCAAACAAACTAGCCCGAACACTATAGCCGATAAGCGAATGTCATAATTTTGAATGTGACTCATTTCATGTGCTATCACACCGGTGAGTTCGTTGTCATCCATAGTATCAAGCAAACCAGTAGTTACACCGATAATAGCATGCTTTGGATCACGGCCAGTAGCAAAAGCATTTGGTGCCGGATCGTTGATAACGTATATCTCTGGCGTAGGGATACCAACCGTGATAGCCAGCGTATCTACTATATGGTAGAGCCGTGGGTTATCCTGTTTCCCATCAATCTTCTTGGCTCCAGTCATGGCTACGGCTAATTTACTAGCCAAGAAGTATTGTGTAAAAGCATAGATTGCCGCAATAGTCAGGCACCAAATACCAAGTGTCATATCACCGCTGATATAACCAACCACCCAACCAATCCCACCGATTAACGCCACAAACACTGCGATAAAAATCGCAGTGTTACGTTTGTTAGCAGCAATTGCACCGTACATTTATATGTTACTCAAATTTAACTTCTGGTGCATTCTCGACGGCAGCACGATCTTCAACTTCAAAGAAATCACGAACCTTAAAGCCCAACATACTAGCAAAAATATTACTCGGGAACAGCTTAACCTTAGTGTTAAGGTCTTTAACGCCACCATTGTAAAAGCGGCGTGCAGCTTGGATCTTATCTTCAACCTCCTGCAGTTGACGCTGTAATTCGGCAAAGTTTTGGTTAGCTTTAAGATCCGGGTAGTTTTCAGCTATTGCAAACAGCCCACTAAGGGCCTTCGTCATAGCATTCTCAGCTTCGGCCGCAGCCTTAACATTAGCACTTGGATTTAATAAGCCAGCACGCGCTTTTGTAACGTTTTCAAAAGCTTCTTTCTCGTGCTTGGCATAAGCTTTAACTGTTTCAACAAGATTTGGGATTAAATCGGCACGGTATTTCAATTGCACCGTAATATCACTCCAAGCTTCATCAACACGCACGTTCAAGCGGACAAGCGAGTTGTAAATCCCCCAAATCACTAGCAATAGCAGAACAACTACGCCAATGATTATCCATAACCACATCATTTTGTTTTATTCCTCCGTTAATTTAACACTTACTATTATAACAAAAAACTTAGGTTTTAGCACCCTGCTTGGGCATATTTTATAATCTCGATACCTCTGGCTACTTTTCAATATGCTATGATAAGTAATATGAAATTATTATTGACTTCAGCTGGGATTGAGAATGGAAGCATTAAGAAAGAATTACGTAGGCTGGTAGGCAAAGACTTTGCCGGCATGAAGATGTTATTCTGCACCACCGCATCAAACTATGAAGGTGGAAATATGAGTGAGTGGCTAGTTGAGGATTTATCAAAATTTAAAGATCTGGGATTTGAAATCGACGTTTGTGACATTAGCGGCGCACCAAGAGAAAATCTGCTACCAAGGTTCGAAGCCGCAGACATATTTTTCTTCGAGGGCGGTAACACCCAGTGGCTTCGCAAGTGCATAAAAGAATCTATGCTTGAGAACAAACTACCAAGATTATTAAAAACCCGCACCTGGGTAGGTGCGAGCGCCGGCAGCTGCGTTCTATGCCCAACTATTCTAAATAGCGTGCAGCAACTCTTCGATGAAGACTTTAATGGCGCACCAAAAGACGGTCTTTCTCTAGTAGATTTCCAGTTTGTACCACACTTAGATAGCCCGCATTTCCCAAAAATTAGAAAAGAGAATCTTGAAAATGCCGCAAGAAGTCTTCGAGAATTAGATGGGCGTAAGCTATATGTAGTTGATGACAACAGCGCGGTGAGCGTGGATGAAGACACAGTCAGAGTCGTCAGTGAAGGGCGGTGGCTAGAAATTCAGAACGAAAAATGACGCATTTAGCGTCAAATTCTAATGAAGTCTAACCCTTGGTGCGGGTACAGGGACTTAAACCCTGGACCTCTTCCTTGGCAAGGAAGCGCTCTATCAACTGAGCTACACCCGCATGCAAGATATATTTTAGCCAACTCTGTAAAAAAAGGCAAGGTTTGATACAATGGTTGCAAGGCGCCTTGGCGGAGCAGTTACGCAGCGGTCTGCAAAACCGCGTAGGCGGGTGCAACTCCCGCAGGTGCCTCCATTTATTTTCGTATAAAACGCTTTGGCTTTAATTTCCGCCAGAGCCTTCTAATGCCCAAGAATATAAATCGAATCACTATAGTTGCCACAATGGCGCACAAGCAATACTGAATAGTCCAGCTATATGCGTGCTCTGGTAGCGCCACATACCCATAAAAACCGTAGACAAGTGGTATAGAGGTCATCACTGCACCAGCCACTACAACCAGCGCCACAACAGCCTTGCGCCACTTAGTTAGAGGCCGGCTGACAAAGAATAGAGTTAGTATATAGGCCGAAAGCGCTACAAAGAGGGATGAGGTAGCGCCGTATGGGAACACCTCGTTGAACGGTAGCCCTTCAATGGCTTGTGTTCCGTCATGAACCAATGCGATCGCTAGGAAAATAGCTAAACCAGCTGGTACGGCATTAAATAGAGTCTTCTTGATAAAGTTCCCTCTCACGAGCTCATAGTTAGGCTCCAACGCTAGCAAAAAGCTCGGCACACCAATCGCCAAAAAGTCCAGCAAAGACAGTTGAATCGGGGTGAATGGATATGGCACGGCAGCAGCCGCGAAAAGCAGCGCCAAGCAGAACGACCAAGTAGTCTTAATAAGAAACAGGCTAGCTACACGATTAATGTTATTGATAACACGCCTGCCCTCGCCTACCACTTTGGGCAGAGCGTCAAAATTAGAGTCTAGCAACACGAATTGCGCCACGGATTGCGTAGCTTCGCTGCCCGCCGCCATAGCTACACCGCAGTCAGACTGCTTGAGCGCCAAAATATCGTTAACACCGTCGCCGGTCATAGCTACCGTGTGACCGTTGGCCTGCAGCGCTATCACGATTTGCTTTTTCTGGTCTGGGGTAACGCGGCCAAACACAGTGATATCTTTAACGGCTTCGCACAGCTCATCAGGATCAGTCGGTAACTCTTTGGCGTCGATACATTTACCATTCAGCCCAACTGTTTTGCAGATGTTGGCAACCGTGGCTGGGTGATCGCCCGAAATCACGCGAATGTCGACACCCTGCTCGCGGAAATAGTTTAATGTCTCCTTGGCGTTAGAGCGTACTTGATCGGCCAGCAGCAGCACGGCCAGCACTTCACGCTCCTTCGGTAGGTCGTCACCTTTTGGCAATGATGAGCTTTTTAGCAAAGCCAGCGTACGCAGGCCATCATCTGCAGCTTTGGCACAAAACTTGCGTGCATCTTTTGCGTTGTTAGGCAAGACGACGTCGGGCGCGCCCAAAATAAGCACACCTTGACCCGAAAACTCTACAGCCTGCCACTTAGTGCGCGATGAGAACGGAATCTTTTTTGTAGCTTTCCAATCAGGGACCTTAGTGAATGTCTCACTAATAGCTGATGCTGTGGCATTTTGCTCTTCGTCGGCAGCCGCCAGGGCAGCAAGCGCCTGCTTGGTATAAGCTTGATCTTTACTATAATATTCTGTACCAGATAGTTTGAGGGACCCTTCAGTTAAGGTACCTGTTTTATCAAGGCATAACACATCTACGCGCGCCAAAGTTTCTATTGCCGACAGCTCTTGGGTTAGCACACGTCGCCTGGCTAAAGTCATCACACCAACCGTCAGTGCGACGCTAGTTAACAACACCAGCCCTTCCGGCACCATGCCAATCGCAGCAGTTAGCGACCTTAGCAGAGCATCTTGCCATTCAATCATGTAGTTATGACGCATGACTGTCAGCTCACGGATAAAGAAGAACGGACCGACCACCACGAGTAGCAGTGTAGCAACTTTAATAATGCCGTAGATCTGCCTTTGCAGCTTAGATTTCTTAACTTTTACAGTCTTTACCTCAAGGCTCAACTGGTTGATATATATATCGCCGGCTACTGCCGTAACCTGCGCTTTGGTTTGCCCTAGCATCACCAGGCTACCACCAAAAACTTTGTCGCCCTTCTTTTTAACCACAAAGTCCGATTCGCCAGTCAGCATAGACTCGTCTACTTCGATTGTTTCATCGCCAACAATCACGCCGTCGGCTGGAATCTGCGAGCCTTTCTTCAAGATACAGATGTCGTCTAGCACAATCTCGTTACGGTCGATCTCTTGCTCTTTACTGTCACGTATCACATACACCTTGCTACGAGTAAGCAGCGACATTTTCGAGATGATTTTGCGAGCACGAAGCTCTTGGTAGATCCCCCACAGTGTGTTAAGCAAAATAGCGCCAAAAAACAGGCCGTTTTTGAACTGGCCTGTGATCAAAATCAGAATAAAAATACATACGTTCAGGCCGTTAAAGAACGTTAGGGTATTGCTTCTAACAATTTCGCCAACCGACTTAGACGCAGTGTCTCTGAACACATTAACTTCGCCCGCATTGGTCCTGGCTTCAACCTCTTTGCTAGATAAGCCAGTCCTATCGTCAATCATCTTCTTTCGCATGGTAATAAGTATACACGCATACGCAAATAAGATACAATAGGGGTGTGGGCGAGTGGCGGAACTGGTATACGCGGTGGACTTAAAATCCGCTGCCCAAAAGGCTTATGGGTTCGAGTCCCATCTCGCCCACCAACCTTAAATATACGCTATATATAGCGTATATTTAATTTTTGTACACCATATATAGCGTTTAGCTTAAAACTTTGCTACGCCCTAGAATTCACGATGCGTTTCTTATACTCATCGCCCATCATAAAAGTTGACTTATCGCGTACACGATCAACGAGCATGACACCGCTCAGGTGATCAATCTCGTGCTGGGCTACATGTGCCACAAAGCCATCGAGTACTTCGATACGTCGCTGCCCGGTCTCGTCAAGATAAGCAACCCTCACTTTTTTATAACGCGGCACCTTGGCGTAAAGAATATCATCGCCGCTGCCCACGCTCGCACAACCTTCCCACATACCCACACGGCGTCCATATGTCTCGATAATCTCAGCGTTAAACAACGTCTTGTCGAATCGCTTCAATTCTGGGCGGTTTGGAGTTGGCTTGATAGCAATAATACTAATCGCCAAACTTTCACCGACTTGCGGCGCAGACATCCCCACGCCATAACTTTCTTCCTCAATCGTATGGCGCATATTAGCCACTAAGTTACGGATTTTATCAGATACAATCTCAGTTCGAGTTAACCTCTTTGTGTCCATGCGCAGAACCGGATTACCTAGGCGCACCAACTTAAGAATTTTAGGAGTCGCTGTAGGTATCAAGCTGAGACTCCTGACCAGTTTTCATATTTTTAATCTTAGTATCGCCAGTTTTTACTTCGTTTTCACCTACCACAACCACGCTAGCCACGCCAGTTTTATCAGCATAAGCCATTTTTTTGCCAAACTTCATGTCCTCAGTTAGCACATCAACATTCTTACCTTCAGCGCGCAGCTGATCGGCCAACTTATAAGAATATGCGAACTCCGCTGAGCTAAACGGCAATACTAGCACATCAACTGGCGTTTGCTTGGTTTCGCCAACCAATCCAGCACCTTTTAATGCCGCAAATAAGCGCGTCAAGCCAATTGATACGCCTACGCCGGGGAAGTTTTCGCTTGAATAATTACTGGCCAAGTCGTCATATCGTCCGCCGCTAGCCACTGAACCGACCTCGCGTTCGCGGCCATTAATGGTTGTTTCATACACCGTACCCGTGTAATAGTCCAACCCACGCACAATCATTAGGTCAACTCGCACAGTCTTAGTTACACCCATGTCAGCCAGTAAGCTGATTACCGCCCTAAGCTCACTTAGGCCCTGGCGATAAACCTCATTATCGATATTCAGCTCCTCTAAACTATTCAAAATAGCTGTATTGTCACCAGTCAAGCCGATAAATTCTCTAAGCCGCCCGGCACCGTCATCAGACAATCCTAGCCCACGTATTTCAGATTCAAACTCCTCAGGTGTGATTTTAGCAGCTTTGTCGATGATACCTAGAATTTCACCTGCCTTGCTACTAGCGCCAATCGCGTCGATAAAACCACTCAGTAGCTTGCGATTATTAACACGAATTGTAAAATCGCCAAACTCCAGTTGGCTGTAAATTGCGTCAACTAATGCAATAACCTCAGCATCGTAGCTTATGTCTAGAGAGCCACGCCCAATCACGTCGGCATCACATTGATAGAACTCACGAAAACGCCCAAACTGCGCTCGCTCACCGCGGTAGCTTTTGGCAATCTGACTCACTTTAAATGGAAAATTCAGTTCGCTCTGCTTGTCGACCACATAGCGCGCTAGCGGCACAGTCAGGTCAAACCTAAGCGACAGGTCATTATCCCCCTTGTCGAACCTGTAGATCTGCTTTTCGGTTTCGCCACCAGCTTTGGCCAGCAATACCTCGCTGCGATAAATCAGCGGCGTATCAATCGGTAAAAAACCGCGCTTAACATGCTCAGCACGAATCACGTCTTTAATTCGATCGAATTCTAGCTGATCGCTCGGGCTAAGCTCCATGAAACCAGATAGTGGTGCGGTTGATATTTTATTCATATTTTCTCCTATCAATTATTATACTATATATTTAAAAACTCCCTTTTGGGGAGCTGCCATTTTATCGAAAAGCCAAGAGCTACCCCAAAGAAACCTTGTGGTGGCTATGATGCTCAAAAGTAGAAACACTGGTTGTTTTCATACCTACATCTTATCATGCACCACATAAATGTCAACCAACTGTGCCGTTTACTTTTGCAACAACAGTTCTGTGCATGATATAATTACTTGGCGTAATTGCGTTACGGCTCTGTAGCTCAGTTGGTAGAGCAGAGGCCTGAAGAGCCTTGTGTCACTGGTTCGAGTCCAGTCGGAGCCACCAGTAGAGAAAACTTTTTTCGGTCGCCCATTCGGGCGATTTTTCTTTGCCGTTTGTGACTACCTAAGTTTCAATACGGCCGCATATGCTCCAAAAAGCAAGTCGTGCACCCTGCCATTCGATAGACCCAAGACCTTCGCAGATGAAAGTTCGCCTAAGACATCGCTATATCTGTAAAATTCTGTCGAGAAACCAAATCGAGCAAAAAAATTTGCAAAATCTTCTTTATTCTCGAACACGTTATCAAATGAATTCCGCGGAACCCTTTTACTCAAGCTCTTATCGTGCTCCGGCAATATTTGATTTTGGTTTTTACGAAAGTCCATGAAACCGCCATCGCCGGTAATCCAAACACCACCATATTGGGTGATAAATCTACGAATATTTTCTGCTAATTCCGATTTTTCGTCAAAACTTAAGTAACGCAACAATCCCTCATTGACAATAGTCGCAGGCAGGCTTTTGTCAAAATAGGCCTGTGCCAATATATACACTTGCTCATCGAGCGCGTTGCCATTAATTACGTGTAGGTTTTTGCGTTCACCAACAACTCTTTCTATGATCATCTCTTTAGCTTTAGATACAGTTGACAAGTCTAGCTCAACATAACAACAATTCTCATTTTCAGTAAATTTCAAACCTCGCGACGAATAGCCAGCAGCAAGCTCAAACACCTGCGTAATACCAGATTGTTTTAACAATTTATCGATTATCTTATGCCGAGCTTCGCGTATTACCGCTTTTTCGTCAACTATAATATCTTGCGGTAATTCACCACATAAGTCTCGAGCCTCTTTCAGAATCTCAGTAGAATACGGAATATCCGTCAGCGTTTTATAATATGCACCCTGGATTGCCGTGGGGATAATTTCATCAAAGTTATTATCGCTCATTTGGCACGCGTTTATCTGATACCTTTGGTAATAGCACCAGTTAGATCGCTCGGCACGACCACAATTGTCTTCTGGCTTGGCTCGGTGCTAATTTTTTCAAGAGTCTGCAACGTACGGATGTTGATACCACCTGCAGTCGAAGCTAACAATTTGGCGGCTTCGGCCACAGCAGCAGCCGCTGCTTTTTCGCCCTCGGCATTGATAATTGCGGCACGGCGTTCGCGTTCAGCTTCAGCTTGTTTGGCCATAGCACGCTTCATGTCAGCCGGTAACTCAATATTTTGCAACTTCACGTTTTCAACGTCAATCCCCCACTTGTCGGTTTGAGCGTCAACAATTTCTTTTATTTGTTGGCTAATTTCTTCACGCTTGCTAAGCAGGTCGTCCAATTCAAAATTACCAGTTACATCACGTAAGGCCGCCTGAGCAAACTGGCTGGTGGCATAAACATAGTTGGTCGTCTCAAGCACCGCCTTGCTAGAATCAATCACCTTGAAATACACAATAGCGTCCACTCCAACTGTTACGTTGTCGCGCGTAATAACTTCTTGTTTGGGCACATCGATAGGCGTGGTACGCACGTCGACCTTAATGATGCGTTGAAACACAGGAACCACCAGGCGCAAACCAGGGTCTTTTGTGCTTGAATAGCGCCCCAGCGTCAGCGTGATACCCCGCTCGTACTGATTGATAACCTTGATACCAGATAGCAAAAATATGGCTACCAGCACTATAATAGTAAGAAATACTCCCATATGAACCTCCTTAAGTAATCTTATTGTATCACACTAAAACTGCTTGAGATAGCTAGTGTCGAAAGTAGTTTTAGCCATCTGACGCTTGGCGTTGGCATCTTCGGCTAGGCCCAGCAGACGCTCAACCAGCTCAACATTCGAGATACCTTTTGCGGCCCAATTGTGTGCATATAATCCGCCCGGCATGGGGTTAATCTCATTAAAATATACTTTTTCAGCCTTAGAATCAATCAATAGGTCGATACGTGATATACCCATCAGCCCGACAACCTTATAAACTCGCTCAGCAAGCTCCTCGCACTCTTTATAAAGTGCACCTGGTAGTTTAGCCGGCAGCTCAGAATATCCGCCAGAGCCGCCCTTGCTCTTACTGCCTCTTTTGCCACCAGCGTTGATATACTTCGATTCAAAGTCGAAGAACTCATCTGTTAGCTTAACTGGCCGCTCCACATTAGCCACGGTCAGTTCGTCGTTGCCAATAATCGGGACTGTTACTTCGATCAGGTTTTCTACTGCTTCCTCAACCAAGATCACATCATCATAGTAAGCCGCTACTTCCAGCGCATTTTCCAGGTCTTTAGCGTCCTTAACTTTGCTGATACCTATACTTGAACCCAAGTGCGCCGGCTTCACAAATACCGGATATTTCAGTTTACCGTTGGTGCGCCGAATAGCCCCTTTGCGGTCAGCGGCAAACTCGCTCGTCAAAAACGACACATACTTTGGTGTCTGAATACCGTTTTCAACCGCTACCTCTTTACTAAGCACCTTATTCATAGCGACAGCGGCAGCTTCCATATCAGTACCAACAAAAGGGACACCCGCCATGCGCAGCAGCCCCATTAACGAGCCATCCTCGCCGTAAGCACCGTGCATCACCGGGAAAGCAATATCGACCTTAACTGGTTTTTCTCGGAACCCGGCAGGCACAAGGGTCAGCCCACCGTTAAAACTCACCCGCACCGGCTTTTGCTTAGCCATAACCTCATCAACTTTACCTGTTTGGTAAGTCTTAATATCGGCTAGTTCATCGCCCATATACCAATTACCGTTTTTCGCAATATATACCGGCACAACCTTATGTCCAATGATCTTAAGCGGCTTTATGACATTAGCAATAGCCGACACGATTGACACATCATGTTCTGGCGACTTACCACCAAAAAATACCGCAATAGTTTTCTTATCCATAAGCTCCATTGTACTACGAATAGTTGTCCGTCCAGTCGTTTTGCATAAGCACCAGGTCGCCAGCCGCCACAAACTTGTCCAAGTTTTCATAAAAGTTAAGCGGATCATCGATGATAGTCAGCTTACCGGTAAAACCATGCTTAACTAGCGAATCAGTAATAAACCCCGTCACTGAGTTACGAATCAGCACAACTTCATCGACTTGTCTGGCCAATAACCGTCCAATTTCTTGATGGTTAGCTTCTGTCTTATCACCTTGCTCCACCAGCCCTGGCGTCACATATAACTTGCGGTTTGCCTTCAGCTGCCCCATAAGCTCCAGGCCAACTTTGACACCATCGAGGTTGCCGTTATATGTGTCGTCAATGATGACCGCGCCGTTTAGTTCGTATGGTTGCATACGGTGCTCAAATGGTCTTAGATCTCTTAGCCCAGCTCGAATTTCTTCATCCGTCAAACCCATCTGCCCAGCTAATTCCACGGCCGCCGAAATAATTCCAATGTTGTGCCAACCCAGCAAACCAGAGTGCACCTTAAACCTGCCCAGCGAAAATACCGTGTCAAACGGCCCGATCTTAACGCCGCTAACGATGTTATTTTCTGTACCATCGCGTGAGTATAGTGTGGTCGACTTCTCATCTTCACGACGCAAGATATCATTATCGCCATTCAGATAAAGCGGCCTGCCTTCCAGAAAATCCCTAAGGCTAAATATATCACCTATGATATTTTCTAGCGACCCAAAAGACTCCAGATGCGCCTCATTGATACCTGTGATAAACCCCGCTTCAGGCTGCACAAACTCACACATTTCAGCAATATCGCCCGGCCGGCACTCGCCCAACTCGAAGATCACCACATCCTCATCGCCCTTCAGACTCATAACAAACTTGGCTAGCCCAAGCGGTTGGTTGATATTGCCTGGTGTAGCTGCCACTTTGCGCCCGCCACTCAGCACTGTCCTTAGGACCTCCTTGGCCGTGGTTTTACCATAACTTCCAGCGATGGCAATTTTAAACCCAGCGTGACCTTTCACATACTTTTTGGCCATACTAATCGTGTTGAGCTCAAGCGGTTTTTGCACCACGTAGCGGCCGACCACCAGTGGTACAACCAGCACATATGGCGCCAGTACTGGCAGTATCAATATAACTAAGATCGCCAACAAGTAGCCCATAACCAAGCCAGCGCTAATCGCTAAATACACCGCCAGGCCTGCATAAACTAGCACAAACAACGCCAACGCCAAAAACAGCGCGTGAGCTTTTGGGGTTGGCACCATCTGGCCACGTTTAGCCACAGTACGAAAATCTTTGACACGGTGCAGCCACTTTATATACTGCGGAATATCATATTCCACCTGTTGTAGCATGTACAACAACGTGCGCTCATAATTCATGGTTAGCATAGAAAAATATTTTCTGATCACAAGAACTCCTTAATGAGCTTTATGGTTTTTTCGGGCTGGTCAATAAACACATAGTGTCCGGCGTCGTCTATGATATTTACTTGCATCACACGATTTTTACCATATTCTTCCAGGTCACTAGCGGGCGTCATCTCATCATCAGCGCCCCAAACAACCAAGCTAGGCTGCTTAATTTTAGCTATGTCCTGGCTCAAGTCTTCATCTATAACTTTCTTGAAGATCTCTTTCATCACTTCGCTCGTGGCGTTCACGTAATCTTTAGCACCAGCTGCACCATAGAGCCGATCTTTAAGCTTGCCAGAAAACTTTTTGAGCCCAGGCAAGCCGAAAATAACTTTACCAGTTTTAGCGATGGCCTTATAGACAAATAGTTTAAGTGTAGTTTTTTGTTTAACACCGGCCGTATCAATGAAAATTAATTTTTTTGCGGCAATCTGCCCACTCGACACACTCTTTAGCATAACTCGCCCACCAAATGAATGGCCGACAATAGCATATATATCCTTTAGGTCAAGCTTATCAATAAATTTCTTCGTAAAGTCTACGTAATCCTGCACGCTCCAAACCTCTGGTGGCTCATCTGTGCCACCAAACCCCGGAAAATTCAAACCGATCACCCTATACTTATCTTCAAGCTCTTTAAATAGCCCACCAAACACAGCTGCGTCAGACCCCCAACCGTGCAGAAACAAGATCACCTTGCCCTTTCCGCGATCTATATATTCCGTCATCAGGCCATCAACCACTAGTTTCATGTTAAAATTATATCATGAACAGAATACCCTTGGCGGAGCAGATGCGACCAGCCAAGCTAAGTGAGGTGGTTGGGCAATCACAGCTGATTGGCGACGGTCAGATTTTGAATCGGATCGTAGAAAAAGCCGAGCCGGTCAATTTGATATTTTGGGGGCCGCCCGGCACCGGCAAGACCACCCTGGCGCGCATCATTGCTAGCGAACTAAAAGCCGATTTTGTCGAAATTTCAGCCGTCACCAGTGGTAAAAAAGATGTAGAAAAGATCGTCGAACACGCTCGGGTGAACTGGAACCTTGGCCAGCGCACGATTTTGTTTGTTGACGAAATCCACCGTTTCAACAAGGCTCAACAAGACGCTTTCTTACCACATGTCGAATCCGGGCTAATTACTCTGATTGGCGCCACCACCGAAAACCCCAGTTTCGAGGTCATTTCACCCTTGCTCAGCCGCTCACGCGTGTTGGTACTCGAACAGCTCACAAGGTACGACCTTGTAGAAGCGCTGAAACGAGCCTTGAAGAGGTTAAAAGCTACCAGGCGCGTCAGCCCCAAAGCGCTTGACTACCTGGCCGAGCTATCTAGCGGCGATGCCCGCGTGGCGCTGGGCAACCTAGAGCTAGCCCTCAGCCTAGCCGACAAAGTCGATATCGAAGTGGTCAAGCAAGCCGCCCAGAAGGCCATACCCGGCTACGACAAAAAGGGCGAACAGCACTACAACGTCATCAGTGCATTCATCAAAAGTATGCGCGGCAGCGATGTCGACGCAGCGCTATACTACCTAGCCCGCATGGTGCAAGCAGGCGAAGACCCCAAGTTTATCGCCCGCCGTATGGTAATTTTTGCCAGCGAAGACATCGGTCTGGCTGGCAACGGCGCACTCGGCCTAGCGCTTGATGCCTTTCAGGCCGTGGAGCGGGTCGGTATGCCGGAGAGTGGAATCATTCTGAGTCACGTAGTTGTGGCACTTGCCAAAGCCAAAAAATCGCGCCAAAGCTACGACGCTTGGGCACGAGCTCAAGCCTTAGCCGCCGAAACACCCAATTTACCCACGCCCATTTGGCTACGCAACGCCCCCACCAAGCTCATGGAAGACTTGGGCTATGGCAAAGGTCAAAAATGGGAAGCTGGTTTTCACCTAGATAAAAACTATCTGCCGGATGCTATAAAAGATGAGGAGATCTTTGAGTAACACCCAACAAACTCGATCTCCATCGATTAATATCAGCATAGCACACTAGCTGCGTTTTGTCAAGGGTTAACCACTGCCGTAAATGTGATCGTCTGCCTATAACCGTTGCAAGCTGGGGTGCTCATGTCCACCTTAGCGCCAAACCATACCCTACTACTAAAGGTTCCGTCGCTGCCAGAATACATAAACTGAGCAAGGCTCGTCGGCACCTTACTGTAGCTGGCTGGCGTCGAGGGACTAACCATATACCCCCACGTATTGTTGCTTAAAGCCACGCCACTCGACGTGATTGACGGAATGATATATGAACTATTAGCCGAGCACACTAGATTTGAGCCGCCTGACACCAATGTCGTACTTTGCCCGGTCGGATTATTAGTTACTACCTGAACATCCACGTAGCCTTGGTTTTGAACACCTGAAGTGCTGGGGGTTATCGAAAAGCTCACGTCACCAGATTTCGTCAAGTCAATATATATCGGCTCATAAAGAAAACCTGAAGCTACATTATTGTAGTCAGACAAGTTCCCCGATGGGTTAGTATAGACTGCCGGCAGGTCGACAATATACATGCCGTTATCTACCGTCACATCCACCAGCCCTTGTGTATGAGCAGTGGTTACACAATAAATATGTGTAGCATCATAAGTGGTGATATTAGCCGAGCCAGTGTTTAAGTCCAAACATGGTGCCGGTGTGCCACCAATATCAAGCGTCACCGTGAGTGGGTTGGCAAATGCCATGACCTGCTCAGGAGTAGTGACTGTAGGATCGAGAGAATAGCTAATTTCTCCATTCCGGTTCATGCCCCAACAATAAACATTGCTGCTATAGTCCAGCACGCAAGCATGGCCCTCACCACCTGCCGTGATACTCTGGGCGCCGCTGCCTTGATAGCTGATTTGTACCGGACTGAGGCTGTATCCAGCACCGGGCGTAGCTATATCGTTACCCCAACAGTAGATATACGAGCCGTCCGTTGAGCATGTCCCCCAGTAGCTAGCAGCAATCTCACCAGAATAAAGCCCGCCGCCTACTTGCACTGGTGTAGAGCTATCACTGCCCGTACCATTGCCCAGCTGCCCAACAGAATTATCTCCCCAACAATAAGCTTGGCTGCTGTTATTGACCAAGCAAGTATGCTCCGCTCCCGCAGCCATTTGATAAATATTACTACCACCGCCTGCAACTTGCACCGGCGAACTACTATCGCTATAACCGCCATTGCCCAATTGGCCAGCACCACCAGCACCCCAGCACCAAGCACCGTTACCGGACCATGTCCATAAGCAGGTGTGATCACGGCCAGCCACTACTTGCTGTGCATCGCCATAATAATAACTAACCCGGGTTGGCAGCACACCAGTCTGTCCAGTCGCACCATAGCCCAACTGCCCATGGTCGTTAGCACCCCAACAGTAAACATCGCCATTCCAGTTAGATAAGCAAACATGCCGACCGCCGGCTGAAACAGTTTGTATATCCTGGTTATAATATCCCACCTGAACTGGTGTGACGCTTTGTGTACCCGAAGCGCCGCCATCACCTAGCTGCCCTTCGTCATTGCGGCCCCAGCAATAAGCATAGTAGTTATTGCCATCCCAGACACAAGTAAACTGATCACCCGCTGATATCTGCTGTATATCCATGCCGCCTAAACCTTCAACCTGCACCACACCACCACCAACAGGGCCATTTGCTCCAACTGAACCGTTGCCTAGCTGGCCATAGTCGTTACGGCCCCAGCAATAGACACTGCCATCATGAGTCACACCACAAGTATGATCATAACCAGACGAAACCTGCCGGAAGTTAAGTTGTGATGATATGTTGGTAAAACCGGTACCGGCTATGGTCACCTCCGTACCACCGTTAACTAAACCGTGATTTGGAGCTATTGAGTTGACAGTCATCGGGGCCAACACCGTATATAAACTGTTTGCCGTATTAGTGCCACCAACAGTAGTAACCAGTACACTCTTGCTACCAGCCGCAGCGTAAGGAGGCAAGGTGCAACTAATTTGGCTGGAGCTCATCATTGCAAATGACGTACAGGCCGTGCCACCAACAGTGACAGATGTGGTTGTCCAACCACTACCATAAAAATTAGAACCATATATCGTTATCACTTTACCAATCGTGTTTGTTGGCCCAACATTTGGCGATACAGACGAAACTGTTGGTGCTGGCACTACAGTATATAAGCTATTGACAGAGTTGGTGCCTCCTGGGCTAGTCACTAGCACGCTCTTTGTCCCCGAAGCACTAAACGATGGTAATACGCAAGTGATGCTAGTGTCGCTATTAACCGTGAAACTAGCACAAGCTGTGCCACCGACCGTAACGGTGGTAGCAGTAGTAAAACCGGTACCAGTTATAGTGGTGCTCAGCCCCGTAGCGCCCATCGGGCCAACATTTGGCGATAGTGACGTAACCGTGGGCACTGATAGATAGCTAAAAGCGTTATTTATCGTGGTACTACCGTTACTAACAGTGCTCACGGTTACGTTAACTGGCCCCGTGATATGAGCGTTAGTGATGCAGGTTATTTGAGTAGACGTCCAACTTACCACGTTACAACTGGCTGGTGCGCTATCGCCAGTGGTCTGGAAAGTCACGTTTGGTGTTGTACCAGTACCGGTCGGTGTAGGTGTGATTCTCACCCAACCATTACCAGTTCTACCAGTAGTATTAGCACCGCCGGCTGGGTTTGGCATGCTAGCGTTGCCAGCTGTAGTTGAGGCGCTGGTTAAATATGATGAGCTATTAAGTAACCAGCCGCTCGGCACACTACTTGTAGACGTATAAACATAGCCCGAGCCACCAGCACCAGCCGTATCATCGTTATCATTAAAACTTGGATAATCGTTTGGCCCAGCGCCGCCGCCATACCAGCCACCACCACCTCCACCACCACCAGTTGAGTTACCAGCCGTAATACCACCACCAACGCCAAAAGCCGCTGCCGACCAATAACTATAAGTGCTTGAATTAGGCGTAGTGGTACCAGCCGCAGTTTGCGAGCCACCAGTTGCAGAACCGCGCCTTGAAGTGTTGCCGCCAGTTGTACCACCGCCATAACCAGCCAGCGAGGTTGAGCCAGAGCTTGACCCGCCACCTCCGCCGCCCACAATCACGCGTGCATAAAGTGAGTTAGTGCCAACGCGTATATCCGAACCGCCGCCTCCGCCTGAGCCATAACCTGTTGTAGAACCCCCGCCATTCCAGCCACCAGCGTGGCCACCATTAGTTGAGTCACCGTTGCCCTGGCATCCGTTAGAAATATATAGTGTTTGGCCAGACGTTAAGCTAATCGTGCCAACCGAGTAACCGCCACGACCTCCCATATAGGAAGTACTAAAATCACCACCTGAAGCACCCCAAGTTTCTAATTTGTACGAACCAGTCGCCGGCACAGTATAGGTCTGAGCTGCACCACAAGAAGAGTAGTCCATGGTGCTAATTGTGCCAGCAGCAAAACCGTTACCCGTAATTGTAACTGTAGTGCCACCTACTGACGGTCCTGAGTTGGGCGACACACTAGTAACCGACAGCAAAGATGTTATGCGAGCATATCCGTTGCCGCTATGCCCAGTTTCGCTACCACCACCCGGAGCTGTCATTGATGCGTTACCAGCAATTGTAGTTGAGCCGGTACCAGTGGCATAAGATCCGCCACCGCCACCGCCAGAATTTGCAACAGCTGTCGGTGAATATGTACCGCCCTGTCCACCAGAATAGCCGCCACCGCCACCACCACGGAAGTACCCGCCAGCGTTATTATTATAGCCACCGCCACCGCCACCAAAACCGCCATTACCAGGTGGTTGGCTTGGGGTAGTTAGAGCCGTGCCAGCCCCCGTGCCGCCAGTTCCACCATTAACAAATGCTGAACCACCTGTGCCCGAAGTGCCGTTACCACCATTACCAGTTAGTCCGCCGCCGCCATTACCTGGCCCGTTGTCGATACCACTGGTACCGCCAGAGCCGCTAGTACCGCCGGAACCACCGTTGTTTGTGTTTGTTGTACCGCCGCTAGTACCAGCCTGGCCGTAGTTAGGCGCACTACCACTAGTTTGAGCATTAGCATTGCCACTAGTTGTTAGGCCACCACGGCCACCGCCACCGCCAGCTACAGATAAAGCCGTATTTGTAGATGTAGTCATGAACGACCCGCCGCCGCCAGCGCCATAGCCACCCTGGCAACCCACCAAGACTTTTATAACATCACCCGCTGTTAAATTCACAACACTTTTAGAATAAGCTCCGGTATAACCGACTGAAGTATTAACCGTTCCACCCTGAGCTCCCCAAGTTTCTAACGCGTAGGCTCCAGTTGTTGGTACGTTATAGTTTTGTATAGAACCGGTGCAAGTGTAATCTTGCGAAGCCGCACTGGCATCTTTGCGGTCTAAGTTGGCTACAGATGTGTAAACAGGGTACGCGAAAACAACAGCTAAAGCTAGAGCAATTGAAGCTTGCTGTAGCTTACCAGCCAATGGTGCACGGTAAAAGCTAGTTTTTATTTTGCGTAAAAACAAAGAGGAATACTTTCTCTCTCGTGTATACTTAGTATCTATCTACACTCTACTTAATAGATTATACCCCCCCCAGAGGCATAATGCAAGGGCCCTCACTCAAAGAACGTAAACTGCTTACCAGCTATCTCAACAATCGACTCTGGCTCAGCGCTTAACCTGTTAAGTTCAGCCGCAACACCAAGCTTTTTCATGATATCACGCAAGCGGTTCACACTATGAACATTTGCGAAGTCAGTCCGCACGGCAAAACGCTCAATCTTACCACCTTTGACCTCAAAAACACCATCCTCACGTCGCAAAACTTCCCAGGCGTTACTATAATCTTTGTCTGTAAGGGTAATCACAGGAACGTCACCCTCTGTTACCACTTCTGTACTCTCGTTAGCTCTTTGCTCTCGAGCAGTTTTCACAGATTTCACCAGTGCCCTAAGTAACTCAGTCGTGCCACGATGTGCGCTAGAAGATATTGCAAAAACTTGGCTACTAGTGACCTTGCTAAGATCGGTGCTCTGCATGGCAATAA
The DNA here is from genome assembly GCA_031257295.1 of Candidatus Nomurabacteria bacterium. Lineage (GTDB taxonomy): Bacteria > Patescibacteriota > Saccharimonadia > Saccharimonadales > Saccharimonadaceae > JAIROX01. The sequence goes on along the minus strand of JAIROX010000003.1, from coordinate 27,464 downwards.
TTTCGTCATCAACAGCGTCTGCCTTAGTAAGTGCCACAATCTCGGGCCTTTTGACCAGATCGGCGCTGTATTTTTCGAGCTCAGCGCGAATTTTAAGGTAATCGCCCGCCACATCGCTACTAAGTGAGTCTATTAGGTGCAAAATCACACTAGTGCGCTCAACGTGCCGCAAGAACTGATAGCCCAGGCCTTTGCCTTCGCTGGCACCTTCAATTAGCCCCGGGATATCCGCTATGAGCAAACTCGACTCGTCTATGTCGGCTACGCCAAGATTTGGCGTAAGGGTGGTAAATTCATAATCCGCGATCTCTGGACGAGCGTTACTCACCACGCTGAGGAACGTTGACTTACCAGCATTAGGCAACCCGACTAGCCCGACATCGGCCAACAGTTTGAGTTCAAGCTCGGCCTCGAACTTTTCGCCAGGCTCACCTACCTCAGCGATCCGAGGAGTTTGCCGCACCGAACTTTTAAAATGAGCATTGCCAAAGCCGCCGCCGCCGCCCTTGGCAATAGTCACTTCTTGGCCGTCTTCGATAAAATCCGCCAACACTTCGCCATCACGCACCACCACTGTGCCAACCGGCACTTTCACAGTTATGTTCTCGCCCGACTTGCCTGCCATATTCTGCTTACCACCAGCCTTACCTGGGCGAGCTTTTAGCTCCGGTTGGTATCGAAAGTCTAGCAGGGTGTTCAGCTCTTTAGCGGCCCTAAGAATCACATTACCACCACGGCCACCGTCGCCGCCATCTGGACCGCCCTTAGGCACATAAATCTCATGCCGAAAGCTTACCGCCCCGTCGCCACCTTTGCCGGCCTCAATAAACACCTTAGCTGTATCTACAAACATATAGATATTGTACCAGATTAGTGGATTATATTATACGAGGCGGCTGTAGCTAAGCTCATCTCACCGTAGTCTACGCGATTCCAACCAGACGGGCCGTTCATTTCAGAATACTTAACCACATCTCCTGACACGCTCTCGATATACATCACGTGATTACCCTTCTGCAAGATAGCACCCGCGCTTGGCGCGTGATCCACCCTGTAGCCAGCCGCTGCCGCGCTATAACCCCAAGAGATAGCATTGCCCCAGTTGCGGCCAATCGGCGCACCAGCTTTAGCTCGCTTCTCGGCTACATACCACGTACACCAGCCATATGCGTAACCATTATCACGATTCGGGAACGGATTTGGCATACCGCGGCCAGTGTAGTTTAGCGAACCACCACTATAGCTGTAGTTATTGAAGTTATAGGTAGTTACAACTGGTTGTGGCGCCACGTATTCCGGACGCTCATTTTCAGGCAACACTCCGCCTGGTATAACAATTCGTACACCCGGCTTAAGGCCATCAACTTCTAGGTTATTAAACACCGTAATACGTTCAGCATTAGCTTTGTATTTGCCAGCCAGGCTGTCAACACTATCACCATCTTTAACCGTATAAACTACACCATCCACCGAAGGCACGACTAAGTCCTGGCCTTCCTTAATATCGTTGTTTTTCAATCCATTAGCCCATCGCAAAGTTTGAGCACTAATTTTATTCTTAGCAGCTATTGACTCAAGAGTGTCGCCAACCGCCACCTTATGGGTTATTACACCACCAGGCAATGATTTTAAGTTTATGATCTGTGGCTTAGATATGGCAGATATGTCATCTGCTTGTAAAATTTCATGCTTAATAGCCAAGGAGGCCGACACGTTAGCCGCATTAGCCGCCACTGGTAAGTTAGCCGTTTCAGCAAGGCTCGCGATAATCGAGGCTTCTGTCACTTGGTCGACGGTTGGCCTAGCGTCGTCACTAGTGATCTCGTCAACCATAGAAGCTTTGATCTCGCCATCTTCTGGCTTTTCGGCGCCAATTGCTACAGCCGCAACAATAGCTACAAATGCAAATGCATAAATAGCAGTTTGACGGATCTTACGTAGTCTTCGGCCATGCTTAGAATTAGGTTTTTTAACGCCCTCAAGCACCGCCTGTCTTAATGCCGAAACCTCGCTTTGAGGCTCTTCATTCTTTACTGATTTTTTACTAATTTAAATTCTCCTGCCCTATATTGCTACAAGGCACTACCCAAAAACCCTTTAGCCACCTCACGAATAGCTTTAGGTAGGCCTACCCTTTATAGACATCGCCACAAACGGCTTAACCTACAACTGATAGACACTACCATTTTAGCAAAAAACTCACTCAAAGTCAATATTAACGGCTAACTAGCTGTTTGTTCACCTCGAGAAGCTTTAAGACTCCTTCCGGAATCTTACCCCTGTCGATAGTTTCTTGTCCTGTCACTATCTGCTTGCTAGCCTTAACTAACAGATATGTACCAGGTTGGTAGTATTCGCCTGCAGTAGCTTCTTTTGAATTCTTATCCATCACCGTAAACTCCACGACCTTAGATTCGCCCTCGGTGTTATAGGCTGTTAACTTATATTCCACCCCAAGAGCGATATCTTTGCCGGTGTAGTCGTGCTGCATTTTGGGCGTGGTGTCGTAGTCAGCTGGCACGACTGTGTAATAATCACTGCTGACGTAGCGGTCGTTGTAGTAACGTTGCCCTAAAAGCACGCCCACCACCGCTAAAGCAATCACCACTAAACTTACTATACTAATCACGACTTTTTTCATCTTAAAACTCCGATTCTTTTTTATTAAATACTATCACCGATAACACCGTAGCCACTACTAATACAACTCCGTATTCGATAATCGCCGCCAACATAGTGCCGTCAAGCGTTGCCCCGAGCTGTATGCGCGACGTGATACTAGTTACCAGGTAGTCAGAAAGGTTAGGCGCTAGGTCACGGATAAGATTCCAGCTAAATACCATGCTTAGCAACTGGTCAATCACTCTAAGCGCTAGGAGCAGATAGAGCACCATGGCAAAGGTGACACGCTGCAAGCCATAGGTAGCAATCGATGCGATTGCCGTACAAGCTATCAAGGTAAGCCACATCGAAAAGCTCTCAGTATAGGCTCCCTCAAGGCTAGCCGTTGATGGCGAATGGCCAATTACAGCGTAAATGCCAGCCATAAACAGGGGTGTGATTCCTAAAATCACGGCACTTAGTCCAGCCACTAAAAGCAGCTTCGAAACCACGATCTTGGCCTTGTTCATACCAAATCCGATCAACGTAGTGAGGTTCTTTGAGCTAAGGTCGTCACCTAACAAGGTAGCAAACAGATAACCGCCCACCACGGCCGGCAATAAGAAGAATAGATTGGCAGCGTCGCGGCCAACTGAGGTCTCGTTAGCTGCGCCAGCACTAATCAGTGTTAGTAAAGTATAGCCCACGGCTATGCAGCCAAAGTAGATATACAGGCTCTTCTTGTGTAGAACGCGGTAAACTTCAGCGCGGATATAATTAAACATCTTCACCTCCTATCAAACGTATAAAGTATTCTTCTAGGGTGGTTTCTTGCGGCGCAAGGTGCTGCAACTCTAGCCCAGCGCCTACCAGTGCACGAGCTATGTCGCTACTTTTGCCAATTTGATTGTCAAGCATCAGTTGTTTACCGCGCACCGTTACGTTGTTGATTTTTAGTCGTTTCTTCAACACCTCAAGGGCTTTTTCGGCGTCATCTACACCTACAACCAGTGATTTCTTAGTGTGTTGGTGCAGGTCTTCGTGGCTGATTTCCTGCAATAACCTACCTTGCTCAATAAAGCCAAAGCGTGTCGCCACGAGGTCAAGCTCACCGAGAATGTGCGACGAAATCATAAACGTTGTGCCATTCTGCTCATTTTCACGCTTAATTATAGCGCGAATATCGGCAATACCTTGCGGGTCTAGGCCGTTGACTGGCTCGTCCAAAATCACGATTGGTGGATCACCCAGCAGCGCGCCAGCTAGCCCCAAGCGCTGTTTCATGCCCATCGAGAATGCTTTGAACGGCTTCTTAACACCGCTCAGCCCAACTAGATCCAGTAGTCGCTCAACTTCATCCTTAGATTTTATACCCTTAACCCGGCAAAGATATTCTAGGTTTTGCCGCGCACTCAGATATGGGAAGAAGGCCGAGTTGATCAAGAATCCAATCTGTCGCCTGGCCGAGCTCAGGCTGATTTTTTTACCGCCGATCTCTATCGTACCGCCGCTCGGCTTAGCCAGCCCCATTACACATTTAAAAAACGTCGTTTTACCCGCACCGTTGCGGCCGATTAGACCATAGATATCACCCTGGTGCAGTGTTAGTGACACGCTGTCTAGTGCCGTAAAACTACCGTACGTTTTAGTTAAGCTGTGAGTTTTTAAAACTGTTTTTGGCAAGATTCCCCCTTCCTACCCACTATAATATCAAACATTTCTCTTGGCAATGATCGCGGATATTTTTATTGTGTTCAGCTTCAGTTTTGGCAAAGTAAGTTTTGCCATCGTCACCACTTAGAAAATAGATATAGTCCGTTTTAGCTGGGTCAGCTACTGCCAGCAAAGCGCTTTTGCCCGGCGAACTAATCGGCCCTGGTGGCAGACCCGGATAGACTCGCGTGTTGTAGGGGTTATCTAGTGCCGGGTCACGCTCTACACCTAACTTATCGGCTATATATTGATATGTGACATCACTTCCTAGCGTCATGCCAGCGTTTAGTCGGTTCAGGAAGACACTAGCTACTTCTGGCAAATCGCCACCACCTTCGCGTTGTACAATCGAGGCCAAGGTAATGCCTTGGTATAGGTTAAGCCCCTGAGCTTTAAACTTAACCGCCAGATTACCGTCATCTACAACTTGCTCCATTTCCTTTAAAACACGCTCAATAATCGTCTCAACTGGTACGCCTTCATAGAATTCGTAAGTGTCGCCGTATATATACCCCTCAAGATCGGCTTCAGCCGGTTTATCTTGCAAGACGGGGTTATCATATCGCTTAGCAAATGCAGCATCAATTTCTGCTTCGCTATATACAACCTGGTTTCTGTGGTTAGTTACTTTAAGCAAGGCTTTCTTGGCATCAGCTAAAGTACCCCCTGGTAAAAATGTTACTCTAAAAACTCTTGCGTCTGGCTCGGTGGTCAACTTGTCTAGTATTTCCGGCGCGGACATAGTGGGAGAGAGTTCATACACTCCGGTTTTTATACTACTCGACTTGCCGCTTAGCTTGGCGTGGATCTTGAACGCACCAGCATTTTGAATCAAGTTTGCAGCTTCAAGACCATCAGCTATTTTAGATACCGACTCACCACCTTGCACCGTAAAGTCCTGTTTCGGGCACTGTATAGCAACAGATTCACCGGGGTAAATTGTGCATGCCGGTCTTAAGCCGTTTTGATACCACACAAGTACTCCGCCAGCTAGCAATAACACCGCTGCACCTAAGATTGTCCATTTTAACCATTTTTTGGGGTTTTTTACAGTGATGGATTCTTTCTCCAACCTTTTTTCTTCCTCAGCGGCTTGGTCAGGTTCATCGGTCTTGCGCTCGTTATTTGATTCGTCAGAAAAAGGTTGGTTCAAAGAAGCGGTAGTTGCAGGTACCTGCTGCTCACGCTTTTTTTTAAATCCATCCATTAGTTTTCCTCCAGGTAGTCTTGCAAAATTATCACCGCCGCCTCAGTATCAATGTCACCCTTGCTATATGGCTTACCATAACTTTTAAGCCGTTTCTCAGCTTCGACACTAGTCAATGATTCATCCTGGAACACCAGGTCGTCAACCGACAGTTCCAGTTGTTTGGCAAAGTTGCGCACAAACTCAGTTTGGGCGGTCTCCTCACCCCCAGAGTTACGCGGCAAGCCTACCACCAGAGTATTTACGCCCTCCTGCACAATCACGTGGTTAATCTCCTCAAGCTCGTGGCCATTTACCTCGACAAACCCAAAAGGGATAGCAATCCGCACTGCCGCGTCGGCCAGCGCCACACCAATGCGTTTTTCTCCCACGTCTAAAGACATCAGCTGCTTTGTTTTTTCGGTCATTTGGACTTAAATTCTACCGTGATCTTTGAGTCGCTACCCGGAACCTTAGACACCCAAAATGGCGAGAACTTAATATCAACACTTTCCACACCAGAAATTGATTCTAACTCACCCTGAACTTCACCGTAGCGTTTGCCCTTAGACACCTCACGCACATGTTTTTCATCAATTTTCGGCCCAATTTGTGCCACTGTCTTGAGACGAGCTGACATTTTACCACCATCGTCAACAAACTGGTCAAAATAGGCGTCGTCTACGCCGTTACTATAAATCTTTTGTTCTTCCTTATCGTTTAGGCCGTCACTTAGCTTAGCAATCAAGAATTCTTTAACCTGTGAGCGATCGGCGCCATAAACCGTATAGATCGTCTCAGCTGATAACTTAGCTTTGCCACTAGCCTCTTGGTCGACCGCCGGTGTTGACACAGGGTCTTTTAGGTCTACTTTCATGCTTGAATCAATTACAATGAAATCACTCGACATCTGGCCAGCTAGCTCTTTCTTAGCGGCTGCGTCGTTTGCCTCAGATAACTTTTCCTTAGCCTTATTAATATCATCTTGGCTAACGGCCTTAACAGTTCTGGATGAACCACCGCTCATAGCCGAACCGCTGAAATATATATAACCAGATACGCCGCTAGCTGTATACTTTTGGACTGGCAAATTATAATCTTCCCCTACGTCGGCCGCCTGAACGGACACCGTACCCGTACCGGCACCCGTGCCACTGTTTTGACAAGCCGAAGCCGAGCCTGTCATACCAGAAACAGATGCAGACGCCGTGCTGATGAACACCAACCCGCTGCTGGTGAACTTGGTGCCAGCCGCAATATTGAAGCTGTTTGTATCATCACAGTTAGACACGGTCAGCGTGCCTTTAGCTTTTTCGCCAATCTTTTTAGAGCCGGTCGGGTCAAATTCTACCTCAGACTTCTTAGATAGTTGCTGTTTTTTAATCAATATCGTGCCTTTTTTAGCGTTAGACTGTGACTGGTCAGTTGTAAAAATTACAGCCTCCGACACATCAATTTTAGACAATTTTGTCTTGATGATAATAGTGGCACGCGGCGCAAACACAATTGCCCACACCAAAAAACCAATCACCAGCACACCAATGCCGATACCTATCAATAGTTTCTTGCGGAATTTATCGAAATTCGGTACGCCACCTTTAGATTTCTTACCGTCCTTACGACCTCTCGATGACCTTTCTGGCCTATCGTCATCATCTAAAGCTATGCTGCTCAGCAGCTGATCGTCCATGTCATCTTCAGCGCTATCATCATCTTTTGCAGTAGCCTTAACGGCTTCGTCAAGCTCGCCCACACCAACTGGTACTTTTTCACCCTCAATTACATCAATTTCGCCATTGTCATCTTCTAGCGCAGAAATTTCAGGAATTTCTGGCTTAGTTTGCAACGTACGTGCCACTGGTATCTTGGCCACGGCCGCAAGCGGCTCAATGGCGCGATTGCCAGTGATCAACACCACTTGCTTCTCTTCAGACTTGGCGGATTTGGCTAGTAACTTCAAGTTAACTGCGCTCTGCAAAGCGCCTACCCGCTTGGGTGGCACAATCGCTACAATTGCTTCTTTGCTGGCCTTAACCTTACCAATGATATCAGTAATATCATCTTCGGCGTCTACGTATACTACATCTTTTGACACGTCAAATCCTCAAAATTTTACTTAACTTATCCTTAACACCGTCGCCCATGTCAACAGCACTAATTGTATCATAGCCAACCCTGAGCAACCCCATGGCCGTGATGAACGTATGGTCCAAAGTATGCTCCGAATCCGTCTGGTCAACCACACCGACCACTTCATCAGGCTCGATCAATTGCACATGCGGTTTTTTCGTAAATGGCAAGTCCTGCCACCAATCTGTCTCTGTCAAAATCTCCGTGATTTGCTTTAGGCTAGCACCGCCACCGCACATTAAAATCCGACTCGGCAGGTGATCAACAGTTTTAAACTCGTCGAGCGCTAATTCCACACCGCTTAGCCACACGCCCAACGTGCGCTTCAGGGCTTCGTCCACCTTAGCCTCAACAGACTCCTTCATATTACCCTTACCCAGGTTAACTTTCAGTTTCTCAGCCGCCTCGTATGATAAGTTCAGTTCACCAGCAATTTGATGCGTAAAACTGCGGCCACCAATGCCGAACATCTTAGTACCCTCCACACCACCGTCATCAATCACAGCAATATCGGTTGTGCCGCCACCAATGTCAGCAAGGATTGCCGTAAAGTTACTACTAACATCAGTGCCAATCACACTGCGTGCCACCGCAAATGGCTCGGCCGCCACAGCGATCAACTCTAGGCTGAGCTCGTTTGTTACACGCTCAATAGCACCAATATGCACCATCGGTGCAAAGGCTGTGTAGATCTGCACCGCCACATCTTTGCCCTGAAAACCAATCGGATTGCTCACTTTGTAACCATCGATATGAATGCTAACCAGCGCTGAGTTGACCAGCTTAACTTCTACCTCTGGATTACTGGTTTCGACAGCCACCTGGCGCTGCGCCTTCATGCGGGCGCGGTCCTGCACCTTTTCAATGATAAATTCCATCTCACGCTCGCTCAGCGGCAGATCGGGCTGCGGTCTGCGGTAGCGAATCGTGCTAGTTGTGCCCTTCACTAGTTCGCCAGCAATGCCCACAATCACATTTTTAGCCTGGAATCCGGATTGCTCTTCGGCTTCAGCCAGGGCGACTTCGCAATTTTTGACCACGCCATCAATATCGGCGATTGCACCACTGTGCATGTCGCCTAGCCCCTGGTGTTTGCGCCCCACGCCAACAATCTCTAGCTGATCACCATTCACCTGCGCAATCAACGCCTTTACGAACTCGGTACCAATATCGAGCGCCACAATCGCATCACGCCCATCGTTCTTTGGTTTTCTAATCTTAAGTTTAGATATAGCCATACTGTTTATGATTTTACCACTTTTAGGTAAAGGCTACAACGGGACAGCTTGCTTACTATTTTTTACCAAGCTTACTATAAATTTTGCCGCTTTGGCTGATTAGCGTGTCTAGTTTTTTCTGAAAATCACTGTCAACTTTGTCGTCATTATCGGCTGCACGGTTAAGATCAGATAACTCATCCAGCATCTTCTTGTTGTTTTTCTCTTGTTGGTACGAGTCAATTTGGCTAACCACCGCCATAATCATACCGCCCATGCCTATCGAAAAGGCAATAATTTCATAAGTCGTATCCAGAAAATCAAGCTTTTGATTAGCGACTAATATAACAATTCCAGCGACAGTTAATACAACCAATACGCCAGTAATAACCCTAATAACTATGCGCAAGCGTTTCATATACAATATTTTAACACACTACAGGTGGCCACGTACTAACCTAGTTTTCTCTTTACCGATGAGCCTGGTGAGCTCTTTCTCATCCGCTCGCTTGATCTTCGCTACAGATCCGAACTTTTTGAGCAACTTGGCCTTAGTTTTTGGGCCAATGCCGGGAATCTCGTCGAGCGCACTTTGCCTGCTAGCTTTGGCGCGCAAAGTAGTGTGGTAGCTAATCGCAAAACGATGCGATTCTTCGTCAATCCGAGTTACTAGCTTGACAAGATGGCTATCATGTGCTATACTGATCACCGTATAGCCCCCGTCTCCACGCGGGAGGATTGGTTGAGATTTGGCATTTTTGCCATGATCCCCACTCTTATTTCGCCCAATAAACTTAATATTTCTGCTACAAGGTACGACCTTGTAATCGCGGTAGGCGTCGAGTGCGGCGGCCAGCTGGGCTTGACCACCATCAATAATAACTACGTCCGGCACGCCCCAATCACTCAGATGATTTAGGCGGCGAGTAATCACCTCACGCATATTAGCCGTGTCGTCATTCAGCTGCTGTTTCATCTTAAACTTGCGGTAATCCGCTCGGCTAGCTGCACCATTTTTAAACACCACCATGCTGGCCACTACATTAGTACCGCTTAGGTGTGAGATGTCAAAACCCTCAATCCGCGCTGGCGCACTCTCCAACCCCAGTAGTTCTTGTAGCTCTACCAAAGCCTGGTCTTTGCTGATATCCAAAAACTCTTTATCGCCAAACAGAATCTGCTTTTGTAGCGCTCGCAGGTTCTTGATTTGATTACGCAGCATCGCCGCCCGCTCAAATTCTTGTGCAGCACTAGCTACTTTCATTTCACTCTCCAATTCGCGTAAAATTGCTACGCGATTACCCTTAACTACGCTTATCAGTTGCTTCAGCCCACGCTTGTAGTCATCTGAGCTCAGTCTCACCGGCTCAAGACCAAGTTGCTGCTCCAATCTTGAGCGCCGCTGCGCATCCGGCGCATGCGTGTAGTACGGAAACACCCACCGCAGTTGCCGCATGGCCTGCTTGATCGGTGCGCCACCGTAGTACGGCCCAAAGTACTCCGCACCGTCATCCAACGGCTCGCGTGTATAACTTACCACTGGCCGTTCACTTTTCATATCAATTCGCACATACAGATGCGACTTATCATCGCGCAGCAAAATATTGTAACGTGGCATATAGCGCTTCACCATCTCGCTCTCAAAGAAGAGTGCGTCAAGTTCGGTTTCCACTTCTATCCAGTCCGTGTCAACAACCTCTGCCACCAACGCACGCGTCTTAGCATCCTCGTGTTTGCGGTTAAAATACGAACGCACGCGGTTCTTTAAATTAGCTGCCTTGCCCACGTAGATCACCTCTCCCGTGGCGTCTTTATGAAAATATACCCCCGGCGTGTTAGGCAAAGTTTTTAATTTGGCTTCCAGCTTTTTGTTCACAATTTAATTATAGCTTAGTTCAGCACGCAGCGCACTGCCGTGCGATAAGTTCGGTAAGGACCAGCAAAACCAGTTTGGACCTGTGCGCCATTTAGAAGTACTACGCCATAAACTTGGTAGCCAGCATTAGCGTTAGCCGACCAATACATACCATATGCACCGGTGCCATTGACCGTTGCGCCATCTTTCCAGCCCGCCAACACACCACTAAACGGTCCGTCATGTTGAAAATTACTGTAATACGATCCGGGATTAACTTGGTAAGTCGCATTTTGGTTATCGGCAAAGCCGGCCATCTTGGCATTAAGTTGGCTAAACTCGTTATTGACATCGTTAACCGCCCCGCCACGCGGCAAGCGCCAACCAGCTGGGCAAATGTCGCTACTCGCTACCGTCGCCGATGGTAGATTACCCGCACAGGTAGCGGTCGCGTTAGCCGTTACTGCGCAATAATTGTAAAGATATCCGTAAAAAGCACTGCTCGTCAGATCGTTGTTCTGCCCAGTAATTGGCCCGTTCACAACACCCGCCGTATAAGAGTTAGTGCCGCTTGCGCCAACTTGTGGCAAAGTATAATTACCAGGAATATTAGTATCGGTCGAAGTTAGCGCCAGTGTGCCACCGGTAGAGCCAAGTTTCAAGTTATTTATCATCCAACAATTGCCGTCGGCTAGTTTGCGCACCCGGTATTCTTGCCCAGCACCACGTGGGTCGTTCAAAGTGATGGTTTCATTGAGCGACATACTGTTGCAGTACGCCCGTGTCATACCCTGCATGGTGGTTGGTGCGTTTGGTGCGTTTTCAGTGATGGCATAGTCAATATAGAAGGTATACTGCCCCACTGGCGTGCCGGCTGGCACAGTCACACTTAGGTCATGATCGTAATCGCTCGGGCTGGTGCCGGTATTGTCTGCGTAAATATCCACCGCAGTGGTGGTCAAATCTTCATTGTTAATGTTGGCCGTAATACCAGCTGGCAGCGCGGCTTGAAGCCCCGCGCTCATCGTGTAGCCCGTGGTGTTGTTGGTTGTCACGTTCGTCGTGCTGGTCGCCGTTTTGGTGGTGGCTTGCGCGTCATTTTTAACCACTGTGATATCGACCTTTGGCTGCCCTAAAGTTAACGCCGAAGCCGCCAAAACATGGGGCGACACGCCAGCTGTAAATACCAGGGACGATAGAATCATCATTGACGATACGCCAAGTGCCAACTTTCTGCGGCCGCGACGGGCTAAACGTATCACTATTGGGACAAGAATAATCAGGCTAATTGCAAGAGCTAAAGTGACACTCGGCATGGCAAAACCATCAAACAAACTCGTTGCACCAGCGTCTGGCGGTAATGGTGCGTTAACAACCGTAATGTTTATCTGTTGAGATGCATTCAAGTTAAAATAATACCTTTCCCTCTCGCATTGCCAACATTATACCCCCCCCAGGGACAAAAGGCAAGCCGGTTATGATTAGCTCATACTATTGACTTATTAAACTATTTATGCTAGAATAGTTTCATTCGGTTTGGTCGGGGTTTGTTTGTGGTGTGTCTTGCCAAATCTTAACTTCGTGTTGTTTACCTGCTATGCGCCCACTTAGCCAACCAATTGTTCGTGCGGCTTCTAAGTCAGCATTCTCAACGCCATACTTAGCCAGCAACAAACATTCGTGCAGAGGTCGGTTCAGCACATAACCGCCCAAAAAACTTGCACCAATCAAAGAATCAGTCGTTAACCCGGTGAATAAGTTGCGTTGTTCATGCTCATCCAGAGCCCAAGACACTTTAAGTAGTTGCTTTTTGTTTGATGCATAGATGTCACCACCATCAACCACTACCACAGTTTCGGTCCCAAGTTTATGAAACTTTTTAACGGTTTTTATGGCGCTTTCCTCAGAGGCCGGCAGGCCAAGATCTCGCACGTCCACAAATACCATCTCGACACCGCCCAAGCTATCGGTATAATCCGGCAACTTAAGCGTGCCGCTGTTTGCCCACAAAGCCAGGCCAACCCGCTGGTGCTCTTTCAGATACTTAACTATGTCACCACGCTGACGTAGGTTAAGCTGACAGGCTCTATCCAGATAAATCACACCTGGTGGCTCAATCGGCATCTCCCAAAAAGTCAATTCTGAGTCGCTGGGTGCGAAAACCGCTGGCTGGTCGCCGCTTACTAAAATATAACGATAAACCGCCCCCAGCTCCGACTCAGCGCTTAAATCATATTCGTTCTTAAACTTTAGCCGTGCACCCGCCACCAGTGGGTTAAGCCCAAAACGCTTGAAAACATCTGTACTCACCGCACTACCGCCCAGCACACTTTTGCGACCGCGGTAATACTGCACACTGCCATCAAACGGCAAGCTTAGCCACGGCACATTGCGTTCATCGGCGTAAGTTTTTCTAGCTCGTGCGTCCAACCGCAGATAGACATCCTTAGTAATATTCCCCACGGTATAGATAGTTTTGCCCACGTCTTTAGCCATTAACACTATGATACCACAAGAAATCATGATAAAATATACAGTTGTGAAAAAAGAGGAAAAAGCCCCGTCAACCGTTCGACGGACGCTTCACTACTACCAGCAAGCCCTAAAGGGTAAAAAGCGTTACACCGTGCCGCTGTTTTTCATCATACCTACAACAACAGTCGTTGGGCAATTTATTAGCCCACTTATAATCGCCGATATTATCAATCGCGTTACCACGCAGACTTTTACGCCCGAGCAGCTTTTGCCGGTTTTTGCACCACTGATCGCCCTGTTTATCGGCCTGCGCTTAGTGACCGACATTCTGCTTTGGCGACTAGCGGTTTACCTCGACTGGCGGCTAGCGGCACTAATAACCTACGACCTAAACCTGATGTGTTTTGATAAATTAGCCGAACAATCTATGCATTTTCACAACAACCGCTTTGGCGGCTCGCTGGTTAGCCAGGTCAACAAGTTCGCCAGTGGTTTTGGCAACTTGTGGGATGCTTTTTTGTGGAGCATTGTCACCTTGGTCGTTTCGCTCATCGCTATTTTTACAATCTTAGGTCCGCAGTTGCCATGGTTTACGCTGGTTCTGGCAGTTCTAGCAGTGGTGTTTATCGTGGTAGCGTGGTTTGGTTTTAGTACCACTCGCAAGCTTAACGAGCAGGAAGCCGAACAACAAAACAAAGTTAGCGGTCGACTGTCTGATTCCATCACCAACATCTTGGCCGTTAAGTCACATGGGCATGAAAAGTACGAAAAGCAACGCTATTCGCAGGTCAACCAACACGCCCGCAGCGCTACTATCGCCGTTGCAGCAGCTGTTACCAAGCGTGATATTGGCTTTGGCGCAGTACTGGTTGGTATTAATGCAGTGTTTATCATAATTTTGGTATTTGGCGGCGTGTGGTTTGGTGCTGGAATCGGCACGTTGGTGCTGGCCATGATGTATGGCCAGTCGCTGGTTGGCGAACTATGGGGAGTTAACCGCATTTTCCGCAATATCAACCGTGGCTTTGGCGACGCTCGCGAAATGACTTTGATTTTAGACGAGCCAACTGGTGTTGAAGACTCTGCGAACGCCGCAAAACTGCACGTCGCTACAGGAGCGGTTGGCTTTAACAACATCAGCTTTACGCACGCCGACGGTGGCGAAGCGGTGTTTAAAAATTTTACGCTCGACATCAAGCCCGGCGAGCGTGTCGGCTTAGTCGGCCGCTCGGGCTCAGGCAAAACTACACTAACTAAGTTGCTACTCCGTTTTGCGGACGTGCAAAACGGAAATATCTTGGTCGACGGGCAAGATATTTCGAACATCACGCAAGAATCGCTGCGCAAAAACATCGCCTACGTGCCACAAGAAACTCTGCTATTTCACCGTACCATACGTGAGAATATCGCCTACGGCAAACTGAACGCTACCGACGACGAAGTTATGAAAGCTGCTAAACTAGCTAACGCTTGGGAGTTCATAAAAAACCTGCCCGACGGCATGGAAACTCTGGTTGGCGAACGCGGTGTTAAGCTGAGTGGTGGCCAGCGCCAACGCATTGCCATTGCTCGAGCGATTTTGAAGGATGCACCCATCCTGGTACTCGACGAAGCCACCAGTGCACTCGACAGCGAAAGCGAAAAGCTGATTCAAGACGCCTTGCAAAAACTCATGAAAGGCCGCACTAGTATTGTGATTGCTCACCGCCTCAGCACCGTGGCTGGGCTGGATAGGATCATCGTGCTCAAAAACGGCAAGATCGTCGAAGACGGCCCACACAAGCAACTCGTGAATAGCGACGCCGAGTACGCTCGGCTTTGGAACCGCCAAACTGGCGCATTTAATGAGCGCTAAAAAGAACGTGGCTGATTTTTCCACGTTCTTTTTTGACATATTTTAGTTTACTCTGCTTTTTCAGCCATCTTTTCCTCACCGTGTTCAGCAGGAACTTCTTCAGCAGCACCTTCGGCTTCAGCCTTTTCTTCTTCAGCTTCTTCGGCCTCTAGCTTGGCGGCCTCGGTTGCTGGGTCGTAAACGTTGGCAATCACCTGGTGCAAGTCTTCTTCTGGATCAGCAAAAACTACACCTTCCGGCAACTTGATATCGCCTAGCGTAATCTTGTCTTCAACACCAGCCAAGCCAGTCACGTCAACTTCAATAGCGCTCGGCAAGTCAGCCGGCTTAGCCTTAATCTCAACATCTTCCAACACCTGCGAAATCACCAAGCTGGCTTTTTCGGCTTCACTCTCGCCTAAGCCAACCAGGTGAATCGGCGCTTCGGCTGTCACAGCGTCAGTCGCCTTAATAGCGTGAAACTCAATATTGATCAGACGGCGTCTAACCGGGTCAACAGCAACATTTTTTACCATTGCCAACTTCTCTTTGCCATCAATCTCTAGGTACAACGGTGAGTGATAGCCGGCCTTTCGCACAACTTTTTCAGTCTCATTATAGTCACTCTGAGTTAGCATGGGCTGGTCTTTACCACCATAAACTACGCCCGGCACAAAGCCCTGCTTACGAATTATAGCTACCTTTTTACCTGTCACCTCTCTCAGGTCAACTTTCAATTTTATATCGTTCATCAATGCTCCCTCATAAATTACTTGAACTATTCTACCACTTTACACCCAGTTTTGCCAACTCCTGGCACAACCGGTCGACGCCCTCAAACTTGATAGCTTGCATACCGATATATTTAGCGCCCGCCACGTTATCATCGCGATCATCAATCATAACCGCCTCATCGGGTTGCACACCCAGCTTACCAAAAGCATATTCATAAACTTCTCGTGCCGGCTTTTTATAGCCAATTCGGCATGATAAGAACGCTTGATCGAACAAACTTAGAATGGGTGCGTTCACTTTCGCATCCGGCCCACAAGTATTTGATAGTACCGCCAACTTATACCTTCCTCCGCGCAAACTCTTTACCAGACTGGTCATCTCATTATCCACTTTTATAACTTTCTCAAAGGACTTGCCAAACAGATCTTCGTCGTCACCAACCATCCTTGTGCCATACCTATCGTGAGCCTGCTGCCAAAGCTGCTTTTCGCTAATCTTGCCCAACTCAAACAAGCGCAATTCTTGATCTTTCCAAAACTTCTGCATCACATTGATATCAACGCCCAAACTACCAGCCAGGTAGGCCTTACGCTTGTCAGAGTCATAAGAATGCAGCACGCCACCAACGTCAAAAACCAGAGCCTTTATCACCTTAAGATCTCCTTAAGATATCTTCCGGTATACGAGTTTTTGATTTTAGCGACCTGTTCGGGTGTGCCCGTAGCTACTACGGTGCCGCCACCAGTGCCACCTTCAGGACCAAGGTCGATAATATGATCGGCAGTTTTAACCACGTTCAAGTTGTGCTCAATAATAATCATGCTATTGCCGCCCTCGACTAGTTGGTTGAGGATTTTGAGCAGGCGTTTAACATCGTGAGTGTGCAGGCCGGTGGTTGGCTCGTCGAGAATATAGAGCGTGCGGCCAGTGCTGCGGCGGGCAAGTTCGGTGGCCAGCTTGATGCGCTGAGCTTCGCCGCCGCTAAACGTAGTGGCCGGCTGCCCCAGGCGAATATAACCCAGGCCGACCTCGACCAGCGTATTTAGCTTGGTGGCAATGCTGGTAATATTAGCAAAAAACTCGGCGGCTTCGCTGACTGTCATGTTCAAAACGTCGCTGATAGTTTTGCCTTTGTATTTAATTTCGAGCGCCTCGCGGTTGTAGCGCTTGCCGTGGCATTCTTCGCAGGTTACATAAACGTCTGGCAGGAAGTGCATTTCGATTTTGATCACACCCTCGCCCTGGCAGTTTTCGCAGCGGCCGCCCTTGACGTTGAAGCTGAATCGCCCGGCTTTGTAGCCGCGGATGTTTGCTTCGGGCGAAGCGGCAAACAGCTCGCGAATCGGTGTGAACACGCCAGTGTAGGTGGCTGGGTTGCTGCGTGGTGTGCGGCCGATTGGGCTTTGGTCGATTACGATAGCTTTGTCGAGCTGGTCGATGCCGTCGATGCGCTCGTGTGCGCCCGGCACGGTTTGAGCTCGGTGCAAGCGGGCCAATAGTTCGTTAGCTAAAATATCGTTGACTAAAGTTGATTTGCCCGAGCCGCTGACGCCAGTTACGCAGGTCATCACACCGAGCGGGAACTCTACATCAACCTTTTTCAGGTTGTTTTCGCGCGCACCCACCACCTTCAAGGTACGACCTTGTATGGGCGATCGGCGCTTTTTGGGCACGTCGACCTTTTTGCGGCCGCTCAGGTAGTCGCCGGTTAGGCTTTTGTCGTTTTTGGCTACCTGGGCCGGTGTGCCCGTGGCGATAATCTGCCCGCCGTGCTCGCCCGCCCCTGGGCCGATGTCAACCAAGTAGTCGCTCTGCTCAATGGTATCTTCGTCGTGTTCCACCACCAGCACGGTGTTTTTTAGGTCGCGTAGGTGCTTGAGTGTGGCAATCAGCCGATCGTTATCGCGCTGGTGCAGGCCAATCGACGGTTCGTCGAGCACATAGAGCACGCCCTGCAGGCCGCTACCAATTTGCGTGGCCAGGCGGATTCGCTGGGCTTCGCCGCCGCTAAGCGTATTGGCCGCGCGGCTTAGCTCTAGGTAGTTTAAGCCCACGTCTCTCATAAAGCCCACGCGAGCTTTGATTTCTTTGATTATCGGCTCGGCCACCAGTTTTTCGTTGTCGGTAAACTTAAGGTCGGTGTTTAGCACTTGCAAGGTCTCGTCGACATCTAGCGACGTCATATCGTTGATGTTTAGGCCGTGGATTTTAACCGCCAACACCACCGGTTTGAGCCGTGTGCCGTGGCATTCGTGACATTTTTTTTCGCGCATAAATCGCTCGATGTCGCGGCGCATAAAGTCGCTGTCGGTTTCGCGGTGGCGACGCTCTAGGTTTGGAATCACACCCTCATAAGTGCTAGCATACTCATAACCGTTTGACAGCCTAATGTCGTATTTATCACTACCCGTACCATACAAGACTTTTTGGACAGCATCTTTGTGCAGTTTTTTGACCGGCGTGTGCAGGTCAAAACCGTGTCGCTCGGCCACCACCTCAAGCTTCTTGCGCCAAAAAGCATCACTGTTGATGCGATTATAGGGCCGGATCGCGCCCTCAGCAATAGTCAGATTAGGGTTAAGAACTAGATCGGGATCAACTTCGAGCCGAATGCCCAGACCCGTGCAAGTTGGGCAAGCGCCTTGTGGCGCGTTAAAACTAAACAAGCGTGGCTCTAGTTCTGGAATAACTTCATCCGGGTGGTCTGCGCAGGCGTAACGTTGTGAAAAAGTCAGCACTTCCTCACTTGCAAGCTCCGTTCTTGCAAGGAAAACTTCCACCAGGCCAGCGGCCATTTCGAGCGCCTGCTCTACCGATTGCGCCACGCGGCCAGCCGCCTCATCGTTCAGGACTACACGGTCAACCACGATCTCAATGGTGTGTTTTTTTTGCTTTTCTAGCTCTGGGAACTCGTCTAAAGCATAAATAATGCCATCCACGCGAGCGCGCGCAAAGCCTTTAGCCAGGTATTGCCCGCTAATGTGCAGGAACTCGCCTTTTTTGGCCGTCACAATCGGCGCCAATATCATCAGCTTGCTATCTGCTGGCAGCTTCATAATCTCGTCGACAATATCTTGTACAGTGCGACGATGCACAGCCTTGCCGCAAACCGGACAATGCGGCACGCCGATGCGCGCAAACAACAGGCGCAAGTAATCGTAAACTTCGGTCACGGTGGCCACGGTGCTACGTGGGTTGCGCGAGGCCGACTTTTGGTCAATCGAAATGGCCGGGCTTAAGCCAGTGATTTGGTCGACATCCGGCTTGTCCATCACCCCTAAAAACTGCCGTGCATAGCTGCTCAAAGATTCAACATAGCGGCGCTGGCCCTCGGCATAAATGGTGTCGAACGCTAGGCTGGATTTGCCCGAGCCCGACAGCCCCGTAATCACCACGAACTTGTCGCGTGGAATCTGCACATCCACATTCTTTAGGTTGTGCTCGCGCGCACCTTTAATATATATCACATCGCCATTCATAAACCGCTACATTATACAGGTTCTAACCCTGTTTTTCAAGGGTTGTGAGCAGCACCCCGTGCGCCGCGCTTAGTAATCTGCAGCAGCCACGTTTTCGAACCACAATTGCAGTTCTTGCAGCACAAACTGCTGATCGTCGCTGGCGGTGGCGGCTAATTTGGCCAGGTCGCGCATAAAGCTCTCTGAGCGCGCCGCCAGGTGCGCCGTGCGCCATTGTTCCCAACGCTTCGATTCGTCTTCGCTCAGGGTTTTCGGATAGTTGCGCGCTTTAAAGTGCAGCAGCAGTTCCGGCAGGCGCTCGTCGGCAAAATCGGGGTTAAAGTCGGCCAGCTCACTTTCTTTGGCGTTACGCACCGCCTCGACCCGTAGCCTATCGCGATCGTTCAAAAAGCTGTCGTAAAGCTGACTTTCTGGGTCTTTACCACTGTTGAATTCTGGCCGGCCCTCAAACACTTCACGCACTCGCTCGGCAAAGTCGGGTGCCGCTAGCAATTTGCGCTTGTTAGCTGCCACCGTCTCGGCACTTAGCCCGATTTTAGCCCAGCCGCCGCCTTGTTCTAGCACGCTTAGCGGCGCCACTGCCGGGCAGCGATTGTATTGCAGCTCTTTAACTGGCGCCTTTTTAAAATCTTCATCCTGGCGCTGCTCCCAGGTGGGGAAGATGGCTTTTTTGAGCTCGGTTTTATTCATGGCCATAAACTCGCTTGGGTCGTAGCGTAGGTCGCACACCACCACATTGCCATTGCGGCCGGCCGTTAGCGGGAACGTCACCGTAGCCTTATTAAACTCAGCGTCGTAGCGGCCGCTCACGTAAACAAACTCGTGCTTGTCGTCTAGGTTAACCAGCTCTTTCACCTTATTTTTGTCGCGTAAGTCGAATAAGTACTTAAAAAGTTGTGGTTGCCTGTCGCGAATCAGGCGTGCCACGTCAATCAAAGCCGTCACATCACTCAAGGCGTCGTGGGCTGCAGCGTGGCTTATACCATTTTCTTTCGTCAAAAGCTCTAACTTATTGACCGCTCTGCCGTCCACCACCGGCCAGTTGATGCCGTCGGGGCGCAGCGCACGCGTTAAGCGCACTACGTCGAGCAGGTCCCAACGACTGCGACCTTGGCTCCAGGCCCATTCATAAGGATCAAAAAAATTGCGCCATAGGTGGTAGCGCAGGAACTCATCATCGAATCGCACGCTATTGTATCCCACCGCCACGGTGTCGGGCGTCATAAACTCATCGTAAATCGCACGGGCTAACTCAACTTCGCGCAGGCCATCTTGCTGGGTTTGCTGCGGCGTAATACCAGTTACCAGCAGCGCGTATGGGCTGGGCAGTGTGTCGTCGCTCAGCTTAACCAACAGATTAACCGGGTCGCCCACCGGGTTCAGGTCCATATCAGTGCGCCGGCCAGCAAACTGCATAATTCGGTCTTCACGCGGATTTAGTCCGCTGGTTTCTAAGTCATAAAAAAAGAAGGTCTTCATTACCTTCATTATATCAGATGGTTTGAACCCGCGCTTTTGACGGCGCGGGTCCCGTGGCGGAATTACTTTACTCTACGGAGCTCCGGCCGATCGTCGGCCTCACTCCTCCTGGATACTTTAACTTCCTTCTTGAGGCGAGCGCGTTTGCGCTCTCCGGCCCATCTGTCATAAATGACAGTGCGCCTGAGCTCGCAAAACCCCATTGAGACGAAGATATAGAACGTCGCCAATGCGGCTACGGCTATAGCGGCCCAAATACCGATAATGAAATAGATCCAAGCCTCACCATCGCCCGGGGCCAAGCCGTCTAGCCCAATCTGCTCCCATCCAGCGCTACTTTCGCGCATAGACAGGAACACTACCGCAGCCGCGAAAACAACCGCAGCTACAGTGGGCATCCTGTAGTTATACCTAGGCCTGACTCGCTTAGCGCCACCACGCCTAGTTGCCTCGCAAACCCTAAAATAACCGAACAACGCCATCGGAACGATAGCACCTAGGGCCAACCAAAAATATATATGACCAGCCATATTACTTAAAAATGTAAACATAATATCTCCTTTCTTTTTCCGCCGTTTTACGGACTAACAAATAATCCGCAAGACGGCAGAAAAATACCAGAGATACGCCCCTTAGTAATTCCTTAAAGTACGATAGCCTATATTTCAAAGCTACACCACCATTGTAGCATACTGCTTGTGTTTTGTCAATACCAATATAAGAAAAGCTAAAAATACCCCCACCACCCAGGGGTATATTTACGCACGTGACTTAAGCAACTATCTCTTACCGCAAACTACGTTGTTAGCATGTAGCCAACCCTCAAGTGTACCACCGTCAAGATATTCGCCAGTAATCGGCATTACTCGCATAGTACCACTGCGCGCATACTCTGTTATGGGGCTGGTTATCAGGTATTCACCATCAGCCGCAATCTTGGCTTCCTTAACAAAATCCTTAACCATCTGGAGTAGTTTAGGTGACATGATGTATTTGCTGATATTTATCAGGTTACTGGGCGCCTGGCCAGGCTCTGGTTTTTCAACAATCTCCTCGAGCAATCCACCGCTCGACACCTTAAACACCCCATAAAGCGAAATATCTTTCTCGGCGACTGGCGCACCCAAAATCACGCTATCATCTTCGCTCTTGGCCTGCTTTATCATATTAGCGATCTCTGATCCACCCTTGGCACCATAAATAAAATCATCGCCCATTAAAACAGCAACCGGTTCGCTAATGCCAAATACCTCGGCGGCTAGAGCCACCGGCACGGCTGTGCCATAGCGACCATCATCGGGCTGCACCACATAATGGAAGTTTACATCTTCGGGTACGCGAACAACCTCTAGTTGGTCTAGCTTGGCGCGCTCTATCAGATAGCGTTCCAGTTTGGCGTTTGGCTCATAATAAGCCTGCACTTGGCTTGGCTCCACCTCATTAACTACGAAGTAGATATCCTTAATACCGGCCAAAATACAGTCTTCAACAATATAATCAACAATCGGTCGGTTGCCCACCGGCAGCATGCTTTTTTCGATCACTTTAGTAATCGGCAGCCGGCGCGTCCCCCACCCCGCTATCGGGATAATGGCTTTACTAATTTTCATAACTCCCCTAAGGGTACCAGATTATTCTAAGCCGTGCAAGGCTACAATCACTAGGCTAACTACTAGCACGCCCAGTAATAAAATGGCTGATTGCCTAAATACTACTTTGCGAGATTGTTCTTGATGTATCGATGGAATTAAGTCGCTAGCGGCAATGTAGATGAAAAAGCCGGCCACCACGCCCAGCGCTGGCGCAAAAGACATCTTGGTAGTCTCGCCAAACAGGAAGAAGCCCACGGCTGCCACAGTGGTAGCCAGCTGGCTTAAGATATTAATCAATAATACCTTACTGCGCTTTACGCCCTTGTGCAACATTAAGCCAAAGTCGCCAATTTCTTGCGGAATCTCGTGAGCTGCAACGGCTATCGTCACTATCACGCCGGTCAGGGGTGATGCCAAAAAACCAGCCGCAATCGCTATGCCGTCAATAAAATTATGTACCGTATCACCGATGATCATCATGGGAATCACCGGATCGGTATGCTTGCCATCTCCACGGTGGCTATGGCTATGGAACCAAGTGATCATACCTTCAAAAATGAAAAACGCCAGTAGGCCAACCAGGGCACAGAGCAAAACCGTATGGGGGTCGTCGCCTTCAATGGCTTCCGGCAAAACATCGACGAAAGCTGCCGCCAATAAGGCGCCAGCCGCAAGAGCTGTGGCATATTCGGCCAAGGCGACCCGGCGCTTACTGGCCAACAGCAAAACCCCGCCGATTAACGAAAATACTCCACCAATTAGTGAGCAGATGATAACTTGTAATAATATCACCTGTCTATTCTACACCAAGAGACCCCAGGGGGCAAAACCCCCTTATTCTACTCCATATTATCACACTTTGCAAATATTGTCAAGGAGTGGTACAATTATTTCTGTTTTGGGTCGCTAGCTCAGTTGGCTAGAGCACTTCGTTTACACCGAAGGGGTCGGGGGTTCGAGCCCCTCGCGACCCACCAAGCAATATACCCGTCCTTTGACGGGTTTATTGCTTGGTATAAGTTTTCACCTACAGGTCATCATGCGACTTAAGCCTAAGTTTTTGGCTAGGGCGTTTAACTTTTTTGCTGCCCCCGCGTCGCAATTTGAAAAAGACAACTAGGCCCACCACTATCAGAACCAAGCATATAGCAACAATGGCTATCAAGACCAGTGAAACTACCACCACTAGATTGGACGTGGTGTATTCTTTACCCAGCACCGTTAAACTCTGTTTAACGTTGTATATACCGATGCTAGGGCTATCCTTCCAGGATAGGCTAAACTGGCGACTAGTGCCCGGGAAAACTGTAAGCTTTTCGGAGTTTACCTTAGCAACTTCTTCACTAGAAAAGATACTGCTTACAACCATACTAGATGTAACTGTGAAGTCTATATTGCCACTATTTTTTACTAATGCCGTGCTAGACAGTGGGTTCTCGTTGGCACCTGCTTCATACTTTGGCGGTTGGAACCCTTCGATCTTCATGGACTCAACTTTGCCTTCTTCACGAGTTTCGCCACTAACGCGTGCAAAAACGATCATTCCCGGCTGATAAATGGCCTCAATAATAGATCCATCAGCCGCTTTCTTGCTACCAGTGGTTGAAGCAAAGATCACAGCATATTGGCCACCGCCCGGCACGTCCTCAGGGACAGTTACGACAAAGGGCACATCAACCGTTTCGCCGGCGGCAAGCGTATACTCTTGTTTAGGGAAAGTTATCCAGCGCGACAGCTGTGTATAGCTGGTTTGGCCATCGTATGATGGTGACTCATATTTGGTGTCCTTCATACTATAAGGTTTGGCGGACATCGTGAACATAAAAGAGTCTTTACCCCTGTTGGTCACTTTAATTATATAACCACCCTGCTGATCTTTGGTGCAGGTGCTTCCCGGGTCAACCGCGATACGCCTAGTTGGTGGTGATATTCGGATTGTTGCTTCGTTCGAATCTTTTTTACTGGTAGCCTGTGCGGAAACTTGGTTACAGCACCAAGCACCAGCCAACAAGACACCTAAAAATACTATCAGCAGGCCTATTCCAACAGGCCTCTTCACAGGTTTTTTCATATTAGATATTGTAGCATATCAACCATGCATCAAACTATGACAGGCTCGGTTTTTTTGTTGTGAATTTTAAGCCGAATCAGAAAAACAGTGAGGAACGAGGCGAATAGCGCAAGGATAACCCCAGAGGCTAAGTAATCATCAGCCGCCAAGGACATCCCACCTATACGCACCATACCAGTATCTGGAGATGCGCCAGCATAAGGCGGTTCTGCATAAGTAACTTTGAACGTAAGCGTGCGCGTTATTGGGTTACCGTTTAGATCAAAACCCTTTACCACAACCGTGTGCACACCGGGCGTTAAGCCAGTTATCGTATATGGTATTGTGCCGTAGGCTTGGTTACCCGGGCCAAGACTGCTTTCGTAAACCAACTTACCGTCTACATATATTTCAACCTTGGTTAGGTTGTTATAGGACACCTTCATATCTTGCTCAGGTGAGCTGGTAACTATGTCGCCGCCTGGTGTTACTAGCACCAGGTTGGGCTCGGTATAATTTGGATCATAATATAGCAATAAGTTGCGGTCTGGTGTTACTTGACCACCGCTAGTGTCCCAGCCACGCGCCACTAAGTTATTCGGTCCAATATTTAAGCTAACTGGCCAGCTAACTGTACCACCAGCTTGCTGCGCTGATGCGAAGTTCCAGGTGCTAAGCGGCACCAGCGTGTTTCCGACCTTCATATAAAGTGTAAGCTTTGACAAATTTGTATAGTCCAACGTGACATTTAGGTTGGGCACGTTGACGGTTTGATTAATATTAGGATTGTCGAATTCATAATCCGAATTGCCCGACACCTGCACGTTAACAGTAGTGGTACCAGTCTGATCAGCTGATACTCGGATAGTAGCAAGCGCACCGAACAATACGGCAAAAGCTATCGCTGTTATAGAAGTTATGAGCACCAGTTGTCTTTTTTTCATTTTTATCTCTTATGTTTATTTTCTGTTGTTGTTTTACCTTAGCCCGTTTTTTCTCTTAGCATGCCTCTTATTGCGTTTTTTGTGCTGATAGATACCGTTAACTATCAAAGCAGCCACTATGCCGAGCACCAGTATGATCAGCCAAAGTGGCACAATAAATACCAGTTGAGTTTTGGTAACTGGTTTACCAAGTACATCAATCGTCTGAGTAACTTCGAAGATACCAAGATGCGGCGCACCCTCCCACGCAATACGATTAATTCGTGACGATTCACCCATTACCAATTGTCTGTTGCTGTCGCCGTCTTCTTTACTGGGATATTCCCAGGCCTTTTCTCCGGTAATGGCATTCTTGATGCTGACGCTATACTTGGCCGTAAAGTCAATAGTCCCAGTGTTTTCTACTTTACCAGTAGCGGTTAGCGGTGGGCTAAATAACAGCCATGGGATCTTGTTTTCTACCACGCGACCCTCGTATTTGGCGCCAGGGCCATCTACATCACTGTAGATCATGTAGCCGTAGCGATAAGACCGGCCAACTGTACCACCGTCACCGTTTCTAACTACGCTTTGTACAAAAATACCAGCGTCTTGTGAGCCACCAACAGCGTCCTTTGGTACTTCAATGTGATATGAGACCACACACTCTTCTTGCGGTCGCATCATAAAATAAATCTCACCATTTGGCTTGCGTTCTTTGATTTCGCAACCAGAAACTTCTAGTTTTGCCCATTTTGTTACACTAGTACGACGAGTCTCTGTCTTGTAGTCTTGGATACCGTCCTCTTTTATGGTGTAAGGCAAAAGCGTAGTAAATACTTCGTTAGTATGCTTTGCGTCTGACAAAACCTTAAACTCACCGTCATAAACACCACCCGGCTTCATATCCAGTCGTTTGCTATTGGCTGGCGAAACAACGATACTAACCGATTTATCTTTTGTCTGAATGTTGCTGTTGATGACGGCAAGTGCTGACCCGGCGGCGCTAAGCGTAAAGCCCAGCGTCGCCAGCACCCCTATTAGTAATTTTGGTGTAAAGTTTCCTTTGGTCAGCATCTTATCCCCTTATTTCTCTATTCTTCCTATACTATCACCTACGGTGCTGCAGGAGTTAAGGTATATAGAACAATACCGGTATATGTACCAGCACCTAGAGAACCATTTGTGTTAGCACCGAAGGTCTGTGTGACTGTGGAATTTGACGTTGCATTAGATGCAGTAGCAACGTTGGTTGGGCTACCGTTAGCTGGAACGGCGTGGTAGGTCTGAGCTGCTGTAACTACCGTGTAGGAACCTGCGCCAGAGCTACCGCCGGCAGCATATTTAGCGCCCCAGGTGTTAGCTGCAAAACCAGTTACGGCTGTGCCCCCTGTCCATGGCCCAAAGCCAGTTGTGCTAGCCGTTAAACCACCGATATTTAGAATCTGGTCTTCACCAGTGTTCATTTGCTCAGTTAGACTCCAGCCAGTAGCGTTGTTACATGTTACGCTAATTGGTGAAGCTGCACCAGCAGTGGAATTCTCACCAGACTGGTTAGTTGAACTTAGCGGGCCGATATCAACAGTAGCGGCACCACCAGTAGTCGAGCCTTCGCCGATGCCACACTGACTGCCAACTTCCACGTTAACCGTGGTAGTACCAGTAGTAACAGCATAGCTGCTCAGCGGCAAGGCTGCTACGCCCAGCATACCTAGTACGCTGACGCCGGCAATTACTTTTGTAATTTTTGCCATTTCTTTCTCCTTTTTGTTATTTTTATTTGTTAACCTATCAATTCTGTTAACCGAGTTCATCACATTATAGCTTATCCCTCTGCCTGGCCCCCTTTCAATTCTTTAAGCCAAACAGAAACCTGAACCTTAGCGGCATCAGGAGCAGATTTGCCAATAAATACACAGGGAAGTGGAGTTTCCATTCTAGTTGGTTTTCCTTATCACTATTATTTTTATTTTGACAACCAAGATAGCTCTCGGTTGCTGGCCATTCTCTACACACCATCAGATTATCATGATGCTTATGTTATTGTCAATACTTTTATGAATCAATGCGAATATCTGGTGACCATTTACACAATGGCACGAACCCATTTTAGCACAAAGTAAGCCTAAGCGTGTGAAGGCGCGCCGCGTTCGCAACAAGTTGCGAACTAAAACCCCAACCCTAAAACCAAATAC
>JAIROX010000005.1 GCA_031257295.1 Candidatus Nomurabacteria bacterium | reverse complement strand
CTCCACCTGCTTAGAACTACTGGCTCAGACGCCCAAGGCGGCTACCCCAGCCTAACCACCCCATCCGAGATATTCAATCTACCACCTTATACGTATCTGTGGGCGTATAACTATGCTAACCGCAAAAACGCTGCCTCCACCAAGTATTCCGTAGGATTGCCACCGAGGTTATAGGGGGCTTTATTGAAACTAACAGGTTCGTAGCCGTAACGCGTATGCTGGTGCAACTCGGCGTGGTATAATCGTTTTCATGAATCAAGCATTTATTGATGGTCAGAACTTACATCTAGGGACGACAACAAGCCGTCCAAGCTGGAAGGTTGATTTAGAACGTTTTCGCATCTATCTTCAGGAGAAATATAGTGTGGACAAGGCTTATTATTTTCTCGGTGCAATTGATGATAATCATAGCAAAATGTATGAGCATATACAGGAAGCTGGTTTTATTCTAATTTTCCGAGAGCATAATTCGGATATGCTAAGCGTTAAAAAAGGAAACGTTGACACTGATATTGTCTTCACGATAATGCGAAAAATTGCTGACCGAGAGAAGCTTGGCAAGGCGGTCCTAGTTTCTGGAGACGGTGATTATATCAAGGTGGTGAAATACCTGATAGAAAAGGAAAAGTTGGCTAAGGTTTTAGCACCTAGCCAAAAGTCATTTTCATCACTTTATCGTAGCCAAATTGACAACTCATTCTATGACTTCTTGGATAAAGAAAATATAAAGAGAAAGATTCAATACAAAAAACAAAAAACGGGTTCTCGTTAGGTATTTCTCCGTTCGGACAGCCCGCTTCGTAATGTAATGATAGTCTAGCATATGGTGGAGCTTAAATCAAGCATACTGTGGTAAAATGTAACTACGGTGCGTTTGATGTGCGCGCGTGGCGGAATTGGTAGACGCGCTAGCTTCAGGTGCTAGTGAATGCAAATTCGTGGAGGTTCAAGTCCTCTCGCGCGCACCACACCAGAACCACCGTTAAATAACGGAGGTTTTGATGAGTAACGCATATATTGATTCAGTTTATAAAAATCTAGCAGACAAGCACCCTGGCGAGACCGAGTTCTTACAGGCAGCAAAAGAGGTTTTAGACAGCCTTGAGCCGGCTATAAAAGCTAACAAGCGGCTTGAGGAGGCTGGGCTGCTTGAGCGCCTGGTGGAACCAGAGCGAGCCATACTCTTCCGCGTGTCATGGGTAGATGACAGTGGCAAGGTGCAGGTTAACCGTGGTTACAGAGTACAGTTCAATAGCGCTATCGGGCCATACAAAGGTGGGCTGAGATTCCACCCATCAGTTAACTTAAGTGTGATTAAATTCTTAGGCTTTGAGCAGATCTTCAAGAACAGTCTAACCGGCTTACCGCTCGGTGGTGGCAAGGGCGGTAGCGATTTTGACCCCAAGGCTAAGAGCGACGATGAAGTTATGCGCTTCTGCCAAAGCTTTATGAGCGAACTTTGGCGACATATCGGACAATTTACGGATGTACCAGCCGGCGATATCGGCGTAGGTGGCCGCGAAATTGGCTATCTATTTGGCCAGTATAAAAAACTGCAGGGTGAATTTAGCGGCGTGCTGACCGGTAAGGGCCTAAGCTTTGGCGGTAGCTTGGTGCGCACCGAGGCCACCGGCTACGGCTTGTGCTACTATGCCAACGAAGTGTTAAGTCAGTTGGCCAGCACCAGCCTCAAGGGTAAAACCGTGGCTATATCCGGTAGTGGCAACGTGGCGATCTTTGCAGCCGAGAAGGCTACGCAGCTTGGCGCCAAAGTTGTAACCATGAGTGATTCTAGCGGCTGGGTGTATGATCCGCACGGTATCAATCTAGATATTATTAAAGAGATCAAACTGGAACAACGCGGCAGGATTTCGGAGTATGTTCTAAAGAGTGGGTCGATTGGCTGTGAATATCAGGCTAGTAAAAAAGTGTGGGACGCTGGCGAAAGCATCTGGAGCACGAAGGTAGACATTGCTCTGCCTTGCGCTACGCAAAATGAGCTGGAGCTAGAAGATGCTAAGCTCTTGGTTAAGAATGGCTGTCAAATGGTTGCTGAAGGTGCTAACATGCCCTGCACTCCAGAGGCAGCTGAATACTTGAAGAAGCACGGTGTATTGTTCGGCCCGGCCAAGGCGGCTAACGCTGGCGGTGTGGCCACCAGCGGGCTTGAGATGAGCCAAAACTCGGAGCGTCTAAGCTGGACATTTGAAGAGGTTGACGAAAAACTGCAGCAGATCATGAAGGGTATTGTAGACGACAGCTTAGCGGCGGCCGAAAAGTATGGTAAAAAGGGCGACCTAGCGGCAGGCGCCAACATCGCGGGCTTTGAGCGCGTGGCTGAGGCCATGCTGGCGCAGGGGATAGTATAAGTTTATGCTTGACTTTTTAAGTTCAGTGTGATATAATGGTAGAGAGTATGGGTGGGCAAAAGCAAAAAATAAACTACAAGGGGCCAGTTGTGCTGGCTATTCTGGACGGCGTAGGGCTTAGCTCGCATATCGTAGGGAATGCTGTGCGCCAAGCGTATACGCCGAACCTTGACCTGCTGATGGGGCGCTACCCTTTGTGGCAGCTTAAAGCCAGCGGTGAAGCAGTTGGTGTACCAGAGGGCCAGGCGGGCAATTCAGAAATAGGCCACTATACCATGGGCTCAGGGCAGGTTGTCAAACAGAACGAGCTGTTGGTGGACGAAGCTGTCAAGACAGGCAAGATTTTTGACGGTCAAACCTGGAAGGACGCGGTACAAGGTGTACTTAAAAATGAGTCTAAAATGCATTTCGTTGGCATTTTTAGCGATGGGCGTGTGCATTCAAATATGTACCATATGCTGGCTATGATTCAGCGTGCCAGCGAACAAGACGTAAAGAAAGCCCGTGTGCATATATTACTAGACGGTCGCGATGTCCCGCCAACTTCGGCACTGAAGTATGTTGATATTCTTGAGGAAGAACTAGCAGCATATGACGCTAAAGGCTTTGACTATAAAATCGCTTCGGGTGGTGGCCGCACCTATGTTACGGCCGATAGATATGGTAGTGACTGGCCAATGGTGGAACGCGGTTGGCAGGCGCATGTTTTAGGTACCGCTCGGCCGTTTACGAGTGCGCGTGCTGCAATTGAAACTTTTCGCCAAGAACAGCCGAGCATTCAAGACCAGTACTTGCCGCCATTCACTATAGTTGGTGATGATGGCGCTCCAGTCGGGAAGATGGATGATGGTGATACGGTGATTTATTACGACTTCCGCGCCGATAGGGCGATTGAGTTCAGCGAAGCCATGACTGTGAAAGATTTTGACAAATTTGAGCGCGGCCATGTGCCGCGGGTCTACTATGCGGGGATGGTCGAGTATGACCGCGACCGTCATATACCAGCGCATACGCTTGTAGAACCGGTGCAGGTAAAGCATGTGCTAGCCGAATACCTGGTGAGTGAGGGTATTAGCCGGTTTGTCACATCTGAAAGTATCAAGTTTGGCCATGTGACGTTTTATTTCAATGGTAATAAAAATGGCAGGTTTAGCGATAAACTTGAGGAGTATGTCGATATACCCAATAAGACGGGTGAGCCGTGGCAGTTCCCGTGGATGGATAGTGATAAATTAACTGATATATCGATAGAAAAGATAAAAGGTGGTAAGTTCAAGTCGATTTTAGTGAATTACCCTAATGGTGATATTGTCGGGCATGAAGCTAAGATGCTGCCGTCGATTATTGCTATGGAAGCGGTTGACTTAGCGCTTGGGCGAACCATGGCTGCGGTAGACGAAGCAGGCGGCGTGTTGCTTGTGACGGCTGATCATGGCAACTTGGAGGAAGAAGTGTACCTAGGGCACCGTGGCGGGGCGATGCTAAAGGACGGTAAACCAGTGCCAAAGACTAGCCACACGACCAACCCAGTGCCGTTTGTGATTTATGATAACACCGAAAACCGTGACAGGTATAGCAAGAAGTCGGGCGACTTTGGGCTATCAAATATAGCAGCAACCGTTGCGTTATTGCACGGTTTGAAGCCGCTACCGGAGTGGGATGAGCCAGTTATCGAGTTGAATTAGCACTCTTCCCAGCTGAGTGCTAAACGTGTATAATTGTTAGCATGACAGATGATTTTTCAGAACTGATAGCCAAAATGACTGACAATGCTCGAATGAGCTTACAAAAAGCTGATATGTTTTCGCGCAAATTTGGCAGCGACTACATTGGTACCGAGCATATCTTACTGGGCATGCTAGCTCAAGAAAGCTCGCTAGGCGCTAAGTTTCTGGGTGACGAGAATATCACTCTAGAGCGGGCCCAGCAGGTTTTGAACCTCACGCCACGTCTGAACATTCAAACTTTCGCGCAGTTTAAGACCCTTAGTGAGTCGGCCATGTTGGCGCTTAAGATGAGCGATAGCATCGCGGCAGATTTTAGCCAGGACTATATTGGCACAGAACACATTTTATATAGCCTACTTTCTATGAGTAGCTCAAGGGCTAAGCTACTGCTGGGTGATATGCAGGCTGACGTAGGTAGAATTACGGGTGAGCTCGATAAGTTTTTTGACCGCCAGGGTGAAGTGGGCAGCGTGCCCCAGGAAGCTACGAAAAGATCCCGCAAGGCCAGCAATCGCTTTATTAGGCTTTATGGTGTAGACATCACAGACAGGGCGCATAGGGGCGAGCTTGACCCGGTGATTGGCCGGGGCAAAGAGATTGAACGCGTGGTAACTATCTTAGCGCGGCGCACCAAGAGCAACCCGGTGCTGATTGGCGAGCCGGGTGTGGGTAAAACGGCCATCGTGGAGGGCTTGGTAGATCGAATTGCCAGTGGTAACGTGCCAACGGCGTTGCTTGACAAGAAGATTATTCAAGTTGACCTAGCTGGTATGATAGCAGGTACTAAATTTCGTGGTGAATTTGAAGAGCGGCTTAAGGGCCTAGTTGGCGAAGTGGCCGAAGACCCAGATACGGTGCTATTTATAGATGAGATTCACTTACTGGCGGGTGCTGGTTCGGCTGAGGGCAGTATGGACGCGGCGAATATCTTGAAGCCAAGCTTGGCGAAGGGCAAGATCCGCTTAATTGGTGCAACGACTTTTGATGAATATCGCAAGTATATCGAGAAAGACAAGGCTTTGGCGCGGCGCTTGCAGACTGTGACGATTGATGAGCCGAGCGCAGACACGACGCTAGCCATCCTCAAAGGACTGCGTGAACGCTACGAGCAACACCACGGTGTGAAAATTAGCGACGAAGTGCTAAAAGAGGTTGTAACTATGGCCAACCGCTATATCTATGATAGGTTTATGCCTGATAAGGTGATTGATGTGCTTGATGAAGCAGCAGCGCTTAACCAGGTGCGGTCTAACCGCGGTGGTAGCAAAAAGGCTAAGGAGTACGTTGACGAGCTAGCGCGGCTGAGCACCAAGATGGACCAGGCAGTAGGTGATGAAAATTATGAGAAGGCTGCGCTTATCAAGACTCGCATTGCGCAAACCGAAGAAAAGCTAAAAAAGATCAAGGCTGCCAAACCCAAGGTGGCTAAAGAGCTAAAAACCGAAGATCTGGCCTCGGCAATTAGCTTGCGCACTGGTATCCCAGTGAATAAGGTTAACGGTGATGAACAGAAGATGCTAGTAAACTTAGAACAACACCTCAAGAAGTATATCATCGGCCAAGATGAAGCCATCGGCCAAGTTGCTAAGGCTGTGCGTCGCGGCCGTAGTGGTATAGCGCACAGTGGTAGGCCGATTGGTAGCTTTGTGTTTATGGGGCCAACTGGTGTGGGCAAAACTGAACTGGCGCGCGTGCTGGCGCGCGAAGTGTTTGGCGGCGACGATAGCCTGATTAAGATTGACATGAGCGAATTTGGCGAAAAGCACACTGTGTCGCGCTTGGTTGGTGCGCCAGCTGGCTACGTAGGCTACGACGATGGCGGTAAGTTAACAGAGGCGATTCGGCACCGACCATACAGCGTAGTGCTGTTTGATGAAATTGAAAAGGCTCACCCAGAAGTATTTGGTATTCTGCTGCAGATCTTGGAAGATGGTGTATTGACTGATGGCCAGGGCAACAAGATAAAGTTTAATAACACGATTGTGATTTTAACTAGCAATATCGGCGCTGAAGGTATGTTGCGCGAGAGTGAGCTAGGCTTTGGTGCTAAAACCAAGAGCGACGCCAAGCGGCTGCAGGCCGAACACAAACGCAATGACGGGGAGGCGCGCAGGCTGTTAACCAAGCATATGCGCCCAGAGTTGGTCAATCGTTTTGATAGCGTGGTGACCTTCAATGCATTAACGTCAGCTGATATCGGCAAGATTTTTGACGGCTTGGTTGGTGACCTAAAGCAGCGCTTAGTGGCTAAAGGCTTGGGGCTAGTGGTGAAGCCATCAGCTAAGAAGCTACTGGTAGGCGAAGGCTTTGATGCCAAAAACGGCGCACGGCCGCTGCGGCGCGTTATTGAATATCGCCTAGAGCACCTGGTGGCGGAGGCGGTGCTAAAAGATGAATTGCCTAAGGGCTCGGTGGTGACTGTTGCGGCCAGTAAAAACCTGTTAAAATTGTCTGTAGATGACGAGTAAGAAGCCGCTCAGCCGCGTAGTTAGTATAGTCACTTCAATTGTGCTGATTGCTGTGATTGGGCTGGTTGTTTACTACCAGCAGTCTATTGTCGATTACGCAGTTTACTTGGCCTATAAACCAACGCCAGAGATTGAACGCATGGTGGAGCGAATTGGCTTTACGGGTGATGGTAAATTTAGACTATACAGCTCTGAGCCCAGCATAGAAGGCTCTAGCAGCTTCAATAAAGACTGTGAAGCCGTGCAGTCTGAGGTTAATGTGCTGGGCTGTTATACCAACAATCGGATT
Source organism: Candidatus Nomurabacteria bacterium (assembly GCA_031257295.1). Lineage (GTDB taxonomy): Bacteria > Patescibacteriota > Saccharimonadia > Saccharimonadales > Saccharimonadaceae > JAIROX01. The sequence goes on along the minus strand of JAIROX010000005.1, from coordinate 60,222 downwards.
TATGTTTATAATGTGCAAAGCGAAGAGCTTGATGGTATTAAAGAGGTTACGCTGGCGCACGAGACCTTGCACGCTGTGTACGAGCGGCTCAGTGACGGTGAGCGCCAAAAGGTAGACGCTACTATTGACACCTACTATGCAGCGCACAAAACTCCAGAACTTGAGAAGTATATGAGTAATTATCCGGCTGAAGATAAGTATACTGAGCTGCACTCGGTGCTTGGTACAGAAGTGGGCGACTTACCAGCTGAGCTTGAAGAACACTACGCCAAGTATTTTAACCGCGATAAAGTGCTTAAGCTGTATGATGGCTATCATCAGAAATTTGTTGAAGTTAAAGACCGCGCCGACCAACTTGTTAAAGAAGCTGAAGCTTTGGCCAAGGATGTCGAGGACCAAACGACTAGCTATAATAGCGCGACTAGCGCGCTAAGTGCCAGGATTTCTAGCTTTAATGCGCGGGCTAGCGGCGGCGACTTTTCTTCTCAAGCTCAGTTTGATGCTGAGCGAGCCGGGCTGGTCACTGAGTCTGATAGGTTGGAGGCTCTTAGGGTGGAAATTAACCAGAAGATTGAGCGCTACACGGCTATTCAGGGGGAGCTGCAAGAGCTAGAGCTTCGCAATAAAGAACTAAACAACAGCATTAATAGTAAGCTTGATTCAGCCCCGAAGGTGTAAAAGTAAGACCCTCGATATAATCGAGGGTCTTTTGCGAGATGCTTTAAACTCCGTACGCTATCTCTTCGAGGTAGCTATTGACGGCTTCAGCGGCTTGCAACATTGCTGCTGATGTCGCAGACTTTTCGAAGTCTACGATTGTAGCCATGGCGCCGAGATAGCCACCGTTAAGCAGTGCCTGTGCCGTGAATTTGTTCACGATATTATATCCGTGTGCCATCCACGCGAGGTACCAGTTGGCTGGTGTGTTGCCAGCCTTACGAATTTCCTCATAGTTTACACCCTTACGGGCTAAAACCGTATCCAAAACATCCTGACTGAAGTCAGACTTGATCAAGCCCTCCAACGTGCAGCCATTGACCTCCATTAGGTCGGCCGCGTTCTTCGGGTTTGGAAACTTGTCGGACAGGTTCGCCATAGCGTCAGCTTCCTTAATGGTCTCTAAGTGTAGCCTTTGCCGTTCCGTTAACTTATCCTCGTTCAGCACAGCACCTTTCATATTTGTGTGGTTTAGCACTGCGGTCATGACGAGTGTCCAAATCTCGTCAAGATCCGTCACCTTTATGGGTGACAGTAGCTCCTGCATTTTCTCCTGTGCCTTCAGGCACGACAGGAATGCATGAGGTAGCCCCGTTGCGTCATCGTTCCTACCGACGAGCTTATCTTGCGACAAGCGTCCGGCGTCGTGCAACGCCGCTATCACGTAAGCAATCGCTTTGTCCGTATTAGATAACTCTCGCAGATTGGTTATCGTTCTCGCGGCCTTTAAGACTGCCGGAAAATGCGTCGCCATCAGGCGAGTCTCCGCATTTTCCTCGTGCGCATCTATGTAGCTACGCACGAGACTATCAACATACCTGGAGCATTTGTTAAAAATGCTAGCCAGAGCCCCATTGGATATGTCTCCCATTTTCCACCTCTTTCTGTCGCCATTACGACTCAGCAAATAGCCTACAAAGTAGGCAAAAATAAAAGATATTCCTCAACAAGCAAACCCGGGCAGAATACTACTCCGAATCAACATCTCTTAATGTTCGAGTTATCTTGTTGAGAATAACTATATGCTAGCAGTATAGCACACTTTGTTAAAAAAGTCAATGGTAGCGGCACTTTTTGGCTAGTTTAGCCGAGTTTTTCGAACACTTCTACCATGGTTTTAGCCTGGAAGGCGGCATCTTTTGTAAATATTGATGGAGCAAACTTCATAGCTACGGGTATAGAGACGGCGCCCCACATATCGGCGTCACTTCCTGAGTAGCCGACCCCAACGGTGTTCTCGAATAGTACACCAAGCTGGTCGCGCACGATATTGATGGCGTGAGATTTCCTGGCTGGATATATCTCTACGTATCGGCCGGCGTGAGATACCAGAATGCTTAGGTTGTCTACTTGCTTGAAATACGAAGAGCCGAGTATACGTTTTAGCTCGCTGCGGAATATTTCTGGTAGACTGGTTAGCTGTTTGCGGAAGTTGTTTGGTACTAATAGGATCATTTTCTTATGCTCTGCTGATGCGTTGAACCGCTTTATGGCACTAGCCTGGCCAAATAATGCCGCTTCCCAGCGGGCGTAGACATTTTGTGGGTTGGAGCAGGTCACTAGCTCGTCCTCGTCGCCCATGATGTCCAGACCATTTTTACCAGCTAGTTCGCATATTGTTTTAACAATGTCACCGTCTAATGTGTTGCTGGCAACTATTTTGCCGTTAACACAAATTGTGCTGCCAGCGTTGGCTACCCAGTTGTTGGTGCCTAGCTCGGAAGCTAGCCGTTTGGTCGCCTTGTCTGGTCTGCCGGTGACGGGTACTACAAAGTGCCCTCGCTTCATGGCTGCCTCGGCTGCAACTTTAACTTCGCTAATTAGTTTGCCGTCTTTGTCTTCAAGCACGTTCGAAACGCCCGAAAAGAAAACCATGGGCCCGTTATCGGCTAGTTTTAACAGATGGAGTTTGTTGCTTTCTAATGCGCTGATTTCAATATCGTTCATGGTTGTATTTTAGCCTTATTCTCTGCTAAGGGCAAGCCGTGTTAAAATAGTAGAGATGGTTAAGTTAAAGGTGAAGTTTGTCTGCCAGAACTGTGGTGCTAGCTATTCTAAATGGTCGGGCAAGTGCGAGCAGTGCGGCGAGTGGAATACGCTGTTGGAGCAGGCTGTTGAAGATACTGGTAAGTCGGCGGTTAGCCGTAGCGCCAGCAGTGGTAAGGTGTTGAGCGTGCAGTCAGTAAACTCTATCGACGCTGGTGACGAAAAAGCGCGGCTAAAGACTGGCTTTGGCGACCTAGACGACGTGCTGGGCGGTGGTATCTTGCCAGCAAGTGTGACGCTCCTGGCTGGTCAGCCGGGGATTGGTAAAAGCACACTTTTGCTCCAAGTGTGTAGCAACATCGCGCTTAGCGTGCCGGTATTGTATATATCTGGTGAAGAGTCGGCGCACCAGGTGAAGCTCCGGGCTGAACGGATTGCCAAAAAACACCATGAGGACCTCAGTTTCGCCAGCAGTACCAGCGCTGACGACATTGCGGCCACGGTGCGTAGTGGCAAGTATGGTTTGGTGGTGGTTGACTCTATTCAAACCCTCAATTTGGCCGAGGTTAGTTCGGCGCCAGGGACGGTTAGCCAGGTGACAAATAGCGGTAACGTGATCATCCGGGCGGCCAAAGCCAGTAACACTGCCGTGGTGATTGTCGGGCATGTCACCAAAGAGGGTACACTGGCCGGGCCCAAGATCTTGGAACACCTAGTAGATGTGGTATTGAACTTCGAAGGCGATAGGTATGGCGGGTTCAAAACTCTTAGAGCGGTCAAAAACCGTTTTGGATCAACCAACGAATTAGCAATTTTTGAGATGGACTCGAGCGGATTAAAGCCGGTTGCCAACCCATCGGCGGCGCTACTGTCCGAGCGACAGAACACCGATGGCTCAATTGTGCTGGCTACCATTGAAGGTGCGCGGCCGATTTTGGTCGAGATTCAGGCGCTGGTAAATACCACGAGTTTTGGCTATCCGAAGCGTACGGCTAGCGGTTTTGACCTAAATAGGCTAAACTTACTAGTGGCGGTTTTGGAGCAACGCACCAAGCTTAGGCTTAGTGACAAAGATATTTATCTAAATGTGGTAGGTGGTATGAAGCTAAACGACCCGGCAGCCGACCTGGCGGTTTGCATGGCGGTGGCGTCGGCAGCTGGAGCTCGCAAGCTAAACGAAGAGCTTGTGGTGTTTGGAGAAGTGGGCTTGGGTGGCGAGATTCGTTCGGCTTATGGTGCTGATAAGCGCATTGCCGAAGCTAAAAAGTTAGGCTTTACGGCTGCTATCGCTCCAAAGTCGGCGGCTAAGGGGAGCAGCAAGTTTGTCTTACCGGCCACCGACCTGCGCCAAGCACTCATTAAATACATTAACAAATAGGTTGGACCTATCCTTACAGCTCTTTTTCTAAATCTCTGGCTAGACCAAGCGATCTAATCCAAGAGACATCCCCATGCTACGCGGGGGCCCTGTCTCTTGGTTAGCTCCATTGGCCTTTACGCGCAGACCAACATGATTTAGAAAAAGACTGTTACGGATATAACGACCGTAGAGGAGAATTTATGGAATTTTATATTGGAATTATTTTAGTGGTGATATTTATTGAAACCACGATATTAGTATTAAAAAACACCGGCCGAACGATTGGCCGTGGCGGTAAGCGCAAAGTGTTTGTTGACACTTCGAGCTTGATCGACGGGCGAGTTTTGGCCGTGGCGCAAACTGGCTATATTGGCGATGAATTGGTAGTGCCGAAGAGTGTGCTGTCTGAGTTGCAGCTGCTGGCCGATGGCTCGGACAGCGACAAGCGCTCCAGGGCGCGCTTTGGGTTAGATGTGGTAGCCGAGCTGCAAAAGGTGAGTGGTCTGACGGTGACTATCATGCGTGACGACCCGTTTGTGTCTGAGGGCGTGGATAACCGCCTTATCACGCTTGCCAAGAAGTATGGTGGCTTAATCATGACCAACGACTTTAACTTGAATAAGGTTGCTGTAGTAGAGGGTATCACGGTGTTAAACATCAACGACTTGGCCCGCGGACTGCGCTCGGAAGTTTTGCCAGGTGAAACGCTCAAGCTGGAATTAAAGCAAAAAGGCTCTGAGGCTGGCCAGGCGGTTGGCTACCTGGGCGATGGCACAATGGTAGTGGTTGAAGATGCGGCTAGTAGTGTTGGCCAGACTGTTGAGGTAGAGTTTATTCGCTACCTGCAGACTTCGGCTGGTAAAATGATGTTCGCTAAGCTGCATGGTAAGCAGGCTGCCAAGCCTAGGCAGGCCACATCGGTACCTAGGCAGCGCCAGGAAGGTGAACGCAAGCGCCAAGGCCAAAGAGGGAATCGAGGCGATGGCCAAGATAAAAAGAGTACTGAAAATAGTCAACCAAAACCAAAGACTGCGCGTCGCCCGCGCCGTAAAGAAACCGGCGAAGAACGCCTGGTGCGGCTGGCTAATTCTGGCGAAAAAAAGGCGCCCAGGAATTAACCTGAGCGCTTGTTGCCGCGGAGCTTTTTTCTTTCGCGTTTGAGCTGGAGTGCAGGACCGAGCAGGTCGTGCAGGAACTCGATTGCCACTTCGTCGCATGTGCCGATGCCGAGCACTTGTGACTCCTTGATGGCCGATTCGAGCTGCTTTGACGTTAGCTCATGGAACTTGTCGCGAAGCTCCATCGCGACGCGGAAACTCAGCCGGGCGTCAATCAGTGCATATAGCACGTTAACTTTGAGCTCATCGCTGAGTAAATTACTCAAGAGATTTGCTCTTTCCCGGCTGTAGCCGGCGCGAATGGCCGTCCGGCAGACGCGGCTTTTGTCGCGGGCCAACCTGGCATCTCTACCCATGGTGCACCGCGCCGCCTTCTCCTGCTCTAAACCCATCCTGTCCAGCTCGAACCCGGGCAGGCCCCTATTGTTCTTGGCCATAATATACCACCCTTTCTTTTTCAAGGTACAAAACTCCTAATATACCACCATTTTATCACACATGGCAACATTTGTCAAGTATTAACTGGAGCTATCTTTTTACAGTAGCTTCGTAGCCGCCTTCGTCAACTAGGCGTAGGCTGATCGGCTGGTTGGTATACGACGGATAAGGGAAGGACAGGCTGCTGCCGCTAACGGCACCGCTACTAACCTGAGCGCCATCGATATAGAGCGTATAGCTCTTGATGGTGAAGCTACCAGGCACGAAAGTTATGTCTATATCTGTGCCGTTGACGGTTATTGAGGCGCTTGGTTTTCGGTCGGTGCACTTATGAACGTCGTCCTCGTGCTCGGTGTCATAGCCATCCGCCATGGTGCGATCTTTTTTGGTGACGGGGTCGGTAATGATAGACACTTCAACCTCTATTTTGGTGCTATCTGGTGTACAGCTGGTGGCCTTTTTACGGCTGATGGTGTCGAAGGTCATCTTAGATTTTTTGACGCCACTATACTTAGCATCAAACCATGATGGCCAAATGTCGGTTTTACCATTGATAGTTAAGGTTTTGATTCCGTCTGGTTTGGCGGGTTGATCGCCGGACTTCCACTTGCCTTGTGGGGCGTAGACCTCTTTGTGGACGCGTTCCATATAATCGTTTACCACATGACGACCGAGTACGTGATTGCTGTCATTGCCCATCATTGGCGAGCCGTCGTGATTGCCATTCCAAACGGTGGTGGCAATGGCCGAAGAGTATGATGCTACCCAGAGGTCTTTAGACTTACCGAAACCGTTTTCGGTGGTACCGGTTTTGGTGGCTGTCCAAACGCCTGGCACTACGAAGCCGTAACCGTAAGACGCCGAGCCCCAGACCAGGCTAGCACGAGCGTTAGGGTCGTGTAAGACGTCGCTTATCATATAGGCAACTTGCGGATCAACGGCTTGTTTGCCCTTAGGGTCTTCCCATTTCTTGATGACATCGCCAGAGAAGTTTTTGACTTCCAGAGTGTAAGCTAATGGCTTGTAGCTACCACCGCGAGCAAAGCTAGCGTAAGCATTGGCGTGCTCGACTGGGATAACGGTGCAGCCACCACCGATGGCGGATGATAGGCCGGCGTTATTGTTGTCGGCGCAATAGTTTTTGTCGCCAAGGTCGTGGGCGGTTTTAATACTATCTTCGGTGCCATTGATATACATGGCTTTAATAGCTGGGATATTAAGCGAGTTAGACAGTGCTTGACGTATGGTGACATCACCGTAGAAGCGACCGGTGAAGTTGCCAACATGGCAGCCGCCAGCCGCACCAGCACAGTAGATGCTATCGATATTTTCGTCACGTAGCACTGATCCTGGGCCGAAGTTGGTGCCTGAGCGCTGTTTGAATAGTGGCGCATAGTCGACAATTGGCTTTATGGACGAACCAGGCTCGAGCGGTGACGTAGCCGCGTTGGTTTGGCCGTAGCCTTCTTTGTAGTAGTCGACACTGCCGACCATGGCGATAACTTGTCCAGTGGTGGTGTCTACTGACGACAGCGCAATATTGTCCGACTTGGATAAGTAAAGGTATTCTTGGCCGTCTTTAACGGCTTGCTCAGCGATTTCTTGAGCTTTTAAGTCTAGAGTTGTCTTAATTGTTAGCCCGCCGCTGCGGACGGTTTTAACACCCAGCTCACTTTCGAGCTGTTTTTTAACTTCTAGCACGAAATGCGGCGCCTTGATGTTCTCGTATTGGTTGGATTCGGGCTTGACGCGGTCTAAAATGGGCACCTCTTTGGCCTTTTTGGCTTCGGCTTTGGTTATATAGCCTAGTTCAACCATATTGTCCAAAGTGGTATGTTGACGCTTGACAAGTAGGTCGTTGCCGTAGGTGTTGTAAGGGTCAAGAACGGCTGGGTTGTTCGGAATTGCGGCTAAAAGTGCCGATTCGGCTAAGTCTAAGTCTTTGGCTGACTTACCGAAGTAGGTCCTGGCGCCTGATTCTACGCCGTTACGGCGGCCACCGTACGGTGATTCGTTAAGATAAAGCGTGATAATTTGCTCTTTGTCGTACATGCGTTCAACTTCTATAGCTAAGATCATTTCCTTGACTTTACGCGGAATGCCGCTGGCATTGCGTTTGCTGGCCTCATCGGAGAAGTATACTTGCTTAATGAGCTGCTGAGTTAACGTGCTGCCGCCCTGGACGTTACCACCGCCAAGGTTGTTGAAGAATGCTCTAGCCACGCCAGTCAAGCTGACGCCGTGGTGGCTGTAGAAGCTTTTATCCTCGATGGCCACTGTGGCCTGGCGCATGTACTTATTGATTTCGCTGCCTTCTACGACCAACTTGTAATTGCCGTTGCCCTTATCTTCCCAGAGCAGAACACCGTTACGGTCTTCGTAGCGGTTGACGGTGGACTTAACTTTTTTGGCTAGCTCACCTGGGCGGATAGCGTCGAGGTCTTTACGGTAATACAGGAACAGACCACCTATAAATAGAACGACTATGGCTATAAATACGCCAACAATCTTTAGAGCAGTCTTTAAACCGCGCTTAGAAAACCAGTATTTAGCGACTCGCTTAGGGTGCAAGCGGTAGAAGAAGCGCTTAACCGGGTCTTTAGGCAACTTTGCCAGATACTCGGCCTTTTCGCGCGCCTTAGCGTCCTTCTTCGTCTTATAACGATGCGCTAAATTAGCATACGTACTTAAATTATTAGATTTCTTAGTAGACTTTCTCTTAACCACCTATAACTCCATGTAAACTTGTGCTTAATATTGTAGCATGGATTTACATATTGGCACAGGTGGATTATATTAAAATAGGACTCGAAAAAGTCCTAATTTAAAGTTGTTGGTTGGCGTGGGGCAAGGCCCACGCTTTTTGTACTTTAGGAGGAGAAGGTTATGGGCACTACGTTGTTTGATGAAAACTATGCGTTTCTGAAAAGCCTCGGGATCGACGCGTTGGACGCAAGAGAGCATGCAGAGAGATCTGTCGAATATGATATCAACTTAAGCCAAGTAGAAAAGCTATTTGGTATTAGGCTAAAAGACAAGTTCTATTATGGTTTTGACCATTCGTTGATACCAGTCTACCCTGGTGATATTGATAATTCGCTACTCATGGCAATGACTATGGTGGGTGATTTGGCAGACAGCGTTCCAGAAGACCTCGCTGTTAGTGATGCTGATTACTCGTTTGCATTATTTAGAGGTGATGGTCGAGTGTCACCTGAATCTATTGATAAGTTTAAGCCTGGCGGTGAACCAGTTGTCGAAAGGTTATTGACTAGACTCAGGGAGCTCGTTTTGAGCTCGAAACCAGGTGACTATATCGTCGGTGCGGTAGAAGTACCGCGTGACGGTGCCGTTGTGTTCTTTCGCATAGATTTATGTGACGAGAACTATGGAAACGGTAAGGTCATCAAAGTTAACTTTGGCCAGGGTTAAAACCCTGGCTTTAGCCTTTATGTGCTACAATAAGCAGTATGAAATTGTCTGAAGAATTGAAGTGGCGTGGTTATTTAAATCAGACTACTTTTGACGATATCAAAGAGCTCGATAGCAAACAGTTTAGCCTGTACTTAGGCACTGATCCAAGTGGTGATTCGCTGCATATTGGCCACCTAGCGGTCTATATGATGGTGCGACGGTTTTTAGACCACGGGCACAAGGTGACGTTGTTGATCGGCGGCGGCACTGGCCAGGTGGGCGACCCGCGCGACAGCGAGGAGCGTGAGCTTATTCCTCTTGATGTTATTAACCAGAATGCTGAATCATTGGCGGCGCAGGTTAAGCAGCTATTTGGTGGGCAGGATTTTAAAGCTGTTAATAACTTAGACTGGCTACAAGATGTGCGCTTGTTGGATTTTCTGCGTGATACGGGTAAACACTTCTCGATGGGGCAGCTAGTCGACCGCGAGCACTTCAAAGCTCGTGTAGGCAAAGGTAAGCCGGGTATGAGCTTTGCCGAGTTTGCGTACACCTTGATGCAAGGTTATGATTTCTGGTATCTGCACAGGAACCTTGGCGTTAACCTGCAAATTGGCGGCAGCGACCAGTGGGGTAATATATTATCTGGTGTGGACCTCATTCGTAAGAAAGAAGATGTACGGGTTGACGGCATGACTGCACCGCTAGTGATCGACAAGACGACTGGCCGCAAGTTTGGCAAGAGCGAAGCCGGCGAAGGGGTGTGGTTGTCGCCAGACAAGACTTCACCGTATAAGTTTTATCAGTTTTGGCTTAATGTGGGTGATGAAGCGGCAGTTGACTACCTGAAGTTATACACTTTACTTGATAAGCCGCAGGTCGACGAGCTGGAGTCTGTTATGCGGGCTGATCCAGGCGCACGGTTGGCTCAGAAGACGTTGGCTTACGAGGTCACTAAGTTGGTGCACGGTAAAGATAAAACGGACGAGGTTGTTAGGATTACGGGCGTACTGTTTGGTGGTGAGGACTTTACCAAGCTTGATGATATTGAAGTCGACTTGCTGGCAGGCGAGATCCCAGTGGCTCAAACTGGTGGTAGCCTGGTAGGTATCTTGCTCGATGTTGGTGTGGCCAAAAGCAATGGCGAGGCGCGCCGGCTGGTGGCTTCAGGAGCGATTAGTGTTAATGGTGTAAAAGTGACCGAAGACCAAGTGTTTTTTGAAAAAAGTTTGGTTAAAAAGGGTAAAAATACGTTTATATTAGTGAGGTAAGTGTATGGGCAAAAAAAATGAGAAAACAAGCAAGGAAGGCCTGAAGGCTAAGGTTAAAATAGCTTTAAGGCCAGCTAACATATTTGAATCGATTGGCCGGATTTTCTGTTTCTTCGGCCTGGCTACTTTAACGCTAGGATTTATAGTGTCGTTTATGACGATCAGTAGCAGCGGCTCGGTTTTTCAACCAACTGGTGGGGCTTCTAGTAGCAGCCTACCGGTGGCCGCTGCGGTTTTCGTTGCTATCGTTGGGATACTATTAACGGTCGGTTTTTTGGCCTACATGTTCTACTGGATAAACAAAGTGACACGTGTAGCCATAGAGTTTATCGCCACGGTTGGTAAGACCAGCGTGCCTAGGGTTGAGCTGGCTATGAGCTGTGTATTGTATATGTTGGCAGCGGCCCTTTTGGTAGCTGCCGAGCCGGCCTACATGCTGCAAACTTATGTGATCTGCGGCTTCGGCCTAGTTGTGGCACTGATATGCTTTGTGGTGGCCTACCTTATCCAGCGCCCGAGAAAAGACCCTAAGGCTGAGCTTGATGCTCAAGTAGCTAAGGCTTTCGAAAAGTAAAGCATGGACCTATCAGCCCCGCTAGCAAGCGTAAAGGGTGTGGGTGAAAAGACAGCCGAAAAGTTAACTAAGGCCGGGCTCTTCACGGTGCGTGACTTGCTATACTACCTGCCACGTGGCTATGAAGATTTCTCCAGGGTTCAAGATATCGCAGGTATACGCCCTGGCAGAGTTATTATTAAAGCTACGGTGAGTGGTGTAAAGCTCAGCCGCAAGCGTCGCGGGCTAACTATCACTGAGGCCACTTTGAGTGATACTACCGGTAAGCTGCGGGCAGTTTGGTTTAATCAGCCGTATCGGCGAACGCAGTTTGTGGATGGCAAAGAGTACTATTTTTCGGGCGAATTTGAGTTTTCTTATGGCCGGTATCAACTGATGAATCCGAGCGCGGAGTTAGCTAGTGAATACGATGAACGCAGTGACGAGATTGTGCCGATCTATCGTTCAAGCTACGACTTAAAACCAAGGCAAGTGCGGGTTTTGCTCGGTAAGCTAGAGTTGTATATTCCACTGGTTGAAGAGTTGTTGCCGGCCTCGGTTGTGGCGGGCGAAAAGCTAGTGTCACGGGCCGACGCCCTCAGGATGATCCACTTTCCTAAGTCAGAGGCCGAAGCTGCCCGGGCCCGCCGCCGCTTAGCGTTTGATGAGTTGTTTGAACTGCTACTGGCTAGCGAGCTAAACCGACAGGAGAACTCGAGGCTTAAATCTACACCGATACCGTTTGACGTTGCTGCAGTTAGGAGTTTTGTGGCCAGCTTACCTTTCAAGCTGACAGATTCGCAGCGTTTGGCGGCTTGGGACATTATAAAAAACCTGGAAGAGCCAGCGCCCATGAACCGACTGTTGCAGGGTGATGTTGGTTCCGGTAAAACGGTGGTGGCTGGACTAGTGGCGTGTTTGGCGGCGCGAGCTGGGTTCCAAACGGCATTTATGGCACCAACCGAAGTTCTAGCTGCTCAGCATGCTGATACTCTCAGTAAACTGCTCACAAGTTTTGGCGTAAATTGTACACTTTTGACCGGCTCTGTAAAGGGTAAAAACCGCGAGTTGGTTTATAAAGCCATAGCAGACGGCACGGCACAGGTGGTTGTTGGTACGCACGCCTTGATTACTAAAAAAGTGCAATATCACAAGCTGGGCTTAGTGGTGATTGATGAACAGCATCGTTTTGGTGTGAAGCAGCGGCAAGAGCTGCTAACCAAGGGCCGGCTTATGCCGCACTTGCTTAGCATGACGGCAACGCCGATTCCGCGTTCGTTGCAGCTAACGGTGTTTGGTGATCTGGATATTTCTACACTCAATCAAACGCCAACTGGTAGAAAACCGGTCATCACCAAGATCGTGTCACCCAATTCTGAGGAACAGGTGTTTAAAAAACTTGATGCTGAACTGGCGGCCGGTCGACAGGTTTACTACATCTGTGCGCAGGTGGATGAAAACGGTAGCGACGATATCAAGAATGTCCAAAAAGAGTACCAAAAGCTGAAAAAGCGCTTTGCCGGTTATACAACCGGTTTGCTCCACGGGCGCATGAAAACAGATGAGAAAGTCAAAACTATGCGAGATTTTTTGTACAAAAAAACCGACTTACTAGTGGCGACGACGGTGGTGGAAGTGGGCATGGATGTGCCGAATGCTACGGCCATAGTGGTGCGTGACGCTGATCGATTTGGTCTGGCGCAGCTGCATCAACTGCGTGGCAGGGTGGGGCGCGGTGAGCAGCAAAGCTACTGCTACTTGGTGACCAGCACTAGCGCTAAGCCAACGCGGCGTTTGCTGGAGATTGAAAAGTCAACTGACGGATTCTATCTGGCTGAAAAAGACTTAGAACTGCGTGGCCCGGGTGAGATTTATGGTAAAGTGCAGCACGGTGAGCTTGACCTGCAAGTAGCTAAGCTCAGCGATACGCGATTGATAGCCCAGGCTAGCCGAGCCGCCAGGGCATTTTTGGCTTCCGGCCAAGATCTGCTAGAATACAAAGAACTGGTGGGCGATGTTCAAAAATATCAAAAAATCACCACACTAAACTAATATGTTTTCAAGATATCCGCTACCATATAGAAAAACCGAAAAGGCCTCCGCACACCAGCAATTTGATCGTGCTGCCAGGCTGCAAGTGGCCAGTCACCTGCCAAAAGACTGCCACTTTCCGACTGCCAAGGAGATAATTCACTTTGAGGGCAAAAACGGACCAGACGGCTTGTCGTCTAAAAAGAGTAGCTTAAATGATGAGCCGTGGCACTTTCTGCCGCCGAATTTTAGTGACGATCGCTTGCTTCGACACATAGAAAACCATATTCATAACTTACACGCAGCTACTGTGAAACAAAACCGCACGCGCATGAGTTTTGAGGCCGCCTGGATGGCGCATATGATCGTGGACGGCCTGAGTCCATCCCACCATCAGCCGTTTAGGGAGCAGCTAAAAGAACTTGATAGCCGTAATATTGAGGAGTTAAGGAGCCGCCTGTCGCGTATGATTACGCCTGGCACCGGCATTAAGGATTTTCTTAAGCTTAACTGGAAGCGCATGGGTCCTGGCGGGGTTGGCACCAACCATATCATGTTTGAGCTGGGTGTAGAGTTTATAATGATCCCATTTCGGCCCAAGCAGGCTGCGGTTGAGCTGAGTGTGGCTGACGTGAGTCGTGTCAAGAGCGGCGAGTATATGAGCATGTATAAGGATAGCGTAAAGAGAGTTGATAGCTACCAAATGTTTGAGCGCTACGAAAAGAAGGGCTGGACTGAGGAGCTTGCGCGTGATGTCAAAAAAGTCATGATACCAGAAATGATCAAGATGATCTCGCTAGGTTGGTTAGCTGGTGTTTATGGGGGCGAAAAGTGAACTTGAGGATAATCGCTGGAGAGTTCAAACGCAGGGTTATAAAAAGCCCGGGTTCGCGCCAAACTCACCCGATGGGTGAGCGAATTCGCGGGGCAGTGTTTAATAAACTAGTGGGCTACCTGAGTGGCGCGGTAGTGCTGGACGCTTTTGCTGGCACCGGCGCGTTAGGGCTGGAGGCTTTGAGCCGTGGTGCTAAAGAGGTTACTCTGGTTGAGAAGGACCGCAAGGCGCAAAAAGTCATCGCAGATAATATCGAGGCCCTGAATGTCGAGCAGAAAGCTAAGCTGGTGCGGGCTAGCGTAAACGGTTGGCTAAGGTCAACTTTGGCTGAACATGATAAAAAGGACCTGCCGCGATTTGATATTATTTTCGCCGATCCGCCCTATTGGGACCCGCAGTTTAGGCTGGTGGAGAGGCTGGTGCAGCTGCTAGCGCCAAGCGGTGTATTGGTACTGTCTCACGCCAAGGCGCTAGATACGCCCGAGCTAGCTGGCCTACGCCTTATTGATCGTCGTGAATATTCTGATGCTGTGATCGCGTATTTTGAGCCAATTTAATAGGCCGCGCTAGGCGGCCTACTTGGTTTCTACTTGCAGTATTCCATAGATCTCATAAAGGACTGCGTCCACCGTTTGAACCCTTCGGCTGGTGGATCTTCATCGAGAAGCCCTCGCACCAAAAAGTATGTTGTTATATCCCCTTCACTAAGGCCGCTTGCGCAGACGCTGCGGCCAAAACTGGCCACATTATTTCGTGCGATACTTTTTGCCAGTTGTACATCTCCCCTCAGGAGCACCGCAACTAGCAGGTTTTTTAGCGTATTTTCGGCATGGATGTAGCAGCTACACCCATGTTTTACGATCATACGATCGATCGCCTTCAACGTGATAAGGTTTATCTCCTTGCTTTCTGCGCCAATCAGCCAATTTTCAATAGTCTGACACCATTCCGGCTTACGATCTGTTTCGCAGTTACATACGATCTCCTTATTCATAAGAGCTATTACTTCGGTCTCCAGGTTTGCGAGAAGGGCCTTTTTAGCCCTGTTCATGACCCCCCTCGGCAAGTCTTTTTCTAAAAGGGCCATGCCTACGATCACGGCGCGGTGCATGTCTGGATTTTCAAGCTCAGACAGGGCAATAAACGCCTTGCCGAGTTTTTCAGCATCGACCGGGTCTGCTATTCGTAGCAGCAGCTCAAACAGCCTGACAGTGTCATTAGGGTAGTAGGCCTGTTCAAACCTGTAGCTGCTAGTGCTACACAGGCTTATTGCGCCTGTGTTGCAAGCGTGCAGGAACTCACTCATGAACTCATCATAGAGCTCAGGACGGTTTTCTAGCTGATACCTGAACTGGTCCTCTTTTTTACCTCCTCCTATGTGGAGGAAGCGACCTAGGTTATCGTACGAAAACACGGCCCATTTTTTCATCTGATTTTTGAGATCAAAATCCTGACGGATAAGATCTCGTATTATCAGCCTGAAATAGCCTTCTGGCGTTTCCGGTTGCCGCCTGTTTATCCAGGCGTAGTAACGCCTGTCGAAACTGGTGTTGTCGCCATGCTTTTCCAAGTAATAGCTTAGCGCAGCCTCCGACACGGGCACAGGCCCATCGTTTAAAAACTTAATGTATTTTTCGTCCATGAGAATTCTCCTTTCAAATCGGCCGTCAACAAAAAAACGGCATCTCTGGACACAAACTGATTAACTTATATTTTACATCATATATATAGATTTGTAAAGGTTGGTGCGGCGAAGTGGTTGTTCTAACCCGAGGTGATATGCTACAATGATGTTACCAAAATCAGCGCGGTTGGTGGAATTGGTAGACACGCTAGCCTTAGGAGCTAGTGCCGCAAGGCGTGAAGGTTCAAGTCCTTTACCGCGCACCACGATGTATAAACACTGCTAATAGTGGTGTTTTTCTATCTGTTATGGCATGGTTATGGCCAACACTGTTGACAAGATGTTGTGGGGGGGGGTAGTATAGGTGGTGTTCTTTAAAGCACTTTGCCAGTTGGTTCTTTTCTTTAGGAGGTGTAAAGATGGGTATTGTATCTTGGGTTAGTTTTTTCATGGGTTGTGCGGGGATATTACTCGCAATTATCGCGATATTCGTGATAGTCTGCAGCAAAAAGCGACAACTGCCGTCTTGCGACAGCTGCCCACATAAAATGTGGAATGCAAGGTGGTTGAAATATGAATGCAATAAAATAGTGGGTGGTGCAGATATTTCACTGCATCCTGGGCAAACATACCTAACGCGGTGTCCACTGAACCAGTAACAAGAAAGGGGCTCATAGTAGCCCTTTTTCGCATTTTAACCACGGGTCGTTAAATCCATCACGTGTAGCGTATAGTGCGTACTATACGCTTATGTTATGATAGATGTAAGTATGAGTAAAATCGCTAAATATCTTAACCAACACATTCTGGGTGATGCTTACGCAAGTGAAGTTGACCTCGAAACATATTCAACTGATAAAAGCATCTTAAAGATTCGCCCACAGGTGGTGGTGGTGCCTAAAAACACCCAGGACATGCGCAAAACCATGCGCTTTACTAGCCAGCTGGCTGAAAAGGGTATTAAGCTTAGCGTAACAGTGCGCGGCAAGGGCAACGACAAGACTGGTGCGGCCATTGGTGACGGCATTATCATGCTGACCGGTGATATGAACAAGATTTTAGATATCGACGTTAAGCAGCGCTTGGTACGAGTGCAGCCGGGCATTACTATTGAAGAACTGAATCTCGCGTTGGCCACTCACGGTTTGGTTGTGCCAGTAGCACCGCGACACGGTGGCCATAGCCTCGGTGGGCTAATCGCCAATAACCTGTCTGGCGTTAGTACTGGTAAATACGGCCGATTCATGGAATATATCAACGAGATAGAGGTGGTGCTGAGCAACGGCGATGTCTTGCAGACTAGCCGGATTGGCAAGCGCGAGGTCAACCGCAAAAAGGGCGAACAGGCGCTAGAAGGTGAGATTTTCCGTCGCCTGGATAGCCTAATCGACGATCGGCAAAAGGTTATTGATGAGTTTCTGGCCGACGACGACATCGACAACGCTGGATATGAAATGATCAGCAAAGTTAAGCGTAAAGACGGCTCTTTTGACCTGCGGCCGCTATTCTTTGCGTCGCAAGGTACGCTAGGTGTGGTTTCGGAGATGATAGTGCGAGCGGAATATCTGAGTCCTCAAGCTTTGGCTGTGCTAGAAGTAGAAAGTACTGATGCGGCACGCGACCTAGTGGATGCTATTCTGCCGCTTGACCCGGCGGAGCTGGGCTTTTATAGTGAAGGCATTTTTGCAGAGGCGGTCGGTGCTGGTAAGCACTATCCCATCAAGGTATCAGATGATAAAAAGCAGCACGCCGGTGTTGTGCTGACTGTCATGTTTGACGATATAAACACCAGGGCTCGCAACCGCAATATCAAAAAGGTGACAGACTTGGCTGCTAGGGCTGGTGCTAAGGTCACGATAGCTAGCGACGACAACTACGACGAGGTGAAGTCGGTGTTTAACGTGCTTGACACATACTTAAACTTAGCTGGTAAGGGAACTAAGCTGCCACTGGTTGACGGCGCGTTTGTGCCGCTAAACTTGCTGGGTGAATACCTAGCCGCCGTTAAGGCACTTGAGAAGCGCCTGGGTATGGACCTGCCGGTTTACGGCTCGGTGCTGGACGGTGTGTACAGCATCCGCCCAAGTTTGAACCTAGCTGTGATGACGCATCGCCAACTAGCCTTTAAGCTGCTCAAAGAATACGCTGGTATTATCGACGGGCTAGACGGCAACATGGCAGGCGATGGCGCTGAAGGGCGGCTAAAGTCGGTCGTGACCCGGCCGTCCACCGATGATGGGTTACTCGATCTATACAAACACGTTAAAGAGATTTTTGACCCTAAAGGTGTGCTTAACCCTGGCGTGAAGACCGAGGTTGATATCAAGTGGCTAATCGCGCACCTGCGCACCGAATACGGCGAGGGCATTATCAAAGAGTAGTGGTATACTGGTGGTATGAAAGACGAAGACTTCAAGAAAATATTTAGCTACCTAGATAAGATGGAAGTTCGTTTACGACGAGATATCACTAATGATATTGAGGACAGATTTAACGAGCGCTTCAATCGTATAGAAGGGGCTTTAGAGGCGAACCTGAAGTATACCGATGACAAAGTTTCCGACGTAGAGGCCTTGGGCGCACAAGTTGACCGCCACGAGCGCTACTTTGACACGATTTCTGGCATTCTAGAGGTCGACCTTGATAAAGCCAGTGCCTGAAGCCGACACCCGTAATGTGGTCGATAGGTATAAAGGCCTGCCAAACGAACAGATTGTAGCCGACCTGGATAAGTCGCGCGCGGGCCTGCATGTGGCCATCGAAAACTTTGCAAATGATTTTAACATCGGCACAGTGATTCGCAACTCCAACGCTTTCAACCTGGCTGGTGTGCATATCATAGGCCGCAGGCATTACAATCGTCGCGGTGCCATGGTGACAGATAAGTACATGCACATGTACTACCACCCCACGATGGCCGATTTCGTGCAATTTTGTGCTCGCGAAGGGCTTGGACTATTTGCTATTGACAACGTGCCGGGTGCGGTGAAACTACACAGTATCAAATTCCCCGAAAAAGCCATGTTCCTTTACGGCAACGAAAGCGACGGCGTGAGCACCGAGGGGATCGAAGCGGCCAGTCAAGTGGTGGCGATTGAACAGTTCGGCTCTACGCGCAGTATCAACGTTGGTGTGGCTAGCGGTATCACGATGTATGCCTACGTGCAGCAACACGTGTTACAATAGATAACCATGAAGACAAGTGTGAAGAAACTAACAGATACTAAAGTTGAGTTGACTGTAAAAGTTGACAAGAAAGCTCTAGATGACGCTAAGCTGGTGGCATTGAGGCGCATTGCCAGTGACCTTAAGGTGCCAGGTTTTCGCAAGGGCAAAGTGCCGGTAGATGTGGCTAAGAAACACGCCGACCCTAACCTGGTAGCCGAGCAAACTGCCAATATGGCTGTCAATAAAGCTGCTGCCGAGGCGTTTATGAGTGAAAATATCCGCCCGATTAGCCAACCACAGATTGAGCTGGTCAAATATGTACCTGAGCAAGAGCTGGAGTTTAAGGCTACGGCTGATATATTCCCAGAGGTTAAACTGGGCGATTATAAAAAGCTCAAAGCTAAGCGCGAGAAAGTGACCGTAGCAGACGCCAAAGTCGACGATGTCTTAAAGAACATCCAAAACAGCTTTGCTGAGGTTAGCGTGGTCAAGCGGGCTGCCAAACTGGGCGATGAGGTGCAAATTGACTTTACTGGCAAAAAAGATGGCGTGGAGTTTGATGGCGGCAAGGCCAAAGACCATAAGCTTGAGCTGGGCAGTAACTCGTTTATCCCGGGCTTTGAAGACGCTATTGTTGGCCACGAAGCTGGCGACAAGTTCGACATTCCACTGACATTCCCGAAAGATTACCACAACAAGGAGCTGGCTGGTGCCAAGGTGGTATTTGAGGTGCTTTTGAAACAAGTTAACGCACGCACTGTGCCTGATATTGACGACAAGCTAGCCGCCAAATGTGGTCCATTCAAAACTTTGGAGGCTTTGAAGAGCGATGTTAAGAATAATCTTACCGTGCAAAAGGAGAACCAAGCCGTTGATAAGCTAAAAGATGACCTAGTTAGCGAGCTGGTAAAGACTAGCAAGGTGCCGGTGCCAGAGGTGCTGGTAGAAGATCAAGCTAAGCAAATCCGCTTTGATATGGAGCAGAACTTGGCTTACCGCGGTATGAAGCTCGATGACTACTTGGCGCAAACTGGCAAAACCGAAGAAGAATGGCTGAAAACTGATGTGCAGCAAGCAGCCGAACAGCGCGTTAAAGCGGGCCTAGTGCTGGCCGAGTTGAGTAAAGAGCTGAAGATTGATGTGACGGACAGCGAGATTGACGAGCGCCTGGAGCAGTTTAAGCAGCAATACCAGAAAGACGAGAAAGTTTTGGCGCAGCTTGGCACTGAGCAGACCCGTATAGACATCCGCAATAGCCTATTAACAGACAAGACTGTCACTAAGTTGCTAGAAGTTACCGGAAATTAGGCTTCCTTGGAAAATAGGATACTAGCACTCATTTGACGTGAGTGCTAGTTTTGCGTTAAACTGGTGATATGAAGACGAAAAACTATCTTGTGCCAACCGTAGTTGAAGAAACTAACCGTGGTGAGCGGGCTTATGATATCTACTCACGCTTGCTCAGCGAGCGGGTGGTTTTTGCGGGCGACGAGATCAACTCACACACGGCTAATATTATCGTGGCGCAGTTGCTGCACTTGGCTTATGAAGACTCCAAAAAGGATATTAAGTTGTATATTAACAGCCCTGGCGGCAGTGTTTATGACGGCCTGGCGATTTATGACACGATTCAATACATCCAGCCTGATGTGCAGACGATTGGCATCGGCCTGCAAGCTAGCATGGGGGCATTTCTGCTCTCAAGCGGTACCAAGGGCAAGCGCATGGCGTTACCTAATAGCCGCATCATGATTCATCAGCCAAACTATGGTACTTCTGGCACGATTACAGATATGGAGATTGGCCTGCGTGAGAGCCAAAAGCTTAAAAAACGGCTGAATGAAATCTTGGCTAAAAACACCGGTCAAAAGCTCGTAAAAGTTGAAAAAGACGTTGAGCGTGACTTTTGGATGAGCGCCGAAGAAGCTCGTGATTACGGCCTTATAGACGAAATCGTTATTAAGTAGCTGGCCACTCCTTGACAATATGGGGGGGGGTAACTTATAATGCTTACTGCGATACTGAAAACGTGGGTGCTGTGGGCAGCACCTGTAAATATGTATCGCCGCAGGGGTACCCGCCCCTAGACCTTTAGAGGTGCTGACTTCCGAATTTATTTGATAAACATGATTGGTTAAACATAGATTAGTCTGGTCTTAAGACTTTTTTTAAGGCTGGACTTTTCTATGTTCAAAATTTTTTATTTTATGATAAGGAGGAAGTAGAGTAGATGTTTAAGTTTAACGGTGAAGATGCTGAAGCGATACAGACGGCTCTAGAGGGGTATCTGTACATGACCGACCTCGATTGTGCAATCAAGGTCGAGTATCGACGCACTGGTTCTCAGCCTGTTGAAAATGAGGGTTGGCGCTTCTGCTACAGAAAGAACGTCGGAGGTGGACTGTACCTACACGTGGGTGTCATTTGTAATAAAGACACACATAAGGGGATGGCTGTCATAAATACGATAAACAACTGGTTTATCGATGTGGGTGGCCACAAAGCGGCTCCCACCGTTCCTTCGCCAAGATTCAGGTCTGACACACTGTGTATGTCAGACCGCCGCGCTGCTGCGGCAGCGGCGTCCATGTAGTCTTAAATCACCAGCACCACCAGGGCGGCTAAGGCTGTTTTTACAGCCTCAAGCCGCCCTATTTGCGTTTTTGCCAAAAACTCTTGCGCGCTCACCGTAAATGCTGTAAACTAAACAACAAGAAGTAGTGTAGCTTTGGTTTATCATGGTTAAATATCCGGCAATTTTTAACCTAAAACCAACGGTTAGGAATCTTCGGCGCCGATTCCAAATAATAAAGTAAGCTAAGCGTAACTCACTCTTATCGTAAGGAAAAAGAGCAGTCGGAGCAGCTGGCTTTGCCAGTGCCCCGCACGATGAGAAAAAACCATTGGGTTTTGTCTCATAAGCGTAGCGTAATACGAGAGGAAAACAGTGGTCAAAAGTGTCACCAAAGATGGTCGCGTGTACTTTACTACAAGCGACGACACTCTGCCAATTCCAGATCTCACAATTCATCAAAAGCAATCTTGGCAAGATCTTGTCGAGAATGGTTTGAGTGAGGTTTTTGCAGAGATAAACCCGATTGACGATTATACGGGTCAGAAATTATCGTTAAAGTTCAAAGAGTATCATTTTAAAGAGCCCAAAATGGGTGAGCGTGAGGCTAAAGAGAACCTTACTACCTATACGGCCCCGCTGCATGTCAATGTTGAATTGACTAACAAAGTGACGGGCGAAATCAAGGAGCAGGAGCTCTACTTGGGTGATTACCCATGGATGACTGATCGCGCCAGCTTTATCATTAACGGCACCGAGCGTGTTGTTGTTAGCCAGTTGATTCGTTCACCTGGCGTTTTCTTTACGGCCGACCAATCTGGCGGGCAAAATCGCTATAATGCTAAGCTGATCCCTGGCCGTGGTGCTTGGATGGAGTTCGAAACAGCTCCAAATGGTGCGATTTATGTCAAGATTGACCGCAAGCGCAAATTGCCAATCACTGCACTGCTACGCGCTTTAGGCTACCCAAAGAACGCTGATATTAAAGAGCTATTTAAAGATGTAGATACTGGAGAGGTCAACTACATTGACGCTACACTAGAAAAAGACACCACTAAGGGCACGAACGACGCGCTGATTGAGCTTTATCGTCGCCTGCGCCCTGGCGACTTGGCTGCCGTAGACAACGCCAAAAGCATGATTGAGCGCACGTTCTTCGACTTCAAGCGCTTCGACTACAGCCGAGTGGGTCGATATAAAATCAACCAGCGCTTAGGTTTTGACACGCCAAATACAACTGAAAACCGCACGCTGCAAATGAAAGACTTGATTGCAATCATTGCCGAGATGATTCGCCTGAATAATACTCAAGAGTCACCTGATGATATCGACAGCCTGAGTAACCGCCGCGTCAAGCTGGTTGGTGAGCTGATCACTTCACGTTTCCGCGTGGGCTTGCTGCGTATGCAGCGTAACACTATGGACCGTATGAGCGTGAGTGATATTGAAACAGTTGTACCGAATCAGCTGATAAACGCTCGCCCGGTGGTGGCAGCTGTTAAAGAGTTCTTTGCCAGCTCACAACTCAGCCAGTTGATGGATGAGACTAACCCGTTTGCCGAGCTAAGCCACAAGCGCCGTATCAGTTCAATGGGTCCTGGCGGCTTGACGCGCGAACGCGCTGGCTTCGACGTGCGCGACACGCACCCTACGCATTATGGTCGTATCTGTTCGGTCGAGACACCAGAAGGTGCCAATATCGGCCTAGTGCTCAACTTTGCAACTTACGCTCGCATAAACGAGTATGGTTTCATTGAAACGCCGTATGTGAAAGTAACTAAGGGTAAAGTGACTGGTGAAGTTGAATATATGGATGCTGCCGAAGAAGCACGTCATACTATTGCTGATGCTAGCGCCAAACTGGACGCTAACGGTAAATTTGTCAACGAACGTGTGAGCGCTCGCATCCACTTAATGCCTGGCCAAACAGAAGTCGCTAATGTTGACTACATAGATGCAGCAAACCGCCAGATTCTAGGCGTGAGCGCCGCGATGATTCCATTTGTCGAGAAAGACCGCGTGGACCGCGCTCTAACTGGTTCAGCCATGCAGAAGCAAGCTGTGCCACTTTTGCAACCTGAATCGCCAACTGTGGGAACGGGTATTGAGGCCGATGTGGCCAAAAACACTAGCCAGTTGATCCAAGCTGAGGGTATCGGTGAGGTGATCCGGGCTGATGCTGACGCTGTGGAGGTTAAGTATAAGGACGGCGTGAAAGTTTACGACCTGATCCACTTCACGAAGAGTAATGATGATCGCTGTATTAATCAAAAGGCCCGTGTATCACGCGGCCAAAAGGTGAAAAAAGGCGATATCTTGATTGAAGGTGCCAGTGTAGCCGACGGTGAGCTAGCCTTGGGCCGTGACCTGCGCGTGGCCTTCATGCCTTGGCGTGGCTACAATATGGATGATGCTATTGTGCTCAGTAACCACTTGGTTGAAGATGACACACTAACTAGCATCAATATCAAAGATTATGACGTAGAAGTACGTGAAACTAAGCTCGGGCCTGAGCAAGTAACGCGCGATATCCCGAATGTTTCGGAGTTATCGCTGCGCCACTTGGGCGAGGATGGCATTGTACAGATTGGCTCTGAGGTAAAAGCTGGCGATGTGCTAGTTGGTAAAATCACGCCAAAGGGTGAGCAAGAGCTAAGCTCAGAAGAGCGCTTGCTGCGAGCTATCTTTGGTGAAAAGGCTAAAGATGTGCGCGACACATCACAACGCATGGATAACGCCGGCGGTGGTAAAGTCGTTGGCGTGAAAGTATTCACGCGCGAGCAAGGCCATGAGCTAAAAGCTGGTGTGCTGATGCAAATTAAGATTTACGTAGCTGAGCTGCGCAAAGTTGGTGTGGGCGATAAGTTGGCCGGCCGTCACGGTAACAAGGGCGTAATCGCTAAGGTGTTGCCGGTTGAAGACATGCCATTTATGGAAGACGGTACGCCAGTTGATGTAGTGCTTAACCCACTGGGTGTGCCGAGTCGTATGAACATCGGACAGTTATTTGAAACACACCTGGGTATGGCGGCTCGTGCTTTGGGCTACAAGGTGGCCACTCCGTCATTTGATGGTGTGACAGACGAACAGATTAGCGCCGAACTAGAGAAAGCTGGTATACCTCGTGACGGTAAAGTGCAGCTGTTTGATGGCTTAACTGGTGAACCGTTTGAAGAACGTACTACAGTTGGCGTAATGCATATGATCAAGCTGCACCACATGGTGAGCGATAAGATTCATGCCCGCTCGACCGGCCCTTACACGATGGTGACGCAACAGCCGTTGGGCGGTAAAGCTCAAAATGGTGGTCAGCGTTTCGGTGAAATGGAAGTCTGGGCACTTGAAGCTTACGGTGCCGCCAACACTTTGCAAGAAATGTTGACGATTAAGTCAGACGATGTCTATGGCCGTGCTAAAGCTTACGAGGCGATTATCAAAGACGAGACGATTGTTGGTCCGAAGTTGCCAGAAGGCTTTAACGTGTTGGTTAAGGAGCTACAAGGCTTGGGTCTGCGTATCGACTTGCTAGATGAATCTGGCGTGGTGGCTGAAGCTGAAGAGATCATTGAGCGGCAGGTTCGTGCTGTTGATAGCGAGGCGGTCATTAGTGCAGACGTAAGTGATGCAATAGCTGAGCAGCAAGAAGAAACCGAGTTAGAGCTAGAAAGTGGCGAAGACACAGAAGATCTTGAAAATATGGAGATTACGGATATAGAAGAAATGAATGGCTTAGGAGAGGAGGCGTAAAATGGCGAGGATTATGGAACCAACAGGCGTAGCCGACTTCGATGCAATTCGTTTGAGCGTCGCAAGTGCAGATGACATACTAAACTGGAGTTATGGCGAAGTTTTGAAGCCAGAGACCATTAACTATCGTACGCAGAAGCCGGAACGTGACGGCTTGTTCTGCGAGCGTATCTTTGGCCCAGTTAAAGATATCAACCCGCACGACAACAAGCTAAAGGGTGTGCGTAGCCGTGAGGCCGCTGTTGATAAGAACGGAAATTTGGTGACTAAAAGCATTGCTAGGCGTGAGCGCATGGGGCATATTTCCCTAGCTGCGCCAGTGGCTCACATTTGGTTCATACACAACACACCTTATACGATGAGCTTGCTGCTTGGTACTACCACTAAAAATGTGGAAAAAGTAGTCTACTTTGCTAGCTACATTATCACTGGTGTAGATCAAGAAAAGGTTGACCAAAAGCGCATGGACTTAGAGGTGCAAACCGAGGCTGCGCGCGAGGCGATCCGAGTACGCTACGAAAAAGCTGCTGAAGAAAAGGGCGCTGATATTAAAAAACTGGCTGAAGAGCAAAGTAAAGAGATTGAAGAGCTTGAAGCCGACTACGTGGGCAAGAAGGGCACTCTGGACGGCCTGAACAAGGGTGCTTTGATCAGCGAAGTTGACTATCGCAACTTGCCCGAAGAGTACGAAGAGCTTGTAGAAGTTAGCATGGGTGCTTCGGCTATTAAGAAGCTGCTCGATGAGATTAATCTAGATAAGTTAATCGAAGAGCTAGCCGAGGAAGCTGAAGGTGCCAAGGGCCAGCGCGAAAAGAAGCTAATTAAGCGCCTCAAGGTGCTTGAGGGCATGCAAGCGGCTGGTATTAAGCCAACCGACTTGGTATTAACTGTTATACCAGTTATACCTCCAGACCTTAGGCCAATGGTGAGCTTGGCTGGCGGACGTTTCGCTACGAGCGACCTTAACGACCTGTATCGTCGCGTAATCAACCGCAATAATCGCCTGAAGAAGCTGATTGACCTTAATGCGCCAGAAGTAATCTGTCGTAACGAAATGCGCATGCTGCAAGAAGCTGTTGACTCATTGATTGACAACTCTTCGGCTCGTGGCGGCCGCAGTGCTAACACTACCAACAACCGCCGCAGGCTAAAGAGCCTCAGTGACATGCTGAAGGGTAAGCAGGGGCGATTCCGTCAAAACTTGCTTGGTAAGCGCGTTGACTATTCTGGTCGCTCAGTGATTGTGGTTGGCCCAGAGCTAGAAATCCATCAGTGTGGTTTGCCAAAGAAGATGGCCCTAGAGTTATTCAAACCGTTTGTAATTAGCTGGTTGATCCGCAACGAGTATGCCAGTAATATTCGTTCGGCAACTCGCTTGATTGAATCTGGTGAAGACATGGTGTGGGATGCTCTCGACGAGGTGATTGAAGGTAAGTACGTGCTGCTAAACCGCGCACCTAGCTTGCACCGTTTGTCTATTCAGGCTTTCCAGCCCAAGCTGATTGATGGTAAAGCTATCCAGTTGCATCCACTAGTGGCTAACGGTTTTAACGCTGACTATGACGGTGACCAGATGGCTGTGCACTTGCCGCTATCTAAGGCTGCCCAAGCTGAAGCTCGTGAACTAATGAGCGCCAGCCGCAACTTACTCAAGCCAGCTGATGGTTCACCGGTGCTAAATATCGCGCAGGATATCGTGCTTGGTAGTTACTACTTAACTTACGAAAAACCATCTGCCCAAACAGATAAGCCGCACGCCCTTAGCTCAATTTATGAAGCCGAAATGGCTTACGACAATGGCGCCATTAAGCTACAGACACCAATTCGCGTGTTTGTAAAGGGCGAAGTCCGTAATACGACCTTTGGCCGCATCTTGTTTAACGAGTTGTTGCCAGAGGACCATCCGTACGACAACTCGGTGCAGTCAAAGAAGCAGATTAAAAAAGTACTGGCTGGTATTTTTGACAAATACGGCGCAGATATGACAGTTAAGACCGTTGACGGCATGAAAGGCTTGGCCTTCAAATATGCTACGGTGGCCGCAGTGTCGATCGGTAAGGAAGATTTCCCAACCATCCATGAAATTCCGGAGTTTGTGGCTGAGGGCGATGGTAAGAGTGCGTTAATATCTGAACAATACGACGACGGCTTGATTAGCGAAGAAGAGCGCTACAACCTAACGGTCGGTAACTGGCGTAATGTTGACAATAAGATCACTGAGTTCTTGCAAGGCCATTTGGCTGGTGATGACACAAGCATTGCTGTGATGGTCAACTCTGGTGCTCGTGGTGATATTTCGCATATTAAGCTAGCTAGTGCCATGGTGGGTATCATGGTGGATGCCAGCAACCGCGAGATTGAGCTGCCGATTCGCTCCAGCTTTAAGGCTGGCCTAACTTCGCTCGAGTCTTTTATCGCTACCCGTGGTGCGCGTAAAGGTCTGATTGACACCGCTCTTAAAACTGCCGATTCTGGTTACTTAACTCGCCGCCTAGTGGATGTGTCGCAAGATGTCTTTACGGTTGATGAGGCAGACGAAGACAATGCTGGTTTCGAGGTATTCAGGGGCGAAACAGAGCTCACAATGATCAGTTTTGCCAACCGCCTAAATGGCCGCTATGCTGCCGAGGATCTGGCCGGCTACGTGAAGGCTGGTGAACTAATCACCCGCCAAATAGCTGATGCTATTTCAGATGACGAAGAGGTCCAGGGTGTTAAAATCCAAAGCGTATTGTCGACCAAGTGCGTCAACGGCATACCGCGCAAGAGTTATGGTATCGACATGGCAACTAACGAGCTAGTGGAGGCTGACCAACCGGTCGGTGTGATCGCTGCTCAATCAGTTGGTGAGCCAGGCACACAGTTGACGCTGCGTACATTCCACGCCTCTGGTGTAGCTGGTACGGATATTACCCAAGGTTTGCCGCGTGTTGAAGAGTTGTTCGAAGCGCGCCAGCCAAAAGGTCAAGCTTACATGGCGACTGCATCTGGCCTAGTTGAAACCTGGGAAGATGGCAAGAAGTATGTTGTACAGGTAACCCCAGAGACTGGTGAAGTAGTTAAGTTGAAGCTGGAAGGCCGCAAAGCTACCGTTAAGGATGGCGCAAACGTCAAAGAAGGCGATGTTGTTGCTGAAAACAAGGACAAGAAGAGTCCGTTGATTGCTCCAGTCGAAGGCATCGCAGAGGTGCTAGATGACGAGATACTGATCACTGGCAAGCTCTCGGCTCCAGTTCGCTTTGAGGTACCCGGCAACTATCAGCTAGAAGTCAAATCTGGTGACCAAGTTGAAGCGGGCGACAGGCTAACTGGTGGCTCCTTGAATCTGCAGGACCTAATGCGCTACAAGGGCGTTGAAGCGACTCAACGCTACATTATCAACGAGGTCTTGCGTATCTATGCTGCTCAGGGCCAGGATGTGGCTGATAAGCACCTGGAGATCATCGTCAAGCAAATGTTTAGCCGTGTCCAGATCGAAGACTCTGGCGACAGCACATTTGTGGCTGGCGATATCGTTAGCAAAACGGCTGTGGTTGAGGCCAATGAGCGGCTGGAAGAAGACGGTAAAAAACCGGTGCAGTATACACAACTACTGCTCGGTATCACGAAAGTTTCTATCTTTAGTGATAGCTTCCTCAGTGCTGCTTCGTTCCAGGACACGACACGCGTGTTGATTAACGCTGCTATATCTGGTCGCGTTGATCACCTGAACGGTCTGAAGGAAAACGTCATCATCGGCCGCAAGATTCCGGTTGGTACCGGTGTAAACCAGATCGAGCTTGATGACGAGCCAGAGGAGAGCTTTGAGTATAGTGTGCCAGATGCTGACGATATCGAGTCGGTTGATGCCGACCTAGCTGAAGACGATACTGCAGTAGACTCCGAAGATATTGTTATTGACGAGTCAGAGTTCGACGAGGTCTAAGGCGCTCAAAAGCTTTAAGCGAGGTACGGCCGAGGTGCCGTACTTTGCTTTAGGCCTTGCCAAAAGCCTATGGGGGGGGGTATTATTAGCATAAGCATGAAGAAAGGCTTTACAATTATTGAGGTCGTTTTGGTCCTGGCTATAGCTGGGCTGATTTTCTTAATGATATTTATTGCGCTGCCGGCTTTGCAGATGGCTCAACGTGACAACGCTCGTAAGCAAGATGTGCAAAAGATTGCCGCGGCCATCAATACATGGAGGTCTAATAACAGGGGTGCACGCCTAAAATCTACGGACGTTTTAGATAGTGGCAACACCCATGAAGAGTTCTACGAAGATTCGGACGGCAATAAAACCAGCCTAGGTAACTGGGGCAACCTACCAGATTCTTGGCAGCTGCGCCCATTGCTAAACGACCAGATATCGCCATATGTTACATCAATAGGCGTGTACGACAATAGCTCGTCGGGCGATAGGTATATGGTGGGTGAGAATGACACCGCGGGCCATGTTACGGTAACTGTTGGGCGGTCTTGCCCTGCCACTGATTTTACTGTGCAAGGGTGGGTCCAACTACCTAGCGCCCCGCCCAACCACGTGTCGGTTATTGTTATCCTTGAAAAGGGTGGTTTTTTCTGTGTCGACGTATAAAATAGTTATATGACGTTTACATTCATCGTTCTGGTATTTTTCATAGGATCGGTTATAGGCTGGATATGGGAGACTATTTACTGCTCAGCTAAGGCAGGGCACTTTCTATACAGGGGCCTTCTGGCGGGTCCGTACTGCCCTATATATGGTTTTGGCGCATTGTTATTCTTGCCTTTGGTGGAACTTAAGGCAAACCCAGTTTATCTAGTGGTTGTCGCCATGGTTTTTGCCACCGCAATCGAATATACTACCTCGATTATCCTTGACAGGTTACTTAAGGTTCAGCTGTGGAATTACAGAAGCGAACACCTGAATATAGAAGGTAGGGTTTGCCTGAAAGCTACATTGATGTGGGGCGCGCTGGCGCTGTTTTTTATTTACATACTAGAGCCGCAGATCAGAGTGCTGGCCCTGCAAGCGTATGCTTTGTTTGGTGTTTGGCTAGCCCTAGGCTTGGTTGCTGTGATGACGACAGATGCGATATTCACAATCACTCGTCTTGCTCAGTTCCGTAGCTTTATGGCCAAGGCTCGCACCGGTATAGAGTCTACGGTGGAGTCTTACGTAAAACTTCTAGAAGATTCGCGGCACAGGAGCCGGCTGCGTGCTACTGAGCGCCGCCTTATTAAGGCCTTCCCGCAGCTTAAAACTCCAGAAACCGGTGGTAAAACCGAGCTTAGCCACTTACTCCGGGCTGATATTGCCCTGAAAAAGGCTATTAAAAACGCCAAGGCACACGCAAGAGTTTGACTTTTTTAACGAAGTGTGCTAATATGTAGACATAAGGTGATAAAAACACCTGGTTGGCTTGCATATGGCAAGCTTTTTTGTTATCATAGCTAGGAGTTTCCCTTTTTGGAGTTGTTTTGGAGTGTGTGCCCAAAGCTACGGCCAAAAAGAAGGCCACGAAGTAAGGAATGCTGACCAGAAAAGTGGCGAAACCTAATTTAAAGGAGTATTTCCCGTGCCAACAATTAATCAATTGGTGCGCAAGCCTCGCGCTAAAGCTGCTAAAAAAAGCAAAGCGCCGGCCCTCGGCACCATCCAAAATACGCTTAAAACCCGTATCTACAAGCAGAACGCGCCATTTAAGCGTGGTGTTTGTATTAAAGTAACTACCAAAACACCTAAAAAGCCTAACTCAGCCTTGCGTAAGGTTGCTCGCGTGCGCCTAACCAACGGCCAAGAAGTTTGGGCTTATATTGGCGGCGAAGGCCACAACTTGCAAGAGCACGCTGTAGTGCTAGTGCGCGGTGGTCGTGTGCCGGATCTTCCGGGTGTGCGCTACCATATTGTGCGTGGCACACTCGACCTGCAAGGTGTTAGCGGTCGCAAGCGTGGGCGTAGCAAATACGGCGCCAAGAAGGAGGACAAGTAATCATGCCTCGTAAAGTAACCAAATCATTGCAACGACAACTAAACCCAGACCGCAAGTACCAAAGTATTTTGGTGCAACGCTTGATTAACAAGTCGATTTTGGACGGTAAAAAAGCTTTGGCTGAACGCGCAGTTTATACGGCGCTAGAATCAGCCGCCAAAAAATTGAAGAGCGAAGACCCACTAGCGGTATTTGAGAAAGCCTTGGGTAACGTTAGCCCTAATTTCGAGGTTAAAAGCCGCCGCGTTGGTGGTGCTAACTACCAGATCCCGTTCCCAATCAGCGGCCACAGACAACTACATTTTGCCTTTAGCTGGCTGGTACAGAGCGCTCGCGCTCGCCAGGGTATGCCATATGCGGCACGCCTAAGCGCCGAAATTGTCGACGCTTACAACGAAACCGGCGCTGCATTCAAGAAAAAAGAAGACACACATAAGATGGCCGAGGCCAACCGCGCCTTTGCTCACTTTGCTAGGAATTAAGGGAGGGGATAATGGCAGAAAAAACTTACAGCTTAGAAAAATTTCGTAACTTGGGCATTATTGCTCATATTGATGCGGGCAAAACCACGACCACCGAGGCGATCTTGTATCGCACGGGGTTGAAGCACAAAATCGGTGAGGTGCACGAAGGTGAAACCACTACCGACTGGATGGAGCAAGAGCGCGAGCGTGGTATCACAATTACCAGCGCAGCCGTGACGGCTTTTTGGAAGGATCACAAGATCAACATCATCGACACGCCAGGCCATATCGACTTTACGGCCGAGGTGGAGCGCAGCCTGCGCGTGCTAGATGGCGCCGTGGTGGTGTTTGACGGCAAAATGGGTGTAGAAGCCCAGAGTGAAACCGTGTGGCGCCAGGCCAACAAATACAACGTGCCGCGTGTCTGTTTTATCAACAAGATTAACCAAATTGGTGGCGATTTTTATAAGTCGCTCGAGTCGATTCATAAGCGCCTCAGCAAAAACGCTTTACCGATTCACTTGCCTATCGGTTTTGAAAAAGAAATCAACGGTGTGGTCGACTTGGTAGACATGAAGGCTTACACCTACAAAGAGTTTACCGACCACGAGCTAACCAAGGGCGAAATCCCAGCCGATATGCTAGATAAGGCCAAGCATGCTCGCAGTATGCTAGTCGAAGAAGCTGTGACAGCCGACGATGAGCTATTTGAGCGCTTCCTTGAGAAGGGCGAAGAATCTATTACTGAAGATGAGCTAAAAGTGGCTCTGCGCAAGCGCTTGATTGCTGGTGATTTCTACCTAGTGACAGGAGGTGATGGCCGCGGTGTGATTGTCGAGAAAGTGCTCGACCTGGTGACCGAATACCTGCCTAGCCCGCTGGATATTGGCTCAATCTGGGGCAAAAACACCAAAACTGGCGACGAAGTTGAGCGCAAGCCCGACGATAAGGAGCCGTTGGCTGCTTTGGCATTTAAGATTGCGACCGACCCGTTTGTGGGTAAGTTGATCTTCGTGCGTGTTTATAGCGGTAAGGTATCAGCTGGTAGCTACATTTTGAATGCTACCACTGGTAATAAAGAGCGTGTGGGCCGCCTGGTGCGTATGTTTGCCGACAAGCGCGAGGAGATTAGCGAGATCGGCGCCGGCGATATTGCTGCTGTAGTTGGTTTAAAAGATACTACTACTGGTACGACGCTGTGCGACGTGGCGCACCCGATTATTCTAGAGTCTATCGACTTCCCAGATCCGCCAGTGTCGATTGCGATTGAGCCAAAGACCAAGAGCGACCAAGAGAAAATGGGTATTGCACTTAACAAGTTGGCCGAAGAAGACCCAACTTTCCGCGTGCACACCGATGACGAAACTGGCCAGACGATTATCTCTGGTATGGGTGAGCTGCACCTAGAGATTTTGGTAGACCGTATGAAGCGCGAGTTTAAGGTGGAAGCTAACGTGGGTGAGCCACAGGTGGCCTTCCGCGAAACAATTCGTGCTGTGGCCGAAGCTCAGGGCAAGCACATCAAGCAATCTGGTGGCCGTGGTCAGTATGGTGACGTTTGGGTGCGATTTGAGCCGAACGAAGCCGGCAAAGGCTTTGAGTTTGTCGACGAAATTAAAGGTGGTGTGGTGCCGCAAGAGTACCGCAAGCCAGTTGAACAAGGTATCCGCGAAACTTTGGATAGCGGCGTGATTGCCGGCTACCCAGTGGTAGACGTTAAGGCTACCCTGTATGACGGTTCGTATCACGATGTTGACTCGAGTGAGCTGGCCTTTAAGCTGGCTGGCGCTTTAGCTACCCGTGAGGGCGTTAAAAAAGCTCGCCCGGTGCTGCTAGAGCCTGTTATGAAGGTAGAGGCTACAACTCCAGAAGAGTTCATGGGTGATGTGATTGGCGACTTAAATAGCCGCCGTGGCCGCATTGACGCTATGGAAGACCTCAATGGTGGCGCTAAGCTGATTCGCGCTTTCGTGCCGCTAGCTAACATGTTTGGCTACACGAGCGACCTGCGCTCGATGAGCCAGGGCCGCGCAGCTAGCACCATGGAGCTGGCGCAATACGAGGAAGTCCCGCCGAACGTGGCTGAGGAGATTATCTCGAAGCGCAACACCAAATAGCTGGTTATATAACCAAAAACGGAAAATGCCCCTGTAAAACGGGGTATTTTTTGTACACTTTCTTGCCTCCGGGGGGGGGTATGTTATAGTGTTGTAAAGTAACCATAAAAAGGATCATGATGATGGACAACCAACAGCCAATAGCAAGTCAAAAGCAAGACGGAAACAAATGGAGGGTTGCTGCGATAGTTTTTATTGCTGTCACTGTACTGCTAGTGGGTATCGGGACTTTTTTGTTCACCAAGCAGGGTGGTGAGCTAGCTAACGCCAACAAAAAGAATGATGGCAATGTGAAGACCATCAAGGATATTAAAGACAAGCTAGCTAACTTAGAGAAGGGTGAAACCGCCAATGGCGACACTATTAAATCTGAGACTGCAACAGATGCTAACAAGGGCTACCTAGTGGTAAGTGAGTGGGGAATTAAGTTTAAGCTACCAGAAGGGCTTGCGGGCTTGAAGTATAGCTTTAGTGATCAATTTGGCTTGGTCTTTGCGCTAGATGAGATAAGTAAAACCGGGTGTGGAGCAGCTGGTGATCTCGGGAGTCTTAGCGCATCATCTAGCTCCGTAGTAAAAACGCCAGCAGATAGCCCAACAGGTACTTATGGCTCGCGGTTGAGCGCATCAGCTGTTAATGGTCTATACTTTTTCTGGGTTAGCCCACAATATGCATGCGGTAATAGTCAGACAGATATAAACGTTGGAGCAGAAAAAGTGCAGTTGATTAAGAACATGGTTAAGGCAGTCGAGCCAATTAAATAACGCTTGTCGCTGAACTAGGTTGCTCGAATGTCCTAATTCTGATATCATTTAGCCATAAGCTAAATAGGAGTATTTAAGTATGGATGATCAACAAGAGTCGCGGTTCAACCCAAACCAGACAGTCGTAAAAATCGATAATCGTAAACCGAAAAATAAGTGGAAGATAGTGGCGATTGTATTTATGGTGCTGTTTCTGGCGGCTGCTGGCGGCGGGGTGTTTTTCTTACTAAAGTCTAACAGCTCGTCGAATGAGCTAGCTGACGTTAAAAAGAAGAACGATGATAACGCCAAAACTATTAAAGAGCTAGGTAATAAAGTCGCTGAGCTAGAAAATAAAAGCCCTGAAAGCCCTAGTGATGCTACGACCGGAGCTGATACTAGCAAAGGCTACTTAGTGGTTAAAGAGTGGGGCGTGAAGCTTAAGATACCTGAAGGGATGACTGGTGTTAAGTATCAAATTAGTAATCAAACTGCCATGTCTCAATACCACAAAGATTCTGGATATAGCGGCACACTCGAGTTGTCTACGGAGTGGTTTAGCGGACTTTCTGGCTGCACCGCCTTTGGGCCAGTTAGCTTATATAGGTATAAAAGCGACCCGGGTCAAGAACCTGGTGCGAAGAACCTTGGTTTGATAAACGGATACTATTACACATACGGAGGCCCTCAAAATGGGTGCGGATCGGATGAGTCGACCTATGCAAAGCAGGTCGAATTAGCATCGACATTAGCAAAGATGGCCGAAACTATAGAGAAAAACTAAAACTCACCACGAAGAAATGCCTGGCGCTTGGGCTCGGGCATTTTTTCTATGGCGTAACGCAAGGCGGTGCGAGGCAGGCGGGCGTAGTGAGTGCGCAAAAACTGTTCAACTACGCCCTCGTCGACTCGTTTGTAGACCTCGCGCAGCATCCAGCCGGTAGCTTTGTGCATCAGGTCCTCTTTGTCGCCAAGCAGAGACTCCACGATTGTTAACGTTGGTTCGGGCTCACCGAGCTTTACAAACCAAAATGTCGAAATAACAGATATGCGGCGTTCAAATAAGTGTACACTTTTAGCAAGCTTAAACAGCGTTTTTTGCTCGGCTGGGTGCTCGTATACGTAGCGCCCCACGATATCCGGCGCGGTTAAGTCCACCAGATCCCAGTTGTTGATATATTCAGTATTGGAAAGGTAAAGATCAAAGATGCGCCTTTCGTCCTCGTGCCCGTTATCATTATTGGTTGCTTGCTTATATTTGTCAGCTAAAATCAACAGCGCGCACATGCGCTCTTCGTGCCACTGGCTGCGCAACAACTCCACCACTTCTTCCAAGGGGATTCCTTGGAAAGCGCGGGCGGTTTTGCGGATGTCGGGCACCACAACGCCTAAGAACCTGTCGCCTTCGCCGTACTGCCCGGGCCCAGTCTTAAAGAAATACGGCAAAAACTCGGCTTTTTCGTGGTTGATGTGCCCTCGTAGCTCTTGGCGCAGGTTGTCTAGTTGCATGTTGCAATTGTAGCATCAGTTTAGTATAATTACACTTAAGCGTTGTGGGGTATTTTGCGTATGCTAACTTTCCACACGAGATAATATAACTAATAAAGGAGACCATACACATGGCAAACTTTGATCGAAGCAAGCCACACGTAAATGTTGGTACTATGGGTCACGTCGACCACGGTAAAACCACTCTTACGGCTGCTATCACCGCCGTTTTGGCGAAAAAGCTTCCTAGCGAAGTCAACAAACCTGTAGCGTACGATCAGATCGACAACGCCCCAGAAGAGAAAGCTCGTGGTATCACGATTGCAACTTCTCACAACGAATACGAAAGCGAAAAAAGGCACTATGCCCACGTGGATATGCCTGGTCACGCCGACTACATTAAGAACATGATTACTGGCGCTGCTCAAATTGACGGTGCTATCTTAGTGGTTGCTGCCAACGATGGCCCGCTGCCGCAAACCCGTGAGCACGTGCTACTTGCACACCAGGTGAACGTACCTAAGATCGTAGTGTTCTTGAACAAGATGGACCTAGCTGACCCAGAATTGGTCGAGCTAGTTGAAATGGACGTTCGCGAACTGCTAAACAAATATGGCTACGATGGCGACAACGCCCCAATCATCAAGGGTTCGGCAACTAAGGCTCTTGAGGGCGACGCTGCTAACGAAGACGCTGTTATGGAGCTGGTTAAGGCTTTGGATGATTTCGTTGAAGAGCCAGTCCGCGACCTAGACAAGCCATTCTTGATGCCTATCGAAGACGTTTTCTCGATTAAAGGCCGTGGTACAGTTGCTACTGGTCGTATCGAGCAGGGCATCATCAAGCTGAACGACGAAGTTGAGATTGTTGGTATTAAAGACACCCAAAAATCAGTTGTGACTGGTATCGAGGCTTTCAAAAAGACTTTGGACGAAGGCCGTGCCGGCGACAACGCTGGTTTGCTGCTTCGTGGTATTGAACGCGATCAAATTGAGCGCGGTCAGGTGATTGCCAAACCTGGTTCAATCACTCCACACACCGAGTTCGAGGCCGAAGTTTACATCTTGAAGAAAGAAGAAGGTGGCCGTCACACTCCATTTAGCAAGGGCTACAAGCCACAGTTCTACTTCCGCACCACGGATGTAACTGGTGAAGTTGAGCTACCAGCTGACAAAGAGATTGTCATGCCTGGCGACACCGTCAGCTTCAAGGTTAAACTGCTTGCACCAATCGCTATGAACGACAGCGACCGTTTCGCTATCCGCGAAGGTGGCCGCACCGTTGGTTCGGGTGTTATTACCAAGATTGTTAAGTAATTTAGCATCTGATACTAAAAGGAGCCTCGTAGGGGGCTCTTTTTAGTTACTTGGTGGTCTATGTAAAACTTGACTTTTTGCGCTTGGTGTGCTATACTCCTAGAGAGTAATATTAATCACTCCTGATAACTTGTTAACACCTACGGGTATTCAAGGTTACAGGGGTAGCACAAGGAGAAATAAAATGGCAGAAACAACAACTAAAGATGAAGGTTTGCGTATCCGCATTCGCCTGAAGGCGTATGATCACCGTGTGATTGATCAGTCGGCTAAGCAGATCATCGACACCGCCCTGCGCACTGGCGCTAAGGTGAGCGGCCCAGTACCTTTGCCTACTCGCCGCAGTAGTTTTACGGTGGTTAAGAGCCCACATGTCTACAAGACTGGCGGTGAAGCTTTTGAGATGAAAGTCCATAAGCGCCTGATCGACATTACTAACGCTACACCTAAAACTATCGACAGCTTGCAAAACCTCAGCCTGTCAAGCGGTGTTGACGCCGAAATTAAGATGTAACCTAGGGCTGCAAACTGGTGGGGCAGCAGTTAGATAAAAAGTCGCGAGCGCGCACTTACGCTCGGAACCGAACACAGCTAAGTCGTCGGGGTTTTGAAAAGAACCCCGAGGCTGATGGTGTGTTTATTTTAAAACTGGTGGTTGTAGTGCTGCTCGGGTCGTTTTGGGTTAAGATGAATTTACCGTTTTTATTTAATGGCGTACCAGTGGCAGGTGTTCCAGTTGGCCTATTGGTTGGCCTGATATTGATCCATCTTATTGAAAAACGTCCTTATAATCGGCGGACCTTTTACGCCGTGATTGTGATGGTGGGCATTATCAGCTACTTTTTGCCAAGTGGGATTGTGATTTAACTTGAGTTGTTGTATAATCAAGGCAGATAAACTGGAGTTTATCGAATCTCTGCGTGTGTCGCAAGGTCTGTCGCGCAATTGTTGCGTGCGTGTAGGAGCCTAACTAGACGTTGGGTGTTGACTACAGTCCGAGCAGGACGGCACGAACACGCGGAAGGTGTTAGTGCACCAATCCATGCCAAGGTAGGTATTAAGAATGGGGAATAAACAAAAATCCTTGGCCAGGAGCAGCTGCTTAATGTTGTTGATGAGAGTTTATGGCTTTACTGACCCGAAGCCCTCTGTACTATGACTCAACTGCAGCTGTCGAAGATAATACGGGCACCAGCCCGTTGTACATATATTTGAATACCCGAGCTATTGTAGCCCGGGTATTTTCGTATGTGCTATTCGTGCCACACGGGGTGGTCGTGCTTGTTCGTTTTTGACGCAGAATGTAGAGTTGTGTACGAAATATGGTATAATATTTGTATGAACGACGCTGAGAAAGAGACTATCGCGGTGAGCGCCTGCCTTTTGGGCGTATCCTGTCGGTATGATGGCGAACCAGCGAAGAACGGTCTCACAGATGCGCTGAGTGAATATAAAGTGGTACCGATATGCCCAGAGGTTTGGGCGGGCCTGCCCACTCCGAGATTATCCTGTGAAGCTATCACGGGTGAAGACGGCATCAGAGTTGTTGACAGGAACGGGAAAGACTACACGGATGTTTTCGCGAGAGGTGCGGAAATAGCCTTGAAAGTTTGTCAAAAGCATAAGATTGGGAAGGCAGTGCTTAAAGCGCACAGCCCATCCTGTGGCGCTGGAATGGTTTACGACGGAACATTTACTGGCAAAAAAGTGCCTGGCGACGGTGTGACCTCGAGATGCCTGGCCGACAATGGTGTAGAAGTAATATCGGACGAAGAGTTTCTTGAGAACGGGCTGTGAAGTGGTACGAAACTGTTGACCGGTGTAACTGCCTGTGATAAAATATGCGAGTAACTTATAAAATTTTAGAAGTTAAAACTTGGTAAGCTTGCAGGTCTTTGGCAACAGAGAAACCGCACGATACCAAGATTTAAATATGCTTGGGCACAAGCATGGAAAATAATACAAATTTAAGGAGTAAGGTGATGAAAGCACTTCTCGGTACCAAAATTGGTATGACCCAGATCATCGGCGAAGACGGCATTGTAACCCCTGTTACGCTTGTCCAAGCTGGCCCAGTGACTGTGACTCAGGTTAAAACTGTCGAATCAGACGGTTATAACGCAGTCCAGGTGGCATATGGTGAGGGTAAGAACCTGAGCAAGGCCGTGGCTGGCCATGTTAAACCAGCCGGTGTAACCCCTAAGGCGATGCGTGAGTTTCGTTTTGACGAGTTACCAACAGATATTAAAGTAGGCGACGCATTTACCGTCGCTAACTTTGTACTTGGCGAAAAGGCCCAAGTAACAGGCACTAGTAAAGGTAAAGGCTTTGCTGGCACGATTAAGCGCCACAATTTCCACCGCCAGCCTAAGACTCACGGTGGTAAGGGTGATGTGCGTAAGGTCGGTTCTATCGGCTCAATGTACCCACAAAAGGTTTACAAAGGCCGCAAGATGCCAGGCCGTATGGGCGGCGACCGCGTGACTGTTAAGAATCTGGTGGTGTCTTTCATCGACACTGAAAACAACCTAGTTGGGCTAAGAGGCGCTGTGCCTGGGCCACGCAAAGGGTTGGTGATAATCGAAGGGGAGGAGAAGTAAAATGGCTGAAACTAAAACTGCAACTCCTAAGTTGAACAAAGACGTGTTCAACGTCGAAGTTAAAAATCATGAGCTGTTGAAGCTAGCTTACGACGCCTATTTGGCAAATTCGCGTGGTGCTAACGCTACCACTTTAGAGCGCGGCGAAGTGCGCGGTGGTGGTAAAAAGCCTTGGCGCCAAAAAGGCACCGGTCGGGCTCGCTTTGGCTCGAGCCGCAACCCAATTTGGCGTGGCGGTGGTGTGGTGTTTGGCCCACGTGGTAACGAAAACTACACTAAAAACTTGAGTAAGACTATGAAAAAGGTGGCCGTGAAGCAAGCGCTGAGTATGGCTAACAAGGGTAAGAAGATCGCCGTGATTGACACTTTTGCTTGCCCGAAGGGCAAAGTCAAAGAAACTATGGCGTTGTTCGAAAAGTATGACGTAACCGAAAATAACCGCGTACTTTTGGTAGTAAGCGTAAAAGACGATCTAGTGTTACGCGCTACACGTAATGTGCCAAATTTGCGTGTGGTTCGCCCAAACTATTTGAATGTGTTCGATATATTGAATGCCGATAAGGTTCTGATTAGCCAAAGGTCACTCCCAATGATTGACGAATGGCTGGTAGGAGGTGAAAAATGAAACTAATTAGTATCATCCCACTAACCACAGAGAAGGCTTATGGCTCTATGCTAAAAAACACCTATATCTTTAAGGTGCCTATGGACGCCAGCAAGCAGCTGATTGCCGAGAATGTGGCCGAACAATTTGGCGTAACTGTGCTGAGGGTAAAAACTCTGGTGCAGAGCGGTAAGGCCATTCGCTTTTCGCGTGGCCGTCGGGCTCGCCCGGGTGAAACTACTCGCGTAGACTTTAAAAAAGCTTACGTAACACTGAAAGACGGCGACAAAATTAAGGTATTTGACGAGGAACAGATTGACGCTGCTCAGCCAGATGAGACTAAAGAGGCTTCAAAAGAGCAAGAGAATGTGACCCGTGTGAAGGCCGAGACTAAAAAAGTTTCACTGCTAACCCGCCGACGCACTGGCAACCGAGGAGATAAGTAATGGCTATCCAGAAATACAACCCCACAACCCCAGCTCGTCGCGGTATGACTAGCGAAGATTACAGTGAGATCACTACCAAGAAACCGCTGAAGAGCTTGCTGAAGAGCAAAAAGCAAAACGCTGGCCGCAATAACGCTGGCCGCATCACAGTGCGACACCGTGGTGGTGGCGTAAAAAGGCACCATCGCTTGGTGAGCCACAATCTGCCAGAAGGCTTGAAGCTAACGGTTGAAGAGATTGAGTATGATCCAAATCGTTCGGCGCGTATTGCTCGTGTTAAGGACGAAGCCGGTGCATACTATTATGTAATTGCCGATACATCGATGACCAAGGGTAAAACTTTTACGATTGGTAAAGATTCCGCCATTGAAGTCAGTAACCGCTTGGCCTTGGCTGATATCCCAGTTGGTACTTACATCTATGCAATCGAACTTACACCTGGCCGTGGCGCACAGATTGTGCGCTCAGCCGGTACTGGTGCTCAGCTGATGGCTAAGGAGAGCGACTATGCCCAGGTGCGCCTGCCATCTGGCGAAGTCCGTAAGATCCGCCTAGAAGCCAAAGCTTCGATTGGTACTGTTGGTAATGTCCAGCATCAGAATGTTAAGACTGGTTCAGCCGGTCGTAAGCGCCGCAAGGGTATTCGCCCAACAGTGCGCGGTGTAGTTATGAACGCTGCTGATCACCCACATGGTGGTGGTGATGGTGGTCGCCATGGCACAGGCAAAGCGCCACGTACACCGTGGGGGCAATTGACACTTGGCTACAGAACTCGACGCAATAAGAGTTCGGGCAAACTAATTGTAAGAAGCCGTCATCAGGCTAAGAGGAGAAGGTAAAGATGAGTAGGTCACTTAAGAAAGGTCCTTTTGTCGACGCCAAACTTGCCAAAAAAGTGGCGGCGCTCGGGCCAGAAGATCGCACCGTGATCAAAACTTGGGCTAGAAGCAGCACGATTACGCCAGAAATGGTTGGTAAAACCATTGCCGTGCATAATGGCCGCTTGCATGTGCCGGTTTATGTTTCGGAAAACATGGTTGGTCATAAGCTCGGCGAGTTTAGCCCAACCCGTAAATTCCGCAAGCACGGTGGAAAGGACAAGAAGTAATGGCTACCGTGGAAAAACGCGCATATATCAAAGGCATTGACCTGGCGCCACGTAAGGTTTCGGTGGTAGCGAG
Organism: Candidatus Nomurabacteria bacterium; assembly: GCA_031257295.1. Classification (GTDB taxonomy): domain Bacteria; phylum Patescibacteriota; class Saccharimonadia; order Saccharimonadales; family Saccharimonadaceae; genus JAIROX01. Next base: position 18,475 of record JAIROX010000005.1, on the reverse strand, counting down.
CCTGGTGCGAGGCCGTTCGGTGGCTGACGCATTAGTTATTTTAGATCATACGCCGCGCCGCGCCGCTTTGGCTGTCAAAAAAGCGATTGAAAGCGCCAAAGCTAATCTGCTTGATACCGCTAGTATCGATGTTAAGACTATTCAGATCAAGACGATTTCAGTCACGACTGGCTCGCGTATGCGTCGCTACAAACCAGCTAGCCGTGGTCGTGCTTTACCGTTTGAAAAAAAGTCAAGCAACATTTTAGTTGTGGTATCTGGTGAAGAAAAACTTAAGAAAACGCCAGTTGCTCAGGAGCTTAAGGGAAAAGAGCAGTCCGACACGACGGCTTCGCCGGCGGCCGGCACGTTGAGAAAAACCGCAGGTTTGTCTCAAAAGCGAAGCGCTAAAAAGGAGGATAAGTAATGGGACAAAAAGTAAACCCAATCAGTTATCGTCTTCAGATTAACAAAAACTGGCGCTCTAACTGGTTTGCCAGGAAGGCTGACTACCGCAAGTGGTTGATCGAAGACATCAAAATTCGCGAATTGATTGAAGAGCGTTTCAAGGCTCGCCCAACAATCGATACTATTCAGATTGAGCGTTCGCCAAACTTGGTGACGATCAATATCCGCACCGCCAAAGCTGGTGCTGTAATCGGTAAGGGTGGTGCTGGTATTAACGAAATGAAAGCCTTGATCGAGAAGATCACTAATCAACCAGTGCGCATTAATATTGATGAGGTTAAAAAACCTGAACTTTCGGCCAAACTAGTTGGCGAAAACATCGCTCACCAACTGGAAAAGCGCATGAATTTCCGTCGCGCTGTCAAGATGGCACTAGCTAGCACCATGCAGGCTGGCGCCAAGGGCGTGCGTATTGAGGTGGCTGGTCGTCTGAATGGCGCCGAAATGAGTCGCCGTGAGAAGTTTATTGAAGGCTCAGTGCCATTGCATACGCTGCGCGCCGACGTTGACTTTAATACAGCGCGTTCACACACGCAGGCTGGTATTATCGGTGTGAAAGTTTGGATCTATAAAGGAGAAAGGGGCTAATCATGGTAGTACTACTACCTAAGAAAACCAAGTATCGCAAGACGATGAAGGGTAAGAACGATGGCAAGGCAACGCGTGGTAACACGGTAGCTTTTGGCGATTTCGGCCTAATGAGCGTTGACAACAAAGACGTTACTAGCCGCCAAATCGAATCAGCCCGCCAGGCAATGACACGTTATGTTAAGCGTGGTGGCAAGATATGGATTCGGATTTTCCCGCATACGCCTATTACCCGTAAGCCGCAGGATGTTAAGATGGGTGGCGGTAAGGGAGATCCACAGTTTTTTGCCGCAAAAGTTAAGGCTGGCACGGTAATGTTTGAAATGTCTGGCGTAGGTGAAGAAGTCGCTAAGGAAGCTATGCGTTTGGCTGGTCACAAACTACCTGTTCGGACTAAGTTTATAAAGGCAGAGGAGGTTTAAGGTGGCGGATAAAAAAGTTACAAAAGTAACCACGAAAAACACTGAGCTGTCTTTAAGTGAACAGCTGGCCGAAAAGCGCAAAGAACTAGTAGAAATCAAGCGCGGCCATGCGGCTGGCGAACTACAAAACCCACGTGCTATAGGTAAAACTCGTAAGGATATTGCACGTATTTTAACTAAAACCAACGCTAAAAAGGAGGCGAAAGATGAGTAATTCATTGACAGGTGTAGTAACATCTGACAAGCGCGACAAGACAATCACTGTCAGCGTTATTAGCCGTGAGACTCATCCGCTTTATCGCAAGCAGTTCACGGTTACTCGCAAATATACAGCTCATGACGAGAGTAACGAGGCTAAGCGAGGCGACAAGGTTTTGATAGCTGAGTCACGTCCAATTTCTAAGACTAAAACGTGGAAGTTGGAGAAGATTGTAGAAAAGGCTCGCGGTGTAGTGGATCTGAAGGATGGCGCTCTAGAGGTTGAAGTTCCAGAGAAAGAAGTCAAGGCCAACAACGCGAAGAAGGCCGAAGATGCCGAGGAGGAATCAAAGTGATTACTCAAGAAAGTAGGCTAAAAGTGACCGATAACAGCGGTGCCAAAGAGATTTTGTGTATCCGCGTGTTGGGCGGCACTCGCCGTCGCTATGCCCGTGTGGGTGATGTGATCGTGGCAACCGTTAAAGATGCTAGTCCAACTGGGAACGTCAAGAAAAAGTCGGTTGTTAGGGCTGTAGTGGTGCGGACCGTAGACAAGATTCGCCGTAAAGACGGTAGCACAATCTGTTTTGACGATAACGCTGCGGTGATAATCAACGACGATAAGACGCCCAAAGCCACTCGTGTGTTTGGCCCGGTGCCCCGTGAGTTGCGCGAACTGGGCTATAGCAAGATAATCAGCCTTGCGCCGGAGGTACTGTAATGACTGCACGAATTAAAACTGGCGACATGGTCAAAATTATCAGTGGCAACAATAGCGGTACAACTGGCAAGGTTCTGCGTGTATTGCCAGCCAAAGATGCTGCGTTGGTCGAAGGCATTGGTTTGAAAGAGCGCCATGTTAAACCTACCCGATTGAACCCGAAGGGCGGCAAGAAGCAAATTCATGTGCCGGTATCGCTTAGTAAACTGGCATTAGTGGTAGACGAAAAGATTGGCAAAACCAGCCGCGTAGGCTACGCCAAAAACGCCGATGGTAAAACCGTCCGCTTGGCACGTAAATTAAATAACAGGGAGGTCAAATAATGGCTACTAAAACGACAGCTACGCAACCTCGCCTGAAGGCTCTGTATGACAGTAAGATCGTACCTGAGCTAGAAAAGGAGCTGGGCGTAGCGAATGTGAACCAAGTACCGAAGCTCACGAAGATAGTTGTAAGCTCAGGTGTTGGTAAAAAGAAAGACGATAAGCACTATCACGAAACTGTAGTTAACACTGTTACTAAGACAACTGGTCAACAGCCGATCGACCGCTTGGCAAAACGTTCGGTGGCAACCTTTAAGATTCGTAAAGGTATGGGCGCGCCGATTGGGGTGATGGTAACATTGCGCGGCGCTAAAATGTACGAATTTTTGGACAGGCTAGTTAATGTTGCTTTGCCACGCGTACGTGATTTCCACGGTGTTCCAGAAAAGAGCTTCGACAAGAGCGGCAATTATAACTTGGGTGTTAAAGAGCAGTCAATTTTTGCTGAGTTAAGCTTCGAAGACACACAAGTGTTGCACGGTCTAGAGGTGACATTCGTGATTAAGAATGGCTCAGCTGAAGGCAGCAAGCTGCTCCTCAGCAAATTTGGTATGCCGTTTGAACGGAAGGGGGATAAGTAGATGGCTAAGAAGTCTGCAGTCGCACGTGATAAAAAACGCAAAGAAATGTTTGATAAGTACGCCGCTAGGCGCACAGAGTTGAAGCAGGTGGGCGATCAAGATGGCTTACAAAAATTGCCGCGTAATTCTAGCCCAACGCGCCTTAAGAACAGGGACAGCCTAACCGGCCGTCCACGCTCTTATATGCGTCGTTTTGGCCTGGATCGCATTAATTTCCGCGAAAAAGCAAGCAAGGGTGAAATCCCTGGTGTAACAAAGAGTAGTTGGTAGGAGGAAGGAGAGAATATGTCATTACAATCTACAGATGCAGTTGCCGATATAATTACGCGTATTCGTAATGCTATTATGGTTGGCAAAAATGAAATCCGTGCTCCGCACAGCAAGCTCAAGGCTGCTGTTTTGGAACAGCTTAAGAAAGCTGGTTATATCGCCGATGTTAAAGTTGAGGCGGCTAAGCCACGTGACATTTTGTACGTCACCATCAACAAGCCTGGCGAAAAGAGCGTGATTACCGAAATTGCCAAAGTTTCAACTCCCGGTCGCCGTGTTTACGTTAGCGCTGACGAGATCCCTAAGGTTAAGTCAGGCCGCGGCACTGTGCTGATTAGCACCTCTAAGGGTGTAATCACCGGTCAAGAAGCTAAAAAGCAACGCCTAGGTGGCGAATTATTAGTTAAAGTTTATTAGGAGAAGTATGAGTCGAATCGGAAAACTACCAATAGCGATTCCAGCTGGTGTGACAATCACGGTCGGCGACGAAGTAACTGTCGTTGGGCCAAAGGGTGAACTAAAAGTGCCATGCCTGGTGAATGTGACTGTCAAACAAGACGGTGACCAACTGCTCGTCACCCGCAAGGATGACGAGCAAGTATCAAGGGCTAATCACGGCCTACAGCGCGCGTTGCTAAACAACGCCGTGGTAGGTGTCACGAAGGGCTTTGAGAAAAAACTCGAGATTAACGGTGTCGGTTTTCGCTTGAGCGGTGGCCCACAAGAAATCGAAATGAGTTTGGGCTTTAGTCATCCTGTTAAATATAAAGCTCCGGCCGGTATAACTTTAACGACCAACAAGATGGAGCTAACAGTGAGTGGGATTGATAAGCAGGCAGTTGGCCAAGTTGCGGCCGAAATCCGCAGCCTAAAGAAGCCAGAGCCATACAAAGGCAAAGGTATTAAATATGCTGATGAAGTGATATTGCGTAAGGCAGGAAAGGCAGGTAAGTAATGAGTGAATTGACTAGAAAAGTTCACGGTAAAGCCCAGCGTAAGAACCGTGTACGCGCTAAGGTGTCTGGGACTGCTGAGCGTCCGCGTTTAAGTGTTAAGATTAGCAACCTGCATGTTGGCGCACAGATTATTGATGACACCAAGCACCACACCTTGGCTTCTGCAACAACAGTTGGTAAAAAGCTAACTGGCACGAAGGCTGAAAAAGCCGCTGTGATTGGTAAAGAAATCGCTGTAGCCGCTAAAAAGGCTAAGGTTAAAACTGTGGTTCTAGACCGCGGTAGCCGTAAATATGCTGGCCGCTTAGCTGCACTGGCAGATGCTGCACGTAAAGAAGGATTGGAGTTCTAAAATGGCAGAAGAAACAACTGCAAAACAGCCTGCTCGCGCCCCGCGTGAACGCCGTGAGCGCAGGCCCCAGCAAGAAGTCAAAACTGATGGCTTCGAAGAGCTGACTGTCAATATCGACCGCGTTGCTCGCGTCGTTAAAGGCGGCCGCCGCTTTAGGTTTAAAGCACTCGTAGTAGTCGGCGACAAAAAAGGCCAAATCGGCGTGGGCGTAGCCAAAGGCCAAGATGTTACAACCGCTATCACCAAAGCTGGCGAAGTCGCTCGTAAGCATATCGTTAAGGTGCCGCTGGCCAATACAACTATTCCGCACGAAGTTGAAGTTAAGCACACTGGCGCACGCGTGCTGCTCAAACCGGCTGCTCCTGGTACTGGTATTATCGCCGGTGGCGTAGTGCGTAGTGTTGTAGAACTGGCTGGTGTTACGAACTTGATTTCTAAATCACTCGGCTCGACCAACAAAGTAAATATTGCCTATGCGACGATCGACGCTTTGAAGAGCTTGGTGCCACGTAGCGAATGGGTGACTACCAAGAACGCGCCAAAAAAGTCCGCCAAGAAGGAGGATAAATAGATGAAATACAATGAACTGAACGTACCTGCTAACAAAGATCGTAAGCGCGTGGGCCGTGGTATTAGCGCCGGTGGCGGTAAAACCGCTGGACGTGGTACCAAGGGCCAAAAAGCCCGCACTGGTAAAAAACTACGCCCAACCTTCGCTGGTGGTCAAAAGTCTCTAGTGCAGGCCATTCCAAAGCTCAAAGGTTTCAAAACTATTCGTCCTAAAGCAGAGGTCGTATATCTTGATCACTTAAATGATATGAAAGGCGATGTAGATAACTTCTACCTGTATGAGAATGATTACATTAGCTCGCCTTACGTAAAGGTTAAGGTGGTGGTACGTGGTGAGCTTAAGGGTGCTGTTAATCTAAGAACTCAGGGTGCGTCAAAAGCGGCCATTGCTGCTATCGAAAAAAATGGCGGCAAATTTGAAAAAGTTGCTGTGCCTCAGCGCGCTAAAGTTGAATCAAAGTAGCTGATAGCTTATAATTGGGAAAGCTATATGAACTGGAAGACGATATTTAAATCCTTTAAGAATCGCGATATGCAAAAACGCCTGCTTATTATAGTTGGTATTATTGCAATCTATCGATTTTTAGCACATATACCTGTGCCCCTGGCTGAACCGACTAAGTTTAAAGAGATAGTTGAAAACGTTATAAATAGTACCAACTTCGGCGGCTTCATGAACCTAATCTCCGGTGGTGCGCTAACTAGCTTCTCTATTATTTTAGTAGGCCTTAGCCCGTATATCACGGCATCTATTATCACACAACTGCTGACCAAGGCTATTCCGAGGCTTGAGGAGCTGCATAACGATGGTGAATCAGGCCGTCGCAAGATAAATCAATGGACGCGCATGATAACCGTACCGCTGGCGATATTACAGTCTATAGCCTATATTTTTATTCTGCGGCAAACTGTTCTTGCTGGTAATGCGGCAGCTTTGCCAGACGCCTCAACAATGTCTTGGGTGGTGGCAGTTACGGCCATGTCGGCTGGTTCGGTTGTTTTGATGTGGTTAGGTGAACTTATCACCGAGCAGGGTATAGGCAATGGTATATCTATGCTGATTTTCGCTAGCATTATCAGCCAATTGCCGCAAACAGTCTCAACTCTTGGCCAATCACTGGTTGATACATCTGGTGGTAAATTAAACGTGTTTGGTTGGTTTGATATTCCGGTTAACCCCGTGGTGCTTGCCGTTAGTGCCGGCATGATAGTGGGCGGTGTTATTGTCCTATTCTTGCTCGTCAAGATTAATGAAGGCCAGCGTATTGTCACTATAAATTACGCAAAACGTGTGCGCGGAAATAGCTCTTACGGTGGTGTCAAAAGTATTCTGCCCATGAAGCTGATTGCGGCTGGTGTTATACCGGTTATTTTCGCCATCGCATTTCTTAGTTTGCCAGCTTTTGTTGGTCAAATTTTAAAGAGCGCTCACACTGCTCCAGAGTTGGCTAACAACCTTACGACTTGGTTTCAGGCGCCGAATTCAGGCACGTTTACGGGTGAAACCTGGCAGGCCTTTATTTATCCTGTCACTTACTTTTTGCTCGTAGTTGGTTTTACATACTTTTACACTAGCATTATATTCAACTCTAAGGAAATTTCTGAGAACCTGCAAAAACAGGGCGGGTTCATAGAGGGCGTACGCCCAGGCAAGGCCACGGAAGTTTACCTAAACAAGACGGTTAATCGCCTCAACCTATTTGGCTCAATATCACTCGGTTTGATAGCTATGCTGCCATTTATAGCAGATTTTCTCTTGTACACCTTTGCTGGCGTGCAAAATAGCAACCTTTCAATTAGCGGTACCGGGCTACTTATCGTGGTAACAGTAGCTCTCGAAAGCTTAAGGCAGCTTAACTCGCGCGCATTGATGGTAACCTACGACGAATACGAGTAGCACGATGGGGCTAAAAGTTAACCGTAGGCTTAGACGCGTACTTAAATGCACTGGTGTAGCGGTTTTAGCACTATTCTTGATCTGCATAGCCATTGTAGTTTATAACGAACATCAAATGGCCAATAACCGTCCGCCCAGAAAAGAGCCTGTCAGCAAGGCTAATCCGGATGTTGATGAAACCATACCAACCGAAAAGCAAGTTGCCGAATATACTGTGGCACCAAATAAGCCACGCTACTTATCTATCCCGTCACTGGGTGTTAAAAATGCTATTGTGCGCGAGGTTGGCATACTAAAGGATGGTCGGCTTGGCACACCAGTTAATATTTTTGATACAGCTTGGTACAATGCTAGCGCCTTACCTGGCAGTGGTAGCGGCGCTGTCTTAATTGATGGTCACAACGGTGGGCCGACATTAGACGGTGTGTTTAAGCGTCTTGGCTCGCTGAAAGAGGGAGCCATACTAACCATTGAGCGTGGTGATGGTCAAAAGTTTAACTACCTAGTTGCTGAAAAGCAGATCTTGAGCGTGGCTGAAACAGACAGTTATATGTCTACGCTTTTACAGTCGGTAGAGCCAGGCAAAGAAGGCCTCAGCCTAATAACCTGTACCGGCACGTGGAATAACGCTAACGGGACTTATGATAAGCGCGTTACTATTCGCGCCGTACGTGAGTGACGCTATATCTGGTGTATGTATATGTAGAATACGCTATATATAGCGTGTGGATAACTTTTTAGATCTCTTTATATAAAATCCGTCTTTACTCTTTACAATCAGATACGAGTGCTGTATAATTTACAATTAATATTTATGGCCAAGCAGAAAGAAGTGATCAAACTCGCTGGTAAGGTTGTCGAGGCATTGCCTAACACCCAGTTTAAAGTTGAGCTTCAAAATGGTCATACAATACTCGCCCATATTTCTGGCAAGATGCGTAAAAACTACATCAGGCTAGTACCGGGCGATAAAGTAGAAGTTGAGTTAACCCCATACGATCTTACGAAGGGTAGAATCAGCTTCCGCTTAAAAGATTAAATTTAATACGGGTGTAGGGAGCTTTAGTATGAAAGTACGCGCAAGCGTTAAACCAATCAGTCCTGATGATATCCCAGTCCGCCGCAAGGGCAGACTACGAATCATTAACAAGAAAAAACCACGAAATAAGCAGAGGCAAGGATAATATATGACACGTGTAGCACAGGTGGTTATTCCAGCAGAAAAGCAAGTCGAAGTAGCTTTGACATATGTTTACGGCATTGGCCCTAAAACTGCTCAATTGATTTTGGAAGAGGCCAAAATTAGCCCAATTACAAGGGTTAAAGATTTGACCGCCGCCGAAGAGCAGAAGATAAATGAAATCGTCTCAGCCAAGTACTTGGTTGAGGGTAATTTGCAACGGGTGGTAACAGGTAACATAAAACGTCTTAAAGATGTAGGCGCCTATAGAGGTTTGCGTCACAAGGCGGGTTTACCAACTAGAGGACAACGCACACGCACTAACGCTCGTACTCGTAAGGGTAGGGCAATTGCCGTGGGTGGCGCTCAACCTAAAGCAGCGAGTAAGACATAGGAAGGATGAAAAATGGCAGATAAGAAAACCAAGAAAAAATCCGTTCCAGCTGGTCAAGCGCATATTCAGGCAACGTTTAATAACACCATCATTACTTTTAGCGACAAAAAGGGCAACTCTTTAGCCGCTTGCAGCGCTGGAGCTTGTGGCTTCCGTGGTAGTAAAAAAGGTACCGCTTATGCGGCTCAGGTAGCTACAGAAAAAGCCGCTGGCATTGCCAAGGGTGATTTCGGCATGGGGTCAGTTGATGTGTATGTTAAGGGTATCGGTCTCGGCCGTGATGCAGCTGTACGCGCTATTGCTGGCGCCGGAATGGCAATAAACAGTATTAAAGATGTGACAAAGGTACCTCACGGTGGTGTGAGGCCTAAGAGAGCGAGGAAACCATAATGGCTAAAGATACTTCACCAATCGTCAAACAGAGCCGCCGCGAGGGTTACGCCCTGCATCCTAAAGCTCATAAGATTCTGGCTCGCAAGAGCACGATTCCTGGCCAACACGGCCGGGGGCGCCAAGGCAAGCCAAGCACCTACGCAATTCAGCTCCGCGAAAAGCAAAAAGTTCGCCGCATTTATGGCTTGCTCGAGAAGCAATTTGCAAACCTAGTTAAAGAAGCCAGCCGTAAGGAAGGCTCAACTGGCGAAAACCTTCTGATATTCCTAGAACAGCGCCTAGATAACGCCGTGTATCGAGCAGGCTTTGCAACTAGCCGTCGCGCTGCGCGCCAACTAGTTAGCCACGGCCATTTTATGCTAAATGACCGCCGTGTTGATATTCCGTCAATTCGCTTGAAAGCTGGCGATAAGCTAGTTGTGCGCCCTAAAGCGCAGAAAAATGAGTACTTTGCGAATATCGCAGATGTCGTGGGTGGTGTGCAGCCAGTTAGCTGGCTTAAGAGCGACCCCAAAAAGCTTACTATTGATATTACGAGCTTGCCAAAGCGTGAAGAAGCCGAGGTGGGAATTGATGAGCAATTAATTGTTGAGTATTACTCACGCTAAAAAGGAGAACAAATGACAAAAGTTATTCACAATCCGGCATTAGAAAAGATTGATGACCTGAGCGCTACTAGTGCAACTTTTACAATCAAACCGTTGCACTACGGCTATGGCAATACTCTCGGTAACAGTTTGCGACGCGTGTTATTGTCGTCTATTCGCGGTGCGGCTATTGTGGCCTTTAAGGTTGATGGTGTGACGCATGAGTTTACCACCGTACCGGGTGTTAAAGAAGACGTTATCGACATAATGCTGAATCTTAAGAATATCCACGTACAGTCACATTCTGATGAGCCAGTTGAGCTACGTCTTGAGAAAAAAGGCGCTGGTGTGGTTACGGCTAAAGATATTAAGTTGTCTGGCGACGTTGAGATCGCTAACCCATATCAAATTATTGCTACGATAGATGACCCGAAGGCTTCTTTGACGATGGATATCGTGATTGACAGCGGCCGCGGTTACCTAACTATTGAAGACAGTAGCGAGTCTAGGGTGCATGGTGACTATATTGCTATCGACGCTATGTTCAGCCCAGTGCTACGTGTGCGTTACAAGGTGTCAAATACTCGCGTTGGCCAAGATACCAACCTGCAACAACTTGAGCTAACAGTCGACACTGACGGCACAGTTAGCCCGCGTGATGCGTTTGAAGAAGCTGCTGCTATTTTGATCAACCAATACTCAGCCCTGGCTGGCGAAACGCGCGTAGAAGCAGCACCAGCACTCGGTACAGAAGAAGACGATTCAGACAGCTACCTAGCTACACCGATTGAAGACCTCAATCTGACAGCCCGCACGGCTAACGCACTTTTGAACAATAACATCAAGACGGTGCGTGACTTGGTAACTATCAGTGAGCAAGAGCTGAAAGAGCTGAAAGGTTTTGGTAGCAAGGCCTTCGACGAAGTAAGAGATAAACTAGCGGAGTTAGATATTTAATATGCACCGACACGGATATAAAGGAAGAAAATTCGGGCGGGAAAAGGACCAACGAAACGCATTGATGCGGGGCTTAATGTGCTCATTGGTTGAACACACTTCAATAACCACAACTATGGCTAAGGCGAAAGAGATGCGCCGACCGATGGAAAAACTAGTCACATTGGCTAAAAAGGGCGGGCTGGCTAATCGCCGCTTGGTGATTGCTCGACTCGACAACATCAAGCTCGGTAATCAGCTGGTAGACGTAGTGGCGCCACAGGTCAAGCGTAGCAGCGGGTACTTACGCATTGAGCGTGCAGGGCTTCGCAAGGGTGACAACACTGAGATGGCTAAGATAAGCTTTGTGGATGAGATTAAAGCTACCGTGAAAGCCGAAAAACCGGCCGAACCCACTAAAAAAGCTGCTCCAGCCAAGAAGGAGGATAAGTAATGGTAAAGATGTTCAAAACATTCTCACAGAAGCCAGCCGACGTAGATCGTAAGTGGTTCTTAGTTGACGCTAGCGAGGCACCACTGGGCCGTACGGCAGTGTTGATTGCCGAAAAGCTGAGTGGCAAGCGTAAACCAACCTTCACTCCGCACGTCGATAACGGCGATTTCGTAGTGGTGGTCAATGCCGCTGAGACAAAGGTGACCGGAGGCAAGGATGAGAAGAAAAAATACTACCGCCATAGCGGCTACATGGGCGGCATAACAGAGACCGCGCTAGGTAAGATGCGTGCAGAAAAGCCAGAGCAGATCATCATTGCGGCCGTTGCTGGCATGTTACCGAAAAACAAATTGCAAGCTGATAGGTTGAAACGGCTAAAAGTTTTCCCAGGTGCTGAGCATGCTCATACGGCTCAAAAACCAGAAAAGATCGGAGTTAAATAATGGCTACAGCGAAATACACATATGGCCTAGGCCGACGCAAAAGCGCTACGGCTCGCGCTAGGTTGTTCAAGGGCAAAGGTGGAATCACCATCAACGGCAAAAGTGTCGAGGAATATTTTAGTGGTAACAAGGCACTGATGGCAGAGATTACCGACCCGCTAGCACTGGTTGGCAAGCAAAAAGACCTTGATATCTCAATCAAGGTTAGCGGCGGCGGCCTAAGCGGCCAAGTTGACGCTATTAAGCTAGCTATCAGCAAGGCTATTACTACCGATGCTATAGACTTACGCCCAGTTCTCAAGAAGGCCGGGTTCCTAAAACGCGACCCGCGCGAAAAAGAACGCAAGAAGTATGGTTTACGTAGTGCTCGTAAGAGAGAGCAGTTCAGCAAGCGTTAGGTTATATAACCAAAAATGAAAAATACCTCTGTAAAATGAGGTATTTTTTGTACACTTTCTGTACAATATATGCATGATGGCTAAACTATCAAAGCCTTTACTTCATAGTTGTTGCGCGCCTTGTAGCAGCGCAGTTTTGGAGCGGCTGGACGGCCAGTTTGCCATCACGATCTACTACTACAACCCGAATATTGACACTCCGCTAGAGTTTATGAGGCGCAGAGAAGAACTTGATAAGCTACACAGGCTAGGCATTGATTTTAATGTCGTAGCTGAAGAATACCAGCCAGTTGAATACGACGCGGCCGTGAAAGGTCTAGAAGGGTTAGGCGAGGGCAGCCAGCGCTGCTATCAGTGCTACGAGCTGCGCTTACGCCGCGCAGCCGAATATGCTAGTGCCCATGGCTATGACTGCTTTACAACTACACTTAGTGTTAGCCCGCATAAAAAGGCTGCCTGGATACACGAAATTGGCCAGAAACTGGCTACCGAGTACCAAGTGGACTATCTTGACGAAGATTTTAAAAAGCATGACGGTTACAAGCGCAGCCTAGAATTATCCAAAGAACTTAGTTTATATCGTCAAAACTATTGCGGCTGCAAGTATTCTAAGCTAGAGGCAGAGGCACGCAATGCTACAAAATGATGGTATACTAATAAAGACGGGGCATTAGCTCAGCTTGGCCTGTTTGAGCAACTTGTTGCGAGCAGATGTTTGCTTGCGCTAGCGCTCGAGGCAACTGTGCAATGCGCCCGTAGGGGGTATTAGCTCAGTTGGCTAGAGCGCTTGGTTCGCAATCAAGAGGTCCGGGGTTCAAATCCCCGATACTCCACCAAGTATTGACTTTTGAACTAATCTGTGATATAATGAAAGGATAAGGTGGTGACAAACACAAAACAGACTATTTTAACCGGTATACGTGTCAACGGCGAGATGACGCTAGGTAACCATCTGGGCGCACTGCTTCCTATGGTGCGCTTGGCCAACAAGCATTCGGTTAACTCAAACATCAACATTTTTGTGCCCGACTTGCACACCATTATTTCCGATATTGACGGTACGCTGCAGGCCAATTTGATCAAAAGCATTAAATACTACCTTGCAGCAGGGCTGAAACTGAACCAAAACGTGCATATTTATCGCCAAAGCTACATACCGGCGCACAGCGAGCTAGCCTGGATTCTAAACTGTTTTGCCACCATGGGCGAAGTGTCGCGCATGATCCAATACAAAGAAAAGGGTGAGGGCAAAGACAGCACCAACGTGGGGATTTTTGACTACCCCGTGCTGATGGCTGCTGACATACTGCTATACGATGCTCGCTATGTGCCTGTCGGCGAAGACCAGTTCCAACACCTGGAACTGACGCGAGATCTAGCAGAGCGGTTCAACCACCGTGCTGGCCGCGAAGTTTTCGTTTTGCCAGCCCCTACAGCCGAACAGGCCAAGTTTATGGGTGCAAACGACGGCATCCGCATTCGTGACTTGCAAAACCCCGAGAGAAAGATGAGTAAATCAGCCGCCGCCGAGAATAGTAAGATCATGCTAAGCGATACCCCTGAGGCAGCTGCTAAAAAGGTCATGAGCGCCACCACCGACAGCGTGAACAAAGTACAGTTTGATATGTCTAACCAGCCAGGTATTAGCAATCTGCTGCAGATTTTGTCTCTACTCCAAGGAATTCCCTTAGCGACAGTGACAGCTGAGTGGGCTGGTGTTACGCAGTACGGTGAGTTCAAGGCTGCAGTTGCCGAAGAAGTTAAGGCATTTTTGGCCGATTTTCAGGCACGCGTAGCCGAAATCAGCGACCGCGAAGTACTCGACATACTAGAAGAGTCTGAAGCCGAGGTGTCGAAAATCGCCCAGGCTAAGCTGCTTGAGGTGCAAAAAGTCGTCGGGTTGCGTTAATGACGAGCAAAAAGTTTAGCAAACCAGACCATTCCAGGGTGATTAATGGCGATATCGTACCACCAGAGGCTCCAGAAATGCCCAAAAGCATCAAAAAACGCCTAGATGTAGCAATCTCGGAGCAGTTTGAGGCTGTAAATCGCTCTAGGGCACAAAAGTTAGTTAAGAGTGGCAAGGTGCACGTTAACGGTGTGGCAGCGGACAGAGCCAGCCTGCTAGTGAGTCCTGACGACACGCTAGACGTAGAGCTGCCCAAAGTTCATGAGGCTGAACCTAGGGAGCTTCCCGTGATCTATGAAGACGACGATGTGGTGGTGGTAAACAAGCCGGCCGGCGTGCTAAGCCACACTAAGGGTGATAGTTGCGACGAGTCCACCGTGGCTGACTACTTGCGCCCGCTCAATCAAGATCAGCCCGAAACTAACAGGACGGGAATAGTACATAGGCTTGACCGCGACACCAGCGGTGTAATGATCGGAGCTAAAAACGAGAAAGCTCGCGCCAAGCTGCAAGCTCAGTTTAGCCAGCGCAAAGCCAAAAAGACCTACTACGCTGTGGTTGAAGGCCACCTGAAAAACGACCAGGCGATTATCGACCTGCCAATTCGCCGCAACGCTAAGCGTCCAACCGCGTTTTTGGTAGAGGCTGGCGGCCGCGAAGCCGTCACCAAGTATCAAGTTAAAGAGTTTAATAACAAATACACGCTGGTGGAACTAAAACCGCAGACTGGCCGCACCCACCAACTGCGCGTACACCTCGCACATCTTGGCCGCCCGATTGTGGGCGACCGCGTTTACGGCCACGAGGCCGACAGATTATACTTGCACGCTGCCGAGCTTGAAATCACATTGCCGAATGGTGAACGAAAAGTATTCAAAAGCCCGTTACCTAAAGAGTTTAAGGAGTTAGCTCGGTGAACTTGGATAGTCTGAGCGATCTGAAAGGTGTGGCTACTAACACCCATTTTGCCATATTTGTCTTACCTAAGAAGTACGGCTTAAGTGAAGCTCGCGCTGCACTAGCTAGTAAAAACACTGTTTTTATTGAACCCAAAGTGCACAACCAGCAAAAAACCGCTACAGTTAACGTAGATGACATTCTTGAGCTAGAGCGCATTACGCGTACTAAACAACAAAATCGCCTGGGTATAGTGGTTGTTGGCACCGAGAAGATGGGTGAGCAGGCACAGAATAAGTTCCTCAAGCTTCTCGAAGAACCAGGTAGCAATATCCATTTTTCATTCGTAACCGAAGACGCCTCCAACCTGCTAGACACTGTACTGTCACGCGGGCAGGTTTATCATATAAGGAAAATCAGTAAAGCTGCCTCCCAGGCTTTGGCAAAGGAGTTGCTACCGGATATCAGCGCTCAAGCACTCCAGCAGACCATGTTTCTAGCTGCCGGGTTACCAGGAGAGATAAGAAAACTCGCAACAGACCAGACATATATGAGCAATCAGATTAAGCTGGTCGGCTTAGCAAAAACGCTATTAACTGATAGGGACCTTGAGGTGGTCAAAGTAGCCTACGGCCTAAAAGATGACCGCGCCCAGGCCTTGCAGGTGCTCGACTTAGCTATCACTATAGCCAAAGAGGCATTACGCAAAAACCCTAGCTTAGTAGGTAAGCTAAGCGAACTTGAGCAGGCCTATGGCCAAATAGCCGCCAACGGGAATATACGCTTAGGCTTAGTAGGTAATCTGTTGGTATGATATAATAGCCAGTATATGACTGGAATTATACTTATTTTAGCCCTAGCCTTATTGGTCATTTTTTATAGCACAAAAAGCAAAGATGACGAGGACAAGCTGCCTTCCAAACTGTCCGAGCAGCTGGATAAGATGTGGGACATAGCCCAAAAAGCCTTATCTGAGAAAAAGTTTCTTCGCGCCGAAAAGGCGCTGCTGACAATCTTGCGCTTCGACGAGACTAACGCTACGGCCTACAACAGACTAGGTATTTTGTACGCCCGTCAACAGCAATACAAAGAGGCTATAGAATGTTTTGAAATTGCTCAAAGTCTAGATAGTAATGCTAGCAGCCTGCATAATGCTGGGTTAATCTACCTCGAGACAGGTGAGCACGAAAAAGCCGCCATGGCTTTTGAGCAAGCGTTGTCACTTGAGGATAATCTGCCAACTCGCTACATTGCTTATGCTAAGGCACTAGAGGGTATGGGTGAGTATAAAAAAGCAATATCCGCACTAGAAACTGCCCTGGAGTCCATTAAGTCAATCCAGGTTTATCGACAACTAGCCCACTTGTATGAGGTAGCTGGTGATGAAGAAAACGCTGCCAAAGTGAACAAAAAAATAGAGAAGGCCACCGAACAAAGCGCTGCTGCAACATTGAAGAAAGCTCGCTTTGGTAAAAGAGCCGTCACTAAGAAAAAGGTCATAATGTAGCCCCAAACCTTGCCGCCGGTGTGGTGTTAGGTTATAATTTTACAAGTGCCGCCTTAGCTCAGTTGGTTAGAGCGACGGTTTTGTAAACCGTAGGTCTTCGGTTCGAATCCGAAAGGCGGCTCCAAGAATTGACAAAAATTTTTCTGACCGCCATTTTGGCGGTATTTTTTATTGGTTTCGCGCAGCGAAAACCAAATGTGATTCAGGGGGGAATTTGATTTACCGTCGCTTTCAGCGACGACATTTTTATTTTTCAAAAACAGGTTCGACCCAAAAATTTCAAGTAAAAGTCGCTTTTGCTCGCCATAATCGCAATTCTTAATGGCCGAACAGATAGAATCGACTCGCGTAAGCCAATTTCGCATCGGTTCGACCCAACAGTTTTGGTCGCGCTCCAAATTCTCTAAACTTTCCTCCAAATTGCGCTTTTCGCTCATTATCTCATTTTTCTTTGCCACAAAAATGGCGCGGTCAATATCTTGGTCAAGAAAACTATCCAAGAGCACACTCTGCCGCTTCGCCAGTTCGCTAATTTGCCCGCGCAAATTTTCACTAACTGACGAATTTTTGCCAATCTCGGTATTTTCGACACTTGTAATTTTATCCGAAAGCCACGAAACCGCCTCTGTTGGCAAAGAAAACTCCGCCAACAACGCCGAAATCTGTGGCAACAGTAAAAATTCACGAACTGGCCTTTCGACGCATCGCACAACCTTACTTTTATGCGAGCAGTGATAATACGTCCAAGAGTGAAAATTACCGTTAATCTGCGTGCGCGTCTTGGTTGTCGCAGTTATCGACATACCACACGGACATTTGAGTAACCCACAAAAAACAGCAGGTGAACTCTCCGGCGACATTTTGTGCGAACGCTGCTCGATAACTTTTTGAACTTTATCCCAAAGAGATTTAGAAATAAGCGGTTCGTGGCGGCCGTCGTGTAATTCACCCCAATAAACAAACTGCCCGTAATAAAACGGGTTGCGTAAAATACCAATGATTTTCTCCCAATTCATCGGTTTGCCGTTGCGCCCAACTGCTCCGTGCGCCAACAAAAACGCCGATATATCTTTGATAGTCTGGTCACCGTGAGAATATCGCTCAAAAATTTGGCGCGCCAGTGGTGCGTGGCGCTTATCTAAAATAATTGTTTTGGTGCGTATATCGTTGATATAGCCAAACGGCGCAAGTCCGGGGAACTCGCCACGCTCCACCTTGGTGCGCATACCGCGCTTGGTTGTTTCGCTCAAATTATCCACAAAATGCTTACTTTGGCTAAACTCCAACGACAGCATATATTTGCCTTGCGGGGTGTTCTCGAACCAAAAACGCGGGAATTTTAAATCCTTTAAGGTGTTTTCGTCCAAGTCATACAAAATTTGTCCGCTGTCGATCGAGTTGCGCGATAAACGATCCGGCATCCACGAAATAATGCCGTCCGCTTCGCCCGCGGCGATTCTGCGCATTATATCGTTAAAAACCGGCCGACCAGGTCGTTTGGCGGAGCGTTTTTCGATAAATACGCCCGCAATGCTTAAATCTTCACGTTTCGCAAGTGCGTGATCTTCCGACAATTGCGATTCAATAGACAGCACTTGTTTGTCTTCCGTATCTGTGCTTTTGCGCGCATAGATAAAATATCTGTATTTGCTCATTTTCCCACCTTTCCAACCACTCAAAAAGCCGCTTCGCTGGAATACAAATTAGCAGAACTAATCTGTGCGAAACGGCTATTTGAGTTGTCAAATAGTTTGTTCTGCTAATAATTTGTATTCCACTTATATTGTAGCATAATATCGGCAAAGCCGACTAAAATGTCCATTGCGAAGCAATGGGTAAATCAAATTCCCCCCTGAATCACATTTGGCTTTCGCTGCGCGAAACCAATAAAAAATACCGCCAAAATGGCGGTCAGAAAAATTTTTGTCAATTCTTGGAGTGCCTCTTTGAATTGGCACGAACCTATTTTACCACAAAAAGTGATTGAAAACAAAGTTGCGATTGAGAAGCGCCCCCGCAGTTCGTGTCAATTGCCACGAACTAAAAACCAAC
>JAIROX010000004.1 GCA_031257295.1 Candidatus Nomurabacteria bacterium | reverse complement strand
CCAGATTGTACGTTAGTTGGATCATTCAGGTCACCTGAGGGATTTTTATAGGTCGCAGGTAGCGTTACACTGTTAGTACCATTGTTTACTGTCACGGAGACAAGACCCGGGACGTGAGCGCTAGTTGTACAGGTAATGGTAGTGCTACTAACTATCACCACATTAGCGCAAGGGGCGGGGGTGCCGGCCATATCTAAAGTTACCGTAAATGCTGCAGGCCCATTGATTAGGGTTGCGGTGGTGGCCACTGGCGTGAGGCTATTACCAGATGTACCGTCGCCAAGTGAGAGGTTATTAGACCCCCACACATATACCGCGCCCTGTTGATCTATGGTTACCGCACCTCCAGCGCTACTCGCTTGATTCCCAAACATCACAATTGATTGCAATGACTTACCGCTCAGCGCTCCAGATGTTGAGACTGCAGTGGGTGTAGATCTATCGCTAGTAGTGCCATTACCCAACTGCCCAGCGCCACCATTACCCCAACAGTAAGCTTTATGGTCAGAAGCAATTGCACACACCGAAGACCGAGAAACTGCGCCGCTACCGCCGCCATTAACCGACACGTCAACGATACCAGCAGTACTTGGCATATCGCCCTGCGAAACAGCCACTGGCACACTAGACATAGTCGACCCATTGCCCAACGAGCCATACTGCGCCGAGCCCCAGCAGTATAACTTAGAGTCGGACGCGATAGCACAGGCGGCACCACTGCCTTTGGCAAGCTTACTTACACTAGCCATCGCGGGTGTTGAAGCGGTAGATACTGCTACTGGAACGAGGCTGCTGCTTGTCGAGCCATTACCAAGCTGACCGCCAGTTCCGTCGCCCCAACAATACACCTTGTCATCAGACGCAATAGCACAAGTACTTCCGATGGTTGGGCTGCTGGGGCCGTAACCGTTGACATCACTATTAGTGCCAATATACTTTATCGTTTTGCCTGCAATGTCGCCCACCGGGCTAATCAGAATAGGTATGTTACTCGCGGCCGTAGAACCATTGCCGAACTGACCATATGTATTATCTCCCCATGCGTACATTGCACCATTTGAATCTATAGCCATAGTAGTAATCTCTCCAGTAGATACCTGGATAATATTCTTACCAGCTAAATCACCTTGCACAAGAGTTGGCCTAAGGAACCGTGCCAAAGTGCCCAAGCCCAGTTCGCCATAACAGTTTGACCCCCACGCAAAGACCGACCCATCAGACGTCACAGCAAAAGAGCCCGCAAGGCCAGCAGCAATATCAACAATCGTCTTTCCAGCGAGTGCTGCGGTATTTACTTCTATCGGCGAAAAACTATCAATCATAGTCCCGTCACCAAGCTGCCCGAAGTTATTACTACCCCAAGTGTACAATTTACCATCTGATGTTAAAGCAATAACATGGCTCCTGCCAGCAGCCACCTGGACAACTGTCCTATTTTGTATATCAAAGCCCGTACCAGTAATGGTGACATTTGTCCCACCTGTCTCGAGTCCATAGTTTGGGGTGATAGAGGTGATGGAGATAGGTGGTACATAGGTATAACCATTTTGCAATATCGCCGTTGTAGCACCATTGCTCGCCACCACATCAACCACACCTGCCGCGTGCGCCGAAGTCGTGCAAATCACGCTCGTGGTCGTGATGTCGGTCGCCGGGTTAGCAATTGTGCAAGGCACGCCTCCGATGGTGACCGAATACGGTGCATAAGTATCCATCACGGTGGCTTTGGAGACTTTCACTGGTGTACTTTGATTAGAGGTGGCATTGTTACCCAACCGCCCAGCGTCTCCGTAGCCCCAACAGTACATGTTGTAGTCACTGCCGATTGCGCAGCTGTGGTCACTACCAGTGGCTAATTGTAAAACCGTAACACCAGACGGCATAGATACGGCGGCGGCTGGTACGTTAGACGTGCCGTTGGCTGTACCATTGCCGAGCTCACCAGTATCGCCAGTCCCCCAACAATACACTTTGTTATCTGTGCCGAGTCCGCACACTACCGTGTAGCTCGCATTGTACGAACCAGTTGTTACACTCCGGAACCCTACGCCACTCGGTCGTGCACCCTGGGATACCAATTTTGGAGTGTTATTGGTAGCAGTAGTAGTGCCGTTGCCAACCTGCCTCCAACTACCGTAGCCCCAACAATAAGCATCGCCATTTGTGGCGGTGGCACAAGTCACACTCGAGCCTGAACCAGTTACGCCACCAGCAGTAATTTGCGAAAAAGTAACGCCACTCGGCATAGATACTGCCACAGGCTTGTTGCGAGCAGTGCTAGTGCCGTCGCCCAGGGCGCCATAGCCATTATTACCCCAACAATAAGCCGCACCAGTGTCGATAATAGCGCAACCGTAACCAAAACCCATCGAAAGATCGACAATTTTAGCGCCAGACGGAATGTTATCGTGATTCAACGCGATTGGCGTACGTTGCGGCGAAGATGCGCTAGGGTTACCGACTTGGCCATCGGCATTGCGTCCCCAACAGTAAGCCCAATCATCGCTGGCGATGACACAACCGCCATCTTGACCGATGGCAAGCTTTTTGATGGTAGCGTTAGCGGGGATAGCACCTTGGCTAACTTTTACTGGGGTATTGCTAGCGGCCGTGGCGGGACCATTACCAAGTGCCCCATTACCATTGGCGCCCCAACAATAAACCCAGTTGTCGCTAGCGATCGCACAGTTTGAGTAAACGCCGTCCCCAATAGCCTTAGCACCATTTTGGTTCGGCATGGCGCCCTGGCTGACGCGCACCGGTATGCTTGATGACGTGTTGGTGCCATTACCTAGCACACCATCACCGTTATAACCCCAACAATATATGTAGTTATCGGCCGCAATTGCACAATGATGTCGTCCGCCTGCCACCCCGACCGACCGCCAAGCCGGCATGGTTAGACGTTGGAGGTTCGTCCCCGCGATAGTCACCACCTGCCCGCCAGCCACCGGTCCAGAATTAGGCGTTATCGAAGTTATAGTTGGAGAGCTACTACCGGATGATCCTGCCGTTAGTTGTGTTATCCGGGCATGGCCATTACCGGCATGTCCGGTTTCGTTGCCACCGCCAGGGGCCGGAAAAGCCGTATCACCAGCAATCGTCTGGGCGTTAGTTAGATAATAGCTAGGGCTAAGTAGCCATTGACCGCTCTGGCCTTCTGATGAATTCGCTGCCCAGTAGGCGTAGGCAGAGGCCGTATAGACCCAGCCAGAACCACCAAGATTACCGACGCCATTATTAGCCCCACCATACCAACCGCCGCCACCGCCATACCAGCCCCTGTCGCCTTGGTATGAACCAGAGAAGCCAAATTCGCTACCATAAATTTGGCTAGTTGACCCATCACAATCAGTTTCACCGCCACCACAATCACCACTAGCACTACCGCCGCCAGCTACAATTGCTCGAGCGTAATACGAGTCTGTGCCAATACGAATATCAGTTCCGCCGCCACCGCCACCACGACCATCACCGTCGCCACCGCCGTTAAACCCACCCATATCCGAATCAGGCAGGCCACCGGTATATACATAAAGGACATCACCACCGTTAAGGCTAACTGTACCAACAGAATAGCCGCCCGTACCACCTGAATTTCCAAATGCGGCATCATCTCCGCTGGCGCCCCAAACTTCAAGCTGATAAATTCCTGTCTGTGGTGCAGTGAAGGTTTGAGCTGCACTTGTGTAACTGAAATCTTGGGTTGTTAGTGCATTAACACTCCTGCTAATCTGGCCCGAGATATATGCTATTACGGGGTAAATAAGTACGATGAGTAAGCATAGCAATATAGAATAGTACTGAGTCTTGAATACTAGTGAAGACCTTCCAAAACTACCCCGCTGCTTGGGTGCTTTAGAGCTAACCAACCATGTAAGACTGGTGATAGCTTTAGTAGGTCTTAACAAGCCCTTATTTATCTTAGGTATTCGCAAAAAAGAGTTACCTATTTTCTCTCTCGTATTATTTGGTATTTATTTACACTCTACTTAGTAGATTATACCCCCCCCCAGGCGCATAGCACAAGAGGGTTTTTACTTTTTTGCAACCTTACGCGGTAAGCGCTTAATTCGCGACAAGAACCTATGCTTACCGATATGTGGCACAACTTCGGCTTTGTAGCGGCTAATCTGGCTAGCCAGCTTAACTTCCAGTATATCTACCACCGCCAACACATTGCTGGACTCGTCTTTAGCCGTGATTGTTTTATTTGGCACACTTAGCACCACCTCTACGCCATATTTATTACCATGAGACCTGTTGACCTGCTTAATAGTTACCGTTGCAGTTGCTGTTTTGCGTGAATGACGCGGCAAAAACCTATCAAGTCGGCCAATGCGCTTGTCTATATATTTACTAGTTACTTCGTCAACACTGTAACCTATGCCCACTTTATCAATTTTAATCGACATACTCCCCCTTAAATTTCCTCTTTACCCATATACTTCTGTAAGGTCTTAGGTAGTTTCACAACACCGTCAGACATCTGCCCGTTCTCAATAACCGCTATCATGGTACGCCCAAGTGCAAAAGCCGTAGCGTCATTAGTGTGCACCAGCTCAATATCACCACCCTCACGCCGCACACGGGTTTTTAACCGTCTGGCCTGATAGTCTGTCATATAATCCGCCGTATGTGTTTCGCGGTACTTGTCTTGCCCAGGCAGCCAAGCCTCCATATCTACACCACGAGCATTTGGCTTACCAATATCAGCCGTACATTTGAGTATCACACGATATGGCAATTCAAGCGCTTCCAAAAGATGGCACTGAATAGCCACGAACAGCAAGTGCTCGTCTATACCTGCTTCAGCAGTAGTAAAACTCTCCATCTCGAGCTTGTCAAACTGATGCATCCTCAAGATGCCCTCCATATCTTTACCATAAGTGCCGGCCTCTTTACGAAAGCTGGTGGCAAAGCCCACCATCCTGAGCGGTAATTCTGACTCTTCTATGATTTCACCAGCATACATACTGCCCAGCACGTGCTCGGCCGAGCCCTGCAGCCACAGGTCATCGCCCTCAATCTTATAACGATCATCTTGCGGTTCCAGTCTATCCATCGCGTCGTATAGTTCAGTTTTAATCATGAGTGGTGGTAATACTGGTGCAAACGGCTTAGCAGAAACACCCTTCAAGCCAGCTTTTTTAGCAATCTCAGCAATCTTAGACTCATCAGTTAGTGTGTCTATAACCAGTTGAATTATCGCGAACTCCAGCTTCACCATGTCATTTTTAATGTAGGCAAACCGGCTGCCCGCCACCTTGGCGGCACGCTCTTTATCAATCCAATCGCGCTGCTGGCCAATCTCCCAGTGATTGCGCGGCTCAAAGTCAAAATCTGGCTTTTCACCCACGTATTCGGCCACCACGTTATCATCTTCAGTGGCGCCAACTGGCACATCTTCAGCCGGAGCATTCGGAATAGTTTTCAGTAACATATAAAAGTTCTGCTCAACGTAATCTAGTTCTTCCTCTAGCCCGCTAAGCTCTTCTTTAATCCGTTTACCACGCTCAATCAACTCCGCCGACGGCTTGCCCGAACCAGCGCCAATTTCATCGGCAATTTGGTTACGCTGCTGGCGTAGTCGATCAATGGCTTGTTGCAGGTTCTTACGGCGATCATCAAGATCCAGCAAACCGTCTACGTCAACCGTATAACCTTTTTGTTTGCTAAACTCTTTAACTCGCGCTGCATCATTGCGGATATAATTTATGTCCAACATATTACTAATATATCACAGTAATTAGTCGTCAACCCTAATTTGCATCGGCCCAAATTCAACCCGCACCCTATCCTTACCACCGTGGTTTTTAACCTCAATAACTTGCGACCTACCCAGTGCATCAGTTAGCTTATCTAAGCCATCTTGATGGACCATCGACAGCCAAACAGCCCCTGAAATGATTAAAGATATAGCGAACACCAGCGCGGCAATTGACACACCGGCTAGCCCACGGCTTAACCTTTTATCAAACTTACCAGATATAAACGCGCCCGACAGCACAAAGCCGTACATTATTAATGTTGTGATAAGCGCCATAGCCAGCCCAATGATCACTAATAACAGTGGTCTGGCAGCAATATCTAAGTTAGCCACAGCTACCAGAGCCCATATGGAAGTTAGTAGCACGGCCGCTAATACCATAGAGGACACCACGATCCCAATAATTCCTACTACCATGACCGCGATCTTAGCAGCAGAAGCCCCAACTGTTGGCGCTGCTGCTTGGATACCTTCTGCAGCTTCACGGCCAACCCGCTCAGCACGTTCGCCAATTTTTCTAGCAGAATCTTTAATCGATTCTAAATTAACCGGTTGGCCATGCATTTCCAACTTTTCGCCCACCGTCTTTGCCTCCGGAGCACAGATCCACACCACTATATAAACTATAATCAATGTCCCCCAGCTTGGTACAATCGCCAAAACCACCGCCAAAACACGCAACAAGGTTACATCCCACCCAGTATAAGCCGCCAAACCGGCTATCACGCCACCCAGGACGGCATTATCGGTATCACGATAGTACTTTTTGGCACCCGGGCTAGTGGGCTCAACCCGCTCATCGCCATCTGGCGCAAAGCTTTTAGGTTCGCCCAACTGTTCAATAATGTCTTTAACGTCTGGCTCCGTTATGACACTGTCTTTTAACACGCCACGTTCTGCCAAGATTTCCGTCATACGAATCTCAATATCTTCCATAGCGTCTACCTCACTGCCCAAACTTTTACGCACCGCCGTTAGATATCTTTCCAATTCCTTTTTAGCCACTAGATCAATATCATACGCCGTACGTGCTAGATGGATTCTTGTTACTTCATTCATTACTTCTCCTTTTCAAGTGTCTTAACTGACCTATTTAACAACTTTACGCTTGTGGTCATTGCACTTCGAACAGCCCGACCAAAACTAGTTACCATATAATACTTACGTGGAGGTCCCTGATATGACTCACGCCAACGGTGGTCCAACAAACCATCCTTCTGTAATCTGGCTAAGAGCGGGTATACTGTCCCCTCTGCCACATTTAACTCTGCCACATTTAACTTTCCTATTATTTCTGACGTGTACGCTGGCTTCTCGCAGGCCAATAAAACACAATAGCTTAGTAGACCTTTTTTAAACTGGATGGTCAGTTGGTCGGCATACGCGTCTACTCTAATCCATGCACCCTCACTACTGTCTACAATGTTATCTAGGTCATTATCCTTGTTTTGCATAGTACTATGTTATACATAGTAGCTGGCAATGTCAAGTATATGTTTTTACCATGATCTGGTACAATGAGCTTATGGATAAAAAGTTAAAGCAACATCACGCCTATATTGAATCTAAGATTGATAGTTTAGCCAGGTCTAAGAATGACAACACGCTAGATGCTACCATTACCTACCATCAAGATATGGTACGTAACTTTCAGCACGAAAGGTTCATACATCTGGTAGTCACCTTCTTTTTTATAGCTGTTACACTAGCTCTGCTAGCGGCTTACGTAGCCTTTATAGCAAGGGACCATGATGGGTCACTTAGATCCGTTAGTGCTTGCTTGGGCGCTATTGTGGCTATTTTAGCCGTTACTGACCTGTTTTATATTCGACATTATTACCGCTTAGAAAACGGCGTAGAGAAACTCTATGGTTTAACTGAAAAACTTTATAAACTTAAAGTAAAAGAATAGTTTTTAGCGGCCCCCACCACCGCCTCCTCCGCCGCCACCGCCAGAGGATCCACCGCTAAAACCGCTGCCCGAACTGGATAGGCTACCTGCGCCACCACCATAAGTAGAGCTCATTGAGCTAGAAAAGCTGCTAATTGATGAAGCAAAAACAGCCGTGCTAAAAGCACTATTGCTGCTATACCATAAAGGCGCGTGGTTTTCGCTGTAGTAAATTTCTAATGACTTGGCCCACTTCTTTTCTTGGCCAAATATCATAGCATAAGGCAAGAGCCTCTCGTAGAGCTTAACCATAGCGTCCTTATCATTTATATTGATCTTCTCAGCGCTATCCGGCTCTTGGAGAAATTTGATCCTATCTGCCTCAACCAGCTTGATATATTGTTCTAACCCGCGCAGATAGTTACGCATCTTATAGCCTGGCGTTAATAGATTAGCGTATCTTGGCTCTTGCGATGCCAACACTATGAGAACTAATTGCGCTAACACTACAATCACGATTGCCACTGTTGTAGCCTGCGGCATAAACCTGGTCATACCAACAGTCACATCACCTATGAAACCTTCTATCCCAATGATAGTTGCCGATAGTAATACAACATTGAGCAATGCTAGCACCTTTAAGGCATGCGACTTATCTTTTTTAACAAATCCGTCACTAGCCAAGTTTTTATAAATTTTTTTCGAAAAACTCAATAATTTTTGACTTCTGCTTTCGGACCGTTTAGATATATCGATCTTAGTACCGACGGTGAATATATCAGACAGAGCCCCTAATAGACCTTTTTCATCTGGTAATAAACCATCAGTTTCCAGAACCTCTATATGGTAACTCTTTTTCTTGAATACCAATCCTCCTTCAGATTCGATAATTCGCACTTTGCCATTAACTGCTAAATCTATAATCTGTGCCGCCATCGAGCTACTGCCAGTCTTAGAGTAAACCTGTGCCGCGCCTAATAGTGATATACCTTTGGGCGGCAGATATTCTGGCACTATAAACGCTTTGTTTTGTGCTTTAGGGATCGCAACTCGGCGACGATGTATCACAAACGCCAAAACCAACAACGTTAAAGATATCACGACTGCGCAAATAGATACGATGAATGCTAGGTAACTGGTTTCTGGCTTCGGAACGGTAAAGCTGCTAGGTTTAAACTTTAGCACAAATGTTAGGTTTTCGCCCGGTTGAAGCATTCGCTTAGTTGTAAATACCACCATATCACCGTTAGTTTGATAGCTACAGTCCGACTCGCCCTTCGATCCATAGCTGCCCACAAAACACTTTGCATCGCCCGTAAAAGAACTTGCCAATCCGCCTAAGTGGACCTTGGCAACTAGGCTGTCGAAGCGTTGCTTCCAGCCGGTGCCGTTAGTATCCCAGTATAATTCCTGATAACCATCAAACCCCGTAATCACGCGATCAAACTGATACCCAAAGCCATATCTTTGTGTACCATGTAGGTAGTCCTCTGTGCCAGTTGCTATATAGTAGTTTTCGGAATCAGAAGTTTTCTCATAAACCGGCTCAGGTCGACCGTTGCGATCAACACTAATATGCGTATTGTTGAGCACGCGATTTTTACCACCTTGGTTAGTGCGCGGGACCACCCTAACTATGCCTTTATTTTGATCGTAGTCTGGGAATTCAGCAGTCAACCTTTCCTCTACATGCATCTGGCTAACGCCCTCAGCGTCTTTCGATAGATAGTAGTCGGCCGCAAAACTACTAAAGTAGAATTCTTGCACACTAGCCAGCGCTATACCCGTAGCTAAAATAGCCAACACACCCGCAGACAGAGCGACGAGAACGACAGCGGGCTTTTTCATACTTTTATTTTATCACTGATTTAACAGCTTTTTTAATAATATCAATTGACCTATCTAGATACTTCTGCTCCCTAGCGCTGAGCTCGATTGGTAATCGTTCTTTAACTCCGGTACGTCCAACAGCGGCTGGCATACCGATAAACACCTGGCCACGTTCGTTAAAGTTGCTAACGGGCAGTACGGCATTCTCGTCGCCTAGGATCGCTTCAGTGATACGCGCCATACACATGCCGATACCATAGTATGTAGCGCCTTTCTTCTCAATAATTTTATAAGCTGCATTTTTAACAGCATCTTCAATTTTAGATTGGCCTTCTTTATCTAGTACCTCAGTCACCTTTTGCAAACTAAAGTTGGCGCTACTCCAGGCCACAAATTCGCTATCACCATGCTCGCCAACTACATAAGCATGGAGATTCTTGGGGTTAGTTCTAAGTTTTTGCCCAAGAGCATAGCGCAACCGAGCTGTATCTAATACCGTGCCACTACCTACCACTTTATGTTTAGGTAACTTGGATGTGTGCCAAGCCACGTATGTCATGACATCCACCGGGTTTGTAGCCACCAAAAATATGCCATCAAAGCCGGCTGCCATAGCTTGAGTGACTATATCTTGCACAATTACAGCATTCCTCTGCGCTAGGTCCATGCGCGTTTCGCCTGGCGTCTGATTGGCGCCCGCCGTAATAGCCACCATAGCAGCACCCTTACAATCTTTATAGGTTCCACGTCGAACCTTCATGTTTGTAGGCGCAAATGGCAAAGCATCCTCAAGGTCAAGCGCTTCACCTTCAGCATCGGCTATATTCTTATCTATCAAAACTAGTTCGTTTACAAACTCCTGTTGACTCAGGAGCGCATAGGCGTAGCTCATACCAACATTACCAGTACCTATAATCACGACTTTATTTTGCATACCACCCCCTAACAGCTCAAGCTTTTTTGTCTAATTTCTCTAGCATTTCACGATCGAGTTTTTCATCTTTTTCCAGTTCATGTAAGATAGCATCGCTCTCGTTATCGATATTCTTTAGCTCACGAATAGCCTCTTTGATTTCCTGTTGTAGTTTTAGGGTTGCACGCCGCTGAATTCGTCCATCTACGCTACTGATTGTGCCGATTAGTAGTGCACCTAAGCCTAAGATTATGATTAGTATGTTGTATATAGTGTCTTGCAAAGAGTTTTCGTCCAAAATTAGGATCGGCATCATAACTATGGATGTTACACCTAGAGCCAGCGTGCATACCCACAAGATTTTCTCAAGTATGCTACTTTTTTTCACCCGCTTCACCACCTGTCAAATCTAACTCAGGATAAATCGACCTAGTTACATCGTCAATGTCATTACGCAACTGCGGGAACGGCACACCTTCACGTGCTGTTACGCCTTCGAAAATCCAAAATACGCGCTCCGAATAGCCCCAACCGCAAGCCGGCGGCATGCCATACTCTAGCATTTCGACGAAGTCGATGTCTAGCATCATGGCTTCGTCATCGCCTTCGTCGCGCATTTGCTGCTGCTCAACAAAACGATCTAGCTGGTCTATTGGGTCGTTAAGCTCGCTGAATCCATTACCGAGTTCACTACCCGCAATAACTGGCTGAAAACGCTGTACGGTGTTGCCATCGGGGTTCGACTTGCTCAGCGGCGAAATAAACAGCGGCGTGTTGACCAGCCAAACTGGCCCTGCTACGTTTTTGCGAATATTTTTCCATAACTTGTCGATACCGCGCGGCAAGTTTTCGGTTTTTTCAACCTCAAGGTTGTTGTCTTTGAGCGCCTTCTTGACCTCTTCGATGCTCGTGCTATACACATCAATATCGTAGTGCTTTTTGATAACTTCGGCGTAATCCCAAACTTCCCACTTCTTGTCTAGATCAATCTCAAAATCGCCCAGCTTAAACTGCAACTTGCCAAAGGTCTCCTTCAGCACGTATTTGTAAAGGCTTTCCATAAACTCCATGCCATCTTGCCAGTCCCAATAAGCCGCATACCACTCCATAGCCACATGCTCCGGCAGGTGCTCGTCGCTGTAGTTTTCGTTGCGGAACCTCGGGCCGATGTCGTAAACACGCTCGTAACCCGCGCCCAGCAGGCGCTTTAGCGGCAGCTCGTGGCTAATACGCAGGTAAAAATCTTGCCCCAAAGCATCCATATGTGTCACAAATGGGTTAGCATCAGCGCCACCTGTGGTATGTTCAAGCACCGGAATGTTAATTTCGATAAAGTCGTGCTGGTTTAGGAAGTCACGCGTGGCCTGCCAAAACTTACTGCGGCGCACAAAACGATCACGGACCTCTTGGTTAACATTCATATCAACATAGCGACGGCGCATGCGCTCCTCTTTGTTGGTGAAGCCTTCATGGCTAGCTGGCATAGGCCGCAATGATTTAGTGAGTAAGCGCAAAGTTTTAACTGCCACAGACACTTCACCAGTTTTAGTTTTGATCACTTCACCAGTAGCCTCTACAAAGTCGCCAGTATCAAGTAGCGGCAGTTGTTTTAGCCCCAAGGTACCTTTCTTGGCGTCCAGGTCAGCCACATCACCATCGCGCAAAAATAGCTGG
The DNA here is from genome assembly GCA_031257295.1 of Candidatus Nomurabacteria bacterium. Classification (GTDB taxonomy): domain Bacteria; phylum Patescibacteriota; class Saccharimonadia; order Saccharimonadales; family Saccharimonadaceae; genus JAIROX01. The sequence goes on along the minus strand of JAIROX010000004.1, from coordinate 123,005 downwards.
ATCTCGCCGCTGAAATCTTTTAATACAATAAAAGCTAGTTTGCCAAACTTACGTATGCTGGTAACACGCCCATCAACAGTTACCGCTTTACCATCAAACTTCTTAAAATCTGTTGTAATTTCTACAACTTTATGCGTGCGATTGCTATCTGCTGGGTACGGATCAACGCCAAGCGCCCTCAGCTCTTCGAGCTTGCGAAGTCGTTCATCTCTAAAATCTTTTAGTGTTGCCATGCTAACTATTGTAGTTTAATCTGCCCAGTTTAACAACTAGGCTAGGTGTTTTAATAATTCGTCTAGGTTTAGCTCTTCAATCTTATCGCCCGTTCGTGCCTTAAGTTCTAGCTTATCCCCTAGACGCTCACTAACCACTACACGATATGGGATACCAAGCAGGTCGGCGTCAGCGAATTTTTCGCCTGGGCGAGTTTCGCGATCATCCCATAGCACCTCTACCCCGGCTTTCTGCAGCCTGTCATAGGTATCTGTTGTCTTATTTACAACATCACCGATATTAACTAGGTAGACTTTAAACGGCGCTACTGCTTCTGGCCAAACTAGCCCCTTGCCATCCGCAAAAACTTCGGCTAGCACGCCCATAACCCGGCTAATGCCAATACCATAACAGCCCATGATGATCGACTGTCGCACGCCTTCCTCATCAGTATAGTAAAGGCCCAGCGCATCAGAATATTTGGACTCAAGCGGAAATATATTACCAGACTCAACAGACCTTTTCTCTACCAGATCTTCCCTTTTTAGGCCAAGTTTTACCAAGTTTTCGTCTGTACAGATCTCCTTATTTACTGCCAATTTCTTAGCCTCGTCAACGTAAATCGTGTCCTCACCCACCTCGCTAATAGTCTGGTACTCATCACTAAAACGCTCTGTGAAGTAACCGCCATCAGCTGCTGTGCGATAAGTTCGATCACCGATTCCTAGCCGGTCGAAGATCCTCGTATAAGCCTCGGCGGCTTTTTCGTATAGTTCATCGTGTTCAGCCTGCGTGCGAGCAAAGCTATACATGTCTTTCATTAAAAATTCACGACCGCGCAAGATTCCCGACTTAGCGCGTAGCTCGTTACGAAACTTTGGCGCAATCTGATAAACATACAGTGGAAGGTCCTTATAAGAATCTACATATGAGCTCAGCGCGTCAACGATCGGCTCTTCGTGCGTCAGTCCAACACCTAGTTCGGTATCGTTTTTTAGCCGCGTCTTGAACCAGTTATCAACGACCTCATCATCCCAGCGGTTGGTTTTTCCCCAAATATCTCTAGGCTGCAAAGTTGTCATCAACAATTCCTGCCCGCCGACCGAGTTCATCTCTTCACGCACGATCCGCTTGATATTTTCAAGCACTCGTAGACCTAGCGGCAAGTATGCATACACACCAGCCATTTCCTTATGTATATAGCCCGCACGTATTAATAGCTGAGCGTTTTTAGCCTGTTCATCAGCTGGAATATTCTTGCTAGTTTTAGTAAATAGCTGGCTAACTCTCACATTATCCTCCCATTACATTAGTTAAAAATGTCGTGTTAACAAACAGAAAGTAGTAGGCAATTCCGTTCTTGAGCATATGCAGCAACACTCCAGACCAAATGTTGCCTGTGAGCTCACGCAGGCCGCAAAGCACCAAGCTCATCGCAAACACATTGACACCCACATTCCATTGGCCATGCGCCACACCGAATAATACGCTCACGATCAAGGTTGACACCACTATGCCAACATAGCCCCTCAGCTTACCATAAAGATATCCGCGGAAAATCATCTCCTCAACAACTGGTGCTACTACTACCAGTGATATAAACGCTAGGATATAGTCTACCTGTGATACTAGATTGTCATTCGAAAAACCAACATCCTGTGCTTGATTGACATCATACCAAGGCAACACCCCAGCGGCCAACGTAGTTAATATAGCCGCCGCAATCATATAGACTATGAATGCTGCTGGCGACAACAAGATATCCATCCAGCTTGGCCATCTCTGAACACCGAGTTCTTTGGTTGAAAGTTTCTGTTTGAACAGCCGCACTGGCACCACCAAGACAACCACCAAGATGACAGCATACATCACAGCCGAAATAACTGTGCTAAACACTGAGCTAGCTACCATGTCGGTCAACTTATCGCCAAAAATAAAGTACAGGGCAAACGCCGTAATATACTGTACAGCATAAAATGCCAACATCACACCAGCCGCATAGTATAGAACTTTTAGCCACTTATCTTTTCCACGTTTAGCTTTTTTTGGTCCGGTTTCAGCCTGCACGGCGGCGTTATTTTTTGCATCTTCCGCCTTCATTAGAATAGCCTCACCACATCTACGATAGTTATCAGGATAATTAGCGCGAATAGTGCAAGAAAACCTGCAGTTACAAACTTTTCTTCAGTTTTTGCCGTTAGTTTTTTACGCCTTAGCTTATAGATCGTCATCAACAGCCAGCGACCACCGTCTAGGGCTGGAATCGGCAGGACATTCATCACCGCCAGCGACAGCGAAATAATACCAGCTAGCATAAGCAGAGTGACACCGCCAGATTGCGTAGCCTGCGGGAACAGCACGCCCACAATGCCAACCGGGCCAGTTACACCTTCGCCAGCCGCCGAAACGTTTTCGCGGCCGCTTTCGCGCACCGAAGCGTCAAAGCTTAACTGTTTAGCCAAGCCACCAAAGAAATTACCTGCTAGCACACCCACACCACGGAAAGTCTCGCCAGTTAGCTGCAAAGTAGTGGCCACTCCTACAATTGGCGCCGACCAAGTTGAGCGCACATAGGTGCTCTGCCCAGAGCTCATGCCCAAATAGCCTTTCCCGTCATCGTTGCTCCCGCGAAGCTCTGCCGTCGTAGTTTTAGTTTGGCCATCGCGGCGATATTCGATCTTCACCCTCTTACCCTTATCAACCCTGCTGATTTCTGGGATGAGCGCAGCGTCAGTTATGAGTGTTCCATCAACCTTGACAATCTCATCACCTGGTTTTAGGCCAGCTTTGTCGGCCGGCAAACCTTCTACAACCGTGCCTACCACCACCTCACTAGCCGATCTGTAGCTATCTGCAGGAACAGTGAACTGATCTTTTATCATTTGAGGCATACCGACCCAGGCAAGTATTGTAAAAATCACAATAGTTGCCAGCCAGTTCATGGCTACACCGGCAAACAAGATCTTGGTCTTTTGCCAATAAGTCGCTTTGCCATAGTCGCCTTTTTTATTAGCAGCGTCGCTCTCACCTTGCATTTTGCAAAAACCACCAATCGGCAGCCAGTTAATACTCAGTAGTACGCCGTTTTTGAGCTTTTTGCCCCACGCCCGCGGTGGCAAGCCGATACCAAACTCTTCGACCACCACACCACTGCGCCGAGCAGCAATATAGTGCCCTAGTTCGTGCACCACCACCAATAGAGTTAAAATAAGAATCCCAACAATAATGCCCCACACTATCACCTAGCAAACCTCCTGCCTGTTCATGTTGTCGTTTAGTCTATTTTACCACACATAGCCCTAATGACGTGGTACCATGGTTGATAGTATGGACAAATTCAAACAAGACCTAGAACACAGCAAACACCAAATCGACCAGCGCATAGCTGTAGTGTCTACCGAGCTGCTTAGCGATACCAAAAACACCTACGGTGAACGCTACAGCGATATTCTGGCTGCTTATGTAGATGTTTTGGGCCGTGGTGGTAAGCGCCTGCGTGGCGTGCTAGCCCAACATAGTTACGAATTCCACGGTGGCAAAGACACTGGCGTCGGGCTAGAAGCCGCCGTGATTATCGAGATGCTGCATGATTACCTGCTCGTGGTGGATGACGTCGAAGATGTTTCTACATTACGGCGTGGCAAACCCGCCGCCCATATTTTGCTCGAAAACTACCACCAGGAGCACCACCTGGCTGGCGACCAAGCGCATTATGGCGTATCACAGGCCATAAACGCCGCCCTGGCTGGCCAAAACTTGGCGCTATCGCGGGCACTCAAGTTACCCGTTAGCGATGCCGCTAAAGTTGCCGCTTCAGCCCACCTAAATGGCTTCTTAACCAAAACTTGTTTTGGCCAGCTCGGTGATTTCAATAACGAGGCCTTCGAAACCAGTAAGGAAGAAGACGTGGTTCAAGTATTAAAATTAAAAACCGCCTATTACACCTTTTGCATGCCAGTTTACTTTGGCGCTGCACTAGCCGGCAGGGGTATCAGCCCAGAGCTAAACGATTACCTACTGAACGCCGGGATCAGTTTCCAGCTCTACGACGACATCATCGGCACTTTTGGAGAAGTAGAGCAGACTGGCAAGAGCAACCGTAGCGATATTATTGAGGGTAAGCGTACTTTACTGGTTGTCTACGCTCTAGAGCGCGCCACAAGCGAGCAAAAGACCGCCCTAGCCCAAGCTCTCGGCAATAAGAACCTAACCGACGACGAGTTTGAAGCCGCTCGGCAAGCCATCAAGAACACTGGCGCCCTAGAACGCTGCCAGGCAGAAGTGCAACGCTTGACCGAGCAGGCCAAAAAGTCCATCAACCAAGCTAGTAGCTTACCACCCGGCGCCACCGAGTTCTTCACACGCCTAGTCGACTACGTAGCCGAACATACCAAAGTTTAACGGCCAAAGCGGCGCGATCGCCGATTGTATTCGTCGACCACCGCATCGACATCACCCGGCGTCATCTCGGGCCACAATTTATCTAAAAACATAAACTCCGAATACGCAATTCGCCACAACATAAAATTGCTAATTCGTAACTCACCACCCGTGCGTACCACCATATCAACCGGCGGAATCTCGGGGTGATAGATATTCTGGCCAATTAGCTCTGGAGTAACCTCATCGGCCGCCACACCGCTAGCAATCATCTTCCTAGCCGCATCGGCTATCTCTTGCTGCCCGCCATAATTAAAACACAGGCAGGCCGTACCACCGGTATAGTCCTTAGTCGCCTCCTCCACTTCGCGCATTGTCCTCAAGGTCTCTGAGTCCACATGATCGTCGCGGCCCAAAAATACCAGTTTGATCTTGTTTTCGTGCAGAATATGAATGTCATCAACTAGTGCCGTGGCAAACAGCTTCATCAGGTAGCTAACTTCCACCTTACTGCGCTGCCAGTTTTCAGACGAAAATATGTAAAACGTAGCGTATTTGATACCCCGTTCAAAACAGCGCACCGCCACGTCAAACACTACGTCCTTACCCTTGCGATGGACATCCTTTGATACGCCATTCAGCTTAGCCCAACGGCGATTACCGTCAACAATAAAACCAACATGAGTAGGAGCTTGCTCTACCATCTAAACTTTCAGTATTTCCGCTTCTTTAACTTTGAACGCTTCATCAATCTTGGCCGTGAAGTCTTTTACCAAGCTTTCGATTTCTTTATCAAGCCGCTTTTGGTCATCTTCAGAAACCTCTTTATCATCCTTAAGCTTCTTGACTTCTTTAATGGCATCTTGGCGGATATTGCGCAGGGCAATCTTTGATTCTTCAACCTTTTCGCTAGCCTGTTTAACCACTTGCTTGCGGCGCTCCTCAGTCATTGGCGGGATCGGCACGCGCACCACGCGGCCATCGTCACTTGGGTTTAGCCCCAGGGACTGATCGGCCCGAATCGCGCTCGATATGGCCGGGATATTACCGGCGTCATACGGTGTAATCAATATCATACTAGCCTCTGGTGCTGTTACGTTCGCGGCTTGGTTAAGCGGCAACTTAGTACCATACACTTCTATCCGTACACTATCAAGCATTGATGGATGAGCTCGCCCAGTGCGAACCTTATTCATTTCACTCTGAAAATGGCCCAGCGCATCACTCATCTTCTTTTCATAGGTATCTAACGTAAACATATGCCTCCAAGTTATTAAGTTGATTATAACAAAAAAGAGGCAAAAGCCCCAGAAAATCGAAAATCCCACCGGTTAAGGAAGGACTCTCGACATGGCCATCGTGTAAAGGTGTGCACCACTTTACACAGTGTTCTTTCAAACTAGCCGTGTGCAGGTCCGAGGACCCACATACACATTACTACTACTTTTTCATGGTGGGAGTGGTAAGAACAAGCCGAAACTTGAACTCACCACCCCAACCACGAAGAGTTGATAGTGCCAACCGAAGAAAAAGTAAGAAGAACAAACAAAGAAATCATATATAAGTGTTTAATCAAACATATAAAAACTAAATCCGAAAAAATCTTACAAACTATAAAATTTAAACAGCAACTTTTAAACTAAGTGATCAAGCTTAGCGCAAAAGCTCTATAAACTTTTTAAGGTAAATAGAAAACTATAAAAACCTTACAGATAAAACCAACAGGTGCAAATGGAAGAACAAAAAACTCCCAAAAACTTGAGTATACTATCACAAAACACCAAACTATAAGAGGTAAATCAAATAGAAAAATGTAAAAGATAGAACCTGAAAGTAAGTAGCTAAGTAAATAACAAGTAATTAGCTAATTATAAACCTAGAAAAACTTCGGTAAAGCTAGTGATTGAAAGGTGCGGATAAACAGAGGCCGAAAGGGATAAATGCCAAACCGGAAACAATCACAAAACCTTAAATCAATAATCGGGTTAGGAAAACTGGTCTAAGAAAAGTCACAAAGCATAAAGTAAAACTAGGCCTCACTTTTTAGGGTAAAACTAAGTTCCACCGAACAAAGCAACAAAGTAACTGCAATAATTCGACGAACCAAACGGTCCTGTTTAATCTGCGACAAACTGACATTGAACGAATCCGTCAACTACGATAATCGGTTTCAATTTTTTAGGACTAAAACTTTTTATTTTTGTTGGCTGATCCTGTATCAGCTTGTACTTGGCAGTTTAGCACAAGCGGCTTAAAATGTCAATACCCTTGCGCCTAAAAAGCATTACCACCCCTGTTGAGCAAGGGTGGTAGCGTTGTAAAACTAACAACAGTCTACTCAGTAACGCCTAATTCCATGCGTTTAAACTGACGGACTACAATGTTCTCGCCTGTTTTGGCAATGTAGTTCTTAATTAAGCCTTCTATAGTTACACTATCATCCAAAATATACTTTTGGCTCAGCAAAACCTTGTCTTCAAAATGCTTTTTAACCTGACCATCGATAATCTTCGCCTTTACGTCAGCTGGTTTTTTGTCGTCCTTTAGCTTATCTTCAAACTCCGTGCGAGTTTTCTTCATGTCAGCTTCAGGGATATCACCTTCGCTTACATAAACTGGGTTCATGCTGGCAATCTGCATAGCTATGTAATGGGCCAGCTCCTTGAACGCATCGGTTTTGGCCACAAAGCTGGTTTCGCAGTTTAGCTCCAAAATAGCGCCAATTCGGCCATCGTGGATATATGAGTCAATCACCCCTTCACGAGCTTCACGGTCGCCACGCTTTTCGGCCTTAGTTAGGCCTTTTTTACGCATGGCCTCAACCGCTTTGTCGAAGTCACCTTTGGCTTCAGTTAGCGCCGTCTTAGCATCAGTTAAGCCCACACCAGTCAATTCCTTGAGTTTTTTGATATCTTCAACTGTAAAATCTGCCATTACTTTTTGTCCTCCACCTTTTTGACATTCTTTAGGCCTTCTTTGACGGCCTCACCTATATAGCCTAAGATGAGCTGCACACTCTTGATGGCATCATCGTTAGCTGGGATCACATAGTCAATTTCGCTCGGGTCAGCATTGGTATCCACCAGCGCAAGCACCGGGATACCTAAAGTCTTAGCTTCTTTTACAGCGTTGCGCTCGGCCACCACATCGATCACCACAACCGCGGCAGGCTTACCGCTCAAGTCTTTAACGCCACCATATTTTTCGTTCAGCGCCTCAATTTCTTCAGCAAAACGCTGCACTTCAAGCTTGCTGTAACGCTTTTCAAGCTCGCCCGTTTCCATGCGCTTCTCAAGATTGTGCAATTTTTTAACCTGTTGGTTAATTGTTTTAACGTTAGTTAATGTGCCGCCAATCCAGCGTTCAGTAACATATGGCTGTCCCGTAGCCTCTGCGACTTCCTTGATAATCGGACGAATTTGCTTTTTAGTGCCTACAAACAGCACTTTACCGCCCTTGGCGACTGCTTTAGTTAGCTCGGGCAGCACACTCTCTAGCGCCTCCACCGTTTTGGTTAAGTCAATAATATGACTGTCTTGGCGCTTGCTATGAATATATGGCGCCATCTTGGGGTGCCAGCGGCTAGTTTTGTGACCAAAATGCGCACCAGACTCCAGCAGTTTTTTAATGTCAATATCAACAGACATTGTAAACTTCCTTTCCACCACCTCGCTCTTAATCAGGAAGACTAGCGGGGTTGTTTCATTAATCTTATTACTACGCAAGTATATCATGGCTTGCACCTTGAGGCAAGCTCTGCTATAATCATCCGAGTTATGAAAAAAGACATTCACCCATCAGATTATCGCGTGGTTGTGTTCCGGGACAAGTCAGCTGGCTTTATGTTCCTAACCCGCTCCACCGCTGCTTCTACCGAAACGGTCAAGTACGAAGACGGCAAAGAATATCCAGTGATCGACATTCAGATTAGCTCGGCTTCTCACCCGTTCTTCACCGGTGAGGAAAAGATTATCGACACCGAAGGCCGTGTTGATCGCTTTAAGGCCAAGTTCGCTAAGGCCGAAGAACGCAAGTCTGCGTTGGTTAATAAGGCCAAAAAACAGGCAGCAAACACCGCTAAAAAAGACGAAAAAACTGTTTAAATAATGGTATAATACGGACACGAGGGGCATTGGCGCAGTTGGCTAGCGCGCTTCCATGGCATGGAAGAGGTCATCGGTTCGAATCCGATATGCTCCACCATAGCCTGTTAAAACTTGTTTTGGTGGGCTATGGCAAGAATTGAACTAGACGCCGACAAACTACAAGCTGAGCTAGTAGAGCTGGAGCGGTTTTTAAGCACGCCCACGGCGTATTCTAGCCCCGATTTTACTGCCAAAAACAGGCGTTTTACCGAGCTACAGAGTATTTTAGAACTAGCCAAACGCCGCAAGCAACTAGAAAAAAACTTAGTCGAAGCCGAAGAGCTGGCTCGAGGCGGTGACGAATTGGCCGAATTAGCTAAAGAAGATGTTGTGAAAACTACAACTGAATTAGAGCAGATCGAGTCCGCACTATTTGAATCGCTTTCGCCCAAAGATCCAAACGATGACAAAGATGTGATTGTTGAGATTCGAGCCGGCGCGGGTGGCGACGAAGCCAGCTTGTTTGCGGCCGAGCTTTACCGCATGTACCTGCGCTACGCTGAGCTACATGGCTTGAAAACCGAACTAATGAGCGAAAACGCTAACGATACTGGCGGCTACAAAGAAGTAATTTTTGCTGTACACGGCGACGGTGCCTATCGGCAACTCAAGTTTGAAGGTGGTGTACACCGCGTGCAGCGCGTGCCAGTCACCGAAAGCCAAGGGCGAATTCACACTAGTACTGTAACCGTGGCAGTACTACCCGAAGCTGAAGAAACCGACCTAGAGATCGACCCGAAAGACTTACGCATCGATATTTACCGCTCAAGCGGGCACGGTGGGCAATCTGTCAACACCACCGACTCTGCTGTGCGCATCACTCACCTACCCACCGGATTAGTAGTAACCAATCAAGATGAAAAATCACAGATCAAAAACAAGGCCAAGGCTATGAGCGTACTACGTAGTCGCTTGTTACAACAAAAGCTGGACGAAGAAGCTAAAGCTCTGGGCGACCAACGCCGCAGCCTGATCGGCACCGGCGACCGTAGCGAAAAAATCCGCACCTATAACTTCCCGCAAGACCGCATCACCGATCATCGCATCGGCTACTCTCGCAGCAATATCCCAACTGCTTTGAATGGCGAGATTGACGATCTGGTTGAGCACCTGCAAGCTTACGAACGCGAACTAATAGCCCAGGCCAGCAGCAATGCCTAAAGTGATTGCCAGCCCCAGCAACCAGATTGTAAAAGACTTAGTAAGGCTAAGCAAGCGTTCAGAGCGCGACACCAGCGACCTGTTTTTGATCGAGGGCTACCGGCCCATCACGCGAGCCATGGAGAGCGGGTTTCACCTTGAGGACTTATACTACTCAACCGAGTGGTTTTTGGGCGAAAATGAGATGTCAGTCGTACAAGCTGCCGAATCTACTGGAACACGCATCACTCAGCTAGGCCGCGAGGCTTTTGCCAAAGTCACCTATCGTGACCGGCCCGAAGGCTTACTGGCAGTCGGCAAACAATGGCACACCAAGCTGGAAGACTTGGAATTGTCCGATAACCCCTTTGTATTGATTGTTGAGTCTATCGAAAAACCTGGAAACTTGGGTACGATTTTGCGCTCGGCCGACGCCACTGGCGCTGAAGCCGTGATCGTGACTGACCCAGTGACCGATGTATTTAACCCCAACGTAGTGCGAGCCTCTACCGGTGTACTATTCAAGGTGCCAGTAGTGGTAACAGATTCAGCCAGCGCTCTGGCTTTCTGCAAAACGCATGACATCAAGACTTTGGCGGCCACCCCACATACCGATACGCTCTACACTAGCGTTGACATGACTCAGCCGATTGCCGTGGTAATGGGCTCGGAGCAGTTTGGCCTAAGCGACCAGATGATGCATGCCGCCGACCTGCAAGTTAAACTACCAATGCTAGGGCTGGCCGATTCGTTAAACGTTAGCGCCGCCACTGTAGTGTTAGCTTACGAAGTGGTGCGACAACGTGGCAGAGGTTAAAGATTGGCTAAACGCTAGCAAAATTGACAGGCTCGACGCTGAGCTGATCCTGGCGTATGTGTTAGACCATGAACGCACCTGGCTAGTGGCACACGATAACCATGAGCTACAAGATACCGAACTCAGGCAAGCTAACGCTATGGCGGCGCGGCGCGGCGCGCATGAGCCGTTAGCCTACATTTTGGGCAGTAGGGAGTTTTATGGTCGAGAGTTTGCCGTTACGCCCGATGTTCTAATCCCCCGCCCCGAAACCGAGCAGCTAGCCAGCGCCGTGCTAGAATATTGCGGAGGCACACCTTGCGACGTTCTAGACGTTGGTACAGGTAGTGGCGCAATCGCAGTGACAATGGCGCTAGAACTGCCAGACGCAACTGTGACCGCCAGCGACATATCGCCCGCTGCGCTGGAAATCGCACAACAGAACGCCAAGAAACTCGGCGCAAAGATACAGTTTGTGCAAAGCGACCTGCTACAAAATGTCCACGGCAAGTTTGACGTGATTGTGGCTAACCTGCCCTACGTGGCGCATGATTGGCAAGTCTCGCCCGCCACCAAGTACGAGCCTAGCCTAGCCTTATACGCCGATGATGCTGGCGAAAGATTACTAAAAGAGCTGACCAACCAGGCTCCTAACCGCCTTAAATCTGGCGGCTTCTTGGCGCTTGAGCTAGATCCGCGCCAAGCTAAAAACATCACTAACTACGCCGTGAAAAATAAGCGTTTCACAGTGCTAAAAACTGCCCCATTTTTCGTCATTTTCCAGATTAAATAACTGTATAAATAATTTATTCAGAAGTGGTTATTCTGGGTACTCGCCAAGCGTAACTTTGACGGTTACTTCTTTACTGTCGCGCAACAACGTCACTTCAATTTCAGTGCCCACTGGATACTCTGCAATCAGGTTGCTTACACTCCCCCTAGGGCCAACTTCTATTCCGTTAATTTTGGTGATAATGTCTTTATCCTTAATACCCGCCCTGTCGGCTGGGCTATCCTTTTGCACAGACGAGCCAGATTCTGTATAGACATATGCCCCCTTATTGACTGACAGTTTAAGCTCTTTAGCGGTTTCTGGGGTTAAAGTAATATAGCTTACACCCAAAAATGCGCGCTTAGCTTCGCCCGTTTTAATCAGGCTAGCCAACATACCCTTAGTCGAATTAATCGGTATCACAAAACCTATACCTTGAGCCTCGTCTGCCACTGCTGTGTTAATACCTATCACTTGCCCAGCTGCATTAACTAATGGGCCGCCAGAATTTCCCGGATTAATTGCCGCATCCGTCTGGATCATATCAGTTAGCGATTCAGCTTGACCGTCGCTACTCTGAGCGCTAAGGGATCGCCCAACACCAGAGATAATACCAGCAGTTACGGTATTCTGGAACTGTCCCAAAGCATTACCGATAGCTATGACCGATTGACCAACTGAAATCGTATTAGAGTTGCCAATCTCAACCGGCTTAAGATCCGTAACGTCACTAATTTTTAGAAATGCCACATCATTTACCGGATCTGTTGTTACCACCTTAACATCACTATAAGTCGTGCCATCATCCGTCACCACATTCAGCTCAACTGCACTCTCTATAACGTGTTTGTTAGTTAGCACATAACCATCCTTGCTAACAATCATGCCTGTACCAGCAGTTTGGCCGTATTCGTTGCCGAGCATGTAGCTATAACGTGAGCTGCTCTTAGTTTTTGACACAATTGAAACCACACTAGGTGATACCTTTTTAACTACGGCGTCGATGGAAGTGCCATCAAGTTTGGCAAAATTACCATCTGGCGGCACCTGCGCCTGCTCGGGCTGTTGGTTTAACCTGATTAAATTATAGGCTGAAAGCCCTACACCACCCAGGCCCACCAATAAGGACACTATGGCAATAGCTAACAAAGTACGAAGCTTAGTACGGTTACGCTGTTGGCCACTAGGTGGCTGCTGTATAGTTTGCCTAGGCTGACCATATAGACTTCTGTTTTCTGTGTTCGGCTTGTAGATATTATCGTTTTCCATAGGCCCCCTAATTTATTACATCAAACTGAAGATTAGCTTAAGCTTATTGACGCTCCAGAAAACGCCAACAACATAACTAAAATAACTGCCACTGCAAATATGATGGGCATTATGATATCCTGCACCTTAGCTTTACCGCTATCCCTATCGTAGCCTCTGTAAACAGTAAGTGCCACAAAACCCATCAGCATAGCTATCAGTGCGAATTGCGGCAACTTAAGGCCAGTGTCTGGGATACCATAAGCAACTAACCAATGGTAAGCCGCCCAAGCCAGTTCTGACAAAACTAAGCCAGATACCAAGCTGACAAACTCCGGGCTACTACCATCGTCAAGGTTGGCGACAAGAACATGCCGAGTCACTGCATAACCAATCAGGAAGCAAGCGGCCACTAAAACAACTGGCGGCAGGCCATAAAAAAACGATGTGGCAACCGTTATGCCAAGCAGCAGCGCCACACCCGCCTGGATACTAACCAGAGCTGGCTTAGAGCTAGGCTTAATAAATATCAACCACGCTGCGTATAACACAGTAGCTACAATCTGTGCTGCTAGGTATCCACCCATCAGGAAAATCAATGACGCAAAGCTTAGCCCAACTATCATATCCACTAGGTTTGCTCTTATGTTTAACCACCAGTAGCGTACACGCACCGCCAACACCCGCCACTTACCCAGTAGCACTAATATACAAGCTAGCACTGGTGAATTTGTAACTAAAACTAATATCAATGTAGCCACTGCAAGTAGAATATTAAGAGCCACATACATAGCCTGGCTCAGCAAGGTTTTACCACGAGCTATCCTAATAAGGTTTATCACCTACCTATATCTCCAGTTTAACACCTAACCATTTTACCAAAAACTGCTCGAAATTAAAACGCTACGCTTATGTGCGTGGGATTTATGATAAAATAACAAATACGTATGGACACAGAAGTGAAAACCACCTTCCTACAACGTCACCCGGTATTAAAGGATGCTATTGGGCTGGTTGGATTTATTATCGCCGTTGTCGTAGGCACTGTCATTCTCAACAGTTTTGTATTTCGTAGCTACAATGTGGTTGGTGGCAGCATGGAAAATACCCTTCATTCGGATGACCGCATCCTGGTTAATCGCATGCCAGTCACTATAGCTCACTTGCAGAATAAAGAATATGTACCCGAACGCGGACAAATTATTGTGTTCACCAACCCTAATGGCAACTCTATTGAAAAGGATAAGTATATAATTAAGCGCGTCATCGCTTTTGCTGACGAACGCGTAGTAGTTAAGGGCGGTGTCTTGACTGTCTATAACGATGAGCACCCCAGCGGTTTTGAACCTGACCTAGGTTTCCATGGCGAACCCAAAAAACATACTGATGGTGATGTGGATATAGTCGTGCCAGAAGGTGAAATTTTCGTGTCTGGCGACAACCGTGAAAATGGTAACTCCTATGACTCACGTAATGGGCTAGGTACAATTCCCTTATACGATGTAGTCGGCCCAGCCGGAATGCGTATTTTCCCGTTTGATAAAATCAGGCTCTTTTAGCTAAGCAGCTTGTCGCTTAGTTTTTCAAATTCTTTAGCGTTCTTGAATTTGATTACAATCTTACCCGAACCGCGCGAGCTGGTATGAATACCGACCTGCAACCCAAGTGACTTTTCGAACTTTTTAACCTCGTCGCTATGAGGATCTGGATTTTTAGTTAGCGCCTTCTCAGCAATGACATTACTTTTCAGACCGACCACAAACTGTTCAATCTTGCGGGCACTCCAGTTTTCAAAGATAATTCTTGGCAAAACTTCGTCAATAACCTTAGCATCCACGCCAATCAATGGGCGCGCCTGGCCCTCTGTTAGCTGGCCTTCAACAATAGCTTGCTTAACATTCGCTGGTAGCTTGAGCAAACGTATCATGTTACTAATCGAGCTAGCAGAACGCCCAGCGACTCGCCGACTAATTTCGTCGACCGTCAGGTCAAACTGATCACGTAGTTTGGCGTAAGCTGTGGCGATCTCTAAGACGTTTAGGTCTTTGCGCTGCACATTTTCTATCAGAGATGATTCAAGCCTATTTTGGTCACTCATAGTACGCACAATCGCCGGAATTTTCGTCTGGCCTGCCATCTTGCTGGCACGCCAACGGCGCTCACCCGCCACAATCATGTATTCGCCGTTACCGTGCTTGGTTACCACAATGGGTTGCAATACGCCAAATTCTTTAATTGATGCCGCTAGCTCGTCTAATGCCTGTTCGTCAAAATGCCGGCGTGGTTGTGATTCGTCTGGGGTAATCGACTTTAGCGACAGTTCGACCAACTTACTTACCTGCTGGTCCTGCTTAGTTGTTGGATCAAACGTCTCATCAATCAACTCCGTAGGAATTAACGATTCAAAACTTCTGCCCAAGCCTTTTTTTATACTCATTCACCTACCCTTTCTACAATTTCTTTGGCCAGCGCCTTATACGCCCTGGCTCCTTTAGAAAACCTATCATAAACTCCAACTGGCACACCGTGACTTGGTGCTTCAGCCAAGCGCACATTGCGCGGGATACTGGTCTCGAAGACTTTTTTGCCAAAAAATCGCTTAATTTCTTCTAGCACTTGCATGCTAAGTGTCGTCCTAGAGTCCACCATTGTGGGCACAACGCCGAGTATTTCTAAGTCCGGGTTCATGGCCTTTTTAACTAGTTTCATGCTTTCTAGGAGCTGTGAGACGCCTTCTAGAGCATAAAATTCAGTCTGGACTGGTAAAAGCACGTAGTTGGCAGCTATTAAGCCATTGATTGTTAGCAAACTGAGCGACGGCGGACAGTCTATAATGATGAAGCCATAGTTTTCCGCTACTGTATCAACGGCTTTTTTAAGTAAGGCAAATTTGCGGGTTAGCTTATTCAAGTCCACCTCAGCATTCGCTAAGTGCGGCGTAGTTGGTGCGATACTTAGGTTTTTGAACTTTGTTTCCAAAATCGCCTTTTCCAGAGTGGCTTCACCCAACATTACTTCGACCATGGTTTTTTTAAGGTTTGATTTTTCAAACCCTAGGCCGCTACTAGCATTACCCTGTGGGTCAAAGTCAATAATAAGGGTCTTTTTACCACTTTTGGCCAGGCAATAGGCTAAGTTAATAGCCGTAGTAGTTTTACCTACACCTCCCTTTTGATTAGTAATTGCAATTATAGTTGCCATAACTGGTATGAGTATAGCATAAAAAGAGCCCCTTGCGGGGCACTTTTGCTACTTGATTGAGCTGATTTCGATCTCGCTGTACTTTTGGCGATGACCAGTTTCTTTATGAACGCGTTTTTTGCTTTTGTATCGGATAATGCGGAGCTTATCGCCCTTAACTTCTGGCTCGACCACCTTAGCGGACACCTTCACGTCTTTGACTGTCGGCTTACCCACGGCGGTTTTATCACCATCTATCGTGAGCAGCGCATCAAGCGTGAGGCTTTTGGTGCCTTCCGGTAGCAGGTCTACCAAGAGGCGCTCTTTTTCGGCGACAAGATATTGCTTACCACCAACCTTAACGACTGCTTTCATTTGATTCCTTTATTTAATCTGGTGTATTGTAACAAAAAATCTACTTCTTAGCAAGCCGGCGCTTGATGGCGACGTAGTAGGCGCTGGCTGCAGCGCCGTTCTCGAGTGTATGCGCCGTACTGAGACCCGTGTTAGTCTTGTCGTTTCTATCCACCAAGAAGTTGCCTGCCCATGATACAGACTTGTCAGCTTCACCAAGAATAATGCTGGATATCTTCACCTTAGCACCTTGATTTAACTTATCATAAAGAAATTTTAGCTTATCCTCGAGCGGTATGTTGAAAAAGTTGTTCTTAGCCCTTGCCTCCGTTAGATTGTTGGCTGGTTTTTCCTTGAAATCAAGAATTGCCTTGACGCGCTTTTGTGTTTCTGGAGTTAGTCTTTTCAATCTTGGCTCTAGGTAGTCATCTAGACACCGTCCAAGTGGTAGTTTTTGGTTAATAAGCTTATCGCGTTCAATGAACCACCTGACCACCTCTTGCGGTAAATTCTCTCCAGTATGCCTACTGTAATGCGGCATAGCAATTGCAGCCAGCACATTAGCCTCAATAATGTAAAATTTGCCACTGATTTTATCACGCATTATATCAACGCCTGTATACTCTAGCTCGAGAATCGATGCGGCGAGAAGACTAATCTTATTAAGAACCTCTGTTATACTTTGGTTACCTTCTAAGAGCATCTCTCTGCCACCTGGCTTGGAGTTTTGGCCAATACTATTTTTACTACACCCAGAGCTTAGGGCCGCCCCCCCCATTACATAAGTTCGCCACTCGTTGTCAAACTCTATGTACGGCTGGACAACCATTCTTGCAAAATCCATCGCTTGATCCAATTCCGCTAAGCTTCTCACAATCCTGACCCTATCACCCTGACTACCATTATCTGGTTTTACTACCAACGGTAGGCTAATTCTGCCATTTTCAACCAGCTTTAAAATATCATTCTTGCTATCTGCCGGCCAAGTCGGGATGGCGTAATCAGAAAGCTCCGTGCTAGCAAACACCAATTGCTGATAAAATTTATTCCCCGAGTTTGGTCGCAAAAAAAGTGCCGAGTTCATTACAATCTTGTCTTTAAAATAAGCACGTGCGGCCATAAGTGCACTTGATCGTGACTCTTTCACTATCCTAGTGAAAATCCATTCACCTAGCTTCGTCTTCTGGGTTAAATCAACGTCCCTAAAATCACAAACCTGAGTTTTTATTCCAGCCTCTTCGGCTCTAGCAACCAACAGCCTGGTATCCACCAACTGCTCTTCAGTTCTGGTGAGATCCTCAATAATACTAAGCATATACACAATATTAACAAACTACCAACTTCAAGTAAACAAAACAGCCCTAAAGGGCTGTTTTGTATTAGGCCACATTTGTGTTTATTGCCTATCGGCTTCGCCACGCTCCGTCCCATGGTGGTGAGGTTCAACCTCACTTTTATTCTCACTACTACTCACAGGTGTTGGCTCCACATCACTGGTAGTACCACCATCTTTACCAAGCGCAATCTTGCGCATATCTGCACGACTCTTATACCAATAGACCACACCAACCGTAATAGCCAGTATAGCAATAATAGCTAGCACCGCTTCGGCAGGGCCGGTTTTTGGCAGTTCAGCCGGAGTCTCTGGAGGTGTTACTGGTGGAGGCGTTTCGTTAACTTTTGCAACAACCTTAATAGTAGCTATTCCGGAATACTCATAGCATCCAGGGACATTGCCATCCATTTGTTGATAGCCGACCAAAGCGCCACCTTCTGTAACAATTGAGTCTGGCAGTACAAAGCCAGCTGATGGATTTGCGTTGTTATAATATCGAGCTGAGCCGGCTACATACTGTAGGCTAAACTTGGAACTCGCGCTCTTAAATACTACCTGATCCCAGATGTCTTTCGGATCCGCATTAGCCGACATTATATAGCCATTGACCGTTATATTATCGGCCAACTTGTTCGGCACGCTTATTGCAACACGCGTATTAGTTGAAACTAATCCTAGGTTTGAAGCCGCGTTATTATGCACATAAACACGTATGATATATTCTTGGTTGGCCACGATGTCGATAGAATCACGCCACTGGTCAGACGCTTCATTTGCGGCCCTAGCAATAGTAAAATTGCGCTCATCACCGTAGTTAGGGTTATTAGTAATAGAATCAAACGTCACTTTATCAGCTGGTTTCTCAATTGTGTAAGTTGTACGTTCTGGTCCCCAGGCAAACGCTGAGGCACAGTAGGCCATTGGGGCTACTACAGACAATGTACTTAACGCTACGATTTTTGCAATTTTTGTTTTTTTCATATCTTTCCTTTCTCTTACGCTATCTTAATTATTCGCCGAATTTTGGCTTATCTGGCTGGAAGTCTTTTCCGTCACCTTTATCCTGATCTGGCTCATTCACCGTATGGTCACCACCAGTATCTTTGGCATCATCATTTAGGTCTGGATTGACATTAATATCCTGCGTTGGATCTTTTTCAGATACGCCCGTTTCACCTTGTTCGCCAGAATCGCCGGTTTCGCCGGTTTCATTTTCTTCCCCACTGTCTCCAGTCTCACCGCGCTCGCCGCTTTCACCAGTTTCACCCGTCTCATTCTGTTCGCCAGAATCGCCGGTTTCGCCGTGGTCACCGCCATCGTCGCCGCCAAGCTCAACAGGGTTCAAACAATCAAGTTTGTAGTTGACATCGCCATAATCTGTATGGATCGTTATAATCTTTAGCCCGTCCACATGGTATGAACCGGATGTTATATGTACATCTCCTGCATTACCACTATGTGAATCCGCGCCTTCAGCCAAAGCAATGCCATGGTTGGTAATTATGCCGCTATAGTCGTGTACTTCCACATCGGACGCGTCAAACAGGTCAAGCAAGAAATCCTGAGCATCATTTCTTAGTTCATTATGGCCATCCAGGTATGTGGCTAACTTATCTACATCCGCGTTGCTATCATGTCCAGCATAATCGCCTAACCCAAGATGTGTAAGGGCTTCGGCCGGCACATCGTGCAAAAGCGCATACGCTAACTGATGCGGCGTGGAGTCTATATTGTCTTCCACGGCAGTTAATATATCAGAACTAGTGAGATAATCTGTGAGGTGGTCAATACCAGCGCCAAAGTCAAGATTTCCATTGTAATTCGGATCACCAATATGATTAAACCCAGCGTCGTTGAAGTCATCAGCGTGCAGGTTTATATGTTCTCCACTATCATCTGCCGTTTCAGCAGTAGCAGCAACTAGAGGGCTTTCCCCACCGCTGTCGCCATGATGGTCCCCGTCACCTGAGTTATCACTATCACCGTGATGGTCAAACAAGCCAGCGTGATTAGCAAGTCCGTAGGCCGCGCCCGCTACGACCATGATAGCCGCGACAGTTGCGACTATTTTTCGACGCTTCTTGGCGTCTTCACTAGCCTGTAGCTCATCGGCCAGCCTATCAAGGCCGTACTCGCGCAGCACATCCTGATCCGTCAGGGCTTGCCCGCCAAGCTCCTGCTGTATTTCCACTAGCGTATATAGTTCCTCACGCCTAGACTCTATATCAAATTCTTCATAACCCTGTTTGTCGCCAGATGCTTCAAGGTAAGCTTCGTACTCTTCTTTGCTCTCTCCGTTTTCCAAATCAGAATCTTCATAATCACCGTCGTGCATGAATCTTTCTTTAGCAAGCTCTCTGGCGATAGCTATTTCAAGCTTTATATTCTTAAAGCGTTTACGGCGGCTCAACTCTTTATCAATTTCGCTCTCGGGGCTAGTTGGCTGCTTCTCAATGCTCTGCTCGTCAGACTCTGAGAAACGCTCATTTTCTAAGTCATCCAAAAAGTCCAGCTCGTCACTAGATAGCTCATAGGCTGGTATTTCTGTCACCTCTTGTGTTGGTAGTTTTTCTGCCATAGCTGCCTACCTTTCCCTACTTGCCACATGGCTGTTATTTAAAGTATCGTCCTTTGAGAAAAGCCTATCATATATATATAGAAGCTTGTTGCCAAACCTACCCTGCCTGGATTTCTCACTCACCTTTTCATATTCGGCCTCAAATTCGGTGATGCGCCCGTCCAGTCTCGCTACCATTTCTTCTTGGTTTTTGCTATATTTTTGAGCTTGCTCGTACATACTAACCCCATCTTTAGATCGAGTTTCCTCTGTCAGCTCAGCCTGCAGCTTGCTCCTTTTGTCTAGTAGTTCTTTGTACTCTTCATTACTCTTATCAAACTTATCAGACTCTTCAAAGCGCTTCGTCTTTTGATAGATAGAATTAACTTCATCCATCTTTGCTGTCAGGTCTTTAGACCCATAAGTATCAATTATTTCTTTTATGCGAGCCTTCTGGTTCTTGCTCAAATCCGCCCTGCGTTTTTCTTGTGCTTTTTTACGCTTTTTCAGCTCTTGCCTGATCTTGCGCCTTTGCTTCTTAATCGGCAGGTCACTTATCTTTTCCATAAAATCCTTTACAGGGTCAGCTTCTGCTCCGGTCCCTTTTTCACCCGTCTCTGCCGATTTTTCAAACTGGCCCGCATATTTTTCTTGCAGCCTGCTTTCAACTGTCGCGATCCTGGCTTCATAGTCTTCGTCAGATTCACCGTCCTTTTGAGGGAATTTCTCCTCATATTTTTTTAGGTCTTCAGCCACTGCACCTTCAATCTTTTTTTCTAACTCAGCATCCGATTCACCTTCACCAGCCTTTTCGCCTTTTTTAGCGTCGCTACCCTGCTCACCTTCGCCGGTTTCTTCAGCCTTTTTACCATCCTTTTCTGGCTTCTCCTTTGAGCCATCTGCGTTGGCAGCTTTTATCACTTCAGCTAGCAATTTCTTAACCGCCTCTTTGGCCTCATCTGATATTAGTAAAGCATCAATACCATTCACTATATTTGTCAGATTTTGCTCTTGTTCACCCGGTTGTTCCGGACTTTTCTTCTTTTCGGGGCTCTTTCCTTTAGGCTCGCTTTCTTCCTCTTTAGCCTCAGCCTTCAACTTCTTGCCGCCATTTTTAAGTCGTTCTGGGGCGTTTTCCCTGGCTTTTTTCAAGAAATCTTCGCCATACATAGGCTCGCCCTTCTCGTCTTTCTTGTTTTCCAGCATATCCATATATCTCTCAACCTTTGCGTGGTTTTCATCAGAACTATCAATTGAAGCATCTTTCTCGTCCTTTTTATCACCATTAGGCGATTCGTTGGGCTCATCTTCTTTCGGAGCTTCAGGCTGAGTGTATTCTTCTTCCATTTTCTTGAGCTCTTCTTTACTCCAGCCAGCATAACCCTTGTCTTTACGTAGATCTATGATATTATCCGGGTTGTCTAGGCGATATTTATCCGTCGGCTCAAATCCGGTATGCTGCTTAGTTTGAAACTCTGGTTTCAAAATAAAATCTCCAGCTTCGTCGTTCCACTCATACTGGCTAGCATCCACACGCTTGCCGTCCTTAAATATATATTCTTCTGGGCCAGTTTGTTGTTGATTTTCCCTGTCTATTTTATCCATCCTGGCTTCGTATTCGTCCATCTGCTCTGGAGCCACAAAACCACCGCCCATGTATTCATTCTCGCTGGATGATGTTGGAAATTTTTCACTCATTGTTGCTCCTCTTTTTTATTTTTACTGTCTGTGTTAAATATTAGTGCCGAATACATATTTTACGTCGCCTCCAACATAGTGTCATGTAAGTCTTTTTCTGTCATAAACCTGCCGTCGTTTTCGATTGGCATTTCAGTATAGTCTTTTATCAGCTTAAGAATCTTCTGCCCATCAGCTTTAGTACGCGCGATATTAGGCACATTTGTCGTTGCCGGAATCACAAAGTCAAACGAAGCATCGTTCTCAATATCAAGAGAATCGCCCATACTGTCTATCTGATTTTTTATCTGTTTTTTAGTCATTTTTGTTTTCTCGTTAGACTATACGAGTCAAGCTTAGCACAAGCGGCTTAAAATGTCAATGGTTTTTGCGCGTTTTGACTAGTGTTGTCGTGTTATGCTTTTTCGAGCGAAACCGTGATATTCTCACCGTCAACTTTAGCTGTTTCTTCGTAAGCGAAACTTGAGCCCTGCGTCACCTCTGTAGCCAGTGTTTCTGCCGCCACGAGCTCTTGCCACCGCTTGTCTAGTTTAGTACCGAGCGATAGCTTGATACGATCATCCACGTTCAACCCGGCGTTTTTGCGAGCATTTTGGATAACACGGATGACCTCGCGGGCCTGGCCTTCGCGTTTGAGCTCTGGGGTGATTTCTTTATCCAACGTCAATTCCTCGCCCCGCCCCACAGCCTTCACATTCACCTCGTCCGCAATAATCCCCTCGTAAAAATCATCCAGCTTCTCGCCAGGATATGCAAGTCGCGCCAGCGGCTGCCGCACCTTAATCTGCCCGTGCTCATCATCGCGATTCATCCTGAGCGCCAAGCCTCTTTCGATAATCTCGCGCGTCCGCGCCATATCCGCCAAAACTTTTTTGTCAATCTCACCGATTTTCGGCCAATCAAGCAGGTGCACGCTTTCCCCGCCAACCATCTTTTGCCATAACTCCTCCGCCATAAACGGACAAAACGGCGCGATAACTTGCGCGAAATACGCCAACACATAATGTAGCGTCCGATAAGCATCCCCTTTATCTCCATCATCCTCGCCCTTCCAAAAACGCCGCCGACTTCGCCGCACATACCAATTCGACGCGTCGTCCAAAAACGGCAAAATCTCACTCGTCGCCTCTGGGGTGTTGTAATCGTCAAGGTGCTTTTCAACGTGTTGCGCTGTTTGATGCAAGCGCGACACAATCCACTTGTCCAGTGGATTCGTCAGATGTTGCGGTTCGGTCAGTTCGCCGCCAAATTGCCAGCCATCAACTTCCGCATACATCGTGAAAAAGTCGTACATATTCCAAACCATTGCCAGTTTCCGCGCTACATCACCGACATCTTTATCTTGCAATGAAAAATCTTCGCCATTTAACAGTGGTGACGAAAGCAGCAGAAATCGCAGCGAGTCCGCGCTGAACTTATCCATCAACTCGTTCGGGTCGGTGTAGTTACCAAGCGATTTGCTCATCTTCCTCCCGTCACTACCAGCAATTGTACCGGTGACGATGACATTTTTATAGGCATACTCGCCAAACAACGCGGTGTTCACAACATGAACATAGTAAAACCACGCACGAACTTGCGGGATATACTCTGTTATGAAGTCCGCCGGGTAGTTCACTTCAAACTTTTCTTTATTCTCAAATGGATAATGCATTTGTGCAAACGGCATTGAACCACTTTCAAACCAACAGTCTAGGACCTTATCAATGCGACTAAAATGCTCGCCGGCAATATCAAACTCCACCTCATCCACCCAAGGCCGATGATAGTCGTCCAATTTCACGCCGCTCAATTTTTCCAACTCGTCATAACTGCCAACAACTTTGACCGAACCTTTGTCGCCCTTCCACACCGGCATCGCCGTCGCCCAAAAGCGGTCGCGGCTGAGATTCCAATCGGGCGCCGCCTCGATATTTTTGGCAAATCGCCCGTTTTTAATATAACCGGGGAACCAATTTATATTCTGGTTCTGCGCCAGCATCAGCGGCTTTTGCCCCGCCACGTCAAAGAACCACGACGGAAACGCGCGGTACATAATGCGCTGTTTGGAGCGCGGGTTGAAGGGGTATTCGTGGCGGATGTAGTCGATTTTCCAGACGATTTTTTGCTCGGCGAGGCATTTCGCGATAAATTTGTTGCCCTCCCAGCACTCAATGCCCTGCTCGCCGGTGTCTTTCACGCCGATTTTGTGAAGTTGTTCGGCCATTTCCGGCAAGTAAAAACCCTCGTCGTCGAGCACATCCACCACTGGAATATCGTGCTTTTCGGCGAGCGCAAAATCGTCCTCGCCATAGGCCGGCGCGATGTGAACGATGCCAGTGCCGCCTTCGTTTTCGACGAAGTCCGCCACATAGATTTTGTGTGCGTTTTCGCCAACATCGTTTTGGAAAATCGGCTCGTATTGTAGACCAACCAAATCTTTGCCGCTCATTTCGCGAACGATTTCATAATCAAGTGGCTGATGTTTTTCGTCCGCCAAAACTTTCTCCACCAAATCTTTCGCCAAAATCAGATTCTCGCCCCCAACCGCCACCTCGACATATTTCAGTTTCGGATTGACCGCCAGCGCCATATTTGCCGGCAAAGTCCAGGGGGTCGTTGTCCAAGCAAGCAAAAACCGTTCACTGTTCGTGTATTTTTCTAATAATTTAATATGCTCTTGATCTTTCTCACGATTCATTAATTTTTTCAAAGTCAATAAATCTTTCAGATTGTTGAAATATACTCCATCAAGATTTTCGGCACGTTTTATCAGACTACCAAAGCCAACTTCTTTATCATATCCAACAACCCAATCATAACCTTCGCTGGTCTCAACTTCTATTCCGTCAATGATTTTTTTATACATTATCTTTCCTGGAAACTCTTTGTACTCACTCTTCCATTCGCCGCTGTCTTTTATCTGTTGGATAACATTATCTGAAACAACTATATCAATATCATCAGACTCGCAAAGTCCCAAAACATCCAAAATTCCGGTCGTGACAACCAAAACCTCATCAAGTGAAAAACCTAAACTTTTGACAATTTTAATAATTTTGTCACTCTTAATCTGATCTTTAACCCGAAACTTCACAAAAACACTCGGGTCGGTCACGGTTTGATAAGCGTCATTGTCCATCGTCACCTCGGCCTTGCTGACCGGCGTGGCGAATTTGGTGTCATACATCAGCACCTTTTTGCCCTCGTAAATCAGCCCCTTGTCATACAGCGTTTTGAACGCCCACCACACGCTCTCCATGAAATCTTTGTCCATCGTTTTGTAGGCGCCTTTGAAATCGACCCAGCG
This sequence comes from Candidatus Nomurabacteria bacterium, assembly GCA_031257295.1. GTDB lineage: Bacteria > Patescibacteriota > Saccharimonadia > Saccharimonadales > Saccharimonadaceae > JAIROX01. The sequence goes on along the minus strand of JAIROX010000004.1, from coordinate 97,897 downwards.
GCCGATGCGATCGATGACTTGCTCCCAAGTTTCGCTATTGGCGACCATACTTTCACGGGCTTTTTTGACATAATCTTCCAGGCTGATTTTTGTGCCAATCTCGCGGCGGTCGGTGATACCGAGTTGCTTTTCAACGAAGTTTTCCGCTGGCAGACCGTGGCAGTCCCAGCCCCAAACTCTTTCCACTCGTTTGCCTTTCATCGTCCAGTAGCGGCCGACGGCATCCTTGACGACACTTGATAGCAAAGTACCATGATGCGGATTGCCGGTGATAAACGGCGGCCCGTCGTAGAACACATAGGCATTGTCCTTTGAGCGTTGCTCGACCGACTTCTCAAAAATCTTATTCTCCTTCCACCACTGCGCGATGTCTTTTTCGTATTCAATCGCCTTGCGTCGCGTGCCATATTTAAATTTCATTTCGGACTCCTATCGCTTCCATCGGATATTTTACGTCATCCTTGACCCTATTCAATATATCTCGCATCAAGTCGGGAACTCGAATATCATGGTCCATCACTTCTTCCAGCGGCACCCATTTTATATCAAGGATTTCGTCCGCATTAATCACTTCTTCGCCACCGATAATTTCGGATAGAAAAACGATAAATACCGGTGTTTCGCTTCGAATACCGTTAAAAATACCCAACAAATTGGTCAGTTTCAAATCATAGCCAGTTTCTTCTCTGCCCTCGCGAATCGTCGCGTCACAAATGGTTTCTCCGTCGTCCAAATGCCCTGCTGGCAGCCACCACTTTTTATATGCCTTTTCCTGAGCTTCCTGAATTAACAGGATTTTACCATCTTTAATTATGACATTCGTTACTATTACGTTCATTTCACCTCCTTGCTTAACAAATTCATCACCACCTCGCCGCTTTGAACTGTCGCAAAATTTGCGACAACTGCAATATGCATTTTTTGCATATTACTTTCTATTTCATCTTGGCATATCGCAGCTTCTTTTATCATAGCCCCTCCTCGTTTAATAGCTCATAAACATCAATCGCCGGCTCTTCGTAAGGATGCGCTGCGCGGAGCTTAGCAATAACAGGCCTTGCGATTTCGCGGTCACACACCACCTCGATACGCTCTTCTTCAACCACTTCGGGTTTGTTAGGCTTACCGATGTGCGGATTAGCTTTGTCGCCCGGCAAAAATCGCCCTTTGCCAACAACCGAAAAACTGCAAAAACCATATTCCCCCTGAACGCCCGCGTACGCCTCGCCCAAAACCTGTCGAATTGCGTCAGCGTTTTCGAGTGGTGCCGTTACGACTATTTCTACTCTGCTCATTTTACCTCCTCATCAGCCAAGCTAAACCTTTTGATACCCCCCACTTCTTCCGTAAAATTCTTGAGCGTACGAACCCATTTTAGCCTATCGCCGTACTCTGCTCGATATACCACAGCAACTTCTTCGGTAGCCTCTAAAATCGCAATGTCAATCACCGTGTAAAACTGTTTGTTTCGAAAGTGTTGATAGCGCCCACCGACCTTGACGCTTTTTTGCGCCGCAGCGATTGGTTTCGCAAATTCGTCCATTGGTTTGTGGCTCATTTTACTTCTCCTTTCGAAAACAAAAACCGCCTTTTAGACACTGGAACCCATATGGGCGGTACCATCCAGTTTCTAAAAGACAGTTCTTCTAGCACTTACTTTGTCTTTTACGCAGACTCACGAAGGGCTCTACTTATGCTGTAAAAAACACAACACGTTCTTCCCTCAGCTCGTGGTTGATGACCACTCAAACGCCTTACTGTAAATTATACCAAATCTATGGTAAATAGCAAAAAGTGCTACAATATGCTTATGATTAACCAACATGTTTTAATGAGCGGTATGGAGTACATCGACAACGCCGCGGCGATCAACCCGTTATACATACCGGGTCGATTGAATAAAAGAAAAGCGATCAAGCAACATGACAACTTAGTAAAAACATATCGCGCGGCCGGCATCGCCGTGACCTGGGTTTTAGCACCAGAAGGTTGTCAAGACGGTGGCTACCCCGCTAACTGGGCAGTATGTTACAATGGCAAAGCGATTATGGCTCGCCTGCCAAAAGCGCGTGCCGCCGAAATACCTTATGCTAAAGAAGTGCTAGAAAACCTAGGTTGTATGGAAGTTATAGACGTGCCAGAAGATTGGCGCTTCAGCGGTCAAGGTGACGCTCTGCGCTGTGGAGAACTGCTGTTCTGTAACGAGGGATACCGTAGCGACGATCGCGCGCTAAACTTCGTCGCCGAGCAATTTGGGCTAAAACGTATTCAGCTACAAACTGTGCCACTAACCAAAAAGGATGGTATCACACCAGTAATCAACAAGTCATCTCGCTGGCCAGACAGTAACTTTTACGACCTCGACCTAGCCATGAACGTTATCGACGATCACACGATTGTTTGGTGCCCACCGGCTTTCACCGAAACCAGCCGAGAGCTGATGCGGACAATCCCGGTCGACAAAATCGAAGTAGACTACCACGAGGCTATCACTTATTTCGCTTGTAACTTACTCTCAACGGGCGAATCGGTTATTATGTCGAAGGCGCCAAAGCTTAAAAAGGCTCTGCGTGAACGCGGTCTCAAGGTCTACACGCCAGATATTAGCGAGCTCACCCGTACGGGCGGCTCGGCTCGCTGTATGTCGTTAACGCTCAATTAGTAACTGTTGTACCAACATCACCACCTAACGCCTTCAAGGCGTTGTTTGGTGAGGTTATGATAGCCTTATTACCGCGCCTAGATTCTACGAAGGCTATAGCTGCCTTAACTTTCGGTAGCATACTTCCTGCAGCAAAATGCCCATCGGCCATCAACCTTTTAATGCGTGGTATATCAATCTTACCTATCGATTCTTCATTGGGCGTGCCGTAATTAATCTTGACACTATCGACTGCCGTTAGCGGCATAAAAATGTCTGCCTTAACAGCCCTGGCTAGCTCCATAGACGCCATGTCTTTGTCTATGACAGCATCTACGCCTTTTAGCCTGAGCCCGCGCTTGACCACCGGCACACCACCGCCACCAACTGTTATCGGTATTATGCCGTCTTTAATGAGCTTTTTAATCACATCTTCTTCGACTATCTTAGTGGGCTTGGGGCTAGGCACAACTCTACGCCAACCGCGACCAGAGTCTTCTTTGACCGTCCATCCACGCTGCTTAGCCAGGTCCTTAGCCTCGCGCTCAGTATAAAACGGGCCGATTGGTTTAGATGGGTTTTTAAAAGCCTGGTCCCTCTTGTTAACCAAAACCTGCGTCACAACTGTGGCTATGGACTTTTTTATACCACGCACAGCCAGTTCGTTTTCAATTGCCTGCTGCAACCAATAACCAATTTGACCTTGGCTCATAGCCACATCTGTTTCTAAGGGCATAGCTGGTTTTTCTTTCGTACCCGAGGCCTCTTCGGCCAGTAGAATATCACCTACTTGAGGACCATTACCATGGCCTATTACAATCTCGTAGCCAGACTGAATCAAATCTACGATATACTTAGCCGTTTCGCTAGCAACCCGTTTTTGGTCTTCTGCCGAAATAGCGCTGGAGGTTTGCAGAGCATTGCCCCCCAGCGCCACAACAACCCGTAGGGCTTTTTTCACTTTTAGATAACAGCCAGCACGGCTATAACCGCAGTGCTAATTAAGGCTAGTATGATAAATAGCGGCCATGATCTCTTTAGATAAGCACCGTAGCTAACCTTAGCTAGTGCCAAACCACCAACTAACGATCCTACTGTTGGAGCAATCATGTTGACCAATCCCACTGACGATTGAAATGCTGTTACTACTAGGTCACGACCAACGCCAGCGAAATCAGCTAGCGGAGCCAAAATCGGCATAGTAGCCGTTGCCAAACCACTAGTACTCGGGATTAAAATTGACAACGGTAAGTAGAAGATATAGGTTATCACACCGAATACCGACTCTTGCAGCCCACTCAAACCATTTTCACCCCAGTTAATAATCGTATCAGCAATCATACCGTCTTTCATTACAATCGATATACCACGCGATGCAGCTATAATCAAAGCTACACCAAGCAGCGCCATTGCACCCTCTACGAAAGTCTTGGTAAATTCGCCTTCTTTCATCTTAAATACGCAAGCGATCACAATTGACGAGATTAAGAACAGAGTAGCTATTTCACCAAACCACCAGTCGCCGAACGGTATGACATGAGCAATAATCTGCCCAACGAACGGCACACTGTACAACCAGGCCGTAACATCTTCAAACCAAGTAATGTTAAATTTGTACGCCCACGGGATAACTGTCAGGATCATTACCACAAAAGTTAGAGCAAAAATCCAAATTACGGCCTTACGCTTTCCGTCGAGACGCGGGATTTTGTTTGTTTTAATCTCCTCTCTGGCCGCCTTGAAGGCTTTAAGCTCACGAACACTGACGTGCGCTTCGTGATTGTGTTCGCCATGTTCGGCCTTTTCGAGCTCTTCGTTACGCTTTTTAACCTTAGCGGCATGGCGCATAGTAAACCAGATGCCCGCAATCAATGACAAGACCAGGATGATCACGCGGCCTAGCATACCATCGCCAATTGAGACGTCGGCGAAGCCGCTAGCAATACCTGTCGAGAACGGGTTAACCGTTGACCCTATCACACCGATAATCGAACCGTAGACAATAATCATCACGGCTGTCATTGCATCATAGCCAGCCAAGATTACCAACGGAATAATTAACGGATAGAACGCTATGGTCTCCTCCTGCATACCATACGTAGTACCACCAATCGCAAATAGAGTCATCAGAATAGGGATAATCCACTTCGTATGCTTACGGAGTTTTCGTACTACCTTGCCTAAACCAGCCCTAAGCGCGCCAGTTTTTTCCTCGACCGCTAAGAAACCACCGATAACCAGCACGAAAATGATAACGTCAGCAGCATCAATAAACCCACGCACTGGCGCATAAGCGATGTCCCACAGGCCTTGACGGACATCTTCTTCTTTACCATCCTTGTTAGTTGTTCGTTTATCAACCTGTTCATATGTGCCAGCAATTGGCGCATCATCCTCACCAACCTTATACGCGCCCGATGGTATAATCCAGGTCAAAACCGCCACAACCGCAATTAGACCAAAAAGCAGCGTTAGAGCCGAAGGAAACTTCAAACGTTTCCAAAAACTCCCCTTCTTTTTAGGTTTAGCTTCCTGCTCTGTCATATTCTTTCCTCCTTTTTATATTGTTAGAGCTATGACCGCTTTAATAGTATGCATACGATTTTCGGCTTCGTCGAATACCACGCTGTGTTTACTTAAAAAGACTTCGTCTGTCACTTCCATGTCGTTCAGGCCGAATTTCTGTTTCATCTCCTGCCCCATTGCAGTGTTTAAATCGTGGAACGATGGTAAGGCATGCATAAATATCACATCAGGGTTACCAGTAGCCTTGACTACATCCATAGTCACCTTGTAGGGCTTTAATAGTTTGATACGCTCAGCAAATTTATCTTCTTCGCCCATACTCGCCCAAACGTCTGTATACAGAACGTCTGCGTCCTTCACTGCTTGGTCGATGTCATCAGTAACTTCGATGGTGCCACCACTTTCCTTGCAGAAATCGCGGCACATTTTTATGAGAGATTCTTCCGGCCACAATTCTTTCGGCGCAACCACCACATAGTGCAACCCCATTTTAGACGAGCCAACCATCAAACTATTAGACATATTATTGCGGCCATCCCCGATATATACCAGCTTGACACCCTTTAGCTTACCGACATGCTCCTCAATAGTAAGAAAATCTGCTAAAATCTGTGTCGGATGGTAAGTGTCAGTTAAGCCATTCCAAACCGGCACACCAGAGTACTTCGCTAATGCATCAACAGATTCTTGCTTAAACCCTCTAAATTCAATACCATCAAACATTCTGCCCAACACTTTTGCGGTATCTTCAATAGATTCTTTTTTACCTAGCTGAATATCATCTTTGCCCAAGAACACCGCGTTTATACCCAAGTCGTAAGCCGCCACCTCAAACGCGCAGCGCGTGCGGGTGGACGTTTTCTCAAACAATAAAGCAATCGACTTACCTTTTTGGTACTGGTGTAGCTCTCCCTTTTGCTTCAGTTTTTTGTAGTGCTTGGCGGTATCAAGCATCAACCTAATTTCGGCCTCAGTAAAATCCTTCAGCCCAAGCAACGAACGACCGCGAATACTTAGCGCCATCTATATATCCTCCCTAATTAGTGGCATACTCATGCAGCGTGGGCCACCGCGACCCCGCCCCAATTCTGCACCAGATATATCTAAAACTTCAATGCCAGCTTTACTCATTAGCTCGTTTGATACATAGTTACGCGTATAGGTAACCACCACACCTGGAGCTATAGCTAGAGTATTGCTACCGTCGTTCCACTGTTCACGTTCACTCGCAATCCTGTCGCCACCGCCAGTTGGCAGAAATTCTATATCATCCCTACCAGTTACTTCTTTTATAACGTCTAGCAGATTCTCCCTATGCTCGATACTTAGCTGACCCTTTTCATCAAGTGTCAAGATGTAAATATTCATTTTACCGAGATTGTCCATAATTTCTGGGAAGACCGTGAATTTATTGTAGTCTATCATAGTCAACACCGTATCAAGGTGCATCAAGGCGCGCGACTTAGGAATTTCTAAAGCGACCACCCTCTTAAAGCCGCCCTCTGTCAGCACTCTTTCGGCAATTTTTTCGATAGCACCAGCTTCGGTGCGCTGTGACAAGCCAATCGCCAGAGTATCAGCACTCCAAACCTGCTCATCACCACCCTCAACCGACCAGCGATTATCCCTGCCATACCAAACTGGCACATCTTCACCAGCAAACCTTGGATGGTTCTCAAGTATATATTTCATAAACAGTGACTCCCGACGCCTAGCCGGAAAGTGCATGTGGTTGACCGTCATTCCTTCGCCGATAGCTGCAGCGTAATCACGCGAGAAATAGAGATTCGGCATTGGGTTTAGATAAAATGGGAAATTACTATCTGCCACGATCGATTCGAGTGACGCCGTGTTCTGAGTCGCAATCTTTACATCAGCTTTGCGCACGCCAGCCATAACTTTTCGCACCATAGTTTTGGTGTCCATGGCAGCTAGGTAGTCAAAAAGAGCCTCCGTAACACGCCGGTCGGCCTGTTTGGAGCCGTGTAACATATCCCGGATAAACCGCTCACGAACCTTGCCATCCTGCAGAGATTCAGTAGCCAGCTTATCATAATAGAGCACCTCAGCACCACGAGATCGTAATAAATCGGCAAATCTATCGTGCTCAGCCTGTGCCATTTTAAGATATGGGATATCATCGAATAATAGTTCAGCCAACGTGTCGGGCGTTAAGTTTTCAAGCTCCTCACCTGGTCTATGCAGTAATACAGTCTTTAATTTACCTATCTCTGATGTTATATGTATTGGCTTACCCACTATCACCTTTCCGTTTATGTTTACAGAGTCATATTATCACCCGCAACTACGATGGTCAATAAGTTATATTAATCATCCTGTACGTAATAGCTAACTTCATTAAAAGCTGGCAGCGGTCTGCCCTTCCACATATGTTGTACTTGCCCATCACCAGCCAGGGCTACAATTGTTGGGTACTCTACTATATCGTGCGCTCTGCAAAAAACCTCACCTTCAATACTTTCTGGATCAACAACCTCTATTTCGTGCCCAGTTACAGACTTAAAATCGCGTAAGTAATCTGTTACCTCACGGGCATAGTCTGTAAAGTCTTTAAAAACCACCACCACTTTCATTTGCGATTTTTGTTCTCACGGCATTCAGCCAAAATTTTCTCAAACTCGTTAAGGCTCTTGAACTCATGAAAGACGCTAGCGAAACGTACATAAGCAACTTCGTTGATACGTGCCAGTTCCTTAAGCACCTCTTCACCAATGGTCTTAGATTTTACTTCTGCTTCACCCAGTGAATAAATAGCATCCTCTACCCGAGTTATGATATCTTCTATTTCAAGCTCAGAAGCGAAGAATTTACCAACCGATTTTTTAGTCGATATCAATAGCTTATCGCGGTCGAACAGTTCATTAACGCCATTTCGCTTAATCACCACTAGCGTGGGGCGCTCAATACGTTCGTAGGTGGTAAAACGATGTTTACCATCCAGCGTTTCACGACGACGACGAATCATTGTGCCATCTGGCGATTCGCGAGACTCAATAACTTTACTATTACCGATTTTATAATTCACCTAGAATTACTCCTCGCTTCCACCCTTGTTCTTTTTATTCTTTTTGCGGCGTCGCAAGAAGGCTGGAGTATCCGACTCATCGTCATCCTTGCTGCTATCAATAGAGTTCCACATATTCTCCTCGCCTTCGTCGGCTAGAGTCCCAGTAGTTTCTGGTTCGTTATCTAGATCCATATCAATAGAATTGACATCGTTATCGGTCAAACTCTTACTAGTTAGCTCGGTCTTATCACTGAAAGTTGGTGCTGGTTCATTTTTCTCGACTTCTTCCATGTAAAGCGAGTCGAAGCCAGTTGCAATCACTGTAATGATAATCTCATCTTCAACCTCAGGCCTCAACGTAGCACCGAAAATAATATTCGCATCTGGTGAAATTGCACCCGTGATAAGCTCAGCAGCCTCCTGAATTTCACTCATACTCATATCGTAGCCGCCCGTCACATTGAAGAGCACACCCTTAGCACCATCAATTGACACCTCGATTAGCGGCGATTCAATAGCTTGTTGGGCGGCAGCTGTTGCACGACCCTCACCACTAGCTCGGCCAATGCCCATTAGTGCCGAACCGGCATTACTCATGATAGCTTTAACATCGGCAAAGTCTAGGTTGATCAAGCCATGTTCAGTAATCAACTCCGAGATACCCTGCACACCCTGGCGAAGTACATCGTCAGCAATCTTAAACGTCTCAAGCAGTGGTGTACGCCTATCAATTGTTTGCAACAACCTATCATTCGGAATAGTAATCAGCGTATCAACTGCACGAGCCAATTTATCTATAGCCCAATCAGCATTACTCTTGCGCTTCTGGCCCTCAAACGTAAATGGCCTAGTAGCTACACCAACCACCAAGATACCTAGCTCACGAGCCACCTCAGCCACAACATAACCAGCACCAGAACCAGTGCCACCGCCAGCGCCAATTGTCACAAATACCATGTCAGCACCTTCGAGCGCTTTCTTGATCTCTTCACGCGATTCGCTAGCTGCCTGCTCACCAATAGTCGGGTCAGCGCCCGCGCCTAAACCACCAGTGGTGGTATGCCCTAGGTGAATCTTTACGTCAGCCTTGGAGTTATGCAACGCTTGAGCGTCGGTGTTCATAGCAATAAACTGCACACCGGCTAACCCGGCGTCTTTCATACGATTAACAGCCGAACCACCAGCCCCACCAACACCAACGACTTTGATGCTTGCGAATGACTCTACTTCACTTGGTTTGATCTCTGGCATACTACCAACTCCTCCACTTACCCTGTTACTCGTATTATAACATTAAACTTTAAACTTCGCGAAAAAACCTTTTACTAGCCCTTTTTTGGCACTACTTTTACTACGCTTCTTGCCTGTACCTTTGGCGCCACCACTTACAGCATCGGTCATGGCTAGCCCCACAGCCGTAGCAAACTCCGACCCCTCAACCTCAGCTCCAACATTTACAAACTTAGCCGGATTCCCGAGCTTAACAGATAGTTCTAGGTGTTCTTTGACATACTCAGCTAGATCTTTCAAATTAGCGCCGCCGCCAACCAAAACTACTCCCTCTGGCAGCTTGCGGTCATAACCAGCTCGTTTTAGGTCTTTCTTAACACCATCAAAGATCTCTTCCAGGCGCGCCTCAACAGCTTCATCAATATCTGCCCGCTTAAAGTATAACTCCTGCTTATCACGTTTAAATACAACCTCTTTAGCACTGCTATCGCTGACGGCCGAGGCATACTTTCGCTTGATTTCTTCGGCGACTTCTGTATCAACTTTGAGTGCCATAGCCAAGTCCATCGTGATGTTGTTGCTACCCCACGGCAGCACCGAAATAAACTGCAGCTCGCCCTCCTCAAACACCACCACACCAGTGGTGGCCGCACCAAGGTCTATCAGTGCTACGCCGTTTTCTAGCTGTTTTTCATTCAACACCGACTTGGCGGCGGCGGCTGCCGAAGCCACCATCTTATCAATATGCACATTGGCTAGCTCTGCTGCTTTGGCGACATTCTGGCAATGCGGCTTAAGCGCCGACACTACGTTAGCCTTTATCTCGAGGCGCGAGCCCACCATCCCCACCGGGTCTTTGATATTCTCCTGCCCATCCAGCCGATAGCTATACGGTATCAAATCAAGAATTTCGCGATTAGCCGGAATCTTGCCAGTAGCCGCCACCTCATCCACACGGTCCAAGTCTTCCACCGTGATCTCGTGATCTAGTGCGCCCACGGCTATCATGCCATCTGTTTTGGTGCTCAAAATATGCGATCCACCTATATTTATAGTCGCGTTATTAACTTCATAACCGCTCATGCGCTCTACTTCACCAAGCACCGTGTCAATCGCCTTGGCCGGACCGGCTAGGTCTACCACCACGCCTTTGCGCATACCACTGTTCGGTGTCTGCCCAGCGCCCACAACCGTAAGAACACCGTCATCATCAACTGTCGCCACTACACACTTCACAGAGCTAGTGCCCACATCTACACCAACAGCATATCGAGAAATTTCTTGCATACCAATAGTATAACGCTTAAGGCCGATTTTGTGTAGTGCTAACGGGGCTATTACTCCCACTCGTCATCGTCCACCCACTCACCATCATCAGAACCGGTGACTGCAAATTCGCCTGGGTCATTTGGGCTAGCCGTCGAACGATTTGGTTTCGTATGGCGCCATTTATCCCAACTGCCTTCCTGTGTCTTCTTTAGCGACTCGTACTCTTCAAACTCTTCTTCCATCTTCCCCAGCTCGTCCTCGTTGTCAAGATTCGCTTTGTAATTTGGGTTCAAGGCCACCTCGCCAGTCAGCGCATCATATGTGCCAAAAACATACTTCTTGTCCCATCTGCCGACAAACGATTTATACCCCCCCCTGATTCTTTTGGCACAAAGGCCTTATCTTTGAAAAAACCAAGTGAATCATCAACAATGGGTTGGCTGGTGGCTTGCAGAGTATTGATGGGCGGCTCTTTGGGCGGCATGGCATCACCAGACATATGGCGCGACATAAACTGCTTCGGAAGCCGTAATAAAACTATATTTTTTGCGTTAAGATGTCGCCAACTGCTTAACTCATCTTGCAACTCATCAAAGCTGCCAGTATCCAGCGTTTTCGCAGTGCCCGCTAGTTCGTGGTGATACGAGTTCAATCCGTTATCCATAATTGACCGAGCACTATCTTGTTTCAGAGTGCCATGTCCATAAACAAGGTACCTCTCATCGCTGAGCGCCTCAAATACATCTTCAAGTGGCTGCTTTTCGAATTGCTCCTCAACCTCGACTTCTTCGGCGCCATGTTCTGGCGCTACAAACGCCGGCTTAAACTCTTTCCGCTTTGTGATTTCTTGTTCGCTCATTTTTATTTTTGGCAACACCCAACAATTAGGAGGTGTTGTATCTCCATAACACTATACTATCACAGATTCACCAAATTGTCAATATCTCGTAGCCGTCGTCAGTGACCAACACCGTGTGTTCAAAGTGAGCGCACAAACTGCCATCTTTCATACTCACCGTCCAGCCGTCGCTATCCACAAAAGTCTTTTCCTTGCCTAAGCTAGCCATCGGCTCAATGCAAATCGTGTCGCCCGCCTGCAGCATAGCACCGGTGCCCCGCACGCCATAGTTTGGAATATTTGGCGCCATATGCATGCTAGCACCTATGCCGTGGCCAACATAATCACGCACGATCCCCAGCTTTCCAGCGCTCAACACTTCTTCTACCGTAGCACCAATATCACCAACGCGCGCACCAGGCTTTACCACTTCTATACCAGCGTACAAGCTTCGCTCGGTCACAGACAGCAACTGCTTTTCAGCACCACGCGGTTCACGTCCCACAACCATCGTAAATGCGCTATCGGTATGCATGCCCTTATACTTTATCGTCAAATCGTAACTCACTAGGTCACCTTCTTCTAACACATAGTCCACTGGTGGGCTATGCACCAGCTCTTGGTTAACGGATATACAAATCACGCCTGGAAATACAACTTCATCTTCCAGGTAGCTGGCCGTAGCACCATATTTAGTGATCTTGTTAGCCACCCAATCGTTGATTTCCAGCTCGTTTAAGCCTGGTTTGGTGTATTCTTTAAGTTCCTGCAAAATACGCGCCAAGATCTTGCCGCCCTCGCGCATAGCTTGAATATGTTCGGACGTTTTCAGGCCAGCTGGCACTTTTCTACTTCTTTCATAACACGGTCGTGGACCTCACCCACCGTGCCAACACCGTCCACTTCAACAAACTTCGCGCCACGACCTTCTAGCACTTGGCGGATCGCCGAAATGTCGCCCTCGAACACCTTAAACCTCTGCTCAATAACTTCCGCTGAAGCATCATCGGCTCGCCCACGGATATGCAGACGCTTCAATAAGTTTCTTTTGGGCACATTCAGCACAATAGCCAGGTCAACCGGATAATCGCCATGCGCCAACCACTCAGCCTGTTCAAGGTCGCGCGGAAAACCATCTAAAACCTCACCGCCCACTTCGCGCTCGGCTTTGTTAACAGCGATTCGCACCATATGAGTGGAGATCTTGTTGTCTACTAGCTTGCCTTTGCGTTGAGCCGCTTGAATCTTACGACGCAATTTCTTATCTGTAGTATCGCGTAGTAGCTGCCCAATACTTAACCAGCGCCAGCCCATGCGTGCCGCCAGCAACTGCCCCTGCGTACTTTTACCAGATCCAGCCAAGCCAAATAATAAAATCATCTTAACCCCCTAGTTTTTGCTTAACGATCTGCGCTATGAGCGCACCATCAGCCGCTGAGCCAACCTGCGCCTTAACAGCGCCAATCACCTTGCCCATGTCTTTAGCAGAGCTCGCGCCTGTTGTAGAAATCACATCACTTACAACTGCCTTCAGCTCACCTTCGCTGAGCTGCTTGGGCAGATAGCCACCCATCAGCTCTATCTCGGCCTCTTCAACTTCAGCTAGTTCATCGCGGCTGTTTTGTCGATAAATCTCAGCGCTCTCACGACGCTTCTTGACCTCTTTTTGAATCAACTTTTCGATTTCCGCATCTGCCAGCCCAGTATCTCGCACCCCAGCTGCCACCTCAACATCTAAGATCACAGCCTTAAGCCCACGTAGAGTGGTAGTTTTCGCTTTATCACCAGCAAGCAGCGCCTGTTTCAAGTCGCTATCAATCTGCTGTTTTAGGTTCATTACCGTAGCCCTAGTCGCGCTTTAGCGGCCTTTTCTTCTTTGCGCTGGTCGCGGATAATTGCCTTTCTGCGTCGCTCAGTCTTACTGACGGGCTTCGCAAAACGCATTGACGCCTTAGCTTCTGAAAGAGTGCCACTCTGCAAAACTTTGCGGTTAAAACGACGGATGATGTTCTCATTCGCCTCTTTGTCGTCTTTTCTTGTAACTTGTATTGCCATATCTACTCCATTTTACCAGATGGTGCCTAGTTTCACAACAGTTCTAGTCGTAAAATTCGGCCTTCAACAGTTTTATTACCGTTCCACTCATTGACCTCTAGGTTCACCCATGCAGAAACTTTGGAGCCTGGCTCCACAAACCACTCACTTGGTGGCGAAAAAGCCAAGAATTTTAAGCTGTTATCGTCGCTGTCGGCTACTGTTAGTTTTAAATGGTCGCCACCTTTGCCAATCTTATCAACAAACCTCGCTTGCACGTCCTCCAGGTGGAATACGGGTTTTTCGTTCCCCATGCCAAAAGGTTCTAACTGAGCTAGTTTGTCTACTAGACTAATATCTACACCTTCGAGGCTGCTCAACCTTATGTCCTCACTGGCCAATAGGTATTTTTTCTGGTCTTTAAGTTTTAGACTTCTATAAAAATCACCTAGCGCCGCACGCCACTCATCAACTTTACTGGTCTTTAATGTTACGCCGCCAGCCGCTGCATGACCACCGCCACGCAACAGAAGACTCCTAGTTGCGTCAATTGCCTCAGCCATATTAAAGTCACCGAAACTTCGACCCGACCCCTTAGATTCTTGCTCGCCCATAGATAACACAAAAGTTGGTTTGTCGTACTTCTCCATAAGCTTACTGGCTACAATGCCAATCACACCTTCGTTCCAGGACCCGTCGCCCACCACTAGCACATCGTCTTTGCAACCCTCAAGCTGCTGAGCAGCCTCGGCAAAAATCCGATCTTGTTCAATACGCCGTTCGCGGTTCAAACCGTCCAACCTATTCGCCAGCTCAAGAGCCAGCTTTGAGCTGGTGGTCGTGAGCAATTCTAGCGCGTGCTGCGCCGTATCTAATCGCCCAGCGGCGTTTAGTCGCGGCCCTAGCACAAAACCAATCTTGCGAGAATCAACTTCTACTGGTGACATCTTGGTAACAGCCATGAGAGCCTTAAGCCCTAAGTGCCTGGTTTTTTTCATAACTTCTATACCCCAATAGGTTAAAACACGGTTCTCGCCTACTAGTGGCACAATATCGCAAACGGTGCCTAACGCGACTAAGTCTAAGAGCCATTTTTCTTGCCCTTTTGGTAGGCCAACCAGTTCAGTCTGCAAAGCTTGCACTAGTTTAAACGCCACACCACAGCCCGCCAGGTCAGCAAATGGATACTGGTTATCCTCACGATGCGGATTAACCACTGCTATGGCTTGCGGCAGGTCATCTGCTACCGCGTGGTGATCAGTTACTATAACATCCAGCCCCAACTCATTAGCCAACTTTATCTCTTCGTGGCTCAAACTACCACAGTCCACCGTTATCACTAGTTTTGCATCCGTTTTAGCTAGGGCCTTTATGGCGTCCACATTCAAACCATAGCCTTCAGTAAAACGATTCGGCGTGTACGCATCAACTTTCAAGCTCATCTTGGTCAGACCATCCAACAGAATAGCAGTTGCTGTGATACCGTCAATATCATAATCGCCGTAGATCACAACTGCCTCTTGTTTATCTAGCGCTTGCTTTATACGGTCTACGGCCTGATGCATATCTGGTAACAAGAACGGATCATGGACTGAGCCATAATCTGGATGTAGAAACTGTTCGGCCACCTCACCAGCTAACCCCCGCCCAGCCAAGATGCTTGCGAGTATGTCGTCTTTAGACATCGTCTGATGATTGTTTGCGGTGAGCACCCTGGTGCTGCTGGGACTTAATTACGATGTTCTGAAGTTCCTTAAAAATCGGAAACTGTTTATTTGTTGAGTAAATCTTAGAATTACCATGTTTACTAACCGACAAAAAACCAGATTTCTCTAGACGCTGTAGTTCGCGCTGGATATTACCCGGATCTTCTTTTATAAGCTTAGCGAGCCCTCGTACGTGGGTCTTAAAGTCGGGATATTTAGCATAAACAATCACAATCTTGCGCCGCACCCGCGATGTAATGAAGACATCTAGCATTGTTTCCTTCCTTCTAACTTGTTGTATTTTATTCTACACGGTTTCATTTTGAGTTTCAATGTTTTAGCGCCACTTCATGATTATTTCATTTAATTTCTTCACTATTTCTTCGTGTGAAGGGACGGTGTTGTCTTCATAGTAATGGTCTATGCCCATAAATTCCTCTTTAACGTCCAAAATATGGACCTCGTCAGCATGGATATGTACGTAGTCGACGACTGGTACGCTGGCTATCGGTAGAGCAACAACCAACTTTTTGATTCTTACCGGCTTCAAAAAATCCATGGCAGCACCAATAATTGATCCGCTGAATAAACCGTCTGAAACCAAGATTATATTGCGGTCAATCAGCAGGTCGCGGTCAAACGCACCGCCATCGCCGATTAATCTATTAATATTTTCGTGTGCTACTCGGCGCTCCTGTTCTATGTAGCTATGAAACTCCGCCACATATTCGTCTACTTCAGAGGATGCAAGTTGGTTATTGTAACTGAAAATGTCATTCTGCGAAGCACTGCCTATTACTAAGTTATCACCCGGTAAGGTTATATCTTCAGTTAACACCATTGTTAGAATTGAGTGTAGGCTCTCGGCAATAGGTTCACCAACTAATACACCACCGTCACTTAGCGCCACTACTGCACAGTCTTCATATCTATAAGTATCAGCTAAAATGGCAGCCAGTCGCTCACCTGCTTCTTTTCTATCTTTAAAATAAACGTTGCCCATCCTATAACCCATATTAGCACAGCAACCGCAACGCGGTATAATATGTATATGCATTACTGCGAGGTGATACCAAAAGTGAACATAGGCGCTGGTCGAGATACCTTGACGTATCACTCTAGCGTATCGCTTAACATGGGGCAGCTGGTTGAAGTGCCTGTTGGCAAACGACAGGTTTTAGCTGTCGTCACAAAGTCCGTCAACAAGCCAGAGTTCACCACGCGTGAAGTAGCTAAAATATACAAGCAAAAACTGCCCAAACATATACTAGACGCGGTCAGCTGGCTGCACGAATACTATAAAGTGCCTTTGTCTACTATTTTACAGACTGTCATACCTGCAGGTATGGGCAAAAAAAGACGCACCAGAAGTGATATCGTTGTAAATAATACATCAGATAAACCTACCCTACCGCTTAACCAGTATCAAGAACAAGCGCTTGCTGATGTAAGATCTACAACATCTAGTACTATTCTGCTCCATGGTATAACCGGATCCGGCAAAACCAATATTTATATTAAACTGGCCAAAGACGTGATCGCTGCCGGAAAGTCCGTAGTGATCCTGGTGCCAGAAATAGCCCTAACTTCTCAATTGATAGATAGGTTTTCGACCCACTTTGACAACTTGGCCCTCATCCATTCCAAACAGACAGAAGCTGAACGACATTTAACCTGGGAATGTATCGCTAGCGCAGAAAGCCCTATGGTAGTTATCGGACCTCGTTCGGCTATCTTTGCCCCGGTCGGCGAAATCGGCTTAATTGTGATTGATGAGGCACACGAACCGAGCTATAAACAAGAACAATCGCCTAAATACAACACTCTTCGCTTAGCCTCATTCCTAGCCAATAAATATGGTTTTAAGGTGGTCCTTGGCACAGCTACCCCACTAGTAGCCGACTATTATCTAGCCGAGCAAGCTAACGGCGCGATCGTTTCTCTAAAAGAGACCGCAATAGAGGATGCTACTCCTCCAGGTATTAGCGTTGTAAATCTTACATCGAAAACTGATTTTTCAAAACACCGTTTTTTTAGCAATCAGCTACTTAGTAGTATCGAAAAATCTTTAGCAAATGGTAAGCAATCTCTTATATTTCATAATCGTCGTGGTAGCGCTAGCTTAACTATATGTGGCGAATGTGGTTGGCAAGCCCTGTGTGATCAGTGCTCTATCCCACTAACCCTGCATGCCGATACCTACAAGCTAACCTGCCATACTTGCTGTAAAAACTACAACGTTCCCACTTCTTGCCCAGAATGCCACAATACCGATATCGTTCACAAAGGTATCGGTACAAAGTTAATTGAGTCTGAGCTGGCAAAACTCTGGCCAAAGGCTCGGCTAGCTCGTTTTGATGGAGACACACACAGCTCCAGCACTCTAGATAGACTCTACCAAGAAGTGCAAAGTGGTGAAATTCAACTGCTAATCGGCACACAGATCCTAGCAAAAGGCTTGGACTTACCAAAATTAGAAACCGTAGGTGTTATTCAAGCCGATGCTAACTTATCTATCCCAGATTTTGGTAGCGAAGAGCGGGTTTTTCAGTTGCTTAGCCAGGTGATTGGTAGGGTTGGCCGTGGTAAGAACCCGTCTAAAGTGGTTGTTCAAACTTATCAACCAGATAACCCAGCCATCAGGTTTGGCGTGGCTCAAGACTACGCCGGATTTTATAACTACGCCATCAAAAAGCGTCGCCACGACGGCTTCCCACCGTTTTCATATCTATTAAAACTGACTTGCACCTATAAAACTGAGGACGCCGCTGTACGTGGTGCCCGGAAAGTAGCTAAAATGATTAGTCAAAAGTACCCAGACGTGGTGCTTTATGGTCCTGCTCCATCATTCCACGAACGCCCAGGAAGTAGCTACCGCTGGCAACTCACAGTGAAAAGCAAAAAACGCTCTCGCCTGCTCGAAATTCTAGACGAGAACCTCGGGCCTCACTGGCAAGTCGATATTGACCCAACCAGTCTATTGTAGCCCCACCATGTTCAATCTGATATACTGATTACATGTCTAAAAAATATACTAGCAAAGATATTATCACTTTGCCCAACCCCCACCTGCGCCAGAAAGCTGAAAAAGTGCACGTTATTACTGACGACATCCTGGAAACTATTGAGCAGATGAAAGAAGCCTCTCTTGACTGGGAGAAAAGCCATCCACACGAGATTAGTGCCGCTCTAGCCGCACCCCAGATTGATCAGCCATACAAAATAGTCATTATCCGCGACAGCTTTGAGGATAAAAATATACAAGAGTTTACCGCGCTAATTAACCCAGAAATTATTAAAGCTGAGGGCACGATGGTCGAAGACTACGAAGGCTGCTTAAGTGTGCCCAGTGTTTACGGCATGGTGCCACGCCACAGTAAGGTACGCGTCAAGGCTTTACTGGAGAACGGTAAAGAGGTGCGCCTTAAGGCCACTGACTCCTTGGCTCGCACCTTACAACATGAAATTGATCATATCAATGGTGTCTTGTTTATCGATCATATCAAAAATAAAAAAGACGCCTTTTTCGAACTAGATGAAAATGGAGAGCTACAACCACTCGACTATGACAAAGATATTAAATCCAATAGTCTACTTTGGGACTGATAAACTCAGTTCCAAGCCCCTCAGAAGGCTCCTAGAGGCCGGTTTTAACGTAAGCACCATAATTACTAAGCCCGACACCAGAAGTGGCCGTGGGCACAAGCTAGTAGCCCCAGAAGTCAAAACTATAGGTCATTCCTATGGCGTAGAAATCTTGCAACCACAAAACTTGCTAGGTATCAGGGAGCATATCAAGGGGCTAAACGATCCACTGGGGATTTTGGTTAGCTTTGGCAAGATAGTGCCACAGGACATCATAGATCTGTTTCCTAATGGTATTACCAACATCCATCCTTCGCTACTGCCCAAGTATCGCGGTCCATCACCTATTGAGACGGCTATCTTAAACGGTGACAGCGAAACTGGCGTGTCGTTGATGAAGCTAACAGCCAAGATGGACGCCGGGCCGGTTTTTGCCCAGAGCAGCATAGCTCTATCCGGTAATGAAACGAGGGATCAGCTCTACGACACCTTGGCCGAGCTTGGTACCGAACTGTTAATAGATTCTCTGCCAGACATAGCCAGCGGCACGCTCAAGCCTACCGCGCAAGACGATACGCAGGCTAATTATTGCTACAAGTTCGACAGATCTATGTCTGAGCTAGACGTTGTAAAATATACAACAGACGAGTTACTACGACAAATTCGGGCCTTTGCCGGCTTCCCCAAGTCTAAACTAGGGTTTTTTGGGCAAGACTGCATCATAACTATTGCTCACTCTGGTGATACACCAACAACCGAACTAGATAGGAAGTGCAAGGATGGTCGGTACCTAGTCATTGATCGACTGATCCCACCTGGCAAAAAAGAGATGACCGCTCAAGATTTCTTGAACGGCCGCCTTCGTTAATAAAATTAAGCTATGGAGTCTTTGTTTTCGGCAATTTCTTTCTTTAGCCCCTCAATTTCATCAGATACAATCTGCTGATAGTCTGGGCGGTTTTCAGTAAGCCACTTGATTGAGGCGAACTCATTTGCCAACTCTTTACTGCCTTCCTTAAACCCAGCTCGGTCAATCAATAGGTGATAAATCTTGTCATTTTTAAGGTCGGCGTCGCCAATCACCTTTTTAACGGTGGCTTCATCACCGTCAATAATCCGCTCGAACTCATCTACTTGCTCGGGAGCCAAGCCCTCTGACATTTTAACGCCAACACGCATCTCTAGCTCTTCCTGAGCATGCGCCAAAAAAGCCGCCTTCTTATCTTTACTCATGCCGTCAAGGCCAATCGATCTTAGAAATTCTTCATCCAGCTGAAACATTGTCCCCCCTTATGCTTATTGTACCACTAATTTACAATTTCTTTTGTTTAATTTCTCGCTCTATAAATACCAACTTATCACCCACTTCCAATAGTACCTTCTTGGCTGTCTTTAATGACAAACCACACATTTCGCCCTCAATAGCCGACTGGACCTGATGCTTCTCATGCTGGACGGTTGTAACTTCAACTTCAGCGACTTCATCTTCACCTCGTATCACCCTAGCAACCACGCCCGGCACCACTTTACCCTTGGTAACCTCACCACCGGCGATGATCTCTTCTTTGATGGTCCTAAATACCCCTTTGATAACCAACTCACCTAACTCTGTTTCAATCACTTCTGGTGCTAGCAACTTCTCCATGTGTGCTTTAGCATCATCTAGCAGTTCATAGATCACCTTAAACAGGCAGACTTCCACATCGCTGCGAGCCGCCAAACGCTTAATGCTCGGTGGCAAATCGACGTTAAAGCCATAGACCACGGTATTTTCACCAGCTGCTAGCCTGATGTCGTTTTCCGAAATATTGCCGACTCCCGAACCAATAACTGACAGCTTAACTTCGCCCTTAGTATCAATTAGACGCAGACTATCAATCACAGACGTGAGAGAACCCAGAACGTCCGCTTTTACCACCACATTAAAAGTCTTTACGTCGTGCTCTTGGCTAATCATCTTGAGCATATCCGAACCTGTCACATTTGTCACAGCCATTTCTTTTTCAAGGATAGCCGCAGCCTGTTCAGCCAGTTTTTTAGCAGTTTTCTCGTTTTTTACTACCTTGAACCTGTCACCAAAATTTGGTAACTCCTTAAAACCGGTCATTGTGACTGGCGTAGATGGCCCGGCTTTATCCACGGCACCACCCAGGTAATCTTCTATAGTGCGAACTTTGCCGTAGGCCTTACCAGCCACAACAAAGTCGCCCCTAGCCAGGTCACCTTGCTCAACTAATAAGCTAGCAATTGACCCCTTACCAACCTCCATATGCGACTCTATTACTAAGCCTTCAGCCGGAATGCCAATATCAGCCCTGAGATCCTCAATGTCAGCCACCAGGAAAATCATATCTAGCAACTTATCTAAGCCTTCACCAGTTTTGGCACTAACTGGCACCATGATCGTGTTGCCGCCCCACTCCTCAGGGTTAAGACCTTGGTCGGTAGCTAATTGTGCCATCACTCGATTAACATCGGCTGTTTCTTTGTCTATCTTGTTAATCGCCACAATAATACCGGCGTTAGCGCTCTGAGCAAACTTAATAGCTTCGGCTGTTTGTGGCTTAACACCATCATCTGCGGCAACTACTAGGACTACAATATCCGTTAAGGTAGCGCTGTGTTGGCGCAAGGCTGCAAAAGCTTCGTGCCCAGGTGTGTCCAAAAAAGTAATCGGGCGATCACCGTGCTTTATCTGGTAGGCGCTGATATGCTGCGTAATGCCACCAGCTTCGGTGTCGACAGTTTTCTTGCTCAGCAAAGTGTCGAGCAGTGTCGTCTTACCATGATCGACATGGCCCATAATCGCCACGATCGGTGGGCGCGTAACCGCATCTTCTGATAATTGATGCTTTTCTTGCGCAGCACCGCTCTCGGTGGCAGACTTCTTCTCTAGCTTAGCTCCAATGCCCAGTTCTTCAACGATAATTGTGGCTGTCTCAAAATCAATCCGCTGGTTGATAGTGGCCACAATGCCGTTCTTGAATAACTCACCAATCAGCGTAGTAACTGATATGTTCAGTGCTGCGGCTAGCTCATCGACAGTGATTGAGCCAAAAATTTGTACAACTTTTTCTTCTTCCATTTTGGCTCCTTTACTGCCGTTAATTTTTACATAGGTTATTTCTTGTTAGCTAAACTTAAAGATATCTTGCGGTTGTCTTTGTCGATGTCTAACACCTTAAACTCTTTGCGCTCGTTAAGCGTGAAGATGTTTTCTGGATCAATATCGCTACCCTTGCCTAGTTCGCTGACATGTACCAACGCCTCCACGGCTGGGCTAATCTGTACAAAAGCGCCAAATGGCGTAATGCGCGTCACTGTGCCCTCTACTTTATCACCTGCGCCAAACTTCGCGACCTCTGATAGCCATGGATCTTCTTTGAGCTGCTTCATACTCAGGCTCAAGCGGTCTTTATCTATAGCGATAATTTTAGCCTCAACAGTTTGACCAACTTTAACATATTCGTTTGGATTATTCACACGCTCCCAGCTGATTTCAGAAATATGAATCAAGCCCTCGATACCATCAACATTCACAAATACACCGAAGTCAACCACACCAGTTACGATGCCCTGTACGGTATCACCCACCTTAAGTGTCTCAAACCTTTCAGCCAGGCCATCTTTAACGGCCTCTTTTTCGCTAAAGATTAGCTTGTTAGTACGCTTGTCAGCATCTAGAATACGAACTTTGATTGAGTTATTGACTAATGAATTTAGTTTTTGTAAGATTTCATCTTTATCAGAGCTGCCAACGCGTGGATAGTGCTCAGCACTAAGCTGTGAAACTGGCAAAAAGCCGCGAATGTCTTCGTATTCAGCCAGTAAGCCACCCCTGTTAGCATCATATGGAGTAATCTCGATAACTTCGCCATCTTCTAGCTTAGCTAAAATATCATCCCAGCCTTTATCCTTGACAGCTTTGCGTAGGCTTAGCAACGCATAGCCACTGTCCAACTCGGTATCAATCACGCTAGCGGTGACTTCGTCGCCTTCGCTTAAGGCCTTACTAAAGCTAACCTCACGGCGTGGCACTAAGCCGATACCCCTGGCGCCTAAGTCTACCAAAATTTCATGTTTTTTAACCGAAAGAACCTTGCCATCGACAGTTTCCCCGGCGGTTAGTTGTTTGGACCCTTCATCAGTCTGCGCTAATAGGTCATCCATTGTTAAGTTATTTTTTACCATTATGTTTCTGAGGTCATTTGGAGCGACCTCAAACTCCTTCCTTGTAGTATTTCTTAAGACAGCCCAAAATAGACTCTCTACAGATTAAGACCATTGTACCCCATCTGTCACCTCATTACAACCCTGCCAGGCAACAGTTTGCACCGCTTGAGATAGCCTGTACGCATTAGCGTGAGAGCACAACCCTAAGTATGAACTCAGGTTACGTGCTGCTATGCGACCAAGCATGCGCTGGCGCGTGGTTTTACGCAGCAAAACCGCGTGCGGCTTCACTACGTAACCCAAAAAGTCCACCCCCTGCTCAAATGTGCGAACGGTAGTTTTATCCGGGTGCAGTCTCAGTTTCAACTGGCAACCCAAAAACCAGCTGAATGACTCAACCAGCCCAAGTAGATACTGTCTATCGGCAGACACCACAACGACATCATCACAATAACGCAGGTAATACCGAACACCCAGCCGTTGCTTCGCAAACCAGTCCAGCTCATGCAGATAGATGTTAGCAAACAGCTGACTAGTTACATTACCTAGCGGGATGCCACATCCCACCTCAGCGCCATGGCTGAGCAGAATGTCACGAACCAGCCAAAGCACCTTCTCGTCACGCACTCGCCCGGCAATAAGGCTAATCAGTACCTCGTGATCAATTGAGGCAAAGTATCGCCGCACATCACACTTGAGCGCATAAACACCGCGCGTACCATTCAGGCTTTCGCGCCGCAACATATGCTGCAAGCGCAGCACGCCGGCGTGCGTACCTTTGCCCACCCGGCAAGAGTAACTATCAAAAATAAACTGCCGTTCAAAGCTCGGCTCAACGGCCGAAACCACCGCTTGATGCACTACACGATCGCGCACGCTGGCTTTATGTATCTGGCGGCGCTTGGGGTCGTGAACTATAAACGGCACATAGCTACCGTGTGTGTATGTGCCACCGAGCAGCTCGTCCCGCAGGGCTGCCAAGTTTTCGTCAAGACCAACCTCGAACTGTGCTACATCTGGTCTGCCATGTTTACCGCGCGCAAACTTTCGCCAGGCTCGTTCAAGTGCTAAAGTAGACGAGATATCGTCAAACGAAAGGCCACTATGGTTGCCCCCCCCCCGAAGCTCAATTCCACTCCCATTATCGTCAGTTTGTATCGGTTTTATCATTCTTTTCATACAGTTTTGCAACATTTTCCAAAGTCTGAGCGTTACTCGCTCGGTGCGACCTGTCAGTCTGAAGCTTTGAACGTGATCCACTCTTGCCTGCAAGCTGCCAACACCAATGCCAAGCGCCCCACAGAAAAATTCGCTCACCTGCAAGCTGCTTCAGCACATCTTGACACTTTACGCTTACTGATATGCCTGAGTAAAGACTGTCGGTGCCTGCCGAACCAAGCCTACCAGCAACTTGATTCCAACCTAGTTGAGATTGGACGGATGCTGGGCGGCTGGCTCAAATCGGTTAGTTGACCAAACAGTCCCTGAAAGACGGCTGAGCGCAGATCGAGCCGACATCGTCGACGTTGCACGAGTCGAAGTCCACCCCGCGATTGCCGGCGAACCAGAACGAGTACAGCGACATGTCGAGGCCATCGCCGCTGGCGATGCCTACTAAGTCATAGTACGGCAGGTTGGCGCCATCCTGGCTCTGGTAGAGCTCGGGCGATGCAGTGGCATAGAGTGCCAGAGCCTCGATTGAGGCCAGGAAGTGCTCTTCGCCTGCATTGCGCTTGGCCTGAGTCGTTTCGCGTGCCCGCTTGACACTGGATCCGTCTTCATAATCCCAGTTGTCAACCAGATTAAGCCCACGAACGACGTAGACGCCCAATTGCCCAGCCGGGTACTGGTACGCAGTTTCGTGCAGCTCCATGCGGAGCTTTTTGAAATTTACGGTGTACCAGTTGGCGTTGGCGCCCGCCTGCGTCTGGCGGTACTCAACAAGCTGCTGGTAGAAGCGCAATGTGTCGCGCAGGTCTCCCAGCCAGAGCACCAAGACGTCGCAGTCTTGGATAGATTGCGGATGATCGTCATCCAGCTCAAGGCTGCTCAACCTTTCTTGAATCCAGTCGTATGCGGAGGCGACGAAGCCGTACTTCGCTCCAACCTTGTCAACAGCCTCCTTCAATATCCTTGCCTGCTCGGCAAGAGATGGCAAGTATTGATTGAAGCGCGAGTAATCGCGCCCTGTTGTTGTTTCGGACATGGTAGTACTCCTTTCAAATGGGTTAAATAGCTGTAGATTCATAAGTGAATCTCAACTACTGACCTCACCCAAGGACAGTGTGGCACGCTTGGCTTGACAGTAAGCGCACCACACTGTCCTTAAGGTTAGAAAGGATTGGTTCTTTGGGTTGTATAGGTGCTTACCAGAAGTGACACTAAACCTTGCATATTTGTTTGTTAAAACAAATATGCGTGTATACACGCACTTAGCGTGATACTTGGTAGTGATATCTGGTATTTACATGGGGGTATTAGCCCTATGTGTTACATTGTAGCATAAGTGGGATGGAAAGTCAAGTGCTAAACGCTAGGCGCGCTATTTTTCAAGCATGCGTGACTTAGCTAGTAACAGACTGCGGTTCAAGAATAGTAGATACGCCACCCCGCCCACCAGTAAAGCCGCAAAAACCGTATTTTCCGTAGGGCCGGTGGTTGTTAGCTCAGATGGCATGCTACCACCACTACCAGTAGAGCCGCCAAACCCGTCACCAGAGCCTTCTTTAACCTTATCACTACTTGTTTTATCATCTGAGTTAGCCTTATTATCGGCTTTTTTCTCGTCTTTTTTTTCTTCGGCCGGCTGCTCCACCGCCACCTCTGTACCACTTTTGTTGCTAAATGGCTTAGCTACCACTAACCAACCGCCCACCAAAGCCACCGCTAAAATCAATATGGCGAAAAATCGCCTCCCGCTACGATTCCTTGGCATAAAATAACTCCCTTTTAGGGTTATTTTACACCAAAAACCGCAAAAATGGTACAATTAGGCCATGATTTTGAAGGTGAACAACTTCTTGGTGCAACTAGAGAACGACTTCCCTAGCTTGGTTTTTAAGGAGTCGGCCGATTTCGCCTGGCAAGCCGATAGCCAAACCGTTCGCTACAACCCCAAAGCTGACCACTGGCAGTGGCTGCTTTTGCACGAGGTTGGGCACGCTGGCTTAGGGCACGCTGGCTATAAGTCGGACTTAGAGCTGATACGACTCGAGTCGGAAGCCTGGGAATATGCAAAAAAACACCTAGCGCCAAAGTATGGTGCTGATATTAGCGATGCTTTTATAGAGGACCATAAAGACAGTTACCGCGAGTGGCTGCACAAACGCAGCCAATGCCCCAAGTGCGGCTACGGTGGCTGGCAAACTGGCCCCGACCACTATAAATGCCCTAGCTGCTTTAGTGCCTGGAAAGTAAATTCTGACAAGTTTAAACATGTTTATCGTCGCCTCAACAAGAAATAAGCGCCCGGTTAACCCGAAGCGCCTATTCCTTAAATTCGGCTGATTAAGCAGCTTTTTTAGCAGCCTTAACCGGGCCACGACGTGACACACGGCCACCCTTTGCGCCAGCTATTTTAGCCAGGCTAGGGTTGGCAGCAAAACCACCTGTGTGGCCAAGTTTGCCACCTTTAGCGCCGATCTGGGCGTAAAACTCGCGGCCATATTTTGCTTTGTTGGTTGCGGCAGCTTTCAAACCGCCTGCTTTTGTTCCTGCCATGATAATCTCCTTCTGCCCATTCTGGGCTTTATTTGGCAAATTAAAAAGGCGCCGCTCCAGCTTTCGCGGGAGTTAAACACCTCCAATAAACTCACTTTCCTCAAGTGTTATAGGCATTATAGCACACCGCTTGTGTTTTGTCAATATAGTTTATGGCTATTTTTATGGTTTAATAATGTTGACATTATGCATGTGATGCGATACACTAGTGGTACTTGAGCGAATTGCGAGATCGCTTAATCACAAAATAACCCCCTTTATAGGAGGTTATTTTTGTTTGTCTATAGCCTATTTCTCAGCTTTTTCCGATTTTAGACTGGCTGGGAAGCCTATTCGCTCCCATTGTTTATCAAAACGGCTAGTGTCGCCCTCAATCTTTATATTCTTAAGCGGATTGTTCTTGAAAGCCAAAGCATCAATCATCTTAACTTTACTGCCAACCTTCAGGTCTTCGAGCTGGTTGTTTGCGAAAGCACTCCTACGAATATATATCACGCTATCTGGAATCGTTAGCGTTGAAAGCTTATTGTTGCTAAAAGCCGACGGATTAATCATCTCTATAGCCGCACCAAACTGCAGGTCGTTAATCTGGTTACTAGCAAAGACTTCTGTCGAGACCACCTTGAGCCTGGGTGGCAAAACAACGCTGGTAATTTGGTTGTTCTTGAAAGCACCGTTGCCTATAGTCTCAACATTTCTACCGAACTGAACAGATTCAAGTTTATTCTCGGCAAAAGCCCGTGGCTGGATAGCCTTAACGCTATCTGGAATGATGACACCAGTTATATCTGCGCGGATAAAAGCGTTGGGGGCAATAGTTATAACAGATGCGCCGTCGATTTTATCTGGTATATTGATATCTGTACCACATTTTTTTGCACCTGGCTTGAACTTCTTGATCACACCGTTTTTGCTGTCAAAATCGAAGCAACTAGACGGAGTTTGCGGCGTACCGCCACCAGTTATGCTCCAAACTACCCACACTAAGGCAGCACCAAGCAATATCATCGCCAAAATAATTACTAGTATACTTGTTGTTTCTGAGCGCTTCTTGGGTTTAGCTGCTTTGTGTGCCTTGGCTTTTTTAAGCTCCAGGCCCATATTGCGTTTTTTTATCACCTTATCTAATCTTGCCATGCTTGTAATTCTAGCACAAAAACCACTAGCAATATAGCCTTACGCTACTGGCTAATTACTCACCCAGCGTATACGAATGTAACCGTTGCCAGCCCGACCAGTCATGGTGCCGCCGGCTGGGTTGGGCATGCTGGCGCTACCGGCAATGGTTTGAGCGTTGAGCAGCCCAACGACATATCCTGAGCCACCACCACCAGAGTTGATTAGGCCGCCACTGCCGCCGAACCAGCCGCCGCCTCCGCCGCCTCCGCCGCCAGAAAAACCAACACCGGTTCCACCCTGGCCAGCTGTGCCAGCAGTCGCCGTACCGTAGTTTGAGGCCGTAGAAGTTCCCGAAATAGTCCCACCGGCTGTCTGTGTGCCCCCCTGGCCGATTGCATAAGATGCGTAGCCGCTGGTTGCGCCGTTGCCACCTGTTGAACCGCCGCCTGCGCCGCCGTAAACATTATTATAGCCCGCGCCGCCGCCACCACCGGCCACAATCAAGATGGCATTCCGAACATCAGTTTGGCTTAGTAGCCCGTCCGCACGGGATATGTGCGTTGCACCGCCGCCCGAGCCAAATGTGCCATTGTTGGCAGATTGTTGTATACCGCCGCCATTAAAGCCGCCAGGTATGTTGGTGCCTGTTGTGACACTACCCGTACCACCAACGGCCATATATAGTGTAGCACCACCTATTAGAGTAGCTTCACCAACCGAATAGCCGCCTTTGCCGCCATAAGTGGTGTTTCCGCCTTGTGCACCCCAGACTTCGAGTTGATACTTGCCACCGTTGGGCATTACCAACGACTGCGTAGCGCCAGTGTAGTCGAAGGTGGCTTCGAGTAGAGTAATTTTTATGAATCCGTTACCGTTGGTGTCTGGGTTGGCCGGATAAGTGCCGTTGCCAGCAATAGTTTGTGCTGTAACGCTAAAAGTTGAGTCCGAAGCTACACCGCCGATGTAGCCCGAACCGCCACCGCCACCAGCCGAATAGCCACCACCGCCTCCGCCGCCATAGTAGCCGCCGCCTCCGCCGCCCGAACCGCCAGCTGATGACGAGCTTGAACCAGCACCGCCGCCGCCGCCAGCGTAAGTCGTTGCATTACCGATAGTTGGAATAGTGCCAGTAGTGACTGAGCCACGACCGAAACCACCGTAATAAGCGCCACCTGACGTTGGTGCCAAGCCAGCCGTACCACCACCAGTATAAGCAGCGCCACCAGCTGACTGCGTACCACCGCCACCACCGTTGGCGTTGAGCGTAGAGCCGCTTGTTGAGCCAATACCAGTACCGCCCGTGTTACCACCACCTGCGCCACCTGCGCCACCAATGCCATGATAACTGCTGTTAGCGCCTGAACCGCCTCCGCCGCCTCCGCCGCCACCAGCTACAATTAGCACCGTGCTACCATTCTTGATCAAGCTCAGACCACCACCACCACCTGCGCCACCTGCGTTTGAACTGCTACCGCACCAAGCACCTGCGCCGCCGCCGCCAGCCCCGAAACCACCGGCTCCACCGGCGCATACGCCATCGGCTGTGCGTGGGTTGCCATCGCCACCGCGGCCACCAGTGACGGTCGAAAGTGTCGCGCCAGCCGACAATGTAGCTACGCCAACCGAGTATCCACCTGCGCCGCCGGCTGCACCAGCGTATGTGCCGCCTGCACCAGTACCACCATTAGCGCCCCAAACTTCAACTTTATATTTGCCGGTTGCTGGCACAGTATAAGTTTCGACTTGGCCTGTATAGCCCTGATTACCAGCATTAGTGCCACAACCAGTTACCTGGGCAATACGCACCAAGCCGTTGCCAGTTCGCCCATAGGTTGCGTCATCGCCCGAGATAGTTTGTGCACCGGTCAAGTAATACGCCGTACCGAGAGACCAAGTGCCACCAGTATAAGAACTGCTTGTATAACCTGCCGCATCGTTAGCCGCCGTCCAAACCCAACCCGAGCCGCCTGCGCCGCCGCGGTTGCCAGTTGGTGACTGCGCCGAAGACGGGCCAGCATACCAGCCGCCACCGCCACCGCCACCAGAAGAACCACCGGTTGGCGGGCTAGCTTCTGCACCAAATCCATTACCGCCAGTTTGAGTAGCACCACCGCCTGCGCTCATATTGGACGGACGCCCACCGTTGACACCACCACCTGCGCCACCTGCGCTCCATCCGCTACCGCCACCACCTCCGCCAGCCGCTAGTACACGGTGATAGTAGGTATCTCCATTAATGCGGATGTCTGAGGCGCCGCCACCTGAACCGTAAGAGCTGCCTACGGCCGGTTTACCACCGTTGTAACCACCTGCGTTGCTGGCTGATGGGGTGCCACCAACATACATATTAAGTACATCGCCCGCATTTAGGTGCACTACGCCCGTAGAATAGCCACCTTTACCGCCAGGATAAGAAGCGTTGTAGTCTTTACCCTGCGCCCCCCAGGCCTCCAGTTTGTAATCACCAGTTTTGGTAACTGTATAAGTTTGCGCCGAGCCGTTGCTACCAGTCGTACCATTATAGGTAAAGTCTACAGCGGTATCACAAGGTACTACTGGTGGGATAGTCACGACCTTAGTTAAGCGTACAAAGCCGTCATCCTGTTTGCCAGTACCAGTACCGCCAGCCGGCAAAGGCATCGCTTCGTTACCGGCAACCGCGTTAGTGTTGGTAAATACGACGCCAGAATAGTGGTTAGGCTGTCCAGTATGCGTACCGCTGGCATTGACGGCATTATAGCCAGTAGCACCGGATATAAATGAGTTACCGCCAGCCGCACCATATGACGCACAACCGCTATAGTTATAGTTGTAATAATTGGCGCCACCACCGTAGTATCCACCACCGCCACCGCCACCGTAGCAGATCCCAGCACTACCGCCAAAGCCAAAGCCAGCGTTCCTTTGCCCCGGCGCCGTTTGGGTGGCGCCCTGGCCGCTATATTGTCCGTACTGCCCAGATCCTGCGCTAGTCACCAGCCCAGCATTACCACCGTTATATGACGTATTGTTCGAGCCAGCACCACCGCCGCCGCCAGCCACCAAAATGCGCGAACGCAGTGATTGAGCATCGTTCCATAGACCGCGGGTCAAACGTACGTCCGAAGCACCACCGCCGCCATCACCAGCGTAATAATTATTGTTATACCAAGTATGCGCCGAACCGCCGCCGTTGTAGCCACCAGCCACACTGGTGTCATTACCATAGGCATATTGACCGCGGCAGCCAACTTGAACATAGAGCATGGTGCCAGCGCTAATGGTAGTACGACCCGATACATAGGCCCCTAGGCCGCCAAGACCACTACTGGTATAGCCCGAGATACGACGGCCAGCGCCCTCAGCGCCCCAGGCTTCCATGTCGAACTCAGTTTCACTGTCAACATAGATCCCCTGCGTATCGTTCACACAAGAAAAGTCATACGACGCTGGGTTATCCACGACTTTGACCGTAACCTGCTTGGTTGAGTTATTGCCGTGCGAATCGGTTGAGCTGATCGTTAGCACATAATTGCCAGTGGTAGAGGTGTTGAACCAAGTGCCAGTGATTGAAGCGCCCGAAGTTATATTGCCATCAAGATTGTCGGTAACCAGTAACTCGTTTCGAAAATCGCCTTGGCTAAAACTGGAACCTTTGTTGAGATACAAGGTTTTCGGAATGGCGATATCTGGAGGGGTTGTGTCAATCACCCTGATCACGCGCACGAATGGCGCAGATTGGTTGCCGGCGTCATCGGTGGTGATATAGGTTAGCGTATACGTACCAAGCACACCGGTGTTAACAGGGCCGCCGGTGATGGCTAAGTTACTTTGCAGAGTTGCGCTGCTTGAGTAGTTGTCGCTCAGGTTGATACCGAGCATCGGATCAAACGTCGCACCGGCCTGTAATGTAATATTCTGCTGAGTCAATGAGGTGTTAATACTAATTACTGGTGGTTCAATATCGGCCACTATTACTGCACGGGGAGCATACGAACAGTTGCCCGCACGGTCACAGGCTTCGTATATCACGAAATAAGTCCCTGGTGTATTGGTATCAATATCGTTATAGCTGATAGTTGGATAAATCACGCCGTCGATGTCATCAATCGCCGTAGCACCTTCGTCAACATAGTAATTATATATATTTAAGCGGATCGGGTTATCGCCAACAATTGTTATGACCGGTGGTTGGTCGTCATACGGCCCCACCGTCACCGTGCGAGTCACGCTGGCCGAATTGCCATCACTGTCAGTCACCGAATAAGTCAGGACATAAGTGCCAAGTACAGAAGTGTTGACGCTGCCAGCAACCACGATGGAACTGGTTAGATTGCCATCTTGGTTGTCATAAGCCGTCGCACCCGGGTCCGTGAACGGGTTACCTTGCACCATATACATTTCTTGATTGCCGTTCAGAGCAATCGTTGGTGGGTCTTCTGTTGGTAATACCCGAGAGATACGAACGGCGCCGCCACCCTGGTTGCCGATCATCGTGCCACCGTTCGGATTTGGCATAGTTTGATTGCCGGGTATTTTAATGTCATTCGTCATGTACCAGTTAGCATAGTTACCACCCAGTGAGCTAAAGTATCCCGATGGTATATAAGACGAGCTAGTTAGGATATAGCTTGACCCGCCGCCGCCACAACAGTCGCTGTAGGTATTGCCACCATACCAACCGCCGCCGCCACCCGATGTATCGTCGTTTGTGGTTACCCAGCCACCCTGTCCAAATGTGCCCCAGCGATTGTCGTTGGTCGGTGAACTCATGGTGCCAGCGTCCGGGCCTGGGCCATTTTGCTGACCAGCATAGGAGCCCTCTGAACCGCCTGGCGTCGAACCGTTGTTGCCGCCATAGCGCGTGCCGCCGCCGGCACCGCCGACAATAATACGCGAGTGCAATCCGTCGCTATTGTTCCAAACACCGCCGCCAGATGCAACACGGATATCCGTAGCGCCACCGCCCGAACCAGAATCGCGCGTACCGCTATCGGTACCTGCAAACTCATATGTGGTTTCAGAATTACCACCACCATTCCAACCACCATAGCGCGTACCGCCCTTACAGCCAATAAACATATTTAAGACAGTACCACTGCCCATGTATAGCTTGCCTGACGCATAGCCACCAGCATTTGCCGTATTTGGGCCATCGCTACCATGGCTACTACCGTCGTAGTTAAATCCAGCCGCACCCCAGACTTCAAGTTGATAAATACCACCTTGCGGCGCTGTCCAGGTCTGCGCACTGCCACAAGTGTCAAACACTTCTGACCTAGAAACTACCACTTTACGAGTCTTGGTCATGGTCTTGCCACTAGTATCAGTCACGGTATAGGTGATGATATAAGTGCCCACACGACCAGTGCTTAAGCCGCCGTTATTTATAATGACGTTACCCGAGATATCTGAACCGTCAACGTCGTAAGCTTCGTAGCCTGGCTCGGAATAAATACCACCAGCATTTATATTGACAGTAGTATCGCCGACTAAGTCAAGATAAGACTTTTGCTGCAACTGATAGGCTGATCCAGGCGTACGCCCATCACCGCCTGAAACCAAAGTATCACCCTTTAACCAAATTTCCGGCTTTATATTATAACTACCATTGACGCCGTTATAGCCGGAGAAATTGTCCGAGCAGGTATACCAAACCTGAGGATAAGTATCAGGGTGCCTTGTGGTCGTATAATAACAATCCTGAGAGGCTCCGTATAGGTATGACGTGTTGGTCGACATCACTTCGCCTATGCGAGGTAGGCCCATAATAGCGTTTACTGGTGGGGCCGTAGTCGTGCTAATTGTGGTGTTGTAGTTACCTGCATAGTCATATTGGCCCCTAAACCATGGGGCCGACGTTACATATTCGTCAAACCCTGGTTGTGACTGCCTAATAGCATCAAGTAAATCACCGTTCATGTAGTGCGCTAAGCTGCCAGTTTGGTCAGGATCATACTTATTAGCGTCTGGGTCATTGTAGTCATTATTGAAAAGCTTATACTGGCCAACTACGTCAACCAACACTAGCTTAGTTGCTGAATCGCCATTTGCATCAGTACCGGCGTTTACGATTCGCCAGGTCATACCTGCAAACTCTACATATTCACCAGAACGACGACCAGTTAACGCATCACCGTTAATTGCTGGCCGATCACCATACAATATATACGGATCGCTGAAGTCGCCTATGCCACCGCTGATGGGTATGCTAGCATTAATATTTATGGTGGGATGAACACCTATTACCTCGTTGTAGTTGGAACTATTCGGAGAATTGTTCCACGATGATACGATCCAGCGATTATTAGTATTACTAGCATACGCCGTACCAATAGCCCTACTACTAGACTGGTCAAGTATATTAGAAAGATTAATATACTCGTTATAGGTAATTAGCCCCACGTTATCACCAACCACTACACCACATTCATCATTCTCGTTGCCCACACAGAAATCCTCGTTCGCCACATAGTGACCACCGTTGTAAAGTGTGCTCCAAAAGTCTTGGTTAAGCCAACTGCGATAATAACTGTTAGCGTAGGGCGTACCAGAGTTCGCATAGCCGCTGATTGAAGTAGCAGCATCGACCATTTCGAGCTTGGTAGTGTTGGTGTTCTCGTTTACCTTGATAACTTGCCACAGATAACCACTATACCAAACGTAATTGGTGTTCTGATAGTCTGGATACCAGCACTCGCTGCCATCATCGGCACAACCAGCTTGGTTGCGGACCTCAGTATTTAGGTAGTCAGCCGGAACAACATGTACCGCACGTATGGCTGTAGTTTTATAGCCGTCGCTATCTATAACTTCGTACTTTACCTCATAGTCGCCCACCGTGTTGTGGTCGACGGCCGAACTGTCTACGACAACTTGGCTTGTCAAATCACCGTCCTCTACGTCTTGGGCACTGTAACCTGGCTCTGAGTATGGTGTACCAGCTATTATTTCTAACGGGTTATCACCGTTAAGTGTGATAACCGGAGCATTCGAAATCAGCTCTATACGAGCGAAACCATCACCGGTTTTGCCATCTATCGTGCCGCTACCGCTAGTGGATGGTATGACACCGATGAGTGCGCCTGATAATGTCTGAGAATCACGTAAGTAGTAAAAACTATCAGTAATACCCCAAACACCACCGGTATAAGATGAGTTTGTCAGACCAGACGCAACATTGCCTTGGGTAAAGGTCCAACCACCACCACCGCCCGCGCCTTCCCAGACACCTGCGCCACCACCGTACCAGCCACCACCACCACCACCACCAGTGGTAGACCCATTTGTCGTACCGGCAAGCATGCTACCACCCTGTCCAAAAGTCCCTGGGCCATTAACAGCATCTCGACGACTGTCCGAGCCCGTTGTACCACCTTGCGTCAGCGTAGCACCACCACCAATGTAAGCCGCGTCAGCCGCGCCGTTGGAGCCGACAGGCCCGCCGCCTGCACCACCTTTGTTATTTAGCGTATCCGTGCCATTGTTTGATCCTGAGCCACCACCACCGCCGGCCACGATCAAACGATTGTAAAGGCTATCTGTACCCAGACGAATGTCAGTTGCACCACCACCGCCACCAGTGGCATAACCCCCACTATACCTACCACCTTGTCCGCCACCATTCCAACCCCCTGGAGCATAGCTGCCAATAGTAGTTTGCCCTTGGCAACCAACACGCACATACAATCTGTCATCCTTTTTCAAGCTAACTTTACCAACCGAGTAACCACCGTGGCCACCAGTATTGGCAGCTCCGTTATTTCCACCCTGAGCGCCCCATGTCTCTAGACGATATGTTCCAGATACTTGCGCTACATACTCATTAACGGTTTGTGTGCAGGTAAATTCAGCAACACCAACTTTAAACTTTTTGCTAATCACGTCTGAAAAATATGAATAAATCAATGACGTTAGCAGGCAAAAAAGCAGAATAAACAGCACTAATACGGGTACTGACACCCTTTTATTGCTAAAAGCCAGTTTTAGTTTCTCGCTCATATTTGTATCTGTTATTTTTTGTTTTTGCCACGGCTCTACACGCCAAGACAACCAGTAAGCTTATGCTTATCTGTATAATTTTATAATACAGATATCGTAAAGTGTTTGTCAATAGTCAAACTATGCCTCTACCGTGTGTTTTTAACAATTATTGTAAAAAATACTACAAGAATACGGTTCTTAGCTGAAAAAAACACCCCTTTCGGAGTGCTTTTTCAAATTTCGGCATCGTGCTAGTTTCCCGCTTACGCAGTATAATCGCCGCTATAGGGCTTAACTTCTGTGTTCGGGATGAGAACAGGTGTTTCCCCTACGCCATGGACACCGAGTGGCGCGCACGCGCCGAAACGCATGAGCACCACCCGAAATCCACCGTATTGATGCAGATTTTAATAGATTGACTTTGGTGGTTTAAATCACCAATTACTAGCTAAGTCTACCTTATCACCGCACGTTAAGTAAACTTAACCTCAGTGACAAGGACATAAAAAGGCAATGACTCTATTAGTACGCTTCAGCTGCACGTGTTGCCACGCTTCTACCTTGCGCCTATCAACCAGATCTTCTTTCTGGGAGTTCATAGGGAATTATTATCTTGAAGTCGGCTTCGCGCTTAATATGCTTTCAGCGCTTATCCATTCCGAACATAGCTACTCGACAATGCAGCAGGTGGCCACAATCGATACACCAGCGGTTCGTCCATCTCGGTCCTCTCGTACTAGAGACAGCTCTCCTCAAAATTCCTATCGTCCATACCGGATATAAACCGAACTGTCTCACGACGTTCTGAACCCAGCTCGCGTACCACTTTAACCGGCGAACAGCCGGACCCTTGGAAGGTGCTCCCCCTCCAGGATGTGATGAGCCGACATCGAGGTGCCAACCAGCGCCGTCTATGTGAACTATTGGGCGCTATAAGCCTGTTATCCCCAGGGTAACTTTTATCCGTGTGCGCTGTCTTTCCCACGTAAATTGAACTAATGTTCATACAGCGGGTCATTTGCTCCCACTTTCGTGTCTGATTGGATTGTAGTCCTCACAGTCAAGCTACCTTATGCGCATACACTATCACTTCGATTTCCATCCGAAGTTAGGTAACCTTTGAACGCCTCCGCTACTCTTTAGGAGGCAACCGCCCCAGTTAAACTACCCATCATACACGGTCCTCTTACCGGATAACGGCAAGAGTAAGATTTAAATCACATCAAGGGTCGTATTTCACTTGGCGACTCCACAAATACTAGCGTATCTGCTTCAAAGTCTCCGACCTATGCTACACATCATATAACTCAAATCAATGTAAAACTGTAGTAAAGCTCCATGGGGTCTTCTCGTCCTGGTATGGATAGACGGCATCTTTACCGCCAATGCACTTTCACCGAGCTCTTCGCTGAGACAGTGCCCACATGATTACTCCATTCGTGCGGGTCAGAACTTACCTGACAAGGAATTTCGCTACCTTAGGACGATCATAGTTATCGCCGCCGTTCACCGGGGCTTCAGTTTCCACCGTGAAGCAGTCCCCTTAACCTTCCGGCACCGGGCAGGAGTCAGCCCCTATACATCCACTTTCGTGTTAGCAGAGACCTGTGTTTTTGGTAAACAGTTCCGTGGGCTCTTTAGCTGCGGCCCCCATATACTAGATACGAGAGTTACAAGCTTAAAGCTTAAAAATCTATTTTAGATAATGCTTCCTCACCTCAGAATAAAGAACAAGTTCTCTATTCACTCGGTTCGTAGCATTATTGCTCTATCTCATTGAAATATTCGTTAAATTAAAAGGTATACTCTTAACCATTCTTGCTTTAAACTTGGCTCATACCCAAAATATGGGGGCAGACCTTATCCCGAAGTTACGGTCGCTGTTTTGCCGAGTTCCTTAGCGAAGACTCACTCGTAAGCCTGAGTCTACTCGACTCGAGCACCTGTGTTGGTTTGCGGTACGGTCGGCTATAACCACGCGTTAACCTACTTTTCTAGCCAGCGCACCAGCCAAAATCGACACCCCGAGGGGTATCTTTCACTCAGTTCTCGTTCCCGAGAACCTTGGACGGATACATACCATGAATCCGCTTTGACCTAAACGCCGTGAATAGTTAACAAATTATAACCGGTTCAGGAATATTAACCTGATGTCCATCGTCTACGCTGCAACGCCTCGACTTAGGCCCGACTAACCCTGAGATGATTACCATGGCTCAGGAAACCTTGCTCTTACGGCCGACAGGATTCTCACCTGTCTTATGGTTACTCATTCCAGCATTCTCACTTGATAACGCTCCACAGCACTTTCCAATGCTGCTTCACCGCCGATATCAACGCTCCTCTACCACTTATGCTGCCCCATAGGACAACACAAATCCATGTCTTCGGTATAACACTTAGCCCCGTTACATTTTCCACGCAAGATCTCTTGACTAGTGAGCTGTTACGCACTCTTTAAATGAATGGCTGCTTCTAAGCCAACATCCTAGCTGTTTAAGAAATCTCACCTTGTTTCCCACTTAGTGTTAATTTAGGGACCTTAGACGATGGTCTGGGCTGTTTCCCTTTTGAGCGACGAGCTTAGCCCCGCCGTTCTGACTGCAATGATTACACATATGGTATTCGTAGTTTGTTAAGGGTGGGTACGATTGCTCGCCCCAGTCCTTTACAGAGCTCTACCCCCATATGCTACTACATCACGCTAGCCCTAAAGCTATTTCGAGGAGAACCAGCTATCTCCGAGTTCGATTGGCATTTCACCTCTAACCACAAGTCATCCGGGCCATTTGCTGCTGACTACGGTTCGGTCCTTCACTACCTGTTACAGTAGCTTCAACCTGCTCATGGTTAGGTCACCCGGTTTCGGGTCTAATTCCATACACTTATTCGCCCTATTCAGGCTCGCTTTCACTGTGGCTCCGTCAACTGACTTAACCTTGCGCATGAAATTAACTCGCTGGATCGTTCTACAAAAAGCACGCCGTCACCCGGAATTGGATAAACCAACCGAAGCTGATTTACCCGATTCCGGGCTCCGACACCTTGTAGGCACTAAGTTTCAGGATCTATTTCACTCCCCTCCCGGGGTTCTTTTCACCTTTCCATCGCTGTACTAGTTCGCTATCGATCGTATATTATATTTAGCCTTGGCAGGTGGTCCTGCCGGATTCAACCAGGGTTTCTCGTGCCCCGGCCTACTCGAGAAAAAACATATAAGGTCAGAGTCGCTTTCGCATACGGGGCTTTCACCCTCTTTGGCTAGCCATTCAAACTATTCCGCTAGCAACTCAGATTTCTCACCTTATCCGCTCGATTACAGTCGTCGGTTCCAAGATCAGACATTGTAAAAACTACAACACCCGATCTTAAAATTGTTTAAACTCGCAACACCCCTTAAGCATTAGACTGTAACCCATACTGTTGTAGAAACTACAACAGAACTTAAAAGGTTTGGGCTGATCCAGTTTCGCTCGCCACTACTCCCAGAATCATTGGTTATTCTCTTTTCCTTGACCTACTAAGATGATTCAGTTCGGCCAGTTCCCGTTCGCACTTCCTATTTTATTCAGAAGCAGACAACTTGGCATGACCCAAGTTAGGTTCCCCCATTCGGAAATCTCCGGATTAAAGCTTGTTGACAGCTACCCGAAGCTTATCGCAGTCTTCCACGTCCTTCATCGGTAATATACGTCTAGGCATCCACTATAGTGCCCTTGAGTACCTTTTTATGCATTGACTTAACCAGTAATTGACAATTTAAATCGTAACTACTGCCGTCAATCTATAAAATTTTCTTATTTCATCTAAATTGTTAAGTTTCTGAGCTCTCTTGAGAGCACAATGATACGTTTCATCGCACTATCTGATCTCAAGTTTGTAAAAATCTCGGAGCAAACTAAAACAGCCCCGCTTTGTGTTTCTCGCACTAATACCAGAGGTTGCCACCTGCAACTTGATTAGCTAATGGTGTATTGTACACGATGCATGCACAAAATGCAAGAGTTTTTAGCAAAAATAAATATTCACCTTTTGGTGAATATTTATCTTGGTGGGCGATGAGAGACTTGAACTCCCGACCTCGTCATTATCAGTGACGCGCTCTAACCAGCTGAGCTAATCGCCCTTGGTGGAGTGCTGCGGAGATAACCCCGCCTCACCCCATGTGGTGGAGATAAAGGGACTCGAACCCTTGACCCCCTGCTTGCAAAGCAGGTGCTCTAGCCAACTGAGCTATATCCCCATATCTAAAAACACTACACGAAAAGTGTGCTTCACCATTTTAACTTAGATTCGTTCGACCGGCAAGTATGTTAAAATTATCTGTATGGATTTTACGTTTAGCTTTGGTTGGTTTTTCTTCGGTATAGTTATTGTTATTGCTGGTATTCTATTGGCAAGATTCTATAAGGAAATAGCCGATAACTTTGGCGCAGGCGTAGTCAGCTACGATAGGTACAAACTAGTGGCTGTCATAACCGTTGTCGTAGGTATATTGATCATGCTCAACCTACATATACTAGTTCTAACATTTATTACTAGCCTTATTGTGCCAAATAAGTAACTACCGATATTTATCATTATTAGGCTTTTTACTCGATAGGTGCCATCCTCTACCATAGGGACATTGGTAGGTCTTTAGCTTGATCTGGAACATCTTGAGCGACTCTTGCTCTTCGGCGGCTCTCTTGGCTTCTGTCTCAGATCTATAGCTGTTTTTACCGCAGAACGGGCATTTTTTACTACTCATACAACGCGTAGTATACTAGGATTATGCCCAAGTTTGCAAAATATCTATTATTAATTGCCGGAACAATCATCGCCGCTCTCTTGGTTTATACTCTAGTGGTTGACCTTTATCCATTAGCGCACGAAATGATCGTTAACCATAGCAACGAGAACAAGACTGTTGGCTACATGGAATCTTACGGCGTCAAGGGCGTGCCAATCTTGATAGCATTAGAAGCACTATTAGCCATGCTCACCGTCGTACCGGCCGATCCTGTACATATGCTTAGTGGCCTATGTTATGGATTGGTGTTGGGTAGCCTCATTTGTGTCGTTGGCCAGGCTATAGGCAACAGTTTGATCTTTATATTATTCCGGCGCTTCCACCACGCCATGCGATCACTAGTCAGTAAAAACAATAAATCCCTACCGAGCGCCAATAAGTTAGATAAAATGAGGCACCCTGAAACAATTGCCTTTTTAGCCTATCTGGTCCCGGGGATACCAAATATTATCGTGCCTTACCTATTCGCCAAGACCAACATAGCCTTTTGGCGATACCTTGCAAGCGTCACTCTAGCACAAGTGCCAGGTATTATCCTCTGCGTAGTAGCCGGTGGCAGCTTAGCAAATGGTAATTGGGGTGTGGCGGTAGCAGCCTTGGTAGCAATATTAGCCTTAGCGGGCGCCGCTTTTGTCTTCAAGGGCAAGATTAGCGCCAAACTGAACAGCTAAGCATCTACATGAGCAGCGCCACGTATATCATCTTTCACGAGTGGCTTCGCCAAGCGTTGCATAGCCTTAAATATCTGTTTTTGCATTTGTGCCAGATT
The DNA here is from genome assembly GCA_031257295.1 of Candidatus Nomurabacteria bacterium. Classification (GTDB taxonomy): domain Bacteria; phylum Patescibacteriota; class Saccharimonadia; order Saccharimonadales; family Saccharimonadaceae; genus JAIROX01. The sequence continues at coordinate 56,505 of JAIROX010000004.1, read as the reverse complement.
AGCATTATGAATCTCGACCCCAAAAGCATCATGTCCCTCTACCGAATATAATGCACAAGTATCGTTATAGATGAGCATTTCAAATTGTATTTTTAACAACGCCGGGTCAATATAGCGAACGTCCCAGAGGTCGGTAATCATTTTTTCTACTGCTGTGTAATCTTCAAAACTAGTGTGGTTTGTCAGCTGATGCGTGGTTACACCCCTTTCCACCAGCACCTGACGGAACCCTTCGGCAGTGTCTTGGCTAGTAAACACCGTCATATCGGTTGCGACTTCATAGATGTAAAGATCGCCATCTGCTCGTAGCGAATTATAAGTAATCTGCTCTAGCCCACGCCGACCAGTGAAATAGTCCACTTTGGACTTGTACCCAGAAGTAACAGTGAGCCCCTCCAACACATTCACCAGATCGGGCAACTTAGATCCCAAACGCTGTGCACCATGAATCTTTTTGCGCCAGTACTGCCCCAAGTGGTCTGGGCTCGCTGCCATATAATTACTGCCACTATCAGCAATAGCCCTAGACACCAACCCCTTGCTCTCTAGCTTATCGAGTGCGTTATAGACTGGCGTGCGACCGAGTTTCAGTGTTCTCGCAATTTGTACCACTGAAAGTTCGCCTGCCTGCCTTAGGAGAAACAGATAGATCTTTGATTCATTCTCACTCAGCCCATAACTCGCTAGCTGTGCTGATATCTGCTTAATGTCTATCATGCTTGTTTCACTTTCCTAAAACACCACCTCTAGTTACAGAGTATATCAGTGTTTTTTGAAAAAAACAACACCTTTTATTCCTGGATTTTATGATATAATAAACCAATGGATTGGAATATCACGTATATTATTTCTCAGATTGTAACTGTGATCTTTTACGGCTTGTTTGCCTACAGCTACTTGCTCAAGACCCAAAAGAGCATCTTGGTTGTGGGGGGGGTAGCAGTATTTCTAAATGCTATAGCCTTTATTTTGCTGGGAGGCTGGTCCGGTGTGGCTACTTGTGTAGTTGCGCTCATCGCTAACCTAGTTAAGTATAAATGGCCTAAGTTCGGTACTAGCCTACCCATGTTGGCACTCACCTTCTCAGCCATAGCTTTGCTAGCTGCCTTCACCTATGATGGGTTCCTCAGCCTAATGAGTGTTTTTGCCACCAGCCTTTATCGTTACTCTATCTGGCAGAAAAAACCAGCAGTATATAAGCTCTGCGGGTTACCAGTCGGAACCCTGTGGACTATTTACAACCTCTATATTGGCTCTATTTTTGGCATCATTCTTGAGATCGGGCTAACGGTGTTCGCCATGGTTGGCTTTATTAAAGATTGGCGAGCTGGCAAACTAAACGAAGAACACTAAAGAGTGCTTTCGAGCCTAAGTAACTTCTTCTTAAGATCTAGACCCAACGAGAACCCACCTAGGCCGTGGCTAGCCACCACTCGGTGACAAGGAATAATTATCGGATAGGGGTTAGCACCGCAAGCATTAGCCACAGCGCGAAAGGCCTTGGGCCGACCGATATCTTTGGCAATCTGTTTGTAACTCTTGGTTTGGCTATATTGTATTTTTAACATCGCCCGCCAAACTGCTTGCTGGAACTCCGTACCTGGCAACGTTGTTAAACCTACATCAAAATTGCGCCTTTTACCTGCCAGGTATTCCTGCACTTGCTGCCGCCAATCAAGCGGATAGCCAGCTAGATACTCGTCTAATGTTTTATTGATAGCTTTCATCTAATCTCCGACGCAAATCCGCCAACTTCTGACCCTTATACATAAAATAATTAAAACCGTTCAAATGACCACCCAGTATATTGTTGGCCATGCGCGATAACGTGGTGATCAGCCCTTCATATTCAACCTGATTCTTTAGGCTAACAACTGTACACTTGATGCTTTGATCTGGCATAAATACTAGCTCTGCACCTATGGGCACGCCAAGTAGTTTGAAAGTGGTCCTGGGCGCAATACTAGAGCGCAGATCATTCTTCGCCGTCCGGTATGACGGCGCAGCCCCAATCGCTAAGGTACCTGGGATATCATCGTCTTGTGGACCGCTATTCAAGCAATGGTTCAATGGCATATACACCTCTGATATATAGTTCATAAGAAGCCCCAACATGAATTCTGTCTGCAATTCGTACATATCGTGATCGTAGCCGCCTTGCTTGTTTCTGTGTCCCTCTATATCCAAGTATAGTACACGATTAGCACCGGGTTGTTGTTTTTGGGCAGCCTGCACTAGCTTAAATAAGATTTGCGCTGAAGTTTCGAAGTCTTCATCTTCAAACACATAGTGGTAAATAGCAATACTACCGCACGAACGCACTCTGGTCCCAATCTCTCTTCTGTCTAAGGGTTGAATTGGCTCAAGCTTACCATCACGCACGTACGATTCAATTACCCTGTACCAATGGTCGCGCATTTCGCGAATCTGCTTGCGTTTTGACGGGTTATCGCCGAATAGATCGTGATGCGTGGCACATAACGGTGCAGCATTATCTGCGGCATCCGTGCCACCCTCCTTCTTCGGCACAATATGATGTACTTCTACGAACGGCTCATGACAAATCACGCAACGAAAGGCTGCCTTTTTCTTCACTTCTAATTTTAATTTCTCAGAAAACGCCATACCTCTATAATAACACGCCTAAGTTTGCCAAATGGATACGCCAAAAAAACAGCCCCGAAGGGCTGTTTTTATTAACAACTTAGTTGTGCAATTCATCTCAGCTCGTGTTTAGCTTTGTCTTATCTGTGAACAGATAAAGTTATTGTGTAAGCTTGTCACAATAACAAGACCGACCTAGCTACAGATACCATTGCTGACATCTGCGCATCATTCTCCCTAGAAAGGAGGTAATCCATCCACACCTTCCGGTACGGATGCCTTGTTACGACTTAACCCCAATCATCTCCCCCACCTTAGGCCGCCGAAACGGACTTCGGGTGTTGGTGACTCTCATGGTTTGACGGGCGGTGTGTACAAGACCCGGGAACGTATTCACCGCAACATGCTGATCTGCGATTACTAGCGATTCCGACTTCATGAAGGCGAGTTTCAGCCTTCAATCCGAACTGGGACAAGCTTTGGTGCGATTAGCTTCACCTCACGGCTTCGCTGCGCATTGTACTTGCCATTGTATCACGTTTCTAGCCCAGGACGTAAGGGAAATACTGACCTGACATCATCCCCTCCTTCCTCTCCGTTACCGAAGCAGTCTTAGTAGAAAAATACAACTACTAACAAGGGTTGCGCTCGTTGATGGACTTAACCAAACATCTCACGACACGAGCTGACGACGGCCATGCATCACCTGTCACCGAGTTCTAAAAGCACAGTTTCCTTTCGGAAGCCTTCTCGGGATGTCAAGCCCTGGTAAGGTTTATCGTTTAGCCTCGAATTAAAGAACATGATCCACCGCTTGTGCGGGTCCCCGTCAATTCCTTTATGTTTTAATCTTGCGATCGTACTACACAGGCGGGATACTTAACGCGTTAGCTTCGCTACTGAAGGGGTCGATACCTCCAACAGCTAGTATCCATCGTTTACGGCGTGGACTACCCGGGTATCTAATCCGGTTCGCTCCCCACGCTTTCGTGCCTTAGTGTCAGAAACAGCCCAGTAACCTGCCTACGCCATTGGTGTTCCTTCTTATATCTACGGATTTCACTCCTACACAAGAAATTCCAGTTACCTCTGCTGCTCTCGAGTTTCCCAGTTTGGATAACGAACTGAATGGTTGAGCCACCAGATTTTACTATCCACTTAAAAAACCACCTACGCAACTCTTTACGCCCAGTCACTCCGGATAATGCTTGGATCCTACGTATGACCGCGGCTGCTGGCACGTAGTTAGCCGATCCTTATTCATAAGTTACCATCATATTTCTCGCTTATAAAAGCAGTTTACAACCCTAAGGCCTTCATCCTGCACGCGGCGTTGCTCCATCAGGCTTTCGCCCATTGTGAAAGATTCCCTACTGCTGCCTCCCGTAGGAGTCTGGACCGTGTCTCAGTTCCAGTCTGACTGATCATCCTCTCAAACCAGTTAACGATCGTCGCCTTGGTGAGCCATTACCTCACCAACAAGCTAATCGTACGCAGGCCATTCCCAAAGCGGATAAATCCTTTAATCCGAAGATCATATGCGGTATTAGCCACTCTTTCGAGTAGTTATCCCTCACTTTGGGGTACGTTCCCACGCGTTACTCAGCCGTCCGCCGCTCGCCGGCGCTCACCGAACCTTCCATAAAATGAAAAACTCAGTGAGCCCGCTGCCGCTCGACTTGCATGTATTAGGCACGCCGCCAGCATTCATCCTGAGCCAGGATCAAACTCTCCATAAAATGTTTCACTTGCGCGAAACTATCTTGAATTTGAAAACTCAATTAAAAAATTAAACTGACGATGATAGTGTAATAAATTACACCATAAGACGCCCCGAAAGGAGCATCTCAAATTGCACAACTAAATTGTTAATTTGCTGCGTCGGTTATTATATCTAGGCTAGCCAAGAATTATATCTGTTGGCCCTCGCTCCACAATAAGACTTTAACTATCTTATCAGACAGCAATCTGAGTGTCAAGGTTAATTTTAGATATAATAAAAAACAGCTAGCGCGACAACCATGCCAAGTAAAGTTCCAGCTGCAACTTCAGCCGACTTATGGCCTTTAACAATCTTAACTTGGCGTACATTTGATTTTCGTTCTTTGATGAGGCTGTTTAAGGCTTCGCCATATTCACCCACAGCGTAGCGAACTTTAACCGAATCATGCATGACTATGGCCGTTATAGCGGTCGCCAAGGCGAATAAAGGTGACAAAAACCCTTGCTCCAAGCCTATCATAATAGTCACAGATACTATGAAGGCCGTATGTGCACTTGGCATGCCACCAGTTTCAAGGCCAGACTTAATACAAAATTTTTTAGCTTTAACTGTGCTAACTAAGACTTTGGTCATATATGCAACGGCGCATGTGACAGCCAACGCTATAAGATATCTAGGACTCTCCATCGGCTATTTCTTCCTGCTCCTTAGCTGGCATGATACCAAGTGAAGCAACACTGTCGTCATCACCTAGTCGCATAATACGTACACCTTGAGTAGTGCGACCCAGGGTTGGTATATCTTTGAGCGCTACGCGGATTGCCTGTCCGCCAGTCGAAATAATTATTATTTCATCTGCATCAGCCTCAATTGAATGGACGGCTGCTATTGGACCAGTCTTCTCAGTTACCGCTGCAACCTTCATACCAACACCACCACGCTTATGAGGCGGGAAATTAGACGCCTTAGTCATCTTGCCGAAACCATTCTGGCTAATAACTAGCAGTTTCTGTTCGTTATCAATTACCAAGTCCATACCGACTACAGTGTCACTTGAGCGCAGGCGTATGCCGCGCACGCCACGTGCCGTACGGCCCATTGGTCGAACATCCTTCTCATTGAAACGCGTGGCCTGGCCAGCTGAAGTTGAAATGATAACATCGTCGTTACCACTGGTTTGCTTAATCCATCTTAGCTCATCACCGTCATCTAACTTAATAGCAATAAGACCATTGGAACGGACATTTGCATAAGCTGCGACTTCAGTTTTCTTGATAGTACCGTTAACCGTCGTCATAAACAGAAAACCTTCTGGAGTGGCATCCTTTTCATGTTTTATGATGGAAGTTATTTTTTCATCTGGCTGGAGCTGGAGCAGATTAACCGCCGCTACACCTTTAGCGGATAGGCTAGCCGCTGGCACTTCATAAGCCCGCAAACGGAACACGCGACCGCGATTAGTGAAGAACGACAGCCAGTCATGAGTATTCGCCGGAATCAGCTGATCAATAACGTCCTCTTCTTTAGTACTCATGCCACGCTTACCCTTACCACCACGATTTTGACGGCGATAATCATTAATACTGGTACGCTTTATATAATTTTCTGTTGTTAATATTACAACACTCTCTTCCTCCGGGACTAGGTCTTCATCGCTCATTTTACCAAGCTCATGGCCCATCATCTTACTGCGCCGCTCATCGCCGTAACGTTTTTTGACATCAAGCAATTCGCTCTTGACCAGTCCTAATATTAAGCTCTCATCGGCCAAAATACCTTCCAATTTCTTTATCAAATCTTGTAACTCTTTGAGCTCGTTTTCAATGGCATCTCTCTCAAGACCAGTCAGGCGGCGTAGCTGCATTGCCAAAATGGCTTTTGCCTGAATCTCTGAAAGCTTAAATTTAGCGATCAAGTTCCGCTCAGCCTCTTCCGTGGTCTGGCTAGAACGAATAGTGGCGATTACTTCGTCGATATGATCAAGAGCTATTTTGTAACCTTCTAGTATATGAGCACGCTCCTTGGCCTTGCGTAGTTCATATTCAGTACGGCGCCGCACTACTGATTGACGGTGCTTAATAAACTCATGCAAGATTTCCTTTAAGCCAAGCACCTTGGGCTGGATGCCGTCTACTAACGCCAGCATGTTATAGTGGAAGCTAGTTTGCAACTGCGTTAGCTTATAAAGCTGATTTAAAACTTTTTTCGGGTACGAGTCTTTTTTGAGCTCGATCACAATACGGACCTTACCACGTGAGCTTTCATCGCGCAGATCAGAGATGGTGTTAAGTTTTTTCTCTTTAACCAGTTCGGCAATTTTCTCAATCATTGTGGCTTTATTGATACCATATGGCACTTCTGTTACTACAATCTGGAATCGGCCTTTTTTTGTTTCTTCAATATCAGCTACAGCACGGATCATCACACTGCCACGGCCGGTCTGATAAGCCTGTTTCATCGGCGCACCACCGTAAACTACAGCACCGGTCGGAAAGTCTGGTCCCTTAACGTGTTTTAGGAGCTCGTCAACTGAAATGTCGGGATTATCAATCTGGGCTATCGTGGCATCTACTACTTCGTTTAGGTTGTGCGGCGGGATATTAGTCGCCATTCCTACAGCAATACCCATTTGGCCATTTAGCAAGATATTCGGTATAGCTGACGGTAATACGATCGGTTCTTGCAGAGACCCATCGTAGTTGTCATGAAAATCAACCGTTTCTTTATCAAGATCAGCCAGCATTTCAGCACCAACTTTATGCATGCGCGCCTCAGTATAGCGATTAGCAGCCGCTGGGTCACCATCCATCGATCCAAAGTTACCCTGGCCCTCAACCAGGCAATATCTTAAAGACCAGTCTTGAGCTAGGCGCACCATAGCGTCATAAATTGCGGAGTCGCCGTGCGGATGATACTTACCCATTACGTCACCGACGATACGAGCCGACTTTACAAACTTAGTGCCCGGACGCCAACCGTTGCGCTCCATTGTGTACAGAATACGACGGTGCACTGGCTTCAGGCCGTCTCGTACGTCTGGCAGGGCGCGGTCGATTATAACGCTCATTGAATAGCGGAAAAAGCTATCTTCCATGACATTTTCAACCGTACGTAGCTCAATCCCCTCTGGCACTTCTTGATCTTTCTCCAATAATTCGCCTTCTAATGGTTGCTCATTCGGAGTTTCTTTTGGAATTTGGTTTATCTTATTATCTTTGTCGTCCATCATCATCTCCTATATATCAAGGTCCGCAAGATTAGCAGTTCTCGCCCGTGATTGAATAAAGCTTTTCCTAAGCTCTACCTCATCACCCATCAGTTTAGTAAATATCGCATCGGCTTTTTCGGCATCCTCTACCCTTACACTCACCAGGATGCGTTTCTCTGGATCCATAGTAGTATCCCAGAGTTGCTGGGCGTCCATTTCACCAAGACCCTTGTAGCGTTTCTGATCAGAATAACCGGCTTGCTTAAAACGTTCGTCACTATCATTAATTTTTGTGCCCTTAGACTTACGGGCTTCGATTTGCTTATCTAGTAGCGGGTCCAGGCCTTCCTCATCGTAGACAAAGTCACTCGGTTGGTTGCCAGTTCTAGTTAGTTCAAACAGTGGCGGCTTAGCCAGATAAATGTGACCACCAGCAATAACCTCTGGCATGTAACGGAAGAAGAACGTCATAAGCAGCGTCGCGATATGCGAACCGTCAACGTCAGCATCGGTCATAAATATAATCTTGCCATAACGCAAACCCGCAATATCAAACTGGTCGCCTATCCCGACTCCCAGAGCCTTAATGAGGCTAACGATTTCATTGTTGGCAAACATGCGATCTAAGCGTGCTCGTTCGGTGTTAAGCACCTTACCGCGCAATGGCAAGATAGCTTGGGTGCGGCTATCACGGCCCGTCTTAGCTGACCCACCTGCCGAATCGCCCTCAACAATATATAGTTCGCACTCACCCGGCACCTTACTCGAGCAGTCAGCTAACTTACCAGGTAGGTTCAAGCCTTCTAAAACGCCCTTGCGGATCACATTGTCACGAGCCGCCCTGGCTGCCTTGCGTGCACGGGCTGCCAAAATTGCTTTATCGACTATTTTTTTAGCTATTGATGGAGTCTCTTCAAGATAATACGAGAAGTACTCGCTCATGATCTTATCAACATAGCCGCGGACTTCTGGATTACCTAGCTTATTCTTAGTCTGTCCTTCAAACTGTGGATCTGGTAGCTTCACCAGTATCACTGCAGTTAAACCTTCACGTACATCATCGCCAGTTAGGTTATCATCTTTTTCTTTAAGTAGGCTGGTTTTGCGCGCATAGTCGTTTAAAACGCGTGTTAAAGCCGTTCTGAAGCCTACGACGTGCATGCCTCCATCCGGCGTTAAAACGTTGTTAGCGAATGGTTTAAGCGTTTCTATGAACGTATCATTATATTGGATAGCAATTTCAACAACTGAATCTTCAACTTTTTTCTCAACATAGAATACGTCGTCGCCCAGAACGTCCTTACCAACATTCAGCTTATTAACATAGCTTTTAATGCCACCTTCGAAATAAAAGGATTGGCGCTGCTTAGTGCGCTCATCATAAACAGTCGTTAAAACACCTTTGGTCAGATACGCCTGGTGTCGCAGGTAGTTAACCACCCATTCGTAGTCAAAGCTAACTGTTTCTTTAAATATGGTTGGATCAGGATAAAACGTAACCGTTGTGCCGTCTGGCCTATCGGTTTTACCGACTTTTTTAAGTTCAGTTTTTGGAGCACCGCGCTCAAATTCTATCCCATAAAGCTCACCACCCTTAACCACCTCAGCGATCATTTTCTCGGACAAAGCATTAACTACACTTGACCCAACACCGTGCAGCCCTGATGAAACTTTATAGCCACCACCACCGAACTTGCCACCAGCATGCAGAACTGTGAGCACAGTCTCCAAGGTGCTCTTGCCAGTCTTTGGGTGCTTATCAATCGGTATGCCACGCCCATCGTCACTTACTGTCACACCGCCATCTTCTAGCAGCCTCACATCTACCCTTGTAGCGAAACCAGCGATAGCTTCGTCAATCGAGTTATCAGCAATTTCTTTTATAAGATGGTGCACGCCGTCATAGCCTGTGCTACCAATATACATACCAGGGCGTTTGCGGACTGGCTCTAAGCCTTCTAGCACCTGAATTTGAGAGCTATCATAAGAACCATCGTCTTTTTGTTTTGCCATTTACACCTCACTTAAATAATAGAAACAATACTGCTTAATTATATATCATTCTGAGTTTTTTCTCAAGGCCTGATGCGGTGTTAACGAATTCTCAAGATCGTTTCATCTTCGTCATCACTACCGCCCACACTAGCTCTGTCTGCCTGTTGCGTTGGTGTTGGGACTGGTTGAGAAACTGGAGCTGACGCAGTCTGCGGTGATGATACGCTAGGTTTATTAGTAGGCCCTGCCGTACTACTGGCCGCGCTAGTCTCTTTCGCCTGTTGTAATTGCCTCTTTTTTTCTATCCAGCTATCCAGAAAGCTTGGCGCCGAGGAAGATACCGGGGCCATACCAGCAGAAGGCTGTCTAGCGCCAGTAGGAACAGCGCTTGGCTGAGGCTTCTTTAGGCCATCTTCTTGGCGACGTTTTTTGGCCTCATCGCCAGCCCCCAGGCGCCTCCTAATTTCTGCGTCAATCTCCTTACGCGAACGTCCATATTTAACAGCCGAGTATTGCTTTAGAGAGTCGCGAAGCTCTGGGTTAGTCTTGCCCATTGCCGGAATTAACGACATGCTGAACGGTGCTGATGGTACATCATGAATCATAACCGAGGCAATGGCTTGAAAATTCGGTAGCTTAGTAAGATCTTCAGCATCAAACGTAGGTGCAAACTTTTTGTAAAGAACCTCTGCGTCTGTTATACCCAAGCGTCCAGACATAATTGTGCCAACGTTACCCAAAATACCTTCACGAATTTTGTCAGTTAGCTGAGTCATAAACTGGTTGACTACTATTAGGTTTAATCGATATTTTCTGGCTTCGGATAATATTGACTCGAAGCTATCGGTTGCAAAATTCTGAAACTCGTCTACGTAAAGACAAAAGTCTCGTCGTTGATCCTCTGGCATATTGGCACGGCTCATAGCTGCGGTTTGAAATTTCATAACAAAGATCATACCCAGCAGTTGTGAATTTAACTCACCGGTTGTGCCTTTCGAAAGATTAACAAGCAAAATCTTACCTTCATCCATGATCTGGCGCAGGTTAAAACCACTTTTAGTCTGCCCGATTATATTACGCATCATCTCGTTACTAAGAAATGCACCAAATTTACTGACAAACCAACCAAGCACCTCTGATTTATTCGCTTCACTAGTCTGCGCCATTTCTTTATACCAAAAATCCAACACCGTTTGATCTTTTACGTATTTAAGCTTCTCATTAGTAAACCCTTGATCGTTGAAAACCTGAGGCACGTCGATAAATGTTGAACCATTAGGGTCGCTCATAATTGTAAGTGCAGCGTTGCGGAACCAGTGTTCATAGCGCGGACCGATAATGCCCGTATGGCCAGGATCATAAAGCTTATATAGCATAGCAATCGCTTCTTGAATCAGGAAATCACGCTGATCCTGTGTTTCAAATTCAAACAAGTTTAAACCTACAGGTGCTTCAAGGTCGCTCGGATTGAAATAGATGATATCATCCACTCTTTCTGGAGGAACCATTCCTAACAGATCTTCAACAGCATCACCGTGAGGATCAACAAAGGCAAACCCTTTACCGTTAGTCATATCCTGATAAGCTAAGTTCTTAAGCAAAACCGACTTGCCCATGCCAGTTCCACCAATAATGTAGGTGTGACGACGGCGATCCGTCTCGTTTAAGCGGATCGGTTTTTTGACACCACGGAACTCGTTATAGCCAAGCAACAGACCTTCTTCCATAGACTCTGTTGGGCCATCAACCTGCTTGGCCATCTGGCGCTTAACTTGTGAAGAAGGTATAGATTTCTGATCCGGCAGGTGAAATATCGAAGCCAGCTCTACACTATTTAGCAAGCTATCATTGGATGTTTGAGGGAAGAATCGAAAAACATAATCGGTGGTTAATTTTTCTATATCACGAGCCATTTCGAACCGAAATCCGTTATAACTAGGTGAATCAAACATAGAAAAAGAAGCTATGATATTTTGCAATAGCGCCTGCGAACGCGCGGCCGTCGGTGACGACACGACCACCCTAATCAATGTTTCGTAACCAGGATATTTAGTCTTACCTTCAATAGCCTCTATCTCTGCTAATTCTAGGTTAGTTAATGGTTTTTCATCTGCTTTGGTTTCACGAGATTCTGGCGGTTTCCAAAGTATTTCGGCTAAATCACCCAGAAAGGCTCCGCCCGGTAAGCCAGAATTTGTCTTTTTACCCTTCTTAATCTTATCGACTTTGTCAGTCGCCTTCTTAGTCCAGTTTTCGTTAGCTGGCCTAAACATAACCTGCACAGCCACACCGTCGTCTTTGGAAGCCGCAGATAAAGCATTCAGAAGCGCCCTAGATGCATCTTGTTTTGTGTCCTGATATGTGGCCAGCGGATATACATATTCCTTTTTTAGCGTAAACTCGCCGCCTATCGTACCACTTATTTTTCCCTGTTGGCTAAATATGTTGTGCCCTTCGACCTCTTCAAGTCTTGCAGATGGATAAGCTGCAGAAATCGCTTGCTTTATGGCCTCAGTCAGCACAGCTGGCACAACAGCATAATAGTGAATCAGCCCGCTACTAGCCAAAATCTCAAACGATATGTGCCGCTGACCATAAACCTTACTCTTAAAGCCCTTAATAACTGTTGACGATATGATATTGTACATTACCTGAGCTTGTGACAACACTTCATCCGTAATATCACGCTCATCACGACTACCCCCCTCCACATCATCGCTACTCGGAGGTAGGTGTATAAGCATCGGGACCATTTTTAAGCCACGTTCATAATTTTTCGATTCTCTAGCAGTGCGGCTATACTGTGACCACACAAAGGCCACTACACTTATGCCGATAATCACTATAATGAAAAATGTTATGATTACACCACCCATTTAGTTCAGCTCTCACTCCCTATTTTGCGGCCGTAACGCTTGTCCAGATAATCTGCCTTTAAGTCCTTAACCTCTTCTTCCTTTTTGTATGGATCGTCTTTTGTATCTTTCAGGACCTGTTTTATGCGGCTAATCCATTCTTTTTCTATAGAGTCACTGTCTTTAGCAGCAGTTGGGTTAGATGATGCCACGGTGCCTTGCGAGCTAGTATCTGTCGGCTGTGTTGTGTTATTCACAATAACTTGCGGCAACACCACTGGCGCCGCATTACTAGACGCGCCCTCAGATCGTTGCTCAAACCTTTCCGCGCTATTTTCGAAAACTCCTTGTTCAGGAACGGCGCGAGCTTCTGGCGGCAAGCTAAATTGCTCCGGCCCTTTTATCGCTTCCGGCGACACCAAATTTTGCTCTGAATTCATACAAAAATTATACCATAACCGTTGTTTTTAATGCTAACGTTTACTAATCAGAAAGCACCCTATTGCTATAAAGAGAGCTATTAGGCCAAGCTCTAAAAACCCAATGCTGCCAAACGACTGCATAGCAAGTATTAATACTGGCGCCAGCGATATAACAGTGCTCATATAATAAGCTTTTTTTATACTCATCGGTTGGATTGGACGCGCCATTACAAAACCCTTCGTAACCTTTGATAGTAATATAGAGAACATCCTCATAAAGCCAGTACACACCCCTAACGAGAACAGATAGATCAAAACAAAAAAAGCCAGTACACCGAACGGACCGACTTCAGATGGCGTTGTCACCACTAACAAAACCGCCACTAACATAGCAGATATCATAGAGACCAATGTTAATACCCTGCTCAACATAAGTAATTTATATTATACTACGCGCAGGTGTTAGTTTGAAGCTCAGGGCGAATCTCTCTGTTGTTATAGTTGAATTACAATCACTGAGCAGGATTGTAGACTCTATAAATATAAGTGTAGCCCAATCTTGTTCTGTTCAGTTCTTGCTGTAAAAATAACTACAGCCTTTCATCGCCCCGGGCGATGTTGACCGCTCCTCCTAAGAGGGGCATAGTCCTTGCACCACTTATCTTATTTTTATTTATTATGTGCAAAGATAAGATGCGCGCTCTACGCTTAAAGTTAGCGGAGCTTAGGTAGCTCATATAAACCGCCCTATTGCGGCAAAAACGTACGAAAAGCTACCAGTCTCTTCGCTAATCTATCTTCCACCGCTCTCTCGTTGTTTTGTTTTTGTTTCGCTTTTTTGTTTTTAATAAAAGCTTAGTAAGATACTAGCATACCAAATGGAAAAAGTCAATATGGTTTTACCCAATTTATAATGTATTTATTACAACCGTAACAAGTCCCCCTGTATTTTATATCTGTCATTCTTATGTTATTGTATTTTATACAATGTTGTATTTATAACTACAATTTTATTCATTTGTATAATAAAAATGCTCTAGTGTGTCACCTAAAACTAGTTTGTCCGGTCATTTACAAGAAACTATAGGATACGCGAACCTAGCCTAAGACCGAATAATTAAGGCCGCGGCTTATAACACCAAAATCTTGCCACATAGCGTAGCTAGCATATCATTATTAAAACTTTACCAGCTCTATACACAGTGCATAATACAAACCACATAAATCAGGTGGTCACTAATGACGAATCTTCGTGCGTCGTCGTAGTGTTAATACGTGAATCAAAAGTTCAGCATCAAGCCCATAGCAGTAGCGTGTGCGCTACGAAAAATTATTCTGCTACGTGCCCCAACTACTGTCCTAATTTAATGCCAGTTTTAGCAAACAATACTAGATGCCTCGTGTGCCCATTAGCCGTTGTGTTTGAAAACTTACTCATACTGTGGAAAACTCATGATATTTTATATCAAAAAACGTATCTAATTATATTGACATTAGCTTTATAAGCGCATATTATAGGAGTAGTTCTTGAATAAAATAATTATACAAGGGCTAAAAACAAAAACTGGTCAAAATAACTCCACACTCTACACAAACACACAAGAAAACGACCCACTATTCTCTCGCAATGGGTCGTTTTCATTTTGTAATATCAAGTTGGTGGAGCTGCCGAGTACTGCCCTCGGGTCCGCAAAATAACCTACTATTCGTCTACAGGCATAGTTAGTCTTTTAATTACGAAAAACTGTGATTTTAAAACTAACAAAACGTCACAACAATCGCGTGATAAAAATTTCCGTTATAAACGTCACTGCGCATCTATAAGGTATCGACAAAATATGACATCTCGCCCACCCCGTGCCGAACCGGGCAGGGAGACGGCCCTAGCTTAAGCCAGAGCTGGCGCAAAAGCAGGAGCGCTAAACAAGTTAGCGACAGCAGCCTTTGCTTTAGCAAATGTATTTGCGTTTAAAAAATACTTTACGTGTATAAACGACCTGCAAAATAGTTTGTTAATCTTACGTCTAAAGCTATTTCAGCCCCAACCATACTACTATACAACATTTTAATCAATAATCATAGCTCGACATAGCCATGCATTAGCGTGATATAATTACGCTAATGGTTAATAAGGTCATGTCAGCCACGCCAGTAGGCTATAGCGGCGAACTAATAGAAGTTGAGGGCGACTCCAATCGTGGCTTGCCCGGTTTTCAGATAGTTGGCATGGGCAACAAAATGATTGATGAGGCTAAAGAGCGCGTTAGAAGCGCCATAAATAATTCTTGTCTTAGTTTCCCTGACAAAAAGATAACCATAAACCTTGCACCAGCCGACCTTCATAAAGACGGCACGCACTTTGATCTACCAATAGCGCTCTCAGTGCTTATTCTAAGCAACCAGCTCCTGCAACAAGACGTACAAAGTAAGTTGTTCGTTGGCGAGCTAGCGCTAGACGGTTCAATTCGTCCAGTACACGGCATAATCCATATGGTTGAGGTTGCCAAAGAGCATGGCATTCCAACTGTTGTATTACCAGTGGCGAACCTGCCTCAGGCAACATTAATTAAGGGTGTTGAACTAGTGGGTGTCAAAAACCTTAAGGAGTTATTTTTGTATCTTAAGGGTGAGCTTAAACTCGATAGCAATAGCGCGGACCAATCACTCGAAAAGAGTCGCCCCAATAAAAACCCTGTTATGTTAGATCATATCTATGGCCAAGAACAGGCCAAGCGTGCCCTAACAATAGCTATGGCTGGACGGCATAATATCTTGATTAGTGGTCCGCCAGGAGTTGGCAAAACTATGCTTGCTAAAGCCGCCGTAAACTTGCTGCCACCGATGTCCAACGAAGAAAAGTTGTCCGTTACCAAAATGCACAGTGTGACCGGAGAAATTAAAGAGACTATTCACGAACGCCCATTTAGGTCACCACACCACAGCTCGAGCATGGTGTCTATTATTGGCGGAGGGAGTCGGCCCAAGCCTGGTGACATAAGTTTAGCTAACTTAGGCGTTTTGTTTATGGACGAAATGCCAGAATATCCACGATCGGTGCTCGAAGCTTTGCGGCAGCCGCTTGAAGATAAGGTCATTACTGTTAGCAGGACCAACTACAAAGTGCAGTACCCGGCCGACTTTATGTTAATAGCTACAATGAATCCTTGCCCCTGCGGGTACCTAGGAGACCCAGATAAAGAATGTGTTTGTTCCCAAACCCAAATTCTTGCCTACCAAAAGCGCATTTCGGGGCCACTTTTAGATAGGATCGACCTGGTCGTTTCGGTTTCTAAAGTCCCCAACAAAGACCTTCATGCCAAAGTTTCGTCATCAAACATACAACACGAGCAGGCTTTAACAGATATAACGTTGTCAATTAAACAACAGCGTAGGCGTTTTGATGATTGTAGTACTTACAACAGCTCCCTATCCAGCCACGACGTCACAAATACCTTAGCCATATCTGATAAAGCCAAGCTATTACTTCAAGCCGCTTCCGACAAGCTAAACCTTAGTGCTCGATCTTATTTCAAAGTCTTAAAAGTTGCTCAAACAATTGCTGATATGGAGGCCTCCCCTACCATAGGAGGTGGACATGTCAGCGAAGCCCTTCAGTATCGCATGAAGTAAAAAAACCGCTTCACCTCTTGTTTTTTCTAGTCGTAACTGGTAGTATGTCTTAAGACAAAGTCAAGTTATGTGTGGTCAGCGGAAAGGGATTCAACAATAGGTAGCCAAACCCGGATTAATGGAGAGATTCGCTCCAGTGAAGTGCGTGTTGTTGATAGTGATGGCAAGCAGCTTGGTGTAATGTCAACCACGAAGGCACGCGAACTAGCCGAGGAGGCTGGTGTCGATCTGGTTGAGATATCACCTAGTGCCAACCCGCCTGTTGTGAAAATTATCGACTGGGGTAAATATCAATACCACAAAGTTAAAGAGCAAAAAAAGTCGAAAAGCAGTGAGCTGAAACAGATGCGACTTGGTCTAAAAATCGGGTCTAACGATCTAGCTATCAAAATCCGCAAAATTAAAAAGTTCCTTGAAGACGGCAACCGTGTGAAAATCATGATCGTGTTTAGGGGCCGTGAAATGGCTCACAAGGAACTCGGATTCGAACTGATGGATAAGGTTCTAGATATGCTAAGTGATGTTGCCCTAGCAGCCGATCAGAAGCCACAAATGGCTGGTCGGAACTTAAGTATTAATATAAGGAGAAAGTAATGCCTAAACTAAAGACCCATAAGGGCACCGCTAAGCGAGTTAAGATTACGCCAACCGGTAAAATTACGCGTGAGCGTGCTTTTGGTAACCATATTTTGGCTAAAAAAAGTAAAGCTCGCAAACGCAATATCAATACCCCAGCCGAGTTGACCGGTGGTGCCGTTAAAAATATTAAGAAAGCCCTAGGAGTATAGATATGCGAGTTAAAAGAGGCGTTACTGCACGAGCTAAACATAAGAAGATCTTAAAGCAGGCCAAAGGTATGCAACACGACCGTACAAGGTCGTACAGAATGGCCAAACAGGGTGTTATAAAGGCTTTGCGTTATGCGTATCGTGATCGTCGCAATAAAAAGCGCGATCTGCGTGGTATATGGATCACGCGCATTAATAATGCAGCCCGCGAAAACGACACATCATATAGTAAACTAATAGCCGCTATGAAAGAAAAGGGTGTCGAGTTAGACCGCAAAATCTTGGCAGAGATGGCCGTTAACGAACCCGCCGCCTTCAAGGCAGTGGTTGATTCCGTAAAATAATATTAACGGCAATATAAAACAAGCAGCCAAATTGGTTGCTTGTTTTAATTAAGTCCGCCTATAAGCCGGGTTTTGTTTAAGTAGTCATCTATCTAGCCATGCGGTTGCCCGCACGATCAAGCGGTGATCGATTCGCTAACGGATCGTCATTTTGCGCGAACCTCCTTGCAGCCGACAGGGTTTACCTCCTAGACATGTCACCATGCCCAGCTGTGAGCTCTTACCTCACTCTTTTCACCTTTTCCCATCGCAAGCGACGAGTAGTTTAAGTTTCTGTGGCACTTTCCCTAGGGTTTCCCCCGGTTGTCGTTAACAACTGTCGTATCCTATGCTGCCCGGACTTTCCTCTCAGCTCAAAAAGCCAAGCGACTACTCAGCGGGCTCAAGCTAACTATATCATTAATAGCGAATAAATTCAACTTACACTAGTCTTGGATACTTTCTCGTCGAGAATGCGGTTTACTTCAGAATCAGCCTCGGCGTTAAGCTCCCGCTTAACATGTATAAATGAGTAAGACTCTAATTTCTTAAGCAACTCTGCTATCTCATCATATATTGGCCACAGCTCACGATTTTTTATTTTGTAAAGGCCATTCATGTGCCCTACCACCATCAGATTATCCAGCTTAAAGACCACCTTTTTAAGCCCCAGCTCCAACACTTTTTCTATACCCACCCTAAGAGCCACGTATTCTGCCTGACGGCTATTAGTAACACCAATAAACTCACCGCCCCTTGCCAGCACCGTGCCATCGGAACTAGTTATATAGTAACCAGCGGCCGACAAACCAGGGTTACCGCGTGATCCACCGTCGGTATGAACTATCGCATAACCAGACAGCTCGCCCCCACCGCCTTCAAGGATGTCTTGGCTACCAGTATGGGTACTCTGATGCGCTACGCCAAGGACATAAGATGATACGCTGTCAAGATGCAAGCTCTTAGTTTCCTGTAGACTAGCCCATTTAAAAGCGCTGTAACGATCCCCATTCAAGTGCAACTTGTGCCCAGATAGAGATACAGAATAAACGACATAAAGACTGCTGGCTTCATGGCTATCGGCTGCGTCAGTTAAAGTTACAACATCTGTTAGCTTAATATTCTTAATAGATTTACCGAGGTGGTCATGAACCAATCTAGTAACTGCGTCCTCTGGCTGCTCACCATATTCTAGCTTACCGCTTAGCAACTCAAGTGGGCTATGCTCCAACTCTTGCCTATCACCCGAGTGCTCTAATAGTAAAATCCGATCGTCATCTCGAACTATCGCTACTATTCTTATTCTTTGTTTCATTATCAAACCACCTTTATATACCAAAGTGCCCCTAGCAGACGCAGATATCCCTGCTGTTATGTGCAAGGTGGGTGTACTCTTGGAGCTACCCCACGAGGTAGCTGCACTTGAGTTCCCGTTCATGATTGTTCAGGAAAATCATGAACGTCCGCGTAGGGACATCCTAATTATATCACTAGGCGCGTGAATATATCTATGATAAACGACACCGCGCTAGACATATACTTAGACAATAAAGCCCCAAACAATAAGATAAGGAGTAATATCATGATAAAACCGTACCGTTCTATATGGTCCATAAACCGTCTGACAAAATCCGGTGCTAAGGCATATATAACCCGTGAGCCATCTAGCGGTGGTATTGGTATTAAATTAAATATGCAAAAACCAAGGTTAACCTGAAAGCCTATGGCCAAAACCAAACCACCGAGGCTATCAGCGCTAGCCCCACTATAGTAAGCTATCACAAAAAGTATATAGGCCAATAATAGATTAGTGAGTGGCCCAGCCATGGCGACACAGGCTACACCAACCTCGCCCCACTTTATACGAGAAAAATTTAATGGGACAGGCTTAGCGCCACCAAAAATCGGCCCTCCGGTAATCGCCATCATCAGTGGCAATGCCAATGATAGAATGGGGTCGAGATGTTTAATAGGGTTAGGGGTTAGTCTTCCCTGTGCTTTAGCAGTGTCATCGCCCAACCAATAGGCCACGTAGCCGTGGGCTAGTTCATGTAAAGTCATCGAAATGACAATTACTGCTAAAACTATCAATATGGTTAGCATTTCTACCATTATACTATGGATAGCGCTCTCTTACCTACCCCTGGTTGACATCTGGGAACGTGACCTGTATAATCAACCAAGTTGTAATAATAAATAAACCATAGGAAGATTCAAGGTATGGCAAAGTGTGATTTAACTGGTAAGAGCAAGCAGCATGGTCATAATGTTAGCTTTTCTTTGCGCCGCACTAACCGAGTTTTTAAACCAAATATCCAGAAGAAAACAGTATCCATAAACGGCAAAAAAGTTAAGATGAACTTGAGCACTCAAGCTATTCGTACCCTCAAGAAAAAGGGCGCTATTTAGAGCTCAATCAATCGACAGCTTGTAAATCTCCATCGACTCAGGTAGGCTCGCTGGAGATTTTATTTTTAGTTTCTTCTCTTCTTTTACAGGTAGTTTCATAGTCTCAATATACTGGTCAATGTTATCTTGAGTGACTGCATACTTTAGCTTGGCATCTGCAAAATGCACCGGTATAACAACTTTTGGCCCGATCTTGTTCGTTAGCTCAGAAGCAGATACAGCATCCATCGTGTAGCCATTCCCACCAACTGGCAGTATCAGAATGTCAATAACACCTAGCTCTTCGAGCTGGTCGTCGTCTAGCTTTCCATCTATATTACCCAGGACTCCAACTTGTATATTGCCGACCTCTATTCTATATATAGTCGTATCCATCCCAGAAGCACCACGATCATCTAGGTGTCTGTAGGCCGGAAATCCTTTTATCAATAAGTCTGATATTTCGTATTCGCCCGGCCCCTCGAGACTAACGGCATAATCTGAAGAGTTAGTTAAAAAACGTCTTTCTGTAGCCAGCTCAGCGCCACCCTTAATAGTAACGTCTTTCAACCCAAATTCTGAACGGTTAGGGTCAATCGCCAAACTAACCTTTTTCGTCGCCAATACTACGGCATTACCGCCTTTGTACTCAATATCGAACACCTATTCTCCTTTCTTTAATATACTACTATCGTCAATAATAACCTTCATGCCAGACGCTACTACATCAGTTATCAGTCTATCTTTTACGCTAAGACGATAGTAGAAGTCCTCGGCAGATAATATCATATAATTAAGCGGCTGGTCATGTTTTTTCTCGATTAAACTAGCCCATTTGGATAGTTGGCCATCGTAGTCATTTCCGACAACCAGCATATCTACTTCGCTGCCAGCGCCCAGAGGATCAGCAACCAAGAATAAACTAAGCAGTTCGCGCACTGGTTTAGTGGCCATCTCCCATTTATCACTATTAGTAGCTGGCTTAATTTGAGCAGCCCTGCTTTCATCTGCTATGAATATGGATTTTAAGGCACTAAAGTGTGCATAATTTCTGTTAATCATATAATACAGCTTGTTGTCGTATGTATCACTTTTTACAACACCCAGGCCATAAAGATTGGCCAACTCTCTGCGTACAGAGTTAACCTGCTCATCAATCAGCCTAGTGATTTCGCGCACATAGAATGATTTCTTCTCGTTTGTTAAGAACAACTTAAGTAACTTGGTTCTAGTTTTAGAGCCGAAGAGTTTATCTATATTTGACTCTGCCTTCTTTGACATGACACTAGTATTATACCACAAGTGTATCAGATATGTATCGCTTGGCGTCCTCTAGAGTTAGCCATTGTATACTTTTATTACGCCTGAACCATGTCATCTGACGACGAGCCAGGTGCCAGTCCTCAAAAAAAATTTTTTGTTTAGCCTCTTCTAGCGTAAGCTCACCATCAATCATCTCTTGCACTACGGGGTAAATATTTGACTTCATGGCCTCGTTGCCCCAACCGTACTTCTCCGCCAGACATGTTGTTTCTTTTACAATACTATCACCAAACATCTGATCGGCCCGTTTCTGGATTCTGTTTCTCAGCTCGTCCCTATCCATTGTAATTCCCACAACAATATAGCCCGGCACAACCCTTAACCGATCGTTGTAGTTTTTACCAAATTGATAGTCATAGATCAACGCATCAACATATAGCCCCGTGCCGCCAACCACAAAAGGCTGCTTGCCGCGAGCCCGAATGTCCGCTATCTTACCCAATGCATATTCCTTGAAATCATGCACAGTGAACCGCTCGCCCGGTTCAACCAAGTCGATGCCCCAGTGCTTGACCCTAGCCTGCTCCTCTGGAGTCGGCTTAGCCGTACCAATGTCCATATACCTGTAGATTGCCCGTGAGTCAGCCGATATAATCTCACCATTAAATTGAGATGCCAGATCTATAGCCAAGGAGGTCTTGCCGCTTGCAGTCGGCCCTACAATGGCGACAACTGGTGCCTTAGAGCGAGGATTTACTAACTCGGCTTTTCGACTCATTTGCGATAGACTTTATAAGTTGCTCAGGGGTATACTCACGCGGATTCTTTTCTTCAACTACCAGATCAGCGCGTATCCTGAGCGGCAGCTTACCGCTAGCCATCTCTTGCTCGCCCACCACCACAGAATACGGTACCTTAAGGGTCTCACTGGCACGGATTTTCTTGCCGACAGAGTTGTTAGACCCATCGACCATCACCCTAACACCATGTTCGGCGGCCAGCTCGACAATTTCGGCTACAAACCTATCAAGCTTTGGTTCGTCTTTCACTTTGATAATTCGTAACTGCTCAGGCGCACACCAAATTGGAAACTTACCAGCTGTGTGTTCAATAAACACGCTAAGAAATCGCTCAATCGAACCAAGCAGTGCACAGTGAATCATGACAGGGCGCTTGGTATCACCACCTTCGGCCACATACTCTAGCCCAAACCGTTCGGGCTGAGCGTAATCAAGCTGCACAGTAGCCACCTGCCATTGCCGCCCAATCGCGTCTTCAGCCATAAAATCCATTTTGGGACCATACATGGCAGCCTCTCCAACACCAATTTCGTAGTTCATATCAAACCGATCCGCCATCTTTTGAATAGCACCTTGCGCGGACTCCCACAGCGCAGTATCACCAATGTAGCCGTCGCCATCATCACGAAACGACAACCGCAGCGATAACTTCATGTTTAGCAGTGCATACATCTCTTTGGCCGACTCGATCAGCTCACCAAATACGCCTTCCACCTGTTCGTCGGTGCAGAACACATGGCTATCGTCTTGAGTAATTGAACGCACTCGGCTCAGACCACCCAGCTCACCTTTTTTCTCATCACGATATACCGTAGTGGTCTCCATATATTTTACCGGTAGATCACGGTAGCTACGCGGTAATGATGCATAAATTTGGCTATGGTGCGGGCAATTAACTGGCTTGAGGGCTAACTCGTCACCTGATTCTTGAGATGTGAAGTGCAGCAATTCTGGGAATTTCTCAAGGTGACCCGACACTTTATAGAGTTCGGTCGTGGCAATATGTGGAATCCAAACTTTCTGGTAGCCATTGCGTTCTCGGTATTCCTGAGCTAATTCATTGAGTTTGTCACGCAAGATCGTACCACGTGGCGTAAACATCGGCAAGCCGGAACCCACCAAGTTTGAATAGCAAAATAGATCTAGCTCCTTACCAAGCTTACGGTGGTCACGCTTCTTACCTTCTTCAATTTGTTCCAGGCGTGCATCAAGTTCTTCCTTAGTCGCAAAAGCTAAGCCATACACTCGCTGCATCTGTGGGCGTTTCTCGTCGCCGCGCCAGTAAGCACCAGCCACTCGCAACAACTTGAAGGCGCCAACATCGCCAGTTTTATCGACATGCGGGCCACGACACAAGTCCATGAAGTCGCCAATCGCATAGAACGTGATGGTCTGGTCGGATAACTCTTCAATCAACTCAAGTTTATACGGTTGACCATTAACTTTAGCCCACTTGGTAGCTTCAGCCTGGCTCATTTCACTGCTAATAATCGGCAGGTCATGCTTGATGATCTCGCGCATCTTTTTTTCAATCTTGCCAAAATCTGTATCTGAGATTGTTGTGTTTTCTACAATAACATCATAATAAAACCCATCCTCAACCGCCGGGCCAATACCAAACTGTGTTGTTGGCCAGATACTCTTAATCGCAGCTGCCATGATGTGGCTCAAGCTATGACGCATTTTTTCGACATATTCAGCATCTTTCATATCTGTCCTCCAACTTATTTACCTCAATAATTATAGCACGTTCTGTGCTATAATTGCCTAGCGGGGGCGGTTAGCTCAGTTGGCTAGAGCGCATCTTTGACGTAGATGAGGTCACAGGTTCGACTCCTGTATCGCCCACCAGACACGGTGAAAGTTCAGATTTTCCGCTCCCCGAGCGGATTTTTTGTCTTAACTTAAACTTAAGATCTCAAAATTTTATTTCGGTTGGCCCTATCGGCTCTTCCGTATCCTCGAAATCCGGCTTTATAATCAAGTCTCGCTTTTTGGCAACGAAGTAATATAACCATGCCAGACCAGATAACGCCACCCAAACAATCAAAAAGACTTCCAACGAGTTATGCTCGTTTAAAAACCCAATGATCGGCGCTAACGCCACATAAGGCAAGATTTTCAAGAAAGAAGCCAGTGATAAGATTGTTGAACGCTGTTCTGGTTTAGTTTGTTTATTTAATATCTCGCTTAAAAATGGGTAAAGTGCATGCTCGCCAACATAGAAAAGCAAGATTACGACATAGCCCCACCAACCGATATCAAACACTGAAAAAATCAGCCCAAAAATCGTCATAAACGTAATGGCAGTTAGAACTCGCTTTTCGTGCAGCTTTTCCGAGTATTTATGCATCAAATGAAGCGCCAGGATAGAAATCACACCGCAGGACGAAATCACAATTGAGCCCGCAAACGGCGAAAACTCAAAACGGCTGATTAACACCAAGCGTAAAAGCCCCCAACCGCAAGCATAGAATAACCCTTGAACAGTGATAATTAACGGAATATAGAGCCGAAACTTAGGCTTAATAAACTCATGGAAGCCTGCCGCAATATCTGTAAAATAACTCTTTACACTTTGCGAAACGGTTTGTTTCACTCGTTTTATCGGCTCGTCTTTAAGACCCCAAATCACAACTGCGCCAGAGAGAAACGCCAAGCCAGTTAGCAACCAAACTAATGTCGGGCTGAAATCATAAACCAAACCACCCAGAACATTGGCGGAAAGTGAGGCGACTAGTGCGATCTGTCCGCCGCGCGTCATCAAATTACGCCATTTGTGCGAGTTTTCCTTGAACTTTAGTTTTTCGTAAAACAATGCTTCGTCTGCGCCCGAAATTAACGCTTGTCCAGCGGTTACGCCAATTTGGAACGCTAAGATTACCCAGAAGCCACCGATCGCTTGAGCGGCGATACCAACGGCGGTCAAAGCGATGCCAATTTTCGCAATGCGGGCACGCCCAAACTTGTCAGCCAGCGCGCCACTCGGCACTTCCACCAATAAACCAATTAAGAACGCTATGGAGTCCAGAGTGCCAACTTGGCCGTCCGTCATAAAAACGCGGTAAAAATACAGCCAAATCGCCCCAACAAACCACAGGTTCATTGTGAATCTGTAGATTAGGAACTTTCTCGATAAAATCTTTTGCTCGTGGGTCACCTATTGTCTTTCCGCAGCCTCCAGAATAGTCGCGGTCAATCAGCGCTTTTTCCGCCTTCTAACTCGCCTATCTTTAATGATAGATTCATGAGTTGCTTTATCTGTTACATCGAACTTGTCTAGGTACCTACCTAGAGCTAGATGCGTTTGCGCGTTTAAAGATGCAATCGAGTTATAGACCACTGACGTAATTGGCATTAATATCCACTGTAGCACCATCAGGGCCGTACGGTGCTTTTTATACCTAGTAGGGCGCTTGGGTAAGGTTTTGAGAGCTAAAAGAATAGTTATAAACAACCCGACCATAGCCACGCGCTGAATCCAGCTAACTACCACCGGTAGTTGCAGAGCTACGACACTACGCGTTGAATCGGCGTTAACGAGTAGTGGTATCCAACCACCAAACATTACTATGGGCGCAACACTAGCAAGGGTGACATGACTATCTAGCAAGCGCCAGAACTTAGCAATCCCATCAAATAACCCGACTTTTCGCTTTTTAGTAAAAACCCGCGTAGCCACATATGGCACATCTGATGCACCATACCCCCAACGACGCAGCTGAACGAACTGAGCCTTGAGAGTTTTCCAGTAGGTAAACGATAACACGGCGTCTTGGTAAATCGGTACATGAATGGGCAGCACTGAGTAGTTGCCATCAAAGTAAAAATAGCTACGCCAGAACTGATGCCCATCCTCTACTATAGTGCGAGTACTCCAAAAATCCATCTCTACCAGCGCATCTAACGATTGTGAGTGCGATGCAAAATTGCGCAGGCTATGCTGGCGCATCGAGCTAATAATATTCCAAAAAGAATTACCTGTTGCTATAACACGCATAGGCGCTGGTACATCCCAGATATTATTCATAAATAACGAAACCGGTTGATACGAAAGGTGCTTGCGGTTCTCGTGACATATATACTCATAGGCCACGCAGTCAAAATAACTCTTGTGAGGGCGATTGTCACTATCTAATGTTGTAATAATCACATCACTATATTTAATGTCTCTCTTGTCAAAATAGCCCTTTAAGAAACTACCTGCGTAAGTGATATTACCACCCTTGCCAGTCACTTCATTTTTTATGCCTTCTGGGTGTTTGACTATCTGAAAATCAAAAAACTTACCTTGGTAATCTTGTTGTAGTTTATGCGCAAGCCTATCTGTCTCTTCACCACCACGCTCTTCATAGGCCAACACTACAACCATCCTCTGGTTATCGTAATTGGTGCCAAGCACCGATTCGATAGTAGGCCTAAGCACATCTTCTGCCTCATTATATGTCGCTATAATAACAGCATGGTAAATATGTGACGGTTTAGGAAAATAATCCGGCTCAGCAGCAGCAATAAAGCGCAGGTTTTCTAAGTGCGTCTGAAAACCAAAACTATGATCATGCTCGTTGTGTAACCTGGCATACCAGTCCGCGGGGTCCTCTAGGTGTAATAACCGCTTAGACCAGTCAACAGCCCCTGCCTGCTCTAAAGTGGCTTGCCCCTTAATAGTATGGTAAGCAATCCCCACGGCTTTTACTAACATTGCTATGATAACGAGCAACATGAAAACCGCGCCTAGTGTAGGGTTGATAATCGACAATACTATTAGCAGCGCAAATGCGCCAAAGCTTAAAGTTGCTGGTAAAATCTCAAAAAAACGATATAGGGGTTTGCGCTTCCCGATGGGTATCTCTAGGTCCATATGCCAGCTTCTCGGTTGATACCAAAGATGCTAAAAGATACAAATAGCATAAATAGCACCAAAAATATACTTACCAGCAGTAACACTATGGCTGGTATGCGACCACGTAAAACATATAGTTTAGCCGCAATCATGTTATTTAATACACCTACAGTAAGCGCCCCTACAATGAAGACTATAAAATATGTCCACTTCTCCCTATAGAAGGACTCGCCAAAATTAGCATACCTGAACCACACCTGCAGGTTACTGGGCTGTATTCCTATGATCAGTATAGCCACCGCTATTAACGACAAAATCAACAATAATACCATGGCCGCAAGAATCGCCTTATGGTTCTCTATAATATCTTTGAAACCTTCTATAACTTCTTTCATAAACAATCCTGGAGCCGCCCAGCGGGCTCGAACCGCTGACCCCCGCTTTACGAAAGCGATGCTCTACCAGCTGAGCTAGGGCGGCGAAAGAGCGCTCACCAGCGCCACTTACTTAAGCGTACACCCTCAAAGAAATCTAAGCCGCCTTAGTCTTTCTATCGGGTGTATTGCTTATTATATATGTTTCATGTATCATATTCAACATTAGCGTATGCGCTCGTGGGAAAGTGGTTTAATCCGTCTCCCTGTCACGGAGAAGATCGCCGGTTCAAATCCGGTCGGGCGCGCCAAAATGAATAACTCACCCTAGGTGGGTTATTCATTTTTTATAGTGATATATTCCTTAATCTTGCCGTCTTTTTTAAGTTGTTCTATACGGTTCTTCAGTTCAGTTAGCGGGATTCTCAAAGACGCATACTCAACTTTTCGATCCTCTTTTTTTAGTAATTTCACTATATAATACCCATCGCCTGAAGTTGATAGGAATGGCTTAGAAATACCACCCACCTTAAGCTTATCTGCCTCGGCTGCTCTACCGCCATCAAAATTCTGTACACTCACTAAGCCTCCAGATGGCTCCAAAAATACTTTGTCACTAAACCTTTTGGCAACATTCTCAAAGTTACCACCGTTTTTCGACAGAGCACTCTCGACCTCCTTCACCAACTCTTTGGCTTTAGTATCAATTCTTACCGATACATCCTGCCTTAAAAGTGGCAGCTCTATAAACATACGCCTGTATTCATCTATGCTAAGGCCAAAATTGTCTTCAATCAGTTTTTCAAAGCCACTTTCAGTTACCTTATTATCACCCGACGCAACATGTTGCCCATATACTTTATCGATACGCCCCCTGTTAACCTCTATGTCGTATTCTTTTGCAAGCTTGATGGCATAGGCGTTCAAAATCGAATTATCCATTGCCATACGCTTGTAATAATTAATCTGTCGCTCGGCATCGTCTTTGTTAGACAACTTACCCTCTTGGCGCTCTATAGCTATAGTATTGCTCCGATATTGCATTAGGTAATCGCTATATAACACAGTTTGGCCATCAACCTCCGCTACAGGAAGACGCAAGTACTTGCTAAACCTATAAGCTACTGTGCCAGTGTTCTGCAACTTATAATACTGTACCCAACCTATGACACAAGCTGCTCCAATAGCCAACACGCCGATAATGATAGTATTTATGACCAACTTATGTTTTGCGTATTGCAAGGGATATTTAAACTTTCGGCCTTTAGACAGAATAACCTCACGGTGAGCCTCTACCGTATCATTAGTGATCCGCCCCCCAGTTTCTTCAACGGTTTTCTTAGCCTTTCTCTTGTTTAAAAACCTCTTTATCATGATTTCCTCGTTTTCTTCATAGCGTATTCATACGCATTATGTAATTTATTGTAGATCTTCTCTGGATATGCCACATAACTGATTACCAGATCGCCCACTATAGTCTGGACCACTATCGTACCGTAGCCAAATATACTACCGAATAGCCCCGGGACGCTGTAGTTTAAGCTCTGTATCTGAGACAGGTCTAGGTCCACAACAGTTTTTCTAAAAAAGCCTTTTTGAGATATCTGGCGGATGCGCTCAGTAGTGACTATATAGATCGTAAAGTACCATAAAGTGTAATGGTAGAAAGCCAGCAACAAGCCAATGATTAGGCCAGCCACCGGCATCAGGAACATCCGGTTATCTGATGACCAGATTAGCGGCGGTACCATACCAACAACCAAGCAGATAAGCAACGAATATAGCCCCTTGCGAGCCGTCAATACATGCCGCCGGAACACGAATAGGACTTTTTCACCTTGCCTTTGCCCCGAAAATGCTTGCGCCATTACCCTTATATTTTAACACGGTCTGCTGAATAACAAAAATGAGCCCCAAACGGCTCTGAATCGTGGTAGCCCGCAGACGAGTCGAACGTCCAACCTTCTCCTTAGGACGGAGCTGCTCTATCCATTGAGCTAGCGGGCCATATGGTTATTTTAGCACACCCTTAACAATAGGGTCTAAGACCCTCTTGTTTTAATATTATCATACTTATGCTAATTTGTCAAACTAACGGCTGTATTTTTCAGTCAACACAGAATAATCGTACAGCTCTTCTGGCCTAAACCAGTGCTTAATCTCGGCCGCGGCCTCTTCAGAACTACCAGAAGCATGGATTAAATTAGCCAGACCCAGGCTTTTGCTATTCACATAGCCAAGGCTGACATGCGAATAATCACCCCTAATAGTGCCCATTTCGGCTTTCGCCGGCTCAGTTGGGCCGGTTATCTTTCGCACCACCGCAATTGCTTCAACACCTTCGAGAACCATGACTATTACGGGACCTTTCATCATGAACTGCACCACGTTATCTAACGCCTGGTTACCCCAACGACTAGCCATCTTGCTAATACCCTCGTAGTGATGGTGGAAATGATCATAATCTGGTGCCACCATTTTAGTAGCCACTATTTTCAAGCCGACTCGCTCAAAACGCTGCAAAAGCTCACCTACAATACCACGCTGCACCGCATCGGGCTTAAATATCACTAAAGAACGCTCAACCAGATCTTCGTAATGTTTATCTTCTGACATATTCCCCCTTAGTTCTTAAGTATTATATCAGATGTTATATAATAAGGTCATGTACGTATCAGACTTGATATTGGATTTTCTAGAATACCTGGAGGTCGAAAAGGGCCGCTCCAGCAAAACTGCCGAGAATTACGCGCTCTATCTAAACCGTTTCGTTGAATTTGCCGGTGATGAGCTGAAACCAGGGCAAATTACCTATGAGCTAGTTCGTAAATACCGCCTGTGGCTGAACCGTTACAAAAATTTCAACGACGAAGAGCTATCACGGCGCACACAAGCTTACCACCTGATCGCTCTGCGTGGTTTCTTAAAATACCTCAGCCGGCGTGATATCGAGTCGCTTGACCCTAGCCGTATTGACATGCCCAAGTTGGCGCGCAAACAAGTGACTTTCTTAACTAACGGCGAGGTGGCCCAGATTATCACGGCTATAAACAAGAGTAGCCAAGCCAGTCTGCGCGACAAAGCGCTCATAGAACTGCTGTTCTCGAGTGGCCTGCGCGTTTCGGAGCTAGTAAACCTCAATCGTGACCACATCAACCTGGAGCGACGTGAATTTGTAGTGCGTGGCAAAGGCAATAAAGACCGCCCGGTGTTCATTAGCGCCACAGCCGCCGAAGTGCTAAAGGCTTACCTAGACAATCGAACAGACGAGCTGCCTGCCCTGTTTATTAACGACAGCAAAAATGTTCCCGTAGAGGCCAAGAAGACCGACGGCAACTACCGCCGCCTGACGGCGCGCAGTATCCAGCGTATCATTCAAAAGTACGCCAAATTAGCTGGCATAACCAAACACGTTAGCCCGCACACCATGCGCCACAGCTTTGCCACTGATCTACTAATGAACGGCGCCGATATTCGCAGCGTGCAGGGCATGCTTGGCCACTCCGACATTAGTACCACACAAATTTACACCCACGTAACAGACGCGCACCTTCGAGAGGTGCACGCCAAGTTTCATAGTGATGGTTAGCGGGCCGCTAGCTGTCGCAACCAGTGTTACCAGTATCTGTAGTTTTATCTGTCACAGTCAGCCCTTTGCAGAATAGGCCTTTAGCAGTACCTTTTTCGCTCATATCAACCGAAAATTCCGGCAGAACAACGTCACCATACATTTGGATGCGAGAGTCGACACGGCGATACAAGTCATTAGCACGCCCAGTAGCATCCACGGATGGCTGCACGCTATCAAATCTGATAACCTTACCATCGACGCCCTTCATAATTACCTTATATGTTGTTGAGGAATGATAATAACCAGTTAACTTAGCGAAAATAGTTGACGTGCTCTGGTTGCCAACAGTGCCTGGCATCTTGAGCGTAGCGGTGCAAGCATACACCTTATTAAAATCTTTTCCACATTTAGCGTAAGTTGGCGCATCTACTTGCCCATAAACAGCTGACTTGCCTAGAGCATAAATATCCGTTACAACAGTGTCACTAACGATCGGATACAACAATATCGTACCGCGGTCGGTGTTAACAGAGTTACCACCATTAAAGTTATCTAGTGTAAAGCTATTATCAGCTTGGACCAACTGAAAGCGTAGTAATGAAGGAGCAGTCTTACCACTTTCTTTACCGTTCCATTTTTCTTCTGTTTGCTGGAGTGGCTTAGATTCAGTAGTGGGATTTACACCAGCGCTAGCACCCAACGGCGACGCTATTCCAGTTTTACCAGCTTCAGCATCCCCCTCGACGTACCACGACACCTCGATAGTATCAATTTTCTTTCTTTCTCCACTATCGTTCATTTCCGCTACCAACGGAATCAAGTAAGGCTGACCCTGACCCAGTGTGCCCAAGTAGTCCTCAGTTTCCAAAGCCACCTTTACGCAAGTGTAAGCTTGGTCCATATCCTTATCAGCACCCTGGTCTCTTTGAACGGTGATCTCTTTGTTTGTAGTTTGAGTACCGTCAAGCACCTCCCTAAACTGATTGCACTCGTTACTAACTATCTGATTATATAGCGTAGTGCAACCCGCTGAAGCATTCTTGTTCATTTGGCAATCTTTCTTAAACTTTAGAAGAGCCAGTTTAGCGTCTTCAACACCGGCTAGAGCTGAGTCATAGGCAGACTGTGATAGATCAGCGTTAGTCGATTGTCTTTGATCACCCACCATGATGCGCACAAAGCTGATAGTAATGATACTGACAAGTAGTGCTGTAAATATTACAACATAAATAGACACTGCCCCGTCTTTAAACTTAGTGAAAGTTTTTTGCATGCTCATATCCTCCTTTAGTTGCTCCCCATTGCTCTAGTTGATAGGTCAAATTTATTAATCGCACAATAATTAAAGTCTGATCCGGCGTCACTCGGTGCTTTGCACTGGTTATTACCGTCAATCAAACCGCCCTCACCCACATTGTTACCTAGGGTGCCAAGCACAAAGCTAAGTGTGTACAGGGCCTGACCACTTGCGTTAGCGCTATCGTCTATGATCGGTTTATAGACAAAGAGGTCATATATAGCAACTTCGCTCTCGTTAGAACTTATTAACTCAGTTGCGTTAATCTTACTCCCGTCAATAGTAACGACGTCATCACCACTATTACAATAAGTTCGGCTTGAATCACTTACCTTGAGCAAACGAACCGGTACATTACTGCTACTAGTCTTAAACATATTTGCCTTCACGTTGGCAACACCGTCCCTTATATCAGTTAGCGTCTTACCGTTATTCCATATATAGCTGTATGAACCCGTACAGAAACGTCCGCCAGCTTTAGCTGCATCTATCATAAAATACTTATTGCCGTCAGTTCCTAGCCCAGGCTTAACTGGCGAGGCACCTATAGTCTGATTAAAATCGCTGAGCAATGACCGACCGACCGAGTTAACCTCTTTAATGGATGTGCCCTTAGTGTATATCTTGGTGATTTGCATGACTAAGATAAAAACCGTGATAAGAAGTATGGAAACAAATGTCATAGCGAGCGTTAGCTCAATAATAGTAAACCCTTTTTTGGCTTTCATTACACCCCCAACCATGTTATCCTCGCAAATCCGTTACCGCTATGACCAGTTTCGTTACCACCGCCTGGGGCTGGGAAAGCAGTATTGCCAGACGCAGTTGTAGCATTAGTTAGGTAATAAGCGCTGGACAACTGATACTTAGCCGCGTCTACCGAATTACCAGCTTGCCACACAGCAAACGAACCGGCTGTATAGATCCAACCCGATCCGCCCGCGGCAGCAGCAAAACACATAACTCCATTTTGAGGAGTATTACAGCCGGCACTACCGCCATACCAACCACCGCCACCGCCATTAGCAAAATAGGCTTCGCCACCACCACTGCCAAAAGTGCCAGAACCATTGAGACCGCTAAACGTTCCGCTTGAGCCAGCCGATACCTGTGTACCACCGGTAGGGTTTACTATGTCACCGCAGGTACTGCAATTCATTCCTATTATTTTACCATTTAGGCCAGACAAACCCCCTCCTGCACCACCATCTGAACACGTGCCAGAGCCTGCCACTACTTGGCACCGACCAGCACCGCCGGCTACAATAATTCTATGGTATAATGTGCTCCCATCTAATCTCATGTCTGTGGCACCTGCCCCAGGAGTAGTACCAGTGCCACCATTGAACCCAGACGATCCACCAACATAAACACCTAACGCTTGACCAACAGATAATGCCACAGTGCCCGTCGAATAACCACCTCCGCCGCTAACGGTAGCATATTTGCTGTCAGCGACAAATTGTGCACCCCAAACTTCAAGCTTATACTTACCGGTCTTAGCGACATGATATGTTTGGACAGAGCCAGTGTAACTAAAATCTTTATTAACGTCGACGGGGGTTGTGGGTTCAGTCGGGCCGCCGCCAATTATACCACTACCAAAATCGGTGCCTACATTATACAGCCGCACTATCGTGCCAATCGTAGAAGGGGCACTGCGCCCAGGAGAATCCCAGCAAGTTCTAATATGAAAATCTATCGCTAGGTAATTACCAGCAGTGTCCTTGACCGACTTAACCGCCTGAATCCAAATACCCTCAGCCCACACACCACTAGTGTTGCCGGCGTTGCCGTTTTCGCTCTTATCAATATTATTACTATCATTGCCATAGACGAGCCTCGGGAAAGTGCTAGCTGGCTTTATTCCATCTGCAGTGCTAATAATGTTTAAGTCATCCCGCACATCAACTACGAAACGTTTCTTAGTAGTATCTGGTATACTGCAGCCTCCAGCCTCATCATTTAGGCTGCCTATATCTGTGCCGCCTGGCTGTATTAGGCCGTCTATTGTTGACCACCGAGCAGCCGTGCCACTATCAACAACTTTCTTGCCGGCCTGCGCGGCATAGGCGTTGTGGATCATCCTGAGCGCTTCGGCTTGAGAGTCGACGGCCTCACGAGCTAAGGTTATTTCTAGCGAAGCCTGAGCGGTTGAAACGCCAGAGTTCATTAGTGTTAACCCAAGCACCGCCACCAGCGCAAATACCGCCGTAGCGAACATGACTTCTATGATAGTGTCGCCTTTTTTACATGTTATTGCCATTGCATACCACTGGCGAAACGCCATTAACTGTTGCATCAAGAGGTGCTATCTGCACTGCGGACGAGTTAGCACCACCAGTCAAGCCAATTACTACTGCCCTTACGGAACCTGCGCTACTATCTGGTGACGCGACACATAAGTCTCTTTTTGTGCTAGTTGAACTATTCAATGAGCTAACCAGGGTGTTCTTAGATTCATCACGGGCGGTCTCAAAATTGAATGTCCAGACTGATCCACTACGCGGTGAGCGAAGTATCAGAAGGCCACCAACCGCCGCGTCTTCAGAGCTAGGCTTGCGTAAGTGCGCTCCCCACTCTAACTGCTTAGTCTCTAAAACAGGTACGCCGTTTGCCGTCTCAATAGACACCTTAACTCTATCAAAGATCTGCTTTTCCGTCTTACCATTTAATTCGTTAGACTCAATAGTCTTGATATCTAAACCAATAACATTGGCGGCCCTATAGTCATATCCACCATTAGTAAATTCTACGACCCTACCATAGATAAGACAGTTAGACATACCAGGAGCAGCTGTGCCATTTGGCGCCGGCACCATAGCACCATCTTTTTCTTCGCATATAATTCTTTGGTCAAGATCCCTAGAATTTTGGACATTCGACACTAGGCTATATTGTTCTTGCATAGCGTTTTTAAACGTCGCCACACTGTCGTTGTAGCGCTGGTTTCGCACGGAAGCTGCCGTACCGCCAAGCAAGGCCACAAAAAGCAAGCCTGTCACCGCCAAAAACAAGATTACCTCTACTATCGTGAACGCTTGTTTGTAGTTTTTACACCTCATAGTTTTGATAAAACACTCCGCTTTTGCCCACCAACGGCAAGAAAGCTTATACTTTTTCAAGTAAAATTATAGCATAAGCGTAGTAAATACAACAGATGAAACGGACTTTTTATAAAGTTAAGCCTAGCCTGGCCCAGTTTATGAAAAACGCTAACAAAAAGCCGACTATCAGTAGTGGCCCGAACGGTATTCGCTTGGGCCGGTTTTGCCTGTTAGCTAGCGCAATGAACACGTAAACCAAGCATCCGAGCAGATTGCTTAGAAACAGCGTCATAACGGCCGAAAAGTAGTTGGCCAAAACTAGAGCCAGGCTGATGGCAAGAATGTAATCGCCGTCACCCACCCATTTGCCTTTAGATACCAAGTTGAGTGCCAAGTAGAGGCCCGGCAAGACTACCAGGGCGACTACTAAGCTGGGAATCTGGGCAACACCAAAACTACCCTGCAAGATATTACAGATTAGGAATATTATAGCACAAACTACGCAAAAATACAATAGTTTTGACGGCATCTGCGACCATTTTAGGTCGTAGATGAACAAAACAGCCAGTGCGGTGAGCAAGACAAACCATACCGCTAAGGCGATAATGCTCGGCACTGTGGCCAGTTGATACGGCCAAAATAGATACGAGACCACGAATAGAGCGCCTAGCAGCATTTCGGCCGCGAATTCCGCCAGGCCTATCGGCTTGCGGCACTTGCGGCACTTGCCTCTCAGAAGAGCCCAGCTTACCACTGGTAGCAGGTCGAGCCAACGCAGCTGGTAGCCGCAGGCTAGGCAGACGGAACGGTCGCGCTGGACTGTGTGGCCAACTAGTTTGTGTAGTCTTGAATATTCAGCCTTATCGTATTTTTTATGGGCCTGCTTTAGTCCCTCAAGTTGTCGGGCGCGCAGGCGCCACACCTGTGCTACGGCAAAGCTGCCTAGGCATGCGCCCACCACGAACAGAAATAAACTGGTCATAACCTCTAGCATATAGATCTATATTAGCACAGTTGATGCGTGCAGCATTTACGATATAGAGGGCAGTGCTAAAAATAAATAACCCCTCAAAGGGGTTATTTATTTTCTGTGCTACCTTAAGACTATACGTCTTGGCAGTAGAAAGCACCGTCACCGTTTTCAAGTTTGATGAAAACTGCACTCTTGCGGGCTGAGCTACCTTTAATGTATTTGCCATTTGACACGTCAGTATCACACTGTGCGCCAGTAGCAACAACAACTTTTTCCTCGGTTGCACCTGATACGGCTGCAGTTGTTGCAGCAGAACCACTCAGGACTGCGATATCAGACACTGCGCTAGACACCTCTTTGATGTATTTAGCAAAACCAGTTCCACCGGTTACCGTTGACCAAGTACCGCTACTCAAGGTGTATGTGCCAGCAGCAGGTAGGCTGCCCCTATTGTTACTGGTGTAGTTCGTCACCGCTGAACCCACGATGCTCACATCATCTTTACGCTGTGTATCGCGTTGATTACGCTGCAAAGCAGGCAAAGCTAGGAACACCATCAAGAAGATAAGACCAGCAATAGCCAGTACCAAGACCACCTCGATGATAGTAAAGCCTTTTTTAGTTGATATTTCTCGTTGTTTCATACCACTCCTTTTTACGTTTTAACATGAAGCTAACGCTTATGAATAATCATATAGCATTATCTTAGAAGTTACAAGCGTTTTTATGGTAAATTGTTTATGCTAAACTAAAATGTGTGGATAAGTTAAGGTACTTGTACTGCAAGGTGTTGCCTATGTTACTAGCGGTGTTTTTTAGCGTTGTGTTAATTAGAATAGTCTTCTATTTTAACCCCCTCAAAGAGCCCCAGAATATTACTGTACTCATCGCCGAAACACTTAGCATAGCTATATACGCACTGATATTGGTCCTAGTTTGGTGCCTGATAACGCGCAAGCTCGACAAGGCAAAGGTTATCAAGGTGGTAACCGAGAAAAAGTTCTTGATCACCTTCTTTATTGTATTGATACTAGCCCAGGTAGGTTTTGCTACCCAAATAAGCATGCCCCTCAAGCTGCAATGCCACACCATTGGTGATCGCGAAATATGTCTGTGGGATTTTAATATGGTCACAACTGGAGCTATTGACTCTGTTAGTGCGCCTATCAGTCAACCTGTTATCGACTATCTGCATAAATGTCAAAATAATATACCAGTATTCGTGATGCTAAGGGGTGCCTTTAAGCTAGCCGCTGCAGCCGGGATCACAAACTTTCAAGCAGTTGGTACCGCTTTAAACATACTAGCCATAAACAGTGCGTTGTTAATCTTATATTTTATAGCCCGCAAGCTATGGGGGGTTAGAAAGGCCATCTTGTCATTGTTTATTGCAGTTTCTGTGCTACCTTTAGTTTTGCTCTACGTACCGGTATTTTATACCGATACGCTCTCATTGCCATTTGTAGTCGGGATGTTTTATCTGTACCTCAAGTTACGTGACAGTAAAAGCAAAAAACGGTATTTAGCGCTCTTAATATCCATGATGTTAGTGGCTATAATCGGGGTACTAATTAAGTTCAACGCTGCGATTATGCTCATCGCTATTGTAATTGATATGTTTATACGCCACGATAAAGCCCACAGTCTAAAACAAGCCTTAGTGTCACTGGCTGTTATCATATCACTTGTAACACCTGTGCTAGTTGGCTACTCTACCCTTTCTGACCAGTATATCCATAACCGTGCCACACCTGGCCACATTACAATGCCACCAACTCATTACATAATGATGGGTTTAGGCGGTAAAAACGGCCAGTTCAATGGCTACGACGACGATAGCACTTACACGCACTCTTCCCGCGACAAAGCGATTCAGTATAATATCAACGAAATAAAAGAGCGGCTGAAGGTGCGTGGCTGGTCATTGCCGGAGTTCTTTTACGATAAGATAGTTGGCACATGGGGCAGGCCGTGGCTAGAAGCAAGAGACAGATTAAACAATAACGGCCTCACGACAGATGAGTTTAGGCCCTCTAGTTTGCAGCGGATGATAGTTGGCAGCAAAAGGTATCCGTTGACACCGTCTAATTTCATTAAGGCAGCCTACATTCTCATAGTTATAGCGTTTATTATAAGTTGTGCCAGGTCAGTGGCGCTGGCTAAAAAACAGCCAACAGACTTATGTACAATATATTTAGCGGTTTTCGGCCTGGCCTCGTTCCTATTGATATGGGAAGCAAGCCCCAGGTATATCATTAACTATTTTCCATTCATGATCTTGCTGGCGACCCCAGCAATCTATAACCTATCACCAAGAGCCATAGATAAAATTAAGACGAGTTACCTATCAATACGACACAAGTTTCTTAAGCGTTGGTTTAAACAGAGTTAACCAAACCGTAGATTGGGAACAGGATAGCGCCGATCATACCACCGGCCATAACTGCTAAAAGCACCATCAAGATAGGCTCGATCATGGTGGAAATTGTGCGAATCATCTCGTCGAGTTCGTCTTCATATACCTGAGCAGCTTTACCGAGCATTTCGTCAATCTTACCAGATTGCTCACCTATACCGGCCATCTGTGGCACCAGCGGTAAGATGTAATCTTGGTCTTTGATGGCTACAGATAGTGGTTTACCAGCTTTGACCTTTTCGGCAGCATTTTCGATACTTTGCTGCACGATAGTGTTGCTGGTGGCCTCACCACTGATGTGCAAGGTGTCCAGCATGGCCACGCCTGTGGCCAATAAGGTCTGGGCCGTGCGAGTAAAACGAGCCATATAAAGGCGCTTGAACAGCCCGCCGAACAAAGGCACATTAAGCTTGAAGGTGTCACTGAATTTAATACCACTTTCAGTCTTTAGGTATTGACGCAAGCCAAGTACTAAGCCAACCACCATAATAAGCACCAACCACCAAAAACCGAGTAAGAAGTTAGCTGCACCTACCATGATTTGAGTTAAGAATGGCAATTGCTCGCCCATGTCTTCATAAAGCTTCTCTACTTGTGGCACAACTGTGAAGAGCATAAATGCCATCACGCCAAAGATGACGAACACCACAATAATAGGATAAGTTAAGGCACCTTTAATTTTGCTCATCATAGCAGCGTCTTTTTCCTGCTGTGCGGCAATGCGCTTCAAGGAATCGTCTAGCGTACCCGAAACTTCACCAGCCGCAACCAGAGATAGGTAGACTTTATTAAAAACATCTGGATGCTTACCGAATGATTCACCGAGTGACTTACCACTTTCCACTGTAGTAACAATGTCTTCAATAATGGCCTTGAAGGCTTTGTTCTGAGTTTGGTCTAACACTGTA
The DNA here is from genome assembly GCA_031257295.1 of Candidatus Nomurabacteria bacterium. Taxonomy (GTDB): domain Bacteria; phylum Patescibacteriota; class Saccharimonadia; order Saccharimonadales; family Saccharimonadaceae; genus JAIROX01. Next base: position 17,077 of record JAIROX010000004.1, on the reverse strand, counting down.
TGCAAGCTTTGAGTGAGTGGCAGGCCAGCGCCAATTAGCGTGGCCAGCTGCCTAGTAAACACGATCTTATCCTTAACCGGGATACGGCCGTTTATTTTTTGGAGTAAACCACCCTGATCTTCGTGCAAGCTGATTGGCGCCAAACCACGCTCAATTAGCAACTTGCCAGCCGCGCTTTCGCTTTCAGCCTGAACCGTTGACTTAACAATCTTATCAGTCGCTGTTTCACGGGCCTTGTATACGAACTTCTTCATGCTTTAGCCCCTCATTAACCTTTCAAACTCCGTTAAGTCGACCGCGAACTCTCGAGCACTATCATGCGTAATAACGCCGGTCTGAACCATCTTAACTAATGTGCGGTCCATGGTCTGCATACCTTGGTCTATGCCTGTTTGAATGACAGCATCAAGCTGATGGGTCTTACCTTCGCGAATAATATTGCGTACGGCTGAGTTTGCTATTAAAATTTCGGCTGCAGCCACGCGGCCACCACCGATAGATGGGACTAGACGTTGCGAACAAATTGCCTGCAAAATATTAGCCAACTGAGATTTAATCTGTGGCTGTTGATGTGGTGGGAAGACATCTGTGATACGGTCGATACTTTGAGCTGCCGAGTTGGTGTGTAGTGTAGCAAATACCAAGTGCCCCGTTTCTGCAATGGTGATAGCGGCACTAATCGTCTCTAGATCACGCATCTCACCGATTAGCACCACATCTGGGTCCTGGCGCAAGGCACTACGCAGTGCTACCGAGAACGAATAGGTGTCGTAGTGGACTTCACGCTGCACCACTACAGACCTTTTGGACTTGTGGGTAAACTCAATCGGGTCTTCAATAGTGATGATATGTTGAGCTTTTTCGTTGTTGATTTTGTCAATCAGTGCCGCTAAAGTGGTTGACTTGCCGGAGCCAGTCGGGCCAGTCACCAACACCAAGCCACGTGGATATTCTGCAAATGACGAAACGATTGGCGGCAGGCCAAGCTCAGCTATACTCTGGATGACATTCGGGATCAAGCGCAAAGCTGCGCCTAGGTTACCACGCTCGTGGAAAGCATTTACACGGAACCGGCCTAGGTCACCAAAGGCAAAGCTAAAATCAAATTCTTTATCCTTTAGCAAAATTTGCTGTTGGTCGTCATCCAAAATCGTGAAAGTTAGCGACTCCACCATCTGCTCGTTGAGCACTGGCATATTTGGCACAGGTATTAGAGCGCCGTCAATACGCAAAATCGGTGGTAATCCAACCTGAATATGAAGGTCGGAAGCCTTCTTTTTAACTGTCTCTTCTAGTAGATATTCTATGCGTACTTCTTGCATTTACCCTCCCTTATGATCCCATATCGGCTGTTACGCGGTTAACTTCTTCTATTGTAGTTACGCCGTTTAATACTTTCAAAAATCCGTCTTGCCGCATGGTAATCATACCGCTTTCTACTGCAGCTTTTTGGATTTCGCTGCTGGTGGCTCGCGCTACAATTAGCTTTTGGATAGTCTCGTTGATATCCATTACCTCGTAGACACCAGCACGACCTTTGTAGCCACCTGGCTGCTGGGGTGTTTCGATCCCCCGTACTAGAGTATAAGCGTTTTGGGTGGCAAGTGGCAAGTCTTTATAGCCTAGATCTTCTGACACAGCAGGTACATCAGCAGCCGTTTTAGGCAATAAGCCACCGATGGCCTTCTTGACTTCTTCGGTTTCAAGTGGCGTTGAGTCAACCGCTTCGCGTCTTTCACCAATCCGACGCACCAGACGCTGGCCAATCACAGTATTAATCGTGCTGGCCAACAAGAATGGTTCAATGTCCATATCCAAAAGACGTGGCAAAATACCAGCTGCCGAGTTGGTGTGTAAAGTACTGAGCACCAAGTGGCCAGTTAAAGCTGCTTGCACGGCCAGAGCCGCAGTTTCTTTATCACGAATCTCACCTACTAGCACAACATCTGGGTCTAAACGTAGAATCGAGCGTAGCCCAGATGCAAAAGTTAAGCCAGCGTCTTCATTTACTTGTATTTGGTTTACGCCGTCCATCTTATACTCAACCGGATCTTCAAGTGTAATAATATTGATCGATTCGTCTTTTATCTCCTTTACCAGAGCATACAAGCTGGTCGACTTACCGGAGCCAGTCGGGCCAGAAGTCAAAATCATACCATTCGGGCGCTTAATCCCATTACGGATAGCCCTAAGAGATCGCCCAGCATAACCCATATCTTCAAGATCAAATGAACTACCAGACTTATCCAGGAGACGAATAACCACTTGCTCGCCCCAAATTACTGGGCTAATTGCTATACGAAGGTCAACCTCTTTATCACCAACTTTAACCACAAATTCACCATCTTGCGGTATACGGTGCTCGTCAATCTTCAGGTTGGACATAATTTTAATACGACTAATCAAAGCTGGTTCAATTGATTTTGGCAATTGCATGACTTCGCGCAGCACGCCATCAACGCGAGCACGAATCTTCAAGGCTTTTTCCAGTGGTTCTATGTGAATATCCGAAGCTTTAGCGCGTACCGCATATTCCAAGATAGCCGTTAGGGCCTTAGATATTGGCGAATCTTGAACAATTGTTTTAACATCGCGGTTTTCTTGAGCCTGTTCTTCTTCGACAGTTATCTCGGCTGCTTGGTCCACACTAGATAGATCGGCTTTGTACTCATCCAACACATGCGACACGCTTTCCTGGGAGGCCATGAATACTCTTATCGGACGTTTAATTAACGATGTCAGATAATCTACGGCCTGTATGTTTGTGGCGTCAATCATAGCTACTGCTAGGCGGTTCTGGACCTCGGCAATCGGCACCGACATAGTGCGCTGCGCGATATCAAACGGAATTAGGTCTAAAACATTTTGATCGAGGTTGGATTTAGTTAAATTAACATAAGGCACACCAGACACATAAGCCGTGATATGCGTCAAAGTTTCATTATCAGTTACACCCTTATTGATGAGTAGAGAAAATAATGGCTGACCGTTTTTTGTACTCTCAGCAACCGCTGCTTCAAGCGCTTTTTTATCAGCTAAACCTTCGTCAATTAATAGACTGACCAGTTTATCTTCGATGTCTCTAGTTAGTAGTGCCACCTCACCCCCTATCGCCTAATGCCTTAGGGCTGTTTGCTGGCTCCACCGCCACTCGTTTCGTCACCTGTGTTGCTAGAAGAAGATCCTGACCCTTGGCTACTGTCACTCGAGTCTTGAGTTGAATTTTCAGTGGCGTTATCGGTGCAAGTACCACCGCCAATGCAAATTTCTACGGTTGGGTTTATGGCTTCATCGTTGAATATATCTGTGCTGGGCTTTGCCACATTTGAGCTAATTGGCCGAGCAGTTTTGACCATGACAGACTGATTATTAGGATCGCCCAACACTGCCTTGGCAACAAAATAAGCTATAACTATGCTAATACCTGCAATAAACACAATTAGCGCAATATCAGTTTTTTTCACTGCTAGTTTCCTTTCCGCTCGACTTGGCACCATCGCCGCTACTAATCTCTTTCTCGCCTAGTTTAATTGAGACCGACGATGTGTAGTACGCGCGCGCAGTTGCCCTTAGCTCCAATATACTACCTCCGAGTTCTGACTTGCTGAAGGATACTGACATCTGAGTTATGTCGACCTGTCGTATAGAATGTTCTAGGTTTTGAATAGCTTTCGATACCTCTTCCGGTGTGCCTTGAGCAGTAAAACTAAATTCAATTGACTGCAACTTGCCTGCTGTCGCTTCACCCTCACTTGCACCTATACTGGCAAAGGAGAACGAATCTACAGTTATTACGGGATCGAGCAATACATTCATTACGCTGGCTCCTAAGGCCTCTTGATTATAGAATGACGGTAGCGCATCGGGTAGCACCCTCAATGAGTCGCTGCCATCACCAACCATAACCTTACGAAGAGCGCTATTGCTTCTTAAAGCCTTAATGTTATTTTCCAGAGTGACTATCTCTTTATTGTTATCAGTTAGGATACTGGCCGTGTCTTGCTTGGCACCAATTACTCGTGCGTTAAACATCATCTTCTGAATCAAGAATATTGAACCAACAATCGCAAAGCCCACCAGAACCGACGCTCCAGCTACAGCTATAAACATATTACGGCTAGCGTTTGATATTGCTTGGCGTTTCTTAATTGCAACTTCTTGTGCCATTACTTACCCTCCTCAATATCTTGTGCTTTTTGCGTGAACATACCCTTTGGAATCTGGATATATGAGTCAGTCACATTTTGAGCACCTGGAGCACAAATGTCGATTGCGTCGCTGTCAAAAGAGTTGAAAGCTAGCACGTGTTCGTCTAGGGTAAGTGTAATCGTAAAACGCAACACCTTATTGCCGCTGGCATCCTGGCCATAAGACACTTCACTGGTGGTTATTTCGCTAGACATCAAGTTAGCCTTACTGTACTTACCTTTGCCATCTGCAGCCGTGTACTTGCACTTACTGGTTCTTGAATATCCAGCGCCATCACCGTCTCTGTAGTAAATTACCGTACGGTCGGCAGTTTTCTTAAATGCTTCTAGCGCCGTGAACCCTTGACTAGCCTGGCCATCTATTGTTAACGTACCAGCCTCTTTATCAAACCTTAGCTCAGTAATACCTATAGCAGGATTGGTTGCAGCTTCGCTCAACTCGTTAACTACGCCAAAAATCCTTGAAGCGAGGTATTTTTTATCCTTAAGATTTTCTATGCCAGTCAATTGACTCTGTAGAGTTAGCGCCTCAACAACACCGTTATGGCTTTCGAACTTGCTATATTCATCTTGGATGCTTTTATCCGCAAGCATACTAGCAACGCCCTGCACGGCGAATACGATAACAGCCAACACGACTATCACGCCAATCGCTGCAATGCTGGCCATAATTGATATGACAGTAATCATATTACGTAATTTTTGCGCCTTTAGTAATTCGCGCTTAACGTCTGGTATAAGATTAATCTCAACCATTTTCATTACCTCTCTCAGCTAAGCCTATGGCTACTGCAAATTCTGACGCTACTGGTAATAATTGATCTTGATACTGCTTAGAAACATTGACTCGCTGCCATGGGTTACCTTGGATAGTAGGTATAGATGTCTTGGTCTCAATGTACTGGCTCATCATGGGTATGGCGCCAGCAAAACCAGCCAACAAGACTCCACCTATCGGGATAGTTGAGTATTTTGTTTGGAAGAACTTAGCCGACTTTACAATTTCAGCCGCGAAGTTGTCTAGAGTTGATTCTAGCGCCTTTACAACCTGGCCCTCTAGTTTATCTTGAGCTAAACCGAATTTAAGAATAAATTGTTTTGCCTGATCATCTTTAATATTTAAATTCTGCGCAGCAGCTTTAATTAAAGCCTGCAAACCACCAGGAATAGAACGGACTAGTCTTGGCGCATCAGCATAAGTTACAACCAAATCCGTCGAAACCTCTCCGAAATCAATAATCAACCTAGCGTCTGGTACACCGGCTGGGTTTAGAGAGCGAGACATCGCTATTGGATCAGGTTCCATAGCTACGACATTTAGGCCTAGCGATTCGACAAACTCCATGCGTTCTTCACTATAGTCTTTAGCGACGCTCGACAATAATACCTCTATCTGCGCGCCGTCCCTAGGCGATTGTCCCATGATAGACCAGTCAACTTTAGCATCGTCAACAGCCATCGGCACATACTGGTCAAGTTGGTACTTAATCAGTTTTTGAACTTCCGGAAGCGGCTGATTCGGCACATCAATAACTGTGGTAAACGTTTTACTTGCTGGCAAACTAATAGCCACATTTTTAGTCTTAATACCACTCTGGCCGATAACAGTCAGAACAGCTTCTCCCAGCTTTCTTTTGCCGTCTTCTGAGTTACTTTGAGCAATTTTTGGGTCTACGCTTGCATAACCATAGCCCTGCAAACTCCATCCAGTCTTTTCCGAGCCAGATAATTGTACTATTCGGATACTGCTCGTTCCAACATCCAGAGCAAAGAAGTCGCCCACACCTTTAAATAAGTTCATACTAATCTGTATTATACATAACCATTTTTATTTTTACAAACATTTTAACCACTTTTCTTGTACAATAGTTGCATGCTTGGAATCGGAATTGTTGGGATGCCTAATGTCGGTAAATCGACGCTTTTTAATGTGCTCACAAACGCTGGCGCGTTGGCGGCCAATTACCCTTTTGCCACTATTGAGCCAAACACCGGTATTGTGCCCGTGCCCGATCTGCGGCTAGAAGTCCTGGCTCATATGTTTAAGTCTGAAAAAGTCATACCAGCTACAGTTAAGTTTGTCGACATTGCCGGGCTAGTAGCCGGTGCTAGCAAAGGTGAAGGTTTGGGCAATAAGTTCCTGGCCAACATTCGTGAATGCGACGCCATAGTGCATGTGGTGCGCGATTTTACCGACGGCGATGTAGTGCACGTAGCCGACCGCGTATCGCCCATCGAAGACATTGAAACCATCAACACTGAGCTGGTTTTGGCCGATATCGAAACTCTCGAAAAGGTCATCCCACGCCTGGCCAAAGAGGCCAAAGCTGGTGGTGACGCCAAGGTAAAATTAGATTTCTTCCAGAACATGTTGTCGAGCTTACAACAAGGGCACACTGATGCGCCCAACGACAGTGATGACGCCAAAAAGTGGTTGCGCGAGTTGCAGTTACTCACCCAGAAACCAGTGGTTTACGTTTTCAACGTTAGCGAAAACACCTTAGCCGACCAACCCAAACAACTTGAGCTGGCCAAGTTAGTCGCACCGAACCATGCGGTGTTCATATCCGCCAAGCTAGAAGAAGAGCTAGCCGGTCTCGGTCCAGACGAGAAGGCCGAGTTTTTGGCTAGTTATGGAATTAAGGAGTCTGGTCTTGATCAGCTGATCGATGCAGCCTATTCTGCGCTTGGATTGCAGAGTTTTCTGACGGCCGGCCCAAAAGAAACACGCGCTTGGACGGTAAGCCGCGGTGCTACTGCCCCCGAAGCCGCCGGTGTAATTCACACTGATTTTCAGAAAGGTTTTATAGCGGCACAAGTGATCAATTACGACGACTTAGCGGCTGCCGGCTCCGAGCAAGCAGTCCGTGCCGCTGGCAAAGTTCGCACCGAAGGCAAAGATTACGTCATGCAGCCCGGCGACGTTGTCGAGTTTCGGTTTAATGTTTAATGCCTGCAAAACACACCCAGTTGACAAAATACTTATACTATGATATACTGGAAGCATTCGAATAGATTCGGGCGATGTTGATGTTGCCCGTTACTTTTTCCGTTCGCGATACTCGTAGGTGGAGGTGTCTACACTCACCACATCGCCGGCCTTAATAAACGCCGGCACCTTGATCACTAGGCCAGTTTCAAGCGTGGCATCTTTAACAATGCTGCTGCTAGTGTCGCCTTTTACGGCGTTTTCGGTGTAGCTTACCGCTAGCCACAAGTTTTTGGGCAGCTCCACGGTTATCACCTTGCCGTCAAACATCTGCAGCTGCATGTTGTCGCCCTCGCGCAAAAAATCTTTAGCGCTGTCGACCACATCGGCCGGCAAGGCAAATTGCTCAAAGCTCTCGGGGTTCATAAAGTGAAAATCCGCGCCGTCTTCGTACAAGTATTGCACGGTTTGGCTGGTCACCTCAGCTGGCTCAATCTTGTCTTGGCCTTTGAAAGTCTTAGGGATCACTGCGCCCGTAATCAAGTTTTTGAGCTTAACATTCACAATTGAGCCGCCGCGACCCATCACCTTTTGGGCATAATCAATCACCTTAAACGGCTGGCCATCAAGCTGAATAACCGTATTTTTTTTCAAATCCGTCGGTCCGTACATAAAATCTCCTTTGCTCCATTTTATCATAGGTCGCTATCTGATAAAATTGCTCTATGGAACGCTCAGAATTAGAAGCCGAGCTGCACGCCAAGGGCGAATTTGCCACATCGCGCAGTGGTGGCCCAGGCGGGCAAAATGTTAACAAGGTAGAAACCAGCGTGCGATTTTCGGTGCCACTTGATGAGATTGAAGGGTTAACCGATGATGAACGCGCCCGGCTAGCCGAAAACTTGCCCGCATCATATGTCACCGAAGAAGGTGTTTTTAGCGTGCGCTCGCGCGAGCAACGCAGCCAGCTGGCCAACAAAGGCGCCGCACTAGCGCGCCACCGACATGATTATGCGCGCCAGCCAGCCCGAAACGCCGCGGCTTGAGACCAAACCCACTAGGAGTTCTGTCGCCAAGCGGCTAGATGATAAACGCCGCCAAGCCCAGAAAAAACGCAACCGCAGTAAAGACTTTGGCGGCGAATGAAAGTCCGCGTTTTCGTAAAACCCGGCAGCAGCAAAGGTCCGCTGGTGGTGGCGAACGGCGATGAGCTAACTGTTTACCTACGCAGTAAAGCCGTTGACGGTGCGGCCAACGCTGAGCTGGTTAAAGTTTTAGCTAAACACCTCAACACCACCAAAACTAGTATAAAAATCACTAGCGGAGCCAGTAATCGGCACAAGACTATTGAGACTATCCGATAACTAAAACGAGCCCCTGAGGGCCCGTCTTAGTATTTTAAGCAAACTCTTAGTTACTAGCCACAAACGGCAGCAAGGCCAAGTGCCTGGCGCGCTTGATAGCCACAGCTAGACGACGCTGTTGCTTGGCACTCAGGCCAGTCTTGCTCACCGGCTCAATTCGGCCATAAGCGTCGATGTAGTGCATCAACTCTTTCACGTCTTTGTAGTCAAACTGTAGGTTTGCGTCTTTCTTATACTTTCGTGCCATAGTTTTTCGCCCAAGGGCTTTTGAGACAAACCTACGGTTTTTCTCAACGAGCGGGTCGCCGGCAAGGCCGTCGCATCCGTCTGCTCTTTTCCCTTAAAGCTTCCTTTCTAGATTAAATTATTAAAATGGTATTTCGCTTAAGTCGATTGGTTCATCGTCTGGGATGTCGTCAATCACAACGTCGTCGCTCTTTTTGGCTGAGCTGCGGCTGCTGCGAGCCGGTGAGCTCGAGCCACCGTCGTCGCTGGCTGCACTGCCGCGGCCATCGCTGACAAAGCTAAACTCTTCGACAATCACGTCGATTGCGCTGCGTTTTTTGCCGGTTTCTTTGTCGTCCCAGCTGCGCTGCTCTAGGCGGCCGCTCACCAAAACTTGCCTACCCTTGCCTAGGTACTTGGCGATAGTTTCGCCCCTGGCGCCCCACGCTGTGCAGTTGATAAAGCTGGTCGATTCTTGGCGGTTACCCTGCGCATCGTTCCAGGTGCGGTTAATTGCCAGGCTAAAACTGGTCACGCTCTGCCCACTCGGTGTGGTGCGGGTTTCTGGGTCGGCAGTTAGGTTACCGAGCAAGATCACTTTGTTAAAAGCCATGACTATTCCTCCTCTTTGTCGTTAGCTTTTTTGGCGGCTGCTTTTTCGTCTTTTTTGACTAGTAAGTAGCGCAAAACTTCGTCCGTAATATTCAGCACATTGCTGATTTTAAGCGGCGCATCGGCTGGCAGCTGCACTTCAAAGTACTGGTAGATGCCAAAATCTTGGCCCTTAATTTGGTAGGCCAACTTTTTCTTGCCCCAAGTATCTTCTTTTGCTATCTTACCGCCTGCATCGTGTACAATAGCGCGCACCTTATCAGTGGCCGGCTCAAGATTCATCTCTAAATCAGGATGGATCACAGTTGTGAGTTCGTATTCCTTCACCTTCACTCCTCTGGTTAAAGCATGCTCTTAAAAACATGCCGAGTTAATATTATGATAATTATACCACACTCGCCTCTGTAAAACAAGGTTATCTGCGCTTTTGGGCCAGCTTGCGAGCGGCAAAGCTCACGCCCAGCATGATGGCGACGGCCAGCGCCCAAAACTCAGCCATTGCGCTGCCAGCCGTGGCTTTGCCAGCACCAGTATTCGGCGCACTAGGAAGATATTCGTACTGGACAGTTTGCGAAACGCCACCCAAAGTTATTACAACATCAACCACCCCGGCTACGTGCGCTGGCATTTTTATCCGCAATTCAGTATCAGAAACCAATTCCACATTGCCCGGGTCAACCGCCACGCCGTCCACCGTCACATATGGTTTCGGGTCGTAATGGTTGGCGTCAACTGTGCTCGTAGCAGCCAAACACCGCACAGCGTAGCCGCTACTGCGAGGATCATAGGTGCCAGGGCTAATAAAAGATGGGCTATGCATGAGAATATAAGCATAGTTAGCCCGGTCGGCGTTGGCGGTATAGGCCGATGACGACCACATCCAGTCCCCCGCGCCTTGTTGATCAAAGCTGCTCAAGTATCTGCCAGAAAATACGCCTCTGAAGGAGCCGGCGTATTGCCAGTTGGCGTAGAGGGTGATGAAGGCATTGCCACTTGAGTAGGCGGGGTCTTGGTCGTCGGTAAAGCCAGCCATCTTGGCATTGAGTTGGGACAGCTCATTACTGGGGTTGTTATAGGCGCCGCCGGTTGGCATATGCCAACCGCTGGGACAGATCGAGTCTGGAGCAATGTTATTGTTGACACCGGTGCCAGGCATCGACCCCCTAGTCGCGCCAGCCGTGGCGGCCGCCCAGTTGTAAAGATAACCGTAGTTATGGTCTCCGCTACCATCGCCGGGGACTGGACCGTAAGCACCCGGGACATCATAGTTAAAGGAGCCAGAGGTGACCAGTTGCGGCAGAGTGAAGGTGGTTTTGGTGTGGAGGTCGGTGTCGGCGTCGGTCAGCGTCATCGTGCCAGTCGTCGAACCAAGTTTCAGGTTATCGAGCATCCAACAGTTGTTGTCTGCGAGCTTGCCGATGGTATACGTCTGGTCATTGCGCGGATCGGTCAGCGTGAGCAGTGCGCCAGGGTTACTGCCGTCATAAACCGTCATATTGACGCATTTGTCGGCGCCGAAGTTTTGAAGAGTTGGCGTGTCGGGCTCAAAGCCAGTGCCAGTGATAGTGGCTATTTGACCGCCAGCAACAGGACCTTGGCTTGGAGTGATATTAGTAATAGCTAAGGCACTAACAATTGCTGTAACCGCTAGCGATGACAAAAAAACTATGAATAGGCCAATGGATAATCTACACATATACAACAATATCCTTAACTCTCTCACACTAAGTTATATGTTTGTTACTCTACAAGGTAAGTATACCCCCCCGCAAAAGGATGTCAAACTGGTTATGATAAATCTGTTAGCTTAGTACTCCGCGCCTCCGCCGCCATCTAGGTCGGCAATGTCGCTAATCAAGATGTCACGCGGGCGGTTGCCGTCGGGTGGGCCAATGATGTTTTTGTCTTCCATCATCATGATGATGCGTTTAGCCCGTGAAAAGCCTAGCCGCAACCTAGTTTGAATCATGCTGGCGCTAATCTTGCCACCACTATCAATCCCCAGCTGCACGGCGTCGCGGAACAACGGGTCCTCTTCGTCCACCTGCCCCACAGCCATCACGCCGTTTTTGCCAGCAATGTGTACTGGCTGAGCCGTCACGTCGTCGTTGTATTGCGGCGGTGACTGCTCGCGCAAGTAATCGGTAATCTTTTGCACTTCGCCGTTAGTTACCAGCGCACCCTGAATACGCTTGGGCGCTGGCATGGCGGAAGTTAAGAGCAGCATGTCACCCTTGCCCAGCAAGCTTTCGGCGCCATTTTGACCAAGTATAATCCCCGACTCAGTGTAATTGCGCACCGTAAAGGCGATGGTAGCCGGAATGTTAGCCTTAATTAAGCCCGTAATCACATCGGCGCGCGGGCTCTGCGTGGCCAGCACCAGGTGAATACCCACGGCGCGAGCTTTTTGTGCCAAGCGCACAATCAGGCTCTCGAGATCTTTAGGCGCCGCCATCATCAGGTCGGCCATCTCGTCAATCACAATCACAATACTTGGCATCTTGCCCTCGCCTTCCTCGGGCGGCAAGTCGAGCGCCTCGTCGTCATCGGCCTTCTTTTCGCTGGCACGATCTACAGCCTCGTTGTAGCCATCAATGTTCACCACGCGCTTTTCGGCCAGCATCTTGTAACGCTTCTCCATCTCGCGCACCGCCCATTTAAGCGCACTCACCGTTTTTTCGGTGTCAGTTATCACCTCTGTTAGCAGGTGCGGTATATCGTTATAACGGCTCAGCTCCACAATCTTCGGGTCAACCATAATTAGCTTCAAATCGCTCGGACTGTTGCGATACAGCAAGCTGCACAGCATAGTGTTAATCATGACCGACTTACCAGATTTGGTCTGGCCGGCAATCAAGAGGTGCGGCATTTCACCCAGGTCTTCAATGATTGATTTGCCAGCAATGTCCATTCCAACCGCAAAACTTAGCTTGCTGTCAGCCTTCTTCCACTCGTGGCTCTCAATCATGCTGTGCAACCCCACGCTGGCCGATTTTACATTCGGCACCTCAATACCCACCGCCTGCTTGCCCGGAATCGGCGCCTCCATGCGGATGTGCTCGGCCGCCAGGTTCAAGCGAATATTGTTCTCAAGCTCGGTAATCTTGGTCAGTTTAACACCTCTAGGAGGCATAAGTGTATATTGCGTCACCTTCGGTCCAACATTAATATCTCGCATGTCCACCTTGATATCAAACTCATCAAAAGTGTTCTCAATGGTGGTCATCGTAGCGTCAGTATCACCCGGGTCGGGCGGGGTTTCGTGCTGGCTCAGCAAGCTAAGCGGTGGCAGCTTCCAGTTTGGATCAGCCGGCGTCAAGGTGGAAGTTGACCTTTGCGATGCCTCGGTTGGCTCTGCAGCCTTAGTGCCATTAGCTTTAAATGGCGTGTTTACCACTGGTTTAACCTGTTTCTTGTCGCTCAGCTCCTTAACCTTATCGGCCATTTTAGCGTTTTTATCATTCTCATCGTCCAGCTTACCAGTTTTCATCATGTCGTAGATCTTCTTGAATATCGCAATTGGCGACACCCTAAACAAGAACAAAGCCGTTATTAAGATTAGGAGAATATAGAGAAAAACCGCCACAGTCTCGTCAGCTATAGCAAGCATACCTTTATTGAGCGCGATACCGATCACACCACCAGTATGTGCGCCATCTGCGCCCTTGAATAAGCCAAATACACCCGCGAACCACAATATAAACAGCATCGACGCCACTATCACCATGGCGTGGATCCGGTTGTTTTCGCTTCGAAAAACAGCTACAGCTAGGTAAACCAGCAGTACGGGCAATAGGTACGTAGCGTAGCCTATCAAGAAAGTAGTAACATCGTGCAACACCTTAAGCGCTGCACCACCGGCGCCAAACCACGACACCACAAACAGGACGGCCACCGCGATCATTAGCAACGCCCCTACCTGACGCCAAAAACCGCCTGGTAAGTTGTGCTCAGCCACCACTTCTTTACTAGCAGACTTGCCTAGCTTTTGTGATCTCTTTCGTTTTTTTGCCATACCACTTACGATTATATCCTATTATTTGTGTTTTCAGTCATACTCTCTGTGATTATACCACAAAGTTGTTAAAAATACAATACTTTTCATGCTTTTTGCTAGATTTTGTGGAAAACTGGTGTGTAAAACGCTATATATAGCGTGTATTTCTCCCCAACACTACATATGGTGTTTCGGTTTTTATTCGTGTTTTTGTTCGGTTTTGGCAAATCAAAAAGCGCATGCAATCATGCGCCTCATGATATAAACTACCCTATTTAGCTGAATTAACTTCGGTAGACAAGGCTGTAACGGCCGCTGTCATAGCTTGTTCAAACTCGCCACGGTGATAAAGACTACTAAGCTTACTCAATATCCCTTGCGTCCACGCGCCCACATCGTTAAACCGACCAGTGTTAATATTTGCGACAGCACCATAGCACTCATCAGCCACTTGACTCTGCTCGCCATATTTAGTTATAAAAGCGCCATATATCGCCAGCGTGAAAAACTCTTTAAGCTCAGTGGCAAGACCAACCAACTCTTGATCACCAGACTCTAAAGCGCTCTTATAAAGAGAGTCCATGCCTGATGTGAGCTTAGCACCACCATCAGCTTGCGTACAGGTTTGCCTCATGATATTTTCAACTTTAGCAACAGATAGATCAGCATATAGGAGCTTACCCCTGGTAACCGTCTGACTAATCCGGCCAATCTGGGCATCATAAACTGCCTTGAAGGCTAGGAACTTGTCTTTATATGCACCACTTTTCACCTCTTTCAGCTCGCCTAGCGCTACTACATCTTGTTCAAAGTCAGACAGATAGACTGCCATATTACTGAACCCCTTCTTCGATTCTTCATAAGCACCCGGGTTACTTTGATCGGCCGCTAGCGTCCAGATATTATCATACTGTTTCATAAACCCGCTCCAGTTGACACTAACATTCTCGATAGCCTGCTTGACAGTTAGCTGAGACACAGACTCTTTTGGCGATTCAGACCTGCTGCTAGTAGTAGTTTTATCTGGGTTAAGCGCTGGCAGCAGGAAAAAATAGGCTGCTGAGCCAGCACCTGCCAGTAGCACCACACTTACCAGTGCTATCACTAGAGTTTTGCGAGACTTGCCGCTCTTGGCTTTCGGCATCGCTGTTGGTGGCGGTGCAGAGAAATAGCTTGCACCTGCAGGGTTTTCTGGTGGAACAGCCACTTCTTGCGGAGGCTGAGCCAAGGGCTGAATAGGTGGCAGCGCTGAAGCCTGCTGATTATCGCCTGACTGTGCACTATTTAGTGATTCGCTTTGATCAAGGTCCGCCACCCTTACTCTCCTAGTCTTGTTTAATATTTTTCATGTTGAGGCCAATACGCCCCTTATCGTCTATCGAGTCGATGCGCACTTTCACTTCTTGGCCTTCTTTGAGCACATCTGTCACCTTATCAACACGGTCGTTGCTGATATTACTGATGTGCAACATGCCATCGGTGCCAGGCAAAATGTTTACGAAAGCGCCAAAGTCCTTGATAGTCACCACCTTACCGGTGTAAACCTTACCCACTTCTGGCTCCTCGACCAGGCTCTCAATCCACTCCATAGCTTTCTTGATTGACTCAGCATCTGGGCTCGAGACTGTCACTAGGCCATCGTCGGCAATGTTAATCTCTGCGCCAGTTTCACTAGTAATCTTATTGATGGTTTCACCACCTTTACCGATGATCGTACCGATCTTCTCGGGGTTGATCTTTAATTTCTCGATCTGCGGTGCATAAGGGCTCAAGCTTTCGCGGTAAGCCGGAATCACGCTCAGCATATGTTCCAAAATATGAGCTCGACCAGCCTTACTCTGCTCAATCGCCTTCTCTAATATTTCTACCGGCAGTCCATGCACCTTCATATCCATCTGGAGAGCCGTCACGCCTTCAGTTGTACCAGTCACCTTAAAGTCCATGTCACCAGCAAAGTCTTCAGCGTCGGCAATATCACTCAGCACGTATGGTGTTCCGTTATCCATCATCAAGCCCATAGCGATACCACTTACTGGGCGCTTGATCGGCACGCCAGCGTCCATCAAGGCCATACAGCTCGAGCAAGTTGCCGCCATTGATGTTGAGCCGTTTTGGCTCATAATCTCAGTGACTGAACGGATAGCGTACGGGAAATCTTCCTCTGGTGGCAAAACTGGCACCAGAGCACGCTCAGCTAGGTAGCCATGGCCGATTTCGCGTCGCCCTGGTGACCCCAAACGCTTAACTTCGCCCACCGTGTAGCCGGGTGCATTATAGTGGTGCATGTAGCGGCGCTCGCCGTCGCTAACTTCCATAGTGTCGACTATCTGAGCGTAGCTTAAGTTAGCAAGTGTCACTACGTTCAGCGCCTGGGTCACGCCGCGCGTGAATAAGCTCGAGCCATGCGCTCGTGGCAGCAGGCTGACTTGGCTAGACAGTGGTCGTACTTCAGTTAACTTACGACCATCTGGGCGCACACTTTCTTCTATAATGCCGCGGCGTAAGTCTTTGTGTGCTTCCATAGTGAAAGCTTCATCATATTCAGAACGCTTTTCGTCATATTCCTCACCATACCTCTCTTCCATCGCTGCGTGGAAATCGGCGCGGACCTCGTTGACCATCTCAGTGTGCTTAGGGTGTGGCGCGCGTACTTTGGCGCCTAGCTTACCCTTAGCCCATTCGGCCACTTCCTTTTGGATCTCTTCACCAGGCAATAACAACTCGTACTCTTGCTGAGTTGGCTTGACAATCTTGGCCAGCTCTTTTTGCAGCTCAATAGCTGGTTGTAGGTTCTTATGAGCCCATTCTAGGCCTTTTACGATCACCTCTTCTGGCACTTCTTTGGCACCAGCCTCTACCATAGTAATACCACTCTCAATACCAGCTACCACTAGGTCTAGGTCGCTTTCAGCGCGTTCTTCAGGGGTCAAAAATGCCTTATATTCGCCGCCCACTCGGCCAATACGTAAGCCCGCCACCGGGCCGTCAAATGGTGTACCAGTTAATGTTAGGGCGCTTGATGCTGCGATCATAGCAATCATGTCAGGGCGGAAGTTAGGATCGGTCGACAACACGGTGCTAACCACTTGTATCTCGCGGCGATAGCCTTTCGGGAACAGTGGGCGGATCGGGCGGTCAATCAAGCGGCCAATCAAGATGGCTTCATCGCTTGGCCGGCCCTCGCGCTTTATGAAGCGCGAGCCACTAATCTTGCCAGCGGCGTAAAACTTTTCTTCATAGTCGATACTAAGCGGGAAAAAATCTTGCTGAACTGGCTTGTCGCTCACCATTGCGGTGCCCAGCACTACTGTTTCACCATAGCGCACTATCACACTGGCGGTGCTGCGAAAACCAACTCGGTTGATTTCTAGGCTTATTTTTTTGCCACAAAGGTCCTTTTCGACGGTAATAACTTTTTTACCGTCGGGGTTAATAATATTCATATATCCTCCTCGTCCAGAGATAAGTAACGGGTAGCAGGACAAAAGAGCTTTGTACTCCTATCCACCACTTGTTCTCTGGCAAATGTTAACAAGCCTATTGTAGCATAACCAGCTACGTGAAGAAACTATAGTCTGGGCGGTAGACCAACCTGCCAAGTAGTTACCGCTGCATTCTTCCTATTAGCATAGTTATACGCCCACAGATACGTATAAGGTGGTAGATTGAATATCTCGGATGGGGTGGTTAGGCTGGGGTAGCCGCCTTGGGCGTCTGAGCCAGTAGTTCTAAGCAGGTGGAG
>JAIROX010000006.1 GCA_031257295.1 Candidatus Nomurabacteria bacterium | reverse complement strand
CCACCCGCAACATATCTTCCCATACCAACTGGTACACCTTCACTAGTAACCTATGGCGGCAGCAGTGGCACTATCAACAATAGAGTCTGGTTTGGTACTAAGGTAAATCTGGCTGTACCATCTTGCAATAGTTATAGGCAGGTGATTGTGGTTAGAGCAGTTGCGAATCCATAAGAAATACCCTATAATTTACAGAAGTGACTTGAAGGTATTTTCAGTAATAAGCGAGGTTTAATAGTGCAAAAAAAAGTAACAAAAGGTAAAAAACCAACTGATAAGTTGGCTGACCGTTCAGTGCGAACAAAAGTTTTACAGAAGGTTTTTGGTGATGCTCAGAAGAAGGCCCTAAAGCGACTTGAAAAACGCGTGGTGGAAGTTAACGCTCTTGAGAAAAAATACCAAAAAATGACCCAGAAACAGTTGCGCGAGCAGACGGATCTATTGAAAAAAAAGTTGAGCAAAAAAGGTGTCACGCTCGACACGATTTTGCCAGAAGCTTTCGCGGTGGTGCGTGAAGCAGCTAATCGTGAACTGGGCATGCGTCCTTTTGACGTGCAGCTGGTTGGCGGCATGGTGCTCCATGAAGGCAATGTGGCTGAAATGAAGACGGGCGAGGGCAAGACTTTGGTAGCGACGCTGCCGGTGTATTTGAATGCGCTTGAAGGTAAGGGTGTCCATGTAGTGACAGTGAACGATTACTTGGCGCAGCGTGATGCTGGCTGGATGGGCGCGGTTTATGATTTCTTGGGCCTCAGTGTCGGCGTGATTATTAATGACGCATCGTTTATTTATGATAAAAACTTTGATAATGAAGCCCACGAGGACCCAGGCATGCGCAAGCTGAAGCCAGCTACGCGCAAGGAGGCTTATGCAGCAGATGTTACTTATGGCACCAACAATGAATTTGGGTTTGACTACCTGCGCGATAACATGGTTAACGAAGTTGAGCTGTTACGCCAACGCGAGCTAAACTTCGCGATCGTGGATGAAGTTGACTCGATTCTAATCGATGAGGCTCGTACGCCGCTGATTATCAGTGCACCGGCGGCCGATAATCCTGAGAGTTATTACCAGTTTGCCAAAATTGCTGCCAAGCTTGGATCAGACGATTACGTGCTTGATGAAAAACGCCGTAGCGTAGCTTTGACAGATAAGGGCATGGATAAGATTCAGAAAGTACTCGGGGTCAAAAACCTGTATTCACCGGAACATATCCGCCTGGTTTATCATATGGATCAAGCCCTGCGCGCTCAAACTGTTTTTAGGCGAGATAAAGACTACGTAGTTACTAATGGTGGCGAAGTCATCATCGTTGATGAACACACTGGCCGTTTGATGCACGGCCGCCGCTACAACGAAGGCTTGCATCAGGCGATTGAGGCGAAAGAAGGCGTAGCTGTCCTGCAAGAAAGCATGACTTTGGCCACTATTAGCTTCCAGAACTATTTCCGTCTGTACGGTAAATTGTCTGGCATGACTGGCACGGCTTTTACCGAAGCTGAAGAGTTCCAGCAGATTTACAGCCTTGACGTGGTGCAGATTCCGCCAAATAAACTATTGGTTCGTGTAGATAAAGACGATCTAATATTCAAAACTGAAGCTGCCAAGCTTAAAGCTGTGGCTGATGCAATTAAGGAGCACAATAAGGCCGGTCGGCCGGTGTTAGTGGGCTCTGGTTCGGTGGTTAAGAATGAGCAAATCGCACATTACCTAGATAAAGAGGGCATTAAATACGAAATATTGAATGCTAAAAACAACGAACGCGAAGCAGCGATTATTGCTAAGGCGGGTGAGAAGGGCGCTATTACGCTTTCAACTAATATGGCCGGCCGTGGTACGGATATTAAGCTTGGTAAAGGTGTAGTTGAGAAAGGTGGCCTAGTAGTGATCGGTTCGGAGCGTCATGAGTCGCGCCGAATTGACAACCAGCTGCGTGGCCGTTCGGGGCGTCAGGGTGACCCAGGTGAAACACAATTTTATGTAAGTACTGAAGATGATCTGATGCGTATTTTCCAAGGAGATCGTATACGATCTTTGATGGATAGACTCGGCGTAGATGAAGACACGCCAATCCAGAATCGAGCGGTGAGTAAAACTCTTGAGAACGCTCAAAAACGCGTGGAGGGCTTTAATTTTGACTCACGCAAAAATGTTGTTCAGTACGATAATGTGATCAACCGTCATCGCCGCGTAGTTTACTTAATGCGCCGCAAGATTTTGGAAGGCGACGATATTAAGCCAGAAGTTGAGAGCTTGATCAAAGAAGCTACGCAAGTTTTGACTGAGCTACCAGCTAAAAACAATAAAAAGTTTACTGAAGAGTTTAAGGTGCAGTTCCCACTAAGCGACAAAGATATCAAGGCTATAGGTGATATCAAGAATGACAAGCAGCGTCGTAAGATGGCTGAGGAAAAAGCCTTGGCGCTTTATGCGGATAAAGAAGAAGATCTTGGCAGTGAAATTGTGCGCAAGGTTGAGCGAGAGGTTTACTTGCAGGTTCTTGACACTCTGTGGATGCAACACCTGGAAAACATGCAACATCTGCGTGAGGGTATTCACTGGCGTAGTGTTGGCCAGCGCGATCCATTAGTAGAGTATCGTAGCGAATCACAAAAGCTATTTGCGAGTCTGCAAGACACTTTGCGTGAAGAGGTGCTGAGGATGCTTTATGGTGTAACTCGCCAAGAGATTGCCGGGTTAGCTGATGATGACTATGAGACTGAACTTACTAAGATGGCCGAAAGCGCTGTTGAAAAGGGTGTGAATGAAGTCTCGGCTGGTGAAGAAAACTTAGACCATGAGTTTAAGTCTACTAATGTAAAATCTAGCGAAGCTAACCGCAAAAAGAACGAGGCCCGCAAAAAGAAGAAGGCTACTCGTCAAAACCGTAAAAAAGGTCGCAGGTAGGTAACGCCGGCCCATGAAGCACACAATTGAAGAAGTAAAGTTAAAAAATGGCGCTGAAGGATTGCTGATAAATATACCTAGTGCCACCGTCATGAGCTATCAGTTCAATTTTCGGGCTGGTAACCGTTACACACGCTCGCATGATAGGTACGAAACGGCGCACTTGATGGAACATATGGCGTTTGGCGCCAATTCTAAATTTAAGAACGAGCACGCTTACGAAGCAGAATTTACCAAAAACGGTGCTTATCACAACGCTGTAACAGGTGATATTTCGATGACTTACATTGCTAACTGCGCCGACTTTGAGTGGCAACGTATTCTAGACTTGCAGGAGTTGGCGATTGTGGAACCGAAGTTTAATGGTTCTGAGCTCGAAAGCGAAAAGGGCAATGTCAAGAACGAGCTAGCAGATGCACTCAATAATTATAATCGACTGCTTTGGCCAAAGATCCAGCAGTCACTAGGCGAGGACACCTTATTGTTTAGCCAACGCTTTAAGACAATCGGCGATATCACGCTGGCGGATATTAAAGAGCACTATACCAGAACGCATACAGCCGGTAATATGAGATTTATTATTGCTGGTAAGTTGCGCGGCCGCAGGGCTCAAATTAAAGGTATGCTAGAAAGCTGGAACCTGCCGGCTGGCGAACGTTCGGCCATGCCGCACGATGGTTATGCGAAAGCTGCACCAACTCTAATACGTCGCAAGGACGCCTCAAATCTAACTTTTGGCTGGTCGTCAATTTTGCAGCGTAAGTTAACTGATGGAGAAGTTGACGCCATGGATTGCCTGAACCACATACTAACCGGTACTTTGTATAGCAAGATATTAGGTAAGGCCAGAAAGCGCGGATTAGTTTATAGTATATTTTCTGACATATCAAATGGCCCTATGGAAGCTTCGTGGGACTTTGGCGGCGGTGTGAATTATGACACATCCGAGGCGCTGTTCGGGCTGATGGTCAGTGAGATACGAGAGATCCTGAGAGGTAACATTAGTAGTGAAGATGTTGAAGCTGCTAAACAATACGCATTAGGACGCTACCAAATGGGCGCGCAAACTGTAGGGCAAATTAGCGGGTTCTACTCTGGTAAATACTTTATGGAAGGTGTAGTTGATAACTACGATAAGGTGCCGGAAATGATAAAACGGGTGTCGATTGATGCTATTGTGAGCGTGGTGCGTGAGTTTTTTGCGGCTGATATATGGACTCTAGCAGCGGTTGGTAACTGTGCCAAGCAGGACTTGGTGATGCTCAACAACAAAATTGAAACCTTGTATGGCGGGGAATTGTAAGCGTGAAAACCGCGGTTTTAGGCTATGGAATCGAAGGCAAGAGTGCTGAAAGGTACCTAAAAAAACATGCGCTAGCGGGTGACTCAGTTGAAGTTTTTGACGAATTTGATATGAACACATTAGACTTATCTGGTTTTGATACAGTAGTACGTTCGCCAAGTGTAAGCCCATTATTGATCAAGGGTAACGGCCTAGAGGTCACTTCTAGCACCAAGATATTTTTCAACAAGTGCCCGGCGCCGATAATCGGTGTAACTGGCACCAAGGGCAAAGGCACAACTTGTAGCCTGATAGCTAGCATTCTGCGGGCGGCTGGTCGCACGGTACACCTGGTGGGCAACATAGGCGTACCGGCGCTTGATGAGTTAGACAAGGTGGCGGCTGATGACATTGTGGTTTATGAGCTAAGCAGTTTTCAGCTGTGGGACTTAGACAAGTCGCCACATATCGCGGTGGTGGTGCATATTGAGCCCGACCACCTGAATGTTCACAGCGACTACGATGAATACATAGACGCCAAGGCAAACATCGTAAAATATCAATCGGTAAATGACTTTGTGGTCTACGATTCAACTAATAGCGAGTCGGTAAAGATCGCCGAAAAATCAGCTGCCAAAAAGCTACCATACCCGTCTAAAGAGTACGCCAGTTTTGACGATTTTAACCTGTTATTTTCTGAACAAGTTATTTGTTCAATTAGCGACCTAAAAGTGCCTGGTGAATATAACAAGATGAACGCTTTGGCGGCTATTAGCGCGGCTTGGCAGTACACCAAAAATCCAGCCGACTACCAAAAAGGCCTGAGTAGTTTTACGGGCTTGCCGCATCGCATTAACTTGGTGCGCGAAGTGGACGGCGTGAAGTACTACGACAACAGCATCTCTACAGTACCAGGTAGCGCAGTGGCGGATATCGAATCGTTTAAAGAACCAAAAGTGATGATTATCGGCGGATCAGATAAGGGTGCAGATATGAGCGCATTGGTGCAGGCAATTAAAGGTGGCGGTGTTCGCCAGACTATTCTAATTGGGCAAAGCGCCGATGGGCTAGAAAAGCAACTCGAATCTGTTGGGGTTGAAAACTTTATAAACCTGGGTGTGGATACTAGCATGAATGAGATTGTGCGCTGGGCGGCAGATAGCGCCGAGCCTGGTGACGTAGTAATTTTGAGTCCGGCCCATGCGAGCTTTGATATGTTTAAAAGTTACTCTGATCGCGGCGATCAGTTTGTGACGGCCGTGCAAGCTTTGTCTACAAAAAACGCTTAACTTGCTTGAGTACGGCGTCGCAAGGCTCAAGGATAGCTGCGCCCGGTATAAGTTTAGCTAGTTTTGGCTTGAGTGTGTGGTAATGCGTGCAGCCTAGCACAACCGTGTCGCAGCCCTTTTCGCACAGCTCACTTGAAAGTCCTTCAAGCTGTATCTGATCGGCCTGGCCATGCTCAATTAAGCTTGCCCAGTTTGAGCAATCTGGCTCAACCACGGTTAGGCCTTTCGCATGTGCTTGCAGCAACTGTCGGTAATTGGCGCTGGCTAATGTGGCGGGAGTGGCGCATACTGCTAGGGCACCAGACTCAGTCAGCGCAGATGCAGGCTTTATGGCTGGTTCAAGGCCAACAAACCTGGTATTTGGATAAACTTGACGCAGGGTATCGATAGCATAAGACGTTGCTGTGTTGCAAGCTATAACAACCACTTCGCAATCCTTGGCTAGTTGTTGAACACCCGCCGTAGTTAGCCGGATAATCTCTTCGGGTGACTTGTTGCCGTATGGCACGTGCTCGGTGTCGCAGGCGTACTCAAAATCGTGCTCAGGCAAGGCCTGCTGCAAGCCGTTCAGAATATTTAGGCCGCCAATGCCAGAATCAAAAACGCCAATCTTCATAGAAAGGCCATTATAGCATGTACATGGTATAATTACCTCCATGCAGCCACTCAAAAGACGCCTAAGCGAACTACGCCACGAGTTTGATGATGCTTATACTAGATTAGATATTGATACTCAGCTCAGAGACCTAGAAAAACTTGAGCAAGAAACAGCCGTACCGGAGCTATGGAACAACCCTGAACTGGCGCGCACCAAAAACGAGCAGTTTGCAAGGTTAAACGAACGGGTTACGCCGTGGCGTACACTCAAAGTTCAACTAGATGATCTGGATGAACTAGTGGTTATTAGCGATGGTGATGTTGAGCTCAAGGACGAACTGGGTGCCCAGATTGATGTACTCACCACGACTTTTGGTGAGCTCAAGAAAGAACTGTTATTCACGGGTGAATACGATGCTGGATCGGCAATTGTGCGCTTAACGGCTGGCGTGGGTGGTACTGATGCTCAAGATTGGACTGAGATGTTAGAGCGTATGTATCTGCGGTGGGCCGAGAAAGAGGGTGTTAAAAGCACACTACTCGAGCGTGTGGCGGGCGAGGAGGCGGGCGTTAAGACTAGTGTGATACAGCTTGACGGCTCTTATGTGTATGGTAGGTTGAAAAGTGAGAACGGCGTGCATCGCTTGGTGAGGCTTAGTCCATTTAACTCCGATAATCTACGCCAAACCAGTTTTGCGCTAGTCGAGGTTTTGCCCGAAGTGGGTTCCGACAAAGCGGAGATTGATCCGAAAGACTTGAAGATTGATGTCTATCGCGCAGGTGGACATGGTGGGCAGAGTGTTAATACGACGGATAGCGCGGTGCGGGTGACGCACTTGCCGACAGGCATCAGTGTGGCGATTCAAAATGAACGTAGTCAGCTACAAAACAAGGAAGTGGCCATGCGCATACTGTTGTCAAAATTACAACAACTGAAAGACGAACAACACGCCGAAACTATGAATGACCTGCGCGCGGGCGAGTCGGCTTCGTGGGGAGCACAGATTCGAAATTATGTGCTGCACCCATATAGTTTAGCCAAGGACACCCGCACGAAGTACGAAGAAAAAGATCCTAAAAAGGTGCTAGACGGCGAGATCAACGGCTTTATTGACGCTTATCTGGGTGCACAGATCTCTAATTAGTTTTAGGCTTATGCTTGCGCTTAGCGTTCGGGGGGGGGTATAGTCTGCCTATAAGTTTGATAAGTTTTTCTTTTTATTTTGTTGCCAGCTTATCAGAGGTACTTTGATAAGTTAGGCGGAAAGGAGTTGTAATTATGAGTACGGTTTTTGATCCTCTAGAGTTCGAAACAAAGGAGATGAGCTCCGACCTTTATACGCTTTTCACAAAGTACGTGGTCGTCGAGCCCTACTGCGACAACGAATGTGGCATAGTGAGATGTATGGACGGAGAAGAGAGTGAGGGTGAAAGTTCTGCTGAAAAGCTGCGCAGGTATTTGGCTGAACGTGGCGCGACTGGTCTATGTATCGATGAAACTATCCGCAGCATCGCAACGGGTCAGGTGCAGGTCCTGGTTGATCATTCAGACGACGATTGGCTGCGTCTGAATTTCGACGAAGGTGACTATGAAGAGTTTGTGTCGCTCATTGATGAGTCTGAAGATGATGAATTCATTGAAGACGAATATAGCACAGACTGCTGCAGATCTTTAATGATTCAGCATGCCATACTTAAGTTGGCCGAATTGCTGGACGAACTAGGCCAAGAAGACCCTAGCCTACAAGATGATCTTGCTAAGGCTTTACGGCTATAAACGCTAAGTGTGGGCAATTTCGCAATTCTTTCCGCCCACACCATGTAATTTAAATATGTTTATGTTAAAATAAAGGTATGATTCTACTCGATAGAGTTACTAAAAGTTATGAGAAAAAAGGTAAGCCGGCAATTAGCCGCATCAGTTTGCATGTTGAGCCAAAAGAATTTGTAATTTTGGTGGGAACAAGTGGTGCTGGCAAGAGTACTGTGCTCAAGATGTTAACGCGCGAAGAAAAGCCCGACAGCGGCAAGATTATCGTGGGCGGTATTGATTACGACGACTTAAAAGATAAACAAATCCCATTTCTGCGCCAAAAGCTTGGTGTGGCCTTCCAGGATTTTAAGCTGCTACCAACCCGCACCGTGTTCGAAAATATCGCCTTTGCGCTAGAAATTGTTGGTATGCCAGGTCGCGAGATCCGTAATACTGTGCCGAAAGTGATTGAGCTGGTGGGTCTAAAGGGCAAAGAAAAGAATTTTCCAGATGAGTTAAGCGGTGGCGAGCGCCAGCGTGTGGCTATCGCCAGGGCGGTTGCACGTCAGCCAAAGATCTTGATGGCAGATGAACCTACGGCCAACCTTGACCCCAAAAACACCTGGGAGATTGTCCGCCTACTTGAGAAAATCAATAGCTATGGTACAACCGTGCTGCTGGCGACTCACAATGTAGAGATTGTAAACCGCCTGAAGCGCCGCGTTATTACATTGGAAGGTGGTAAAGTAACCTCGGACCAAGCGCAAGGAGGGTATAAGCAGTAATGGCAAAAGAGGTGACACGACCCACCAAGCTAACCAAGCGTTCATCGCAAGCTGGTATGAAGGCACTTGAGCCCAGGCGTAGGCACAGGGTGACCACTTTCTTCAGGATTGTTAAGTATGGTATGTCGAGCTTTTCGCGTAATGCTTGGCTAAGCGTAGCGGCGCTGGCCGTGATGTTGATTACGCTACTGATCATCTTTATTTCTGTAGTGGCGCGTGATGTAATGACTAGCACTGTAGCGGATATTCGCGATAAGATAGACATGTCGATTTATATAAAGCCCGATACGCCAAGCAAGGATGTGGATAAAATCAAGGTTGACATAGGGCGGCTGTCGTCAGTTAAATCAGTTAAATACGTATCGCCAGAAGAGGCACACGACGAATATGCTCGGGAACATGTTAACGAAGATAATACAACCGAAGTACTAAATAAGGCCAAGAATAACTTTCAGGGTACGTTTAATATCAAGGTGGTGAATATTGATAATACTTCAGAGTTAGAGAACTTTATTAAAACTAACGAAACTGTAAAAAAAGCTCTTAGCGAACGCTACAAACCATCATTCTCGACTGATCGCAAGCAGGCAATTGACAATATCGCTAATACGGTGCGGTTTGCTGAGAGGGTTGGACTTTTAGCGGCGGTGATATTTATAGTTATTGCGGCACTCATGATATTCAACACTATTCGTATGTCGATCCACAACCGTCGCGAGGAAATACATATGATGAAGTTGATCGGTGCCGACAAGGGGTTTATTCGTGGGCCATTTGTAGTTGAGGCGGTGTTGACTGGCGTTATTGCTGCTGTCTTTGCCACTGCGATAGGCTATAGCCTGCTATTTTTAGCGGAGGATAAACTTGAGGCTTACGGTGTGGCGGTGCATCAAACAACTAGCGAACTAATGGTATTCTTGCCGTTTATAGCGCTGGCGATGATTTTGATAGGCTCAACAATCGGTGTGGTGTCATCAATACTGGCCACACACAGATACTTGAAAGCACAAAATTAGCCAAAGCTTCCCTTGGTAACTAGTATTTCTGGGGGGGCGTAGTATAATCATAACAGGTATGTTAAGTACCACTAACGGACACACCATCGCCAAAAAGCGCATGTTTGCGTATATAGTCATATTGCTTATGGCGGGTGTGTTTGCTGGTGCTTTGATCTGGAAGAATGCTTTAGCCACTTGTTCATCTACCAACTCTTCTTTATGCGTAAATTCCATCAGCCAAACCGCCGGACCAACCACTGGTGGGCAGAATGTCACCATCACCGGCAGCGGTTTCCCATATAGTGCCACCACCTACACCGACGGCACGAATACCTACGCGCCGATGTCGTATCTGCAATCCACTGGCACGCAATACATCAACACCGGTGTCGCTTCCATCACCTCCGGCACGATGACGCTCGAAACCACCTACCAAGCCACGGCTACCTCGACGACCGAGAGTATCATCATGGGCGCAGGAAACTCGACCAGCACTAGTGATCCGGGCGTCTTCCTGTCGCAGGATGGTTCCACCAACCGAGCCTATTTTCACGTTTATACCTGCACCTCGGGCACTAACTGTTGGCTCCGGAGCGGCGTATTAACTGGCCAGAATACCATAACTGGCACCCTGAACATCACTAGCAATCAGTATAGTCTCTCTGTCAATGGCGCAACGATAGCAACACAGACATCCCCGCCGCCGGCCACTACCGCACCAAGCATCATTGGTCTGTTCGCCAGTGGCAACGGCGCGGCGATTTTCCCTGGCGCCCAAATGTCCGCGGCCAGTATCACCATCAACGGCACAGTAGTGCGAAACTTCACTCCGGTTTATAATATGGCCACCGGCGAAGGCGGCATGTTCGACACTATTAACAACAAGTTTTACGGCAACGCTGGCACGGGCGCGTTCAACACTGGCTCGGCTACCAATGTTTCCATCGGTGGGGCACCATGCACCAACTTGCAAGTTGTTGGTGCTAATACTATCACTTGCACCACTGGCGCTCACATGGCTGGTTTAACCGATGTTAGCCTCACTAGCGGCTCAGATACTGCTACGCTAGACGGCGCGTACACTTATCAGCCGAGTGTCACCAGTGTCAATCCGAATGTTGGTAGCACGCTGGGCGGGAATACTGTGACGGTGACAGGCAAAGGTTTTGCCTACACATCAATGGAATATTTGGAATTTACCGGCGCGCAATATATCAACACTGGTCAAGACCAACTGGGTGATGTGCAGGCTTGGGCGGATTATCAGATTGATGCTAGCCCAGGTGATGCCTATCAATTTGTTTGGGGTGTGCAGGGTAGCGACTACGCCCACGATCGTTTTGCTTATTATCGTTTCAATTCCACCGATGCTAACACGCCGATGCGGCTGCATATGGCGGCGACTTATGGAAATGCTGGCACGGCCAACTGGAATAATATGTATCGTGACTTGGGGGTATGGGACGCTAATCGTCACCAAATCACCATGCACAAGGGCGACGAGATTATTTTGACGGCGTGAATAAAACGCCGCTATCAGGGGCGGGCACGCCTAGTGTCTCACTCAATGTCTATCTGGGCGCATTAAATGCTAATAATGGCGCTACTGCGTCGAATCCTTTCCACGGTAAGATTTATGGGTTCAAGTATTGGAAGTCAGGTAGTTTGACGCGCGATATGATTCCAGTTTGCAATACCGTGACCGGTAAGGGAGGCATGCTTGACCGCGTTAGTGGTGTGTTTTATGGCTCGGCCAGCGGGACTGATTTTGCAGATTGTGGCGGCAAGCCAGTTGTGACTTTTGACGCGGGTGGCTCGCCGGTGGTCTGTAGCAATGTAACAGTGGTGAATGATACGACTTTGACCTGCGTGATTCCGGCTGGCACCCCTACGCACGCGGCGGGCACAGTGAATGTGGATCTTTCGGTGGCGGGAATTGCAGCGGTTTCGACCCTTACAAATGGTTACACTTTCCGCGAACCGATGACGATAACCAGCGTCAGCCCAGGCTCCGGGCCGGTCAGCGGCGGCACGAATTTGACGATCACGGGGAATAACTTTATGCCGCCAAGCGCTAGCAATTATGCGCAAAATGGCCTGGTGTTGAATTACGACGCGATTGAAAATACGGGCTACGGCACGCACAGTGCGACCGCGACGACTTGGACAGACTTGTCGCCGAGCGGGAATAATATGACGATTAGCGGTTCGACTTGGACGAATAACTCGTTGATTTTGAACGGCGCTAAGACGTCAAATAGTGATGTGCCGATTTTGGCAAACGGCGAGGCGACGGTGGAAGTAGTATTGAAACGGTCGGCCATGGCCAACACGACGATTGGCGGGAATGGCGCTGGCGCAACGCCGAACAAAGCTTTTCAATTGAAGCTGCGAGCCAGTGGCAACGCGTATTATCATTGCCTGGTGGATAACACTGGTAATGTTAGCGGCCTGGCGCAACCGTTAAATACTCTGAACATTTATTCTTTTACAACTGGGCATAGCGATAGCAGCCACACAAATTGCACGGCGTATCGCAGCGGCAGCCAGGTTGGGGCGGGCAGTTTTGCCAGCGGAATTGGGTATGATTTTGGCAAATTTACCTTTACGGAGGGAATAACCGCGGCAATGGAGTTAAATATTTATTCGGTGCGGGTTTATAATCGGGTTTTGAGCGCGGGCGAAATTGCACAGAATGCGGCGCTGGACGCACAGAGGTTTGTGCCGACGACGGTGACTTTGGATATTGGCGGCACGCCAGCGGTATGTGAGAATGTGGTGGTGGTTTCTAATACGCAAATCACTTGCACGACTTCGGCCCACGCCCAAGGTTTGGTCAGCGTCACGGTGGATAACGGCTATGATTCGGCTACGCAGGCTGGGGCGCGCGAATCTTCCGGCGCGCATGCCGTGACTGGCGGGTTCTTGTATTTGGCCGCGCCAGCCATTTCGATCACCGGGCCGGCGGTAACGACGAATTATGTAGCGGCGAACTCTGCGCCGTGGCGACTTGGGGCGGAACAGTAGAGGTCGATACCACGCCGCCAACTTTGACAGTGACTGGCGGGAATAGCTCTTGGATCAATACCCAGCCGAGCGCCGTGGTGACGGCCAGCATCGCGTCGGGCTCGAACTTGGTGGAGGTGCGCTATTCGTGGAGCAACGACCTGGGCGCGACCTGCCAGAGTGGCGGGACCGAAATCGCCCACACTTCGACCCTGGGCACCGAAACTTTGGCGCCAGCCTTGGGCGAGACAACTTTGTATGCCTGCGCCCGCGACGCGGCCGGGAATGTGGCCACAGCTTCGGCGAGTTATAAATGGGAAGACATCGCGCCGAGTGGCGGCAGTTGGTCGCCAGCCTCGGCCAGCTGGAATAACGGTGCGGTCGGTGTGACCTTTACGCTGTCTGGTGTGACGGATACCGGTGGTTCGGGTTTGGCGAGCTCGAACGTTTATTCTTGCATCACCGGCACGACGAACGGCGACACTTGCAGCGTGACGATTTATGACAACGCTGGGAATTCGGTGACTTTGACCAGCCCGCCGAATAATGTTGATGACATTGGCCCGTCGCTGGCATTTCCGGGTGAAACTGGCGCGAATTTTGTGACGACTGATACGGCACTGGTGGCGAAAATTAAACTTTCGCCGAACCTGGCACCGCTGGTGCAATGGCGCTATTCTTTGACGCCATTCCCGATTGATGATGGCACTGGACAGTCGGTTTGTACTGGTGGGGCTGAGATTGATCTGACCGGATATGATTTCAGCCAGCCTTTCGACCTGGGCGAAGTGTCAGCCGGTGGCTACACAGTCTATTCTTGCGCGGAAGATATGGCGGGGAATATCATATTCCAATCTGCCACTCACTAAGGGCGAAGTGCGGAACTTTATTGCCACCGTGGCTATAGTTGTGCTGTTGGCTGGAGTGCTAGCAAGGGCCATTAATCGAAAAATCCGCACTTGACTTTTTATTGCGCTTGTGCTAAAATGCTAGTATGGGCAAGAAATATACCCTTGTTAAGGGGACATCCAAAACAAAAAAGATAAAACAAGTCGGTTGCGCAGTTTGCGCCGTTGCTATGACGTTCGGTATAGTTCTGCAATATTCTCAGGCTGTGAGTGCCGATAAATACGACGACCAGATCAACGCTATACAAAAGCAAGTTGATGAGTATAACCGCAAGGCGGGTGAGTATGGTCAAATGGCGGCTACCCTGCAGGGCGAAGTCAACAAACTCAATAATGAGGCTGCGGCTATCCAGGCAAATATTGACTTGACGCAGGCGAAGTATGATAAATTAACTGACCAAATTGAGAAGACTAAGCAAGAAATCGATGAAACCGAAGATACACTAGGCTATATTATCGTTGATAAAGCCATGAGCGACAAGATTACGCCGCTGGAGCGCCTGGCTAGCAGTAGTAGTATTACTAAATATATAGACGAAGAAACCCAGCGCAACTCAATAAGCGACAGTTTGAATGACATGATTGTTCGTATCGAAAAGCTGCAAAACGAACTTAAAAAGCAACAGAAAGAGGTTAAGCAGCTATTGACCGAACAGAAAGATCAGCGAGCAAACCTGCAAGAAAAGCAAAACGAACGCCAGAATCTATTAGATCAAACCAAGGGCAGCGAAGAAGCTTATCTTGGTATGGCCAGCTCAAGCAATAACCGCATTAAGGAGCTACGTGCCAAGCAGGCCGAGGAGATTCGTAATGCGATGAACAGGCCTGGGGCCGTTGGCTCTGTGCCGCCAGGCCAACAAGGCGGCGGCGGTTACCCGGCGGTTTGGGCAAATGCGCCACTAGACGCTTATGTAGATAACTGGGGGTTATATACTCGTGAATGTGTAAGCTACACAGCCTGGAAAGTTTGGAGTACTGGCAGATATATGCCATATGTTGGTGGGGCTGGTAATGCTAACCAGTGGCCGTCTACCACGGCGGCCTACGGTATCCCACATGGCGGCGAGCCGCGAGCTGGGTCGGTTGCGATTTGGTATATTGGTTACTATGGCCATGCTATGTATGTTGAAAGAGTCTATGGCAACGGTACGATCGATGTCAGCGACTACAACTTGCAGTGGGACGGTTTATACCGATACTACAACCGCTCATCGGCTGGATTGACTTATATATATTTCTAGAAACTGATATAATGTTTACTAATGGTTAGACAGCGGGGGACAGTTTCGGTTGGAAGTTTGATCGTCATTGCGGCGATCACGCTTATAGTTGGGTTTATTGCTGGTACGCGCAAAGATGAGATATTTGCAGTGGTAGCGCCAGTTATAGGAATGGAGGCGAGTCCTGAGCCTAGTTGGTCATCGCTTAGTGAGGTTTATGGTGCGTTGAAAAACAACTATGACGGCAAGCTGGATGACGATAAGTTGGTTGAAGGTGCTAAAAAAGGCTTAGTCGCAGCAGCTGGCGACCCTTACACAGTATATATGGACAGTGAAGAAGCTGGTAAGTTTGAGAAAAGCCTAAGCGGCGACGTGGGCGCCGGCATAGGTGTGGAGATAGGCGAGCGCAATGGCCTATCAACGATCGTGCGAGTACTTAAAGACAACCCAGCCAAAGCGGCAGGGGTTTTGGCTGGCGATGTTATAAAAAGTGTCAACGGCGAAGATGTTGCAAAATTAACAACAGACGAAGTTGCCAGTAAGGTGCGTGGTGAGGCCGGTACTACAGTTAAACTTAAGGTAGTGCGCGGTGGAGCGGATAAAGAATTTAACATTCGGCGCGAAACTATTAAGAACCCTAGCGTCGAGCTGGAATTTAAGGACGGCGTAGCGATACTTCGTGTGACGCGTTTTGACCAAAAAACTGGCGACCTGGCCAGGACGGCCGCTGAAGATATCAACAAAAAGGGTGCGAACAAAGTGATTTTAGACCTGCGTGGTAATGGCGGTGGCTATGTGACTGCTGCGCGTGACTTGCTCAGCTTGTGGCTAACAGATAAGCTACTGTTCACCGAAAAAGCTAACGGCGATGTGGTAGAGGAGATGCGTTCAAGTGGCAAGGCCTTACTGACGGGCAAGAAGACTATCGTGCTGGCTGATAGTTTGAGCGCTAGTGCTAGTGAAATTGTTGTTGGTGCGTTAAAAGACTATAAAGCGGCGACGTTTGTAGGTGAAAAAACTTTTGGTAAGGGGAGTGTGCAAAGCCAGGTCAACGTGTCTGGCGGGCTGCTTAAAGTGACGATTGGTAAATGGTATACACCCAAAGACTTGAATATAGGCAAGTCTGGGATTAAGCCAGATGTAGAAGTAGTATTAACGCTGGATGATATTAATAAGAGCAATGATAAACAGATGGTAAAAGCGCTGCAACTACTTAAATAAAGCTTGTGCATTTTGGTGGTTTGCGTTAATATAGGGGGGTATATGGAACCGAAGAAGATTCTACTGGTAGAAGATGATGAAGCTCTGGCCGCTGTTTATAGGCAGCGCTTGGAGATGGAAGGCTTCGACGTGCACGAAGTGCATGATGGTGAAAATGCCCTTAGCGAGGCAGTAGCCTACCACCCGGACTTGGTGCTTCTAGATGCCATGATGCCAAAAATTAGTGGCTTTGATGTGCTGGATATTTTACGTAATACACCTGAAACCATGAATATTTCAGTGATTATGCTGACTGCGCTTAGCCAGGATAAGGACAAGCAGCGCGCTGAGGCACTGGGCGTAGATGAGTACCTGGTCAAGTCGCAAGTTGTGATTAGCGATGTCGTGGAGCGTGTGCGCCACCATCTCGGACTGAACGAAGAGAAAACCGCCCAACAATAAAAAACGCCCCGAGGGGCGGTTTTTATTTAACGATCACTTGCGTGCGGGGAACAGTCTTGCCGCTAAAGTGAGTTTTGCGGATCTTTTGAAAGCTAACCGTACCGTCTTGGGCGGCATGGATAGTGAAGTTCTTGCTAATATAAGTGCCTGGGCCAGCGACTTTAGTTGAGCCAGTTTGACGCACTAAAACTTCGCCTTTTTTAACTTTTTGGCCGCCAAAACGTTTAACCCCTAGGCGAGCGCCGGCGTTGTTGTGAACGTTTTTGCTGGAACCGCCAGCTTTAACATGTGACATTTTGGGTTTAACTCCTCTTTAAAACTAATAACTCACGCCCAACAAACTGACTCTCACGGTAGTATAGCAAGTCGTGCTGTTTGACGTGTTTAAACTCTTGAATATTGTAGCCGAGTTTATGGATGGTGTCAAGGATATCTAAGCGTTGCCAGCCCTTGTGAGTGCGCCAGGCGGGGACTGCCAGACAAAGCGGCGTGCCGGGTTTGACCTGGGGTGCTAAGTTGGTTAAGAAGTCTATGGTGATGCGGCGGCAAGTTTGGCGAACTTCAGCGAGTTTGGCAGGGGATGGGGTGGCGCTAAAGGGTTGGCCGAGGTAGACTTCGCTAGCAATGGCGTCGATGGGTGGTTGCCAGCGATGGTCTGTGGCGTCGCCGGGTTCGAGAGTTATATTCGCCGAGCGCCCTCCACCACTTCGAGAGATTAGCCACTCAAGATTTTCGCGGCTATAATCCACCATTTTGTCGCTTAGGTCGGTGCCATAGACGTTGTAGCCCATTAGCAGAGCTTCTTGCAAAACTACGCCCGTGCCGCAGAAGGGGTCGAGGATAGTAGGGTAAGGCCTTGGCTCAGCACCTGATCTCTGCCCCCCAAGCCGAGCGTTTTTGCCTTCGGCAAAAGCCGACTGCCCAGAAACCGGGCACTGGTCCAAGGTCCCCTTGCTAATCGCTAGATTTACAATGATCTGGGCGAGTTTTGGGGGGAGCATACCAACAAAGGCGTCGCGTTTGGGGCGTTTTTGGTCGCGAGCGGCGTAGGCGGTGATGTTCTGGGCACCGGTGGAAATGGCGGTATATAGCTTATCTGGTGTACCGATAAATAAAACTTCAACTTTGTTTGTTGATAAGCCTAACTTATTATGGTGAGATGTTGCAGTAGACAGCATGACCTCGTTTTGTGGCACTAGGCGCACGCTGCGCCCTTGCTTTTTTAAGATGTTTTGAATGGCGAAAGAGTTCCTTTGGGCCGCCTTGATGCTATCTTTCGTAAAATAAGAAAAGCCAAGAGTGATCTTGCCGTCCGGCAGGTTAGAAAGGTATTCAACAAGCTTGTTTGACCTTTCGTTAAAGCCTGCTACGCTTAACACCTTGCCGGCCTTTTTAATACCGCCAAAGTGGCTGATATTGAACTGATCGGCCTTAACTAGCACGATACCAGGTAACAAGGGTAAAATAGCGGTTGACCCGTAAGTCGCCTCAAGTTCGGCTGTACCCAAGGCCGGCTGGCGGCCTAAAATAGCGATAAACATAGAGCAATAATACCATAAAAGAACAGATTAAGGAACGGTTTATGCTTGACTTTTTAGTCTATCTGTGCTAAAATAGCCAGAAGTTAACCAAAAATGAATATGAGTAAAGAAAAAGAGCAACCTGACATAAAACAAGATGATGTTTACGAACAGGCTTATGGGCGCGCAGGTCAGATTTTGGCAGATGGAAGATATGTAGACGTTAGTTTGGATGAAGCTGATGCGCTAAGGGCAAAATTGCAGAATGAGATAACCGAGACGTTCCCGGCTAGTCCAGAGCACCCAGCTGGTGAATTTGGTGGACTGGGTAAGGTAACGATGGCGGCGGCTCAGGCGGCTGCTTGGGATGTTTTTGAAAAATTCGACAACGAGAGGCTGGGCATTAGACCAGGTGAAGACGCAGGGTTACCATCACCCGAAACGGTACCAGATGGACCTTTGAGTGATGCGGAAAAGCAAGAGGCGTGCGAGGAGTTTGATAACGAAGCGTGGTGTCTTGCGACTGATCGAAAGTATGTGCCGGGCTGTTTGCTACCTTTTTTGCGAGAACCGAAGACGCGGTATCAGTTAGCGAGTCGAAATAGCGTGGTGGTGTTTTATGGTGAGCGTCACTCGACTGATCAAGACATGCGGCGGTTGGATGAAGATAGTCTACGAGCATTTCGTCTAGCCGGGCGCCCCGAGGGAAGCTTGTCTGAAGACGAGGTGTTAACGTTGGCTGATTATAAGGCACACCTCGAGAAGCTTGAAGACAAGTATGCTGCTAATGATGCACTTATTAAGCGGGGTCTTTACGTGTTAGGTAAGCGTGAATTAAGCGGCTATGTGCCCACTGAGTATGTTAACAATGGTGGCATAGAACGCGGTCTATTTGTGCAGAGCGTTATCATGTTTGATGATCGCGAGGCTAAACTTCGTGAAAGAGCGACTGAGAATGAGCAGGTTAGTATAGATAAGTTTTTGGAAAATGCGGCTGATTATATAACAACCTGTTGGAAGATTAAGATATTAGATGAAACGCATGATAGAGATGTGAGTGATTGGCAGGGCGAAGTAAGTAACCTGGATAGACGTAGGCGTAGTTTGCATAATAGCACAATAGCTAGTCTTGGCAAGATAAATGGGCTAGCCAAAGAATATGACCTGAGGCCATTTACTTTTTACGACCCTATTAATGCCACTGATGAAACGGGGGCTAAGGGAGTGTTGCTTGACAGGGGTAGCGTGGATCGTCGATCGGTGGCATATTATGCACGAGATTTACTCAGGTTGCGTGGTAGCAAAATTGCTCAAGGAACTGAACTAGACCCTTGACTTTATATGATAGGTGTGTTATTATTAAATAACCCCTTGGCAGACACCAAAGAAAGGAGGTGCGCATATGCAGGTTAGACTGTATGATGTTGCGCGCTGGGACAACCAGATGTTGCTAGAACTCGGCGAAATCGTTGAGGACTGGGTGGATCGGGCCGCAACTCACCAAGTAATTTCAAGTGAGCTTCTGGGGAAGCTCGAGAACCTTATAAGGAGGTTGAATACAAGATTCAACGTTAATATCCATGCAGATAGGTCATCTATGTTTGATGAAATAGATGACTGTATAAGTAGGATATTGTAGGCATACTCGTGCCTTTGTATGCGCCAGCCGTTTTTACGCGTTGGCGCTATTCTTTTATGGTTAAAAACGTGTGGTATAATGCTTTAGTATGTTCAAGAAAATCCTCAGCGTTATTACGCTGGTATTAGTGGCGGTTGTGGTGTGGGTGGCACGTGATTCGTTGACTAGCTCGATAGGTTATATTAAGACCCTCAATATATGGGTCTTGTTATTCTTGATACCAGAACAATTATTTATGTATTATGCGGCTGGTCAGATGTATTTTGCCTATATTAAAGCTAAACAGAAGGTAAAAGTACAAGGCTGGAAACTGGCACGAATAAGTCTGGAGTTGAACTTTGTGAATCATATTTTACCATCGGCTGGCGTAGCCGGGTTGGGCTACTTAGTATGGCGGCTTAAAGAGTGGCGAATTAGTGCTGGCCAAGCGGTATTCATGCACATCTTGCGTTATGGCATCGCTGTTATAGCCACCACTGTACAGATGTGGGTGGCCATGATTATATTGGCGACTATGGGCCTACTGCCGTGGCAACTGTTTGGTATTGGTGCAGCAGCCTGTCTGGGCATGGAGGCTGTGGTTGTAGCGGTGTTTATAATTATTATGAAGAAAAAACGCATAGATTGGTTTTCGAGGGTGTCAACCAAGGCAGTTAACGCAACTGTTAAAAAGGTAACATTTGGCAAGAAGCAAAAGGTGCTAAAAGAGTCTAAGGTGGATCATTTCTTCACTGAGCTACATGGCGGCTGGTTGGTTATACGCAAAAAACCTAAGGCATTGATTAACCCATATTTATGGGGAGTCTTGTACTCTTTCTTGGAAGTGGCTACTTACTGGGTAGTGGCAACCGCGCTAGGGCACCCCGAAATATTACCGCAGCTGATACTCGGGCAAGGTTTGGCTTCGATAGTTGGTACGATCTTGGCTACACCGGGTGGTGTAGGTGGCTACGAAGGCGCTATGATATTTGTCTTGGTGATGTCGGGTGTGAGTATTGAAATAGCAACTATCACGGTAATTGTGACACGCGTCATGGTTTTGCTTGGTACGATTGTCAGCGGCTGGGGTTTTTATCAACATGCGCTATTGTCAAAAAAGACAAAGCCAAGCCTGGAGGAACTGGAGCATGGAGCCCTTGACTCTTAGTGTTAGCGAACTCGTAAGCTTCACTAACCAGACACTAGAAGGTGCTTATCCGACAGTAGTTGTTGAGGGTGAGGTGGCGAGCTACAAAGAAAGCCAGGGCAAGTATGTATTTTTTGACCTAAAGGATAATACTGCCTCGGTTGGTTGTTTTCTTAGCCTATATGGTCTGCGTATGCAGCTTGAGGATGGTATGAAGGTTGTGGTGCTGGCTAGGCCGCGGTTGACTAACTGGGGCAAGTTTAGCCTGACGGTGCTTAACATGCGTCCAAAGGGCGAAGGGACTATAAAAAAGAGCTTTGAATTGTTAAAGAAAAAAATGGTGAGCGAGGGGCTGTTCGACAAAGCGCGTAAGCGGTCTTTGCCGGAACAGATCCAACGAGTGGCGCTGATTAGCTCTACCGATGCGGCAGGCTATGCAGATTTTATAAAGATCTTAAATGAACGTTGGGGCGGTCTAGAGGTGGAGGTAGCACATGTGCAAGTGCAGGGCCTTGAGGCTCCAGACCAGATTATTCAGGCGATTAAGTATTTTAACCAAAAACAAAACCTGGCCGATGTGTTGGTGATTGTACGTGGTGGTGGCTCCAGCCAAGACCTGAGCGCGTTCAACGATGAGCTGTTGGTGCGTGAAATTGTGGCTAGTCGTATCCCTGTGCTGACTGGTATCGGGCATGAAACAGACGAGTCACTAGCTGATCTTGCGGCTGATGCGGTGGCGAGCACACCGAGTAATGCGGCCCAGATGATAACACCAGATAAGCAGGCGTTATTGGGGTATTTGAAGAGTGAAGCTGAGCGGATTGATACTAGAATCAAGTCGGAGATAGAGGCGCTAGTTGCTGAGACGCGAAATGAGACAAACCGGCTGGAGAAGTTTATAGTTGATAGGATAGATTCTAAACTGCTTGAGACGCAGAACTTAGCGCGTATGGCGGCGCAGCTAAATCCAGAAAATGTGTTGAGACAAGGATATGCTTTGGTAGTAGGAGAGTTGAAGACTGGCAATGTTGTAGATATAACAACATTAGATAAAAAAATTAAGGCGGAGGTGTTAGGTGCCAAAAAAAGATAGTAAAACAACGATATCAAGCAAGATAGATGACTTAAAAACTAAAATCGATTGGTTCTATAGTGACGAATTTGGTGTTGACGAAGCGCCGAAAAGATACGAAGAGGTTTTGGCGCTGACCAAAGAGGTCGAAAAAGACCTAAAGGATCTAAAAAATCAGATTACGGTGCTAAGTAAGGATTTTAGTAAGTGATTTTAGCCTATGTTGGCTTGGTGATCGTGCTGGTATTCTGTTCGGTGATAATTTTTGGTGCACCATACGTGCCAACCCGGCGCCGAGACATCAGTACGGCTTTTGATAAACTTTATAAGGTTGGAGCCCAAGATACGGTGCTGGATATTGGCAGTGGTGATGGGCTGGTGCTACGCGCAGCTGCTCGGCGCGGAGCGCGGGCCATTGGCTACGAGATTAACACCCTATCATGGTTTTGATATCAAAGTTGCTTTGTGCTAGGTATGGGTCTGTAGAGGTAAGGTTTGATGAGGGCATAAAAGCTAAGTGGCCGGAAGATACGACGCTTGTTTATATCTTTGGCGTGGCTAAGATGGTTGAACGGTTGAGCAAGAAGGCTACTGAGCACGCATCTAAGACTGGGAAAACACTTAGAGTGGTGAGTTACGGATTTAAAATACCAGGCAAAAAACCAGAGCGCGAAAGCGGGCCATATATTCTGTACAAGTTTTGAAATTGTAAGCGTAAGTGTGATACAATCGAAACATAAAACATTGGAGTTACGAGATGAAATATAGGTCAGGTGAAGTTAATGTGTTGGTGGTAGTTGTGGCTATGCTGAGCGTATTTTTAGCTGCAGCAGCAAGCCTAGCTGTATGGGCATATATCAGCTACTCGGATCAGAAAAACAATGTTGATAGTAAGATTTCAGAGGCCGTGGCTACTGCAAAGAAGACACAAGCTGATGAAGACGAGGCTAAGTTTGCTGAACGTGAAAAGAACCCAAGGACCGAATTTGTTGGACCAGAAGACTACGGCCGCCTGACATTTGACTACCCAAAAACTTGGAGCATGTATGATGCTAAAGATGCCGCTAAGGGCGGTGACTACGAGGCGTATCTGAACCCTGGTTATGTACCGCCAGTTAGTAACTCACAGATATTTGCTTTACGCGTATCGATTTATGACAAAAGTTATGATTCTGTAGTGAAATCTTATGATTCAGCTGTTAAAAAAGGCGACTTAAGGTCTACGCCTTTAGCTACGGTCGGTAAGACTGATCTGCCGGGCGTACGCTTTGACGGTGCCATATCTAAAGACATGAGAGGCGTCATATTAGTTTTGAAACTACGAGACAAAACTGTGATGCTGCAGACTGACTCGGAAGTCTTTAGGCCAGACTTTGAAGCGATTATCAAAACTATAGGCGTGAACCAGTAGATATTCTGTGCTAAAATAGCTTTATAAGGCTATGAATAGCAAAGGTGAAAAAGAGAGGTTGCTGGCGGTGGATTCTTCGCTAGTGGCGGTAGCTCATGAATTGAAGTCGCCATTGGCGCTAATTCGCCAGCTTTCGCTGTTTCTGAATGAGGCTGAAGGTGACGCTGAACAAAAAAAGACCATAGAGCAGCTTGGACTGGCCAGCGAGCGAGCGCTCAGGCTTGTGACCGGTTTAACTAAAGCGGCGCGCCTCGAAGATGCAATGTTCGAACTGACACCAGTTAACCCTTATCAAGTTTGTGATGAGGTGCTACGTTCGCTAAGGCCTATACAAAAGCTTAAAAATACAACCATGAAGCACCGCTATCGGAGCAAAACTAAGCTGGTGGTGGCCAACCGTGACCTACTGGGCAATCTTTTATATGGTTTTTGTGATAATGCCCTGCACCACGCTAGCGAAACCTACAAGCCGGAGCTATTCGTGAAGGGCGTGGGGCAAAAAGTAAGAATCGGCGTGCGCGACTATGGGCCGAGTTTGCCTACTGAAGTTTGGCGAAAGGTGAAAAAAGCCAGTAAGCTAGATCCTCAACCGATTGGCGGTCGGCCGAATAGTAGCGGGTTAGGGCTTTATGTAGCGCAAAGTTTTGCTAGAGCCATGAACTCAAAATTAGGCGTTACTCAACACCGCGACGGAGTATCATTTTATATTGACTTGCCGATATCAACTCAGCTGAGCTTACTATGAGCGCGCTGATTTACGTGGTAGAAGACGATGATCTGATGGTGGAACACTTGTCGCGTGTACTAAAAAGTTATACAGTAAAAACTTTTAGCAATGGGCTAGATGCTATCGCGGCAGTTGATAAAAAGGTGCCTGATCTGATAATTCTAGATATTGTGCTAGACGGCCCCTCTGGATTTGCTTTGCTAAATGAGCTGCAATCTTATACAGACACTAGCAACGTGCCTGTGATCATCTGCAGCTCGATGGCTGAAGAGCTGGGTGAACTAGTGGATAACTCCGTTTGCGCTGTGCTGGATAAAGTGACAATGACGCCAGATGATATACGCGCTGCAGCGCAAGAGGCACTAAGATGAATAGCATACGCACTCAGTCGCTGGTTTTAAAGCGCACTAATTACGGTGAGGCCGACCGGATTGTGCAGGTGATCACACCCGAGGGTAAAAAAAGCTTAATGGTAAAAGGCGCCCGCAGGGAGAAAAGTAAACTGGCTAGTGGTGTAGAGCTGTTAACATTCAGCGATATTACTGTACACGAAGGGCGCGGTGAGCTGGGCGTACTAACTTCGGCACGAATAGTTAAGTTTTACGGTAAGATCTTGCAAGATCATGATAGCTTGAAGTTTGTGTATGAAGCGCTCAAACTAGTAGCGCGTAGCAGTGAGCACG
The DNA here is from genome assembly GCA_031257295.1 of Candidatus Nomurabacteria bacterium. Taxonomy (GTDB): domain Bacteria; phylum Patescibacteriota; class Saccharimonadia; order Saccharimonadales; family Saccharimonadaceae; genus JAIROX01. The sequence continues at coordinate 135,779 of JAIROX010000006.1, read as the reverse complement.
TTGATAGCCCAGAGTTTTTTATGGTACTAAATAGTACACTGGAAGCGCTAGAGAGTGGCGCAGATCTGGACTTGGTACGAACTTGGTTCTATATACGTTACGCTAGGGTTTTAGGTGATGAGCTTAACTTAGCTACGGATGCTGATGGACATAAACTTGAACTTGGCGCCAGCTACGCCTATGATATTGAAGACCAAGTTTTTAGACAGTCTGAGTGTGGTGATGTTATGGCTGACCACATAAAGTTGCTGAGAGTGATGACCCATAATGACATTAAGACAGTGCGCAAGGTATCGGGCACGGAACCGTTGTTGTCAGTTTGTCTACATTTGGCGCGGATTGTAGCTAAGTTGTGATATATTATAAAAACGATGTTGACACCAGGTGAATTGGTAGACGCAAACATAGAAGGGGCAACGAAAAAGTCTAGCTCTCCAGTTTGGCGTTTATTTATTCTGGGTATTGCAGCAGGCTTGTTTATTGGCCTAGGGGCGGCAGTTTCTAGCACGGCTGCGCACTCTATACCGGATATAGGGTTGGCTCGACTGGTGGCGGGCTTAGTATTCCCGATTGGGCTGTGTATGGTGATACTGCTTGGTGCCGAGCTATTCACTGGCAATGCTTTGATGGTGAATGCGGCATTATCCGGCAAGATAACTTGGTGTGGACTGCTTCGTAACTGGGCGATAGTGTTTGTGGGAAACCTTGTTGGCGCTTTGCTACTCGCTGCACTATTAGCATGGTTTGGCCAGCTGGATATCGGCGGTGGCGCGCTGGCAGTGTATACGGCAAAAGTGGCAGCAGTTAAGGCTAGCCTGCCGTGGGGTAAGGCTTTTGTGCTGGGGATTTTTTGTAACTTCCTGGTTTGCGCAGCGGTGTATATGGCACTAAGTGCTAAGGATACGGCAGGTAAGATCTTGGCGACATTCTTGCCGATTATCGCGTTTGTAACGGCTGGGTTTGAGCACTGTGTGGCTAATATGTACTACATACCGGCTGGAATTTTTGCTAATTTAAACAGTGCTTACACTGGCTTGATTGCTGATGCTGGCATAAACACGGCAGCGCTAAATTGGGGTGCATTCTTTGTAGACAATCTCATACCAGTTACATTAGGTAATATTGTGGGCGGCGCAGCGATCGGGCTTATCATGTACTATGCTTATGCTACCAAAGCAAAAAAGAAAAAATAGTGATACAATTATAGTATGAGTAAGGAAGTTTCTTTAGAAGATATTGTTAGTCTTAGCAAAAGGCGAGGGTTTATTTACCCTGGTAGTGAGATTTATGGTGGCTTAGCCGGCACTTGGGATTATGGGCCACTGGGCGTAGCGCTAAAACGTCGGATCACTAATTTGTGGTGGCAGATGTTCGTAGAGTCGCGTGAAGATATGTATGGAGTAGATTCAGCTATTTTGATGAATCCGAGTGTGTGGGTGGCCAGTGGGCATGTGGACACTTTTAATGATCCGTTGATTGAGGACATAAAAACTAAGAAGCGCTATCGTTTAGACCACTTACTTGAAGATGCTGGTGTAGAGAATGCTGCAAGCTTAAACTTGGACGAAATGATCGCGTTGGTAGATAAAAAGAATATCAAAAGCCCAGATGGTAATAAGTTAAGCAATCCGGCTCGGTTCAACTTATTGTTTAGGACGTCGGTAGGTGCGGTAGAAGATGACAAAAGCGCTGTGTACCTGCGTGGTGAAACGGCCCAGGGTATGTTTGTGAATTTCAAAAACATCATAGATAGCTTCAGCCCAAGTTTACCATTTGGTGTGGCGCAAATTGGGCGTAGCTTTCGTAATGAAATTAGCCCGCGTGACTTTATCTTCCGTACGCGCGAATTTGAAATTATGGAACTGGAGTACTTTATTGACCCAGATGGCTGGGAGAAGGAATTCGATAAATGGGTAGACTTAAGTAACAAGTGGTTTGAAGCGCTTGGTCTGCCACTTGCTAAAATCCACCAACTAGAGGTACCAGCTGAAGATAGGGCGCATTATAGTAAGCGCACGATTGATTTTGAGTTTGAGTATCCATTTGGTACTAAAGAAATAGGCGGTTTGGCATATCGAACGGATTTTGACCTGACGCAACACGAGAAACATAGCGGTAAAAATCTAAAATACACTCCAAAAGACGGTAGTAAGCCATTCGTGCCGCACGTAATCGAGCCAACATATGGGTTGGATAGGCATGTTTTGGTGGTACTAGCCAACGCTTATACCGTTGACGAGGTGAACGGTGACAAACGTGTTGTATTGAAGCTACCGACTAACCTGGCTCCGTATCGCTACGCTGTAGCACCGCTATTGAAAAATAAGCCGGAACTGGTGGCAAAGGCTCGTAAGGTGTATGAAGTACTGAAACAGAAATATGGTAATGTAGCTTGGGATGATAATGGTAATATTGGCAAGCGTTACCGTAGGCAAGATGAAATCGGCACGCCATACTGTGTGGTGGTTGACTTTGATACGTTAGAGGACGGCACTGTAACGGTGCGTGATCGTGACACAACTGAGCAGAGACGCACCGCGGTTGATAAGCTGTAAACTTTTTTGATAAAGTAAAGTGTTTATGTTTGCAAACCGACCCAGGGGGGGGGTATATTAACTAGTAAATATACTAAAAGTGATAACTGCGGTGGGGGAAGTGAGGCGCATACTATGCCGACAGTTAGAAAAATGAGCCTATTTGTGGCGACCGGGATTATGGTTATAGGTGCCTTCGCGCCAGTCGCTAATGCAAGCGCACTGGATATTAGCCTGGCTGATAGCGGAATTTGGAACTATACGACGGGCGCTAACTCAGGTTTGCCCGCAGCGTGCGACATAGCAACCTACACGGCAATGATCAATCCGGATTTAAGGCTAACTAGCAGCGCTAAGTCTGCTTTGGCTCAGCTGCAAAGAAGGGCCGACAGGCTGATTGACCAGATTAGTATACGGTCTGGGATTGCGCGCAATATTATAGAACAATATGTTAACCAAATGATAGCAGCGACCGTAGCTGGTGCAAGCAATGTCGAAGCGGCGATTGATCAATTACTAGCTGAAACGCGTGCGACGTTGGTGCAAACTGTTGAAAATATCGCCTATGTGCGTGAATATGATCCAAGCGTAAGCACGAACGCTTATGCCGCGGCCTATGCTAAGGCAACACAAGACGCCTCTGACTGGCAGGCAGAGGTGGATGCATATGAAGCGCCAGGTGGTGTGGTTGACCAAATTAGGCAGGCCGCGACAGCTGCTGACGATGCATATAATGGTATTGGTAATACGACTGTAAAAAATGCGATTGCCAGTGCGTTGGGGATCCCGGCTGGGGGTATTTCAGCCGATTGGATTATCAGTAATGCGACGAGCTTGAATGGCACTTTGGGCAGCTTAAATTGCAATCTGTTTGCTTTGGTCGGTCTGTCCGGTACTTGCAATGGTATCAAGAGCTCAATCCAGGTGGTGTTAGGTAATTTGTCTGACTACCAGGATTACAAAGACCTATTAGCGAATCCGCCTACTGACCCGGCAGCTTATGCGGCTCAAAAAGCCAGTGAAGCCGATGCGACTGAACAGGCTCGTGCCCGCGCTGTGGCTCAAACCGAGGCGACTATGGCTGGGTTGGTATTTGATCAAGCTATTAATAGCATCAAGGGCTTGATTCAGAACACTATCAATAGTATAGAGCAATATATCAATAACGTAGTTATCCCTGAACTCAAAAGCCTACTTAGTATCACCGAAGCCGAGGCCAGGGCGTTGTTGGCTGCTATGCTAGGTTTAACAAACACCGCCACCCCAGTTAATTTGGAGTTTACTACTACATTAAGTGACGGTACTGTTGTGGGCACCGGTGTAGTGCGTAGTTTAACGATACGAGATCTGGTAGATACCTTGCTTGGTAGGAAAGATCTAGGTAGCTATGTGGTTACATTATCGGCGAGTAACTTTAATGGTGGCTCGGCCTATTTAAGCCACACCGTTAAATTAACGCTGGGTGCGCATACCATTAAGTTGGGCGCGAGTGGCGGCATCGTTAATAGCCAGGCTGGGACATGCGCTGGTAGCTTAAAGTCGCCAATTACTGGCTTTGGTGGTGCAACAACTTATGATAACTCAACATCTATAGCTCCTAAACTAGTGGTTGCACCGGTGATAAGTGTGACACTGGTGGCTGGGGCAGTGGGCGCGCGCCGGTTTATCAGGCCTGTAAAATAGGCCAACGTCTTGTTGTATTAAGTTTTGGTCGTGCACCGTGTTAAAATTAGTTAAGCATGAAAGCAATTGATAGTGATACTAAGGTAGTAGTAATCAGCGGCGGTACTGGTGGTTTTGTTGTGCTTAGCGGGCTTAAAAACTATTTTCGGCACATAACGGCGCTGGTCAGTATGGCTGATGATGGTGGTTCTACCGGACAACTGCGCGATGAATTAGGGGCGCTGCCACCGGGTGATGTGCGTCAATGTTTAGTGGCGCTAAGCTGCTCGCCCAAACTACGCGACTTATTTGCGTATCGTTTTGAAGAGGGTAACCTAAAAGGTCACTCATTTGGTAACTTATTTCTGGCGGCTTTAGAGAAGGTAACTGGTGATTTTAGCAAAGGTGTGGAACTAGCCGGTAGTATATTGCGTACATCTGGGCGCGTAGAACCAATTACGCTTGACCAGGTGAGGCTATTTGTTGATGATGGCGAGACTGTGACGGCCCATGAGCGTGACTTGGAGGGAAAGATCTTTGCTAATAAGCGGCCCAAGGTGTGGCTAGAGCCCAAGCCCGCGGCCAACCCAGCAGCCTTAGATGCCATCCGGCAGGCTGATCTTGTGGTAGTGGCACCGGGCAGCCTATATACTAGTCTTGGTGCGGCGCTTACCGTGCCGGGCATAACGCAGGCACTAAAAAATTCTAAAGCTGGAAAAGTGTATGTGTGTAACTTAGTCAATAAGCCCGGTCAGACGGATGGCTTTACGGTAGTGGACTATGTTAACGAGTTGGAGAGGTTGGCGGATGAACAGTTTATTGATACGGTCGTCTATAATACTCGCCAACCGAGTGGCCAGATGCTAAAACGCTATGCGGCTGATGGTGAGCTACCAGTTGAGTTGGGCGATGAGGAAAGTCTTGAAAAGATGCATTTTAAGGTGGTTGGCGCTGACCTGTTGGCGCGTGAGGCTTGGAGCGATGACTCCCGGAGCGACCAGATAGACCGCACGTTAATTCGGCACGATTCTAACAGGCTAGCTAAGCAGCTAGCAGAACTTGGGCGCACACGATGAAGATAAGGTGTGGCTTGATGCCAGACGTAGTGGTTAAAGAGGTGGAGCGTTTAAGCCCGCAGTGGTTCAAGAGCGTTGGCGTTCGAGCTGTGGCCTTTGACGTGGATGGCACACTGATGAATTATCACGAGCATAAGGTTGAACCGGAAATTACCAGGTATCTTGAGAGTTTACGGACGGCAGGGCTTAAGTTGTTCATAGTTAGCAATGCTTACTTTGGCAGAGCTAAAGAGCTTGAGCAGTTGTTCGGCTGCTTTGGTGCCACTGTGCTCACGCCAGGTGGTGTATACACCGGTGAGCGGTTTGAGTCTAAAAACCTGGGTTCGAAGCCAAAGCCCAGTATGCTAAGGGAGGCAGCTCAGCTAGCCAAGTTGAAAAGTGGTGAAAAGATCGCCATGGTGGGCGATCAGATGTTTAAGGATGTGTTATCGGCAAATAAGCTTGATGTTGCGGTAAGCGTGCTTGTGGCGCGGCGCGGTAAAGGGGATTTTATAGGTATAAAGCTGCTGCAAAGGCCACTTGAGACATTGATACGAACGTTTTTACCTAACGTGCCCAGCAGGTGGTATGATTTTCCTGAAGAGCCCACATTTATATAAGGGGCTTGGCTTATGCTAAAATGGACAGGTATGAGAGTGTTTTATACAGATGGTAGTGCTAGCCCGAACCCTGGTCCAGGGGGTCATGCGGTGATAGAGAATGGCAAGCCTGTGGCGCTGGGTAGTGAACCCGGGGAGACGACTAATATCCGCATGGAGGCGCTGGCCTTGGCGGCCGCTTTGAAGTTAGCTGGCGGCGATCCGTGCCAGATAAGAACCGACAGCGAGTTTTGGATTAATGTGTTGACTAAGTGGGCACCAGGGTGGAAGGCTAACGGTTGGCGCAAGAAGTCTAAGGGCGAAATTCAGAACCTAGATCTTGTGCAGGAGCTGTTTGAGCTTTATCAAGAGTCGCCGCAAGCCGAGTTGGTGTGGGTGAAGGGGCATGATAATAATGTTGAAAATGAGCTGGCCGATGAATGGGCTAACCGCGCCAGAAAAGGCGAAAGGCTACAGAGGTAATATACTTACTCTAAAATAATCTGCGTATATTGCAAGTGATACTATGCAATATTTTTTTTGTCTGTAAATAGATATTAAGAAATATTTTGTAGACAGGCGGAACTTACGTTACCGAGTATTATATTTTATAATAATATGACACTATAAAATATAATGGACATTACCGATAGGGCAGACTATTGTGGTGGGTGAATAGTAACTAACAGATGAAAAATGTGGTAAATACAACATTTATCCACAGGCTGTGGAGTAGTTTTAATCTGTTTATATGCTTTTATTTCCACAGAAATGTGTATAAATTAGCGTATGAAAATAAAAAAAGTCAAAAAATAGTCTTGCCTTTGCTTATAAATGCGCATAATATGGGGGTAGTGATAAATACAAAACAAAAATCACTAAAACAAAACAAGGATAGGTAAGGAGACGATGACACAAGCCAGTCCAAAATGTCAGACAAGAGGTAGAGTGCTTGTTTGCAGACTGGTCAAGGTCGGAATCGTTGATAACGGTAAGTCGTTACCCTGAACTTACTTACCCCTTAGAGAGAAAGCACATTAACAAACTGATTCGAGGTTAGCCATCTGGCAGTCAAACAAAGTGGATGACCGCTCTTATGCGCAGCACCACTTTAATAAAGCTGATGTACCTTTTTTAAACACACCTTCCAAAAAACTCCACCTCACACATAAGTCTCTCAACTTCGCTAATATGGTTTGCTCCGGCAAAGCAGAAGCGTATATGACTTATATGGATTTTTTAAAACAAAAACTACAAAAACAAAAATGTTTGGCTACCAGATAGGTGATCTCGAATCAAAGTAACTACTCCAGGGCGGGGTAGGATTCACGATTTGGTATAATAGTGGAAATCGTGCCTTACCCTGGAGGAGTTACAAAATAGTAGAGAGTAAATTTCATAATCCAGTATTGCTGGAAACGGCAATCAAGATTATCAAACCAAAGTTTTGTGAGAGTTATCTGGACTTAACAGCAGGCTATGGCGGTCACGCCAGGGCTTTTTTGGGTATAACGAAGAACTATGGCGGCTCGGTCTTGGTGGACAGGGACGCTTTTGCTATTCAGCAGCTAGGCGATTTTAAAGAGCTGGGCGCTGAGATAGCCAACCAGAACTTCTTAGCGGCAGCTCGCGAGCTAGTCGCTGAAAAACGCCGATTTGATATTATCTTGATGGATATTGGAGTTAGCTCGCCGCAACTGGATAATTCGGAAAGAGGATTTTCGTTTAGCAAACCAGGGCCGCTGGATATGCGTATGGATAGGCGACAAAGCCTGTCGGCCGATACGGTGGTAAACACCTGGGGCGAAAGCGAACTGACGGACATTTTTGTGGAGTATGGCGAAGAGGCTAGGGCTTTTTCGCGCACAGTGGCTAAGTCGATTGTACAGAATCGACCAATAGTCGATACGGTGCAATTAGCTAAGTTAGTTAGCGACCTATCACGCAGGAAACAGAGGGTCCACCCGGCAACGCGCATTTTTCAGGCAATTCGGATTGCCGTGAATGACGAGTTGGGCGAATTATCAGGAACGTTGGAGCTGCTGCCAGAGCTTTTAAACCCTGGCGGACGGGTCGGTATCATTAGCTTTCATAGCTTAGAAGATCGACTGGTTAAACAGTATTTTCGTAGCCAGGCTAGTTTGGGGTTGGAGTCAACCTTCGAGCCAGTCACGAAGAAGCCAATTAGCGGTGGTGACCATGATGAAAATCCGCGTGCCCGGAGCGCGAAGCTAAGAGTTTATCGCCGAATATAAACCATTAGCCTCGGGCTTAAGAGCGCGCAGACAAAAATAAAAACAAAAGGAGAGTGCTATGCCACGGCAAATCGTCGTCCGCAACGCATCGGTAGCCACTAAGGTAAAAGTTACAATCAAGTAACGCCGCTTAAAAGGGTACCAGCTTCAAGTCGCCCTGTTCGTTCAGGGCGACTGCAGGGGCAAAAATAAAAACAAACTTAAAAAATAAAAAATGCAGAAATATTCTAATACAACTAATTTTTGTGCTAGGCGCAGTAGCGGCTATAGTAGAAACACAAACACAGTACGGTTTAAACCGGAAGTTAAGCTTGGTCCTGTAACGCACACAGTTTTTGTGGCGCTATTGATTACAGTGCTTGGTTTGATTTACCTAACTCAAGCAGCCAAAATCACTGGCTACGACTACGAATCGGAAAAAATTGATAAAGAAATTGCACGGCTAACTGAACAAAAGGAAGATATTGAGGTTGAAAACGCTCGCTTAACGGCTCTTAGCACGGTATCTGGCAGTGACGTGGCTAAAGATATGGTAAAGCCTGCTACGGTTGGATACACCGGTCAGTAGGAGCTAGCCTAAGATGTTTCTAGATTTTAGAAAAGGCAGCAGGGTGCGGGTACTGGCTGTCTTTTTGTTTGTCTGTGTAGCATTAATTATAGCCAGACTATTCCAGATTCAAATTATCGATCATAGAAAGTATGTAGCCATGGGCGAAAGTGAGTATGTTAAGCGTTTAACCATCCCGGCTAAGAGGGGCATGATTTATGCTATGGACTCTGGAGACCCTGTGCCGCTAGTTATAAACGAAACTATATTCACTTTGTTTTTGGACCCACAGGTGGTGACTAAGCCAGCTAAGGTTGAGGAAGTTATCAAAAAAGTTGCAGGTGGGAATGTCAAGGCCAGCATCTCTGAAGCACTAAAAGACAACGCTTCACGTTATAAGGTGGTAGCAACCGAGCTAACTCGTAAGCAGGCAGAGCTTATTAAAAAAGAAAAATTGGCTGGTGTGGGGTTTCAGGAAACCACGCGCCGGGTGTATCCGGAAAATACTTTGGCGGGTCAGATACTGGGTTTTGTCAACAGTGAGGGTGAGGGGCAATACGGCGTAGAGGGTGCTTTAAATAAGCAGCTGAAGGGCGTAGACGGCCGCCTGGAGTCCGTTACGGATATTGGGCAGGTTCCACTAACAATTGGTGCTAAAAACGTCAATCAACCAGCTAAAAACGGCGAGAACGTAGTGCTAACTATTGATCGCAATGTACAGCTTGAGGCTGAGCGAGCCTTGAAAGCAGGGCTAGACAGAATTAGCAGTCGGGCTACTGGTAGCGTCGTAGTGATGGACCCGCAAAACGGCAAAGTTATGGCGATGGCCAACTGGCCGACATACAACCCGGCTGACTATAATAAAGTGACGAATATTGAATTGTTCAAAAACCCAGTGCTCCAAGACCCATATGAGCCGGGGTCAGTTATTAAGACATTCATCATGTCGACTGGCCTAGATACTGGTGTGGTAACGCCAGAAACAACTTATCGCAACACAGATAGCATAACGATAGGCGACAGAACCATCCATAACGCATATAAGGGTCTGCTAGGGAATATAACTATGCAGACGGTGCTGAATTATTCGCTTAACACTGGTGCGGTGACGATTGCTGAAAAGTTAGGTGACGGTTCTATAGACCTCAAGGCGCGCGAAACCATGTATGGCTATTATCATGATAGGTTCGGATTTGGTAAGTACACGGGCATAGAGTTGCCGGAAGAAAATCGTGACCTGGTCCCCCCAGATACGCCAAATGGCGCAGCGATTACATATTCAAACATGACGTTTGGTCAGGGTATGAACATTACTATGATTCAAGCTTTGTCTGGTTTTTCCTCGGCCGTTAACGGAGGAGCTTATTATGCGCCGACCGTAGTGAATGGTGCTATGAAAGACGGCAAGTTTAAGCCTAGGACCGATATTAAGCCCAAGAACGCTAATGTGCTTAAGCCAGAAACTAGTGCAACTTTGCGTGGGATGTTGGTGGCCGCTAGGAACACGCTGTACGCCAGCCATAATGAGCCTGGCTACATTGTTGGTGGCAAAACTGGTACGTCAGAAACTCTGGTGAATGGCTCCTATACGCAGTCTTCTACGGTGGCCAGTTATCTTGGTTTTGGTGGTAATGGTACCCCCAAGTATGTCATAATGGTACGGGTACAAAGTGACGGTATGAACCTCGAGGGCGGCATACATGCAGAGCCGATTTTCTCGGAAATATCTAACTGGCTATTGAAATACTTAAATGTACCAAAGGAGTAGAAGATGAAAGAAGCGCTAACGAGTGAAGTGGTAGTAATGTTTGTGTTCAGCGTAGGGGCATTTTTTCTGGCAATGTGCTTAACGCCGATCTACACGCATTTTGCCTATAAGTATAAGCTTTGGAAAAAACAGAAAACCATAGCTGTAACTGGTGAAGCTTTGACGGTGATGAATGAGCTGCATAAAGACAAGATAGCCAGGCACCTGCCAACTATGGCCGGTGTAATTGGCGTGGTGTCTATTGCGGCCATTACTTTTTTGTTCAACTTTGATCGCGGTCAAACTTGGCTGCCATTAGCGGCACTACTGGGCGGCGCGATAGTTGGACTGATTGACGATATTATCAACGTTTTTGGTAATAGTAAAGACGTAGCTGGCTTGCGCTCGAGCGTTAAGTTTACAATGATAACATTAGTGGGCGTAGCGCTCGGTTGGTTCTTTTTCGCAAAGCTTGGCTATGATGTAGTCTTTATCCCGTTTCTGGGCAATATCCACTTTGGCTGGGCAATTGTAGCCATATTTGCATTCATAGTAGTAGCAACTAGCAATGCGGTTAATATTTCAGATGGCTTAGACGGCCTGTCTGGCGGCCTGCTGATAGCTAGTTTTGGCGCGTTCGCGATGATTGCTATGCTGCAAGGCAACTACGGCATAGCGGTGTTTTGCTTTACGGTGATCGGTGCACTTTTAAGCTACATTTGGTTTAATATCTTTCCGGCACGCTTTATGATGGGAGACATAGGTAGTTTTGCCTTCGGCACGGCACTGGGCGTCGTGGCCATGTTAACCAACTCGTTAGTTTTATTGCCAGTAATTGGTTTTCTGTTTGTGCTCGAAGCTGGGTCGAGCTTGTTGCAAATAATTTCTAAAAAATTCTTCCATAAAAAGATATTCATCTCAGCGCCTCTGCACCATCATCTTGAGGCTAAGGGCTGGCCGGAAACAAAGGTCACAATGCGCTTTTGGGTGATTGCCATAGTGCTAGCTTCGTTGGGTGTTGGCCTAGCGCTGGCCGGAGGAATTGCTTAAAATGGCGCTTAAGCCGATTGACGTAGTACGCAAGCACCGCCCGGACTATATGATCCTGCTATTCATGGGTATTATCATGTTGATCGGCCTAGTGATGATTTACGCCATTGGCCATCAGCGGGCGAATGTGCTGAACAATATTTTTGGTACGAACTACTCGGAGAACTATTTTTTTATAAATCAACTGATCAGTATCGTACTGTCCTTAGGTGTGTTTTTTGCAGCTTCTAAAATGCCAGTTAAATATATCCAAAAAGTCGCAAAGTATGTGCTGATTATCGGCGTTTTGGCCTGTCTGGTATTGGCCCTAGGCGGCGCCTTGGGGCTGGGCTTTGCGCAGTGCACTTATGGTGCTTGTAGGTGGTACAACATTGGTGGCAAGAGCCTGCAGCCGGCCGAGATATTAAAGCTTGGTATGCTACTGTATCTGTCGTTGTTTTTGGCGGCACGGTTTAAACAAAAAAAGCTTGACCGGTCGGAGACGCTGATTCCACTCGCGGTGTTATGCGGCATTGCTATGATCCTGGTGGTAGTGGTACAAAAAGACCTTGGCACTGGTGTGGTGCTTGGTATGATGGTTCTTAGTATGCTGTTGATTGCGGGTGTGAGTAAGAAAATTCTACTACTGCTACTAGGAGGAGCGGTGATACTTGGTGTTATTTTTACGGTAGGAACGCCACACCGTCGTGAGCGCCTAGCCACATTTTTGAGTGGTGATACCTCGACGGTCGATGATGATGAGGCATATCATGTGACTAATGCGAAAATTGCTATTGGTACAGGTGGGCTGATGGGTGTAGGCATAGGCAATAGCGTGCAGGCAACCGGATACCTGCCAGAGTCTATTAACGATTCAATCTTTGCAATTATGGGAGAAACTTTTGGCTTCGTTGGCATTGTTGTAGTGATTTTATTGTTTGTGGCACTGCTCAGCCGGCTGCTCAAGACTGTCTATTTTCTGCACAGCGATGTTGGAAGGGTCCTGGTAGCTGGTGTGTTTGGCTGGATCGCAGCGCATATGATCATGAATATCGCGGCCATGATTGGCCTGGTACCGCTGACGGGCATCACGCTACCGTTCCTAAGTTACGGCGGTACGAGCATGATATTCCTGGCGGCGGCCTTGGGGCTAGTATTTAACTTATCGCGCTATACGGCGCACTCTCCAGCAGAGGAAGGAGGCGACGATGAAAGTCTTAGTAGCCGGCGGCGGCTCGGGCGGCCACGTTACGCCAGTCGTAGCCGTAATTAAGGAACTGCGGGCGCTGCATCCGCATGTTAAAGTACGCTTTGTGACTGACGGAAAGTTCTATAAAAGTGTACAAAAATTTCTTGATTCTGAAGGGTTAAATGACGTTTTGGTTTATAAACTGGCGGCGGGTAAGTTTCGTCGTTATAGCCATTTCGGGCCGTTAGATTACCTAAAGCATCCGTCAATCATGCTAGCTAACCTGGCAGACTTATTCAAGGTGGCTTTCGGCGTGTTACAGAGCTGGTGGATCATGGCTAGCTGGCGGCCAGACGTGGTGTTTGTGAAGGGCGGCTATGTAGGGCTACCAGTGGGCCTGGCGGCGGGTTTACTATGGCCGCGGCGGCCTATTGTAATTCATGATTCCGATACGGTCCCGGGATTGACTAACCGGGTTTTGAGCCGTTTTGCCAAAAAGATTGCCACCGGCATGCCGCCGGAGAACTACGATTACGATGAGTCGAGGGTGGTTTATACGGGTATACCAGTTATCAAAGGTCTAAGGCCGATAGGTGAGAAGCGCCAGGCTGAGCTAAAGTCGCAGTTTGGTTTTGACCCAGCCAAGCCACTGCTTGTGGTGACTGGCGGTGGGCTGGGCGCAAAGCGGCTTAATGACGCAGTGCTAGTTGAGCAAAAAGAACTGTCTAAGTTGGCGTCAGTAGCCCTGGTTGCTGGGCACGACCAGTATGAAGAGTTACCCGAACACGCGCAGATGCCAAGCTTCAAGGTGTATGATTTTCTAACCGAAGGCTTTGATGACTTGGTTGGCGCGGCTGATATAGTGGTAAGCCGGGCTGGCGCCACGACGGTCACGGAGCTAGCAGCACTGGCTAAGCCAACTATCTTAGTGCCGAACGCCATGTTGCCGTCTAGCCACCAAGTTAAGAACGCCGAAGCCTTGGTTAAAGCTGATGCGGTTTTGGTGCTAGATGATGATGAGCTTGAGGCTAAACCGCAGTTGCTAGCTGGCGCGGTAAAAGGCTTGCTAGATGATGCTAAGCGTCGAACTGAGTTGGCGCACGGTCTTCACGGGTTTGCTAGGCCTGATGCTGCGCGTGAATTGGCTGAAGTTATCATCCAGGCCGCTAAATAACTTAAGTTTTGTTAAAATAGTATAGTATGATACCTAAACGTAAAGCTAAACAAACTCTGCCACAGCGGCGGCTAGAGCGACCAGCGTCCGAGCCGGCTGGTGCAGCTTTTCGGCGCGGCCAAACTCTAAACAGCTACCGTACTGACCCTGTAGATGAAGATTCGGCCAGAAAACGCACACACGAACTGAATAAACTGCGTCGGCGAATTGTTGCGGCTTTGATGGTTGTGCTAGTTTTTAGTGGCTTGATACTGCTGACACTTTGGCAGTTTACGGGTAGCGTAGCGGTAGAAGCCTCAATTAATGGTAGGAGCGTCGACCTTGGCGCCCGTGAGCAAGTATACGTCCAGGCTATCGGTGATTACTATGCTAAGAACCCAGTGGAAAGATTGCGGTTTGCTCAAGACACTAAGCGGTTGTTAGACTTTCTGCAAGGTGTTGCTCCAGAAGTGCAAGATATTAAGTCACTTGAACCATTCGGGTTACCGTCAAGGTTGACGTTTAACCTTGAGCTACGCCGCCCAGTAGCCGAATGGATCCAGGGTGGCAAGGCGTTCTATGTTGATGGCAGCGGCCATCCATTTGAGTATAACTATTATGAGCGTCCTGCCCTGAGCATTTACGATGAAAATAACCTAGGGTCACAACTCGGCCAGCCAACACTGGCCAGCAACCGTTTTTTGCAAACAGTTGGCCGCTTGGTGAGCGATATTGATGCTCGCAAACTGGTGGTAGAGAAATTGGTCATACCGAGGGGTATGGTACGTGAGATTGATGTGGTGGTGCAGGGGAGCGGTATACGGTTTAAATTAAATGTTGACCGCTCGCCAGCTGAGCAGGCCGAGGACATCCAGCGCGTGCTGAGCCACTTTGCTCGTACGGGCGAGAACCCGGAATATGTTGACCTCAGAATAGAGCAAAAAGCTTATTATAAGTGATCTTACCCCGCCTGCCCTTTTGTTCGGTTTTTGTTCTAGAAAGGGTGGGTAGCACTGATAGGGCATATATTAAAACTAAAAGTGTAAAAAGTCAAACAGGGTAGAAAAGTGGAGAAAAGCAGGGTAGCGCAATAAAATCTAGAAAATGCAAGTATGTGGAAAAACTAGCGGCCAAGCATGTTGTAAACGTGTCTACGTTGAGGACCTTGCTGGCCATGTGGGTGGCATATAGCGGCCGCGTAAGGTGTTATATAATTAGCACTCGACGCAGTAAACCGCCGAATTACTGGCGTGTCTAAGCGTGTGGTACTTCTCCAAGGTGTAAGAGTGTCTAGAAGGCTTTAACGGTATATATGTCTTAAAAGATATATTGTGCGACATTAAGTTTATTCACGAAAGATGATTAGTTATACCTCTTTTCTACCTATGTATGTGCCTGATTTTCACTAACCGTCCTGTGTTTGGTTTCTGTGCTCTGCTTTATTGCCATGTGCCCGGCTTTGTGCCCATGTTGTCGGACCTTCTGTTTATTTATCAAATTGGCTTGCTCATGGTTTAAGTTCGGTATTTGTTCTATATCGGTAGCTCATGTTATATCTAACAGAGGTGGGCCAGGGGTAGCTAAGCTACGGTGTTTAACAGGGGTAGAGAAGTCGTCTTAAGTTTCTTACTCTACGCTGCTTGAATGCGCGCGCGGGCGCACTAACTACTATGTTTAGTTTGCGAGGCGTGGTTAATCTTGATATTGACTTCGCGGTCGGTCACAGTTGCTTCGGCTGCCGGAACTTCTTTCGGCGTGGCCTTCTGAGGTTTAAGCTCTGATGTGCTCTTGGCAGTAACTATAGCGGCCTTTGGCGCAGCTTTAGGCTCGGCGTTAGACTTTGTAGCCGCGTGCGTTGGCCTTTTGCGGGCAGCAGCTGCTCTAGGCGGCTGTTCTTTTTTTGCTTGCGAGGGCCGAGAATCTTCGTTTAGTGTTGCCGCCTTAGTTTCAGTTTTGGCCTTGGCTGCAGCTTGATAAAGCGCCGACAGATCTTTTAGGCCAGTTTTAGGTGGACGATTTTCGGCCTTGCTAGGGCTAACCTTAGCAGGATTTACTCTAGATTTGTGTGGCACAACCTGCGTCATGGTGGCCTCGGGCTGTGTGCCACGGGCCTTGTTTTCGCCCATAAACTTAGACGGGGAAGCTATGATTTCAGAAATTTCACGTTCTACTTCTGCCCTGCCCCGTGCATAGTTGCGCCTAGAGTTCTCAATAATTGTGTTTGAGTAGTCGGTTTGTGGCACTGGTATATTGAGCGTGGTAGCTGAAAAGGCTGGCGCTTTTTCGCCGTTGATTATCATGTTGATAATGAAATGCCGGTTGTTAATTTGTAATAAGTCGCTTTCCTCAAATTGTGGCTCAAACTGTTTGGCGAGCATTGGGGCATCGTCGGCCGAAACCCGGAACGAAATCATCGTGCCAACATTGCCGAACACCGCATCGCGCACTGGCTCTGTCATCTGGGAAATGTACTGATTTGCCACGGTGAGGTTTAGCCCATATTTGCGAGCCTCACTTAAGATTACTGCGAACGAATCTGTGGCGAAGTTTTGGAACTCGTCAACATAAAGGTAGAATGGCCGGCGATCGGCGATGTCTGGAATGTCGCTGCGGCTCATGGCGGCCAGCTGTACTTTAGTAACCAAAAATGCGCCTAGGATTGCAGCGTTATCCTCGCCTATCAGGCCCTTGCTCAGGTTAACTACTAAAATCTTGCCTTCGTCCATAATCTGGCGGATGTTGAACGAACTCTTCGGCTGGCCGATAATATTGCGAATGATCGGGTTAGCAGTGAAGGCGCCAACTTTATTGAGCACTGGCGCGATGGCCTCGTTGACTTGTTTTTCACCCCACTGACCAAACTCAGCTTTCCAGAACTGCAACACCGATACATCTTTGCAGTATTCTAGCGTGTCGCGGCGAAAATCTTTGTCTGTTAGCATGCGCGTGATATCGAGCATGGTGGCGTTAGGGCGGTCAAGCAGCGCCAGGATCGTATAGCGCAAAACGTACTCAAGGCGTGGGCCCCACGAATCACCAAACATACGCTTGAGTACGCCAATCACCTCGGAACTAATATTTGGCTTGCGGTTCGGATCGGTCACCTCTAGTGGGTTAAACGCCACTGGATACATGGTGTCTGCCGGGTTAAAATAAACTACGTCTTGCACACGCTCTTTAGGGATAAAACGCATGTTATTGATAGCAAAATCGCCGTGCGGATCGATAATAGCATAACCTTGGTTGTGGTAAACGTCGCTAAGCGTAAATAGCTCCAACATACCCGACTTGCCTGCTCCGGTTTGCCCGATGATATAAACGTGGCGCGAACGGTCGCGGCGTAGCATACCAAACTGGTGGTTGATGCCACGAAAGTTGGTTAGGCCAAAAGCACTGATGTTTTCGTCAACGGCCGGGTCACCAGTTAGCATGGGCAGCTTGGCCGGTGGCTCTGCGGTTTTGCTGCTAGCCCAGACCACATTTGGCGTTTCCACGCTGGTATGCGGCAGGTGGTAAACACTGGCCAACTCTTGGATATTTAAAATGAAGCCTTTTTCGGCAAAACGTCGTTGTCTGTAGGCCTCAATAGAGTTACGATCAAACGATCCGCCGACCTGCTTGAAGCCATTTAAGTTGGTACTATTATATTGTTTGAATGTTCCGGCCAAGGCCTGCATGTGTAACTTGGCGTTAGTTTGACTGTTGCCCAGGTACATTAGACGAACCTTTACACGGTAACCTAGCTTGGTGGCCTTTTCTTCGGCCTTAGAGATACGGGTCTTATCACGCTCAGAAAGCTCAACGGATGTAGGTGTTGCTGTGCCGCCTTCCGGTGGTTTCCAGAGCGCACCCAGGGCCTCGGCGAACCAAGCGAAGTTTATGCCACTACCACCGCCCATTTTGCCGAACATCCCGCCGGTTTTGGTTCGACGTATCCAGGCTTCTGACTGCTTATGCCAGCTGTCCGGAATCGGGCGAATTAACACCTGGATCCATAATTCTTCATCAATAGACTCTAGTTTGGCTAATGTGCCTGTAATACCGGCCAATGGGTCAACTTCGAAAGTTTCAAAAGTTTTAATGGGCAGAGTTTCGTCATCTGTTAGGCTAATTTCTGAGTTATAAATCACCGGGTGGTCTTTAAAGTGGCTTACGTAATCATCTTTTGACTCGTAAATTTGCACCGTTGGGTATTGCGAGTAAATTTGGCCCTCCACGAAACTTTGCAGAATTTTTGGCACCCACACATAGAACCGAATTTGGCGATTGACTGAGGCGATCTCAAAACTGAGGTGTTCTTGCACGCCGTTGTTAATCTTTAGTTCGTTAGCGTCGCGCAAAATACCGTGCAGGCTGGCGAATAGCTGCTCGGCGGCCAGCTCTTTCTTGTCGTTGGTGCGTGGAATTTCCAAAATCAGCAGCACGCTCTCAATATCGGCGGCTTTAATTTGGTCGATCTTTTTGTAATTGCGGTAAGTTAAAAATGAAAGTAAGGCAACTACGGGTATCCAAACCCATGGTTGTAGTATGAAGCTGATTATTGAAGCAAAATTCATCACCCTTATGTCTATTTTCTCACCTTAACGCCATGAGCGCAACTAGTGGTTATTTTTTGTCTTCGGCCTCTGCGAGAATATAATCAGCTTTACCAACACGCTTAAATTGTGGTTTACTTTGCAGGTTTAGTAGTACGGTTGTAGCTTTAACTTGGCGATTTTTCAGAACACGTTTAACTACTTCGTCGCGGTAGACTGGCTCGCCAGCTTCGCGCAAAACCTTTTCAATCATATCTGTTACAGTGCCCCGCGCATAGCCCCAAGAAGCTAGAGCATAGATACCACGGCCAATTAGCACAAACCTATCATCTTTTATTAACTCGTTGTGAATGGCCTGAGTTGTGACGTCCTTGCGCTTAAAGTTGCTATCGGCAATTGCCGCACTAATTTTAGAAAAATGCATTGGTTCTTTGGCGTCTTCTAGCACAACAAAAATTTTGTCGCGGATATTGCGTGGATTAACGGTTGGCCACTTGGTCAAGCCCCAAAGCCCGTTTAGGCTGGTCAGGCTTTTGCTAACACTAGCCAAGGCGCTAATATGTGATGGATGCTCGTAGTCAAGTTTCTCGTCCAATTCTTCTACGGTGATCGGCTTTTTTGCTTCTTTAATTAGCTTTACGACCTCATCAGAGCGCTGCTTGATAGTGTCTTCGTCGCCATATTCGGCAATGCCTATAGCCTGGTGGTAATAGTCGTTCTCGTGGACTATGGTTAAACTATCGGAAATTTCACCTAGGAATGCGACCGCAGCGCGCTCAGTGGTGCTAGATTCACGACCAAAGATCTTATCTGCAAGGTCGCTTACTCGAGCGACTCGCCCCATTTCGGTTAGGCTACGGATAACTAGTTTCTCGGCAGCTGGTAGCTCGGCTACTTTGCCGTCTTCAGCAGACATTTTCAAGCGAATTAGAATCGCCTTCTCCAGCTGGCGTACACGCTCTCTAGTTATGTTCAGCATTTCACCAATTTGCTCTAAGGTTTCTTTGCGATCCCTCAACCCAAACCGGCGAACTATAATTTCTCTTTCGCGATCTTGATCAACGACATTTAATATGCTTTCAATAGCCTTATTCACGATGTTTAAATTTGTGTCTGTTGAGTTACTTGTCATGGTTTCCTCTCATCGCCACCAGTTGATTTATATTGAGTTATAACTATATGCTACAATATATGTTTTTTAATGTCAACCCTAAAGTGTAGCCTAGAGTTATCACTTCTTATATTATACCATGTAATAGACCTGTTTTGTAAACAATTTCATAACAATTTATCAAATAAATATCTTATTCTCTAAGACTTCCGTGTTCGCCTTTTTGTTGTGGTCTTTTTTGGAGCGTTTTTAAGTAAATCCGTAGCTTCTTTTTCGGTAATTTTCTTAGGATCTTGGTCTTTTGGCACTTTTACATTGGTTTTACCATCAGTCACATATGGCCCAAATCGACCCTTCAACACCTTAATCTTGCCAAAATCGGCAATATTTTTCTCAGCTTCGGCCTTTAGCTTCTCGGCGTACAGGTTGCGAGCTTCTTCGAGAGTAATCGTAAACGGATCAAGCGGCTTGATGCTAACGAACAGCTTGCCTACCTGAATATATGGCCCAAACCGGCCAATGTTAGCCTTAATATCGTCGCCGCTCTCGGTTTTGCCCACTAACCGTGGCAGCTTAAACATCTCAAGTGCTTGTTCCAGCTTGACATCTTTGAGCGTGGCACCATCTGGTAGTGGCGCAAAGCGTGGTTTTTCATCATCGTCAGCTGTGCCGAGCTGTAACATCGGGCCAAAACGCCCCAATTTAGCCAGAACGACGCGTTTAGTTTTGGGGTCAACACCTAATTCACGAGCGTTTACCACCTCAGAACGCTCAATATCACCAGACTTCTCGATAAGCTTATGGAATGGTCCATAAAATGTATTCAACATCTTAACGTGTCCAAGCTTGCCGTCAGCCACTTCATCTAATTCTTCTTCAATTTCGGCCGTAAAATCGTAGTCCACTATCGAGCCAAAAAACTTAACCAGAAAATCATTCAAAACCTCGCCGGCCGGAGTTGGCACCAGCTTACCCTTATCGGCCCCCGTTTTTTCTTGGACAACTTCCCTTTGCAAGAACGGAGCTTGCAAGCGCAGACGAAGCTCTACCACTTCGCGTTCTTTGCCTTCGCTCGTGCCCTTTTCGACGTAACCGCGAGCCTGAATGTTCTCCATGATTGTCGCATAGGTACTTGGTCGGCCGATTCCTAACGATTCTAGCTTTTTGACCAAGCTACCTTCAGTGTAGCGGGCTGGTGGCTTGCTAAAGTTCTGCCTGGCCACTACCTCGTCGTTTTTCAGCTCATCGCCATTGGTCAGCTTTGGTAGTAGCGAATCTTTGCCGCCGCCATAAACTCGAAGGAAACCGTCGAAAGTTACCACCTCGCCTTTGGCTTCAAATATCTCTTTGGCGGTGCTGATGGTAATCGTCACGGTGGTTTTTTCGAGCTCGGCTGGCGCCATCTGGCTAGCTAGTGTGCGGTTGCGGATCAGCTCGTAAACTTTTTTGCTGTAGTTGTCGCCACCAGTCGTTTCCAAGCTGGCGTTAGTTGGTCGAATTGCCTCGTGAGCCTCTTGAGCGCTCTTGGACTTTGTCTTAAACTGGCGTATTTTTAGATACTTTTTGCCGAATTCGCTCTCAATGAACTTACCTATTGCGCCCAAGGCTTGGTTGCTGAGGTTGGTTGAATCGGTGCGCATATAAGTGATTTTACCGTCTTGGTAAAGCTTCTGTGCGGCGCTCATGGTGGTGCGTGCTGAGTAGCCAAGCTTAGAGTTGGCTTCTTGCTGCAAAGTAGACGTAGTAAATGGCGCTGATGGGTTGCGCGTACCTGGGCTGGTGGCTATGCCGGAAACACTGAACTTGGCATCGACTAGGCTTTCTAGGAACTTTTTAGCCTCCGCTTCAGTTTTAAACTCTTTGTTTAAGTCTGCTTTAAACTCATCTTTGCCGTGCTTAAATACCGCGCTAACCTTGAAAACTTCTTCGGGCTTAAAGCCGTCGATTTCTCGCTCGCGCTCTACGATCAAGCGCAATGCTGGACTTTGCACACGGCCGGCACTTTTACCACCTGGCACTTTGCGCCACACCACCGGGCTAAGCTCATAGCCCACCACCCTGTCCAAAACTTGGCGAGCTTGCTGGGCCTGCACTAGGTCCATATCTATGGTGCGGGGGTTGGCCACTGCCTCCTCTACGGCACTCTTAGTGATTTCGTGATACTCAATGCGCTTGGTTTTTTTTGGGTCAAGCTTCAAAACCTCACTCAGGTGCCACGCAATCGCTTCTCCTTCGCGGTCTGGGTCAGTTGCCAGCCAGACTTCATCAGCGCCCTTAGCGGCCGTTTTAAGCTCTGCTACGACCTTTTTCTTGGCAGGGTCCACCTCGTACTTGGTCTTAAAATCGTTCTTCACATCCACCGCGTCTTTGTCTTTGGGCGGAATTTGCCGAATGTGGCCCACGCTTGAAAGCACCTTAAAGTTTTTCCCAAGGTATTTTTCAATAGTTTTTGCTTTTGCCGGGCTTTCGACAATCACCAGATTCTTCATCACACTCTAATTAATCACATAGTTAATAAAAAAGCAAAACCATCATAGCGCTTCTGCTTGACTCGGGGGGGGGTAGACGTGTTTTACTTGGCCCATGGATCAGTGGGAGAACTGGTTTACTAGCATTTACCGTTATTTTGCGAAGGAGGTGCGAAATATGGAGTTAAAATTTAAGAAGTTAGTCGATACTGCAGTACTGCCCACTAAAGGTTCACCCGATGCGGCAGGGTTTGACCTCTATGCTCAGAGAGTTATGGGCGACACCGGTGGCGACGACGCTGTTCTGGACATTTCAGAACTTGGCGGAAAAATTGATATTTTCGGCCAGGGTGCGAGAAAAATAGGCACTGGTGTTGCAGCCGAAATACCGCCTGGCTATGTTGGCCTGATTTTTGCCAGAAGCGGCTTGGCTACTAAGCGTGGTATTTGCCCCGCAAATGCGGTCGGAGTTATCGACTCGGACTATCGTGGTGAGATCATCGTCGCTCTGTACAACGAGTTTGACGATGTAGGAGATATCGAGTATCACGAGCGCATTGCGCAGCTCGTGATCGTGCCATATCTTCAATGCGAGGCTGTCGAGGTGGATAGCCTCTCTGAAACATCTCGTGGCGCCGGTGGATTTGGCTCAACGGGCACCAAGTAGGTGCACCCTAAGCGCTTTGCTATCTCCCGAGCAAAGCGCTATTTTATTGTCTATTTTGAAAACTTGATAGATTTTATAAAGCTGTCAAATATCGCATCCATGAGGGCTCCCTCTTTACTATCACCGTAACTATCTCTGTTGGCTGGTGGCCGTATGTAGTAAATGACGCCATCGTGTACAAACAGAACTCCACTTAATTTGCCAGATTCCGATTCGTACTTTTTGGAGGTGTATGAGTATTCAAATCGCATGCCAAGTACTCCACCGTGATCCTCGAAGTTGGCACCTATTTTCGCTGTGCCGTCTTCGGCGCTAAATCCGTATTGATTTTCCATCATGTCCTGCAAAGCGTTTTTTAAGATATCTTCACGAGTTTCACCTCTGGGTACAAACTGCCACCGAGTGTTCCATTTGGTGGTGTCACCGAATGACTCGATGACTGCACCGGTAAAGACTTTGGTGCCATCCCTGTAGGTGTAATTGACCATTGGGAAGCAATCCCAAGAGTTATTAGTGCAGCCATCACTTGTCTTTGCCACACCTGCGCCATCAGTTGTATCTATGTCTCCGATCTTATGGCTATCTGGCATATTCGTACCATCACCTATCAGCCAGTCAAACTCCATTTTCTGCACAGCCAGGTGTTCTTTTGCGCTGCCACTAAGATCATAACTGTTCTCACTCTGTTTTTGGCTACCAGAAGTAAGCTCCGATTTGGTTTCGATAATGTTGCTAAGCGTAAAAAACAACATTACGGCGATTGCTAGCATGGTCAGCGCCAGAAATATGGCAACCGCCTTGACTGCTTTTAGCTGGGGGTGGGGGTCTTTATTGCTTGTTGGTTGCACTACGCCTATGGGTTGGGGTGTGATAGTGCCATCTTGCAGCATATCTACTGGTTGAGGCGTTGTAGTTTGCGCTGGCTCTGTAGGTGGCTTAGCGTATTCGTTTTCCATGGCTCCTCCTTATCTTATTGCCCACTTGTTAGCACCGAGTGAGCGGACTAACCCTTTAATCTCTAGCATGGTAACCGTCTGGTTAAAGTCGCTGGTGGAAATTTTAAGCTTGGCCATAATCACCTCGCCGTCGTTTTCGCCACCCTTAATCTGCTCTAAAATGTCATTTTCTTGCTGGTTATCACCCATCACCTCACCAAGGTTAGCTTGCGTGAGCTTATCTGGGGCGATCACGGCCAGAATGTCATCTAGCTCGGTGAGTGGCATGGCTCCCTGTTTGATGAGGTTGTTGCAGCCCGCGCTCATCGGGTTGGTGATATTTCCCGGTACGGCAAAAACTGGCCGGCCTTGGCTCAGCGCATGAGCGGCGGTGCTCAGCGTACCACTCCTGGTGGCGGCTTCGACCACAACTATGGCGTCTGACAGCCCGCTTACGATGCGGTTCCTGGCCAAGAAGTTAGAAGGGTAAGTGGGCGTGCCTGGGGCGTATTCGCTGATAATCGCGCCACTGCCCTCTTCAATTTTCTGGGCTAGCCCAACGTTGGTTCGTGGGTAGATCTTATCAATCCCATTGCCTAGCACCGCAATTGTCTGCCCGCCAGCATCTAAAGCCCCCTTGTGGGCTACCGAATCAATACCTAGCGCCAGACCAGAGATCACCACTATGCCTTTCATCGCTAGCTCAGAGGCCAGCTTATAGCCCACGGCTTGACCGTAAGCAGTTGGCTTGCGTGAACCCACAATCGCCACGCTTTTTGGGCGGTTTTCCGGTAAGTTACCGCGATAATACAACTTTTTAGGCGTAACCGCAATAGTGGTTAACACCTCTGTAAAAACGTTGTCTTGGGGTCGAATTTCATTGATTTTCATAGATTTTGTGCAAAAAGTGTTGACATAAGTAACATTGTGTGCTACAATGGTACACGAGTTGGTAAGTTCGTACCCACGAACGAGCCAAACGCACCTAACCAAATTATAACAAAAGAACTTATGTTTACATAAGTTTTGATGTTACTTTGCGCTTGAATAGCTAAAAGTCACACCCTAGTGGTGTTACCTCCACTTTTGGCAAGCTTGATTGCTGTTCGCAGCCAATCAAGAAACCGAGCGCATTGTAATCCCTTTAACCGGCGGACCCCGCAATGTGTGAGGTGGGTCACGCCCCGGAACTTCCGGTTTGCCCAATGGGTGTGTTGAAGGGCCAAATAGCCCCGTTGCTAGGTGATGCCCACCCTTACCTGTGCAGCGGGGCTTTTTGGTTGTAAAAAAACCGCCCCAGCATTTGCCGGGGCGACTCAGGGTTTATCTGGTTGTTGCGAAAGCTGCTCGTCCTCCCCTCCTCCTTTTTTTACAGCTGCAGTAGCGGCTACTACCTCGATATTTACCATCAGTTTGGCTATTAATCTTCTTTAGCAGCTTTCTGCACTTTTCCATGTGTTTTGAGATATCGCCCATGAGCCTTTCGTGCTTTTTGATGAGCGGATCGCCGTGTACTCGTTGAAGCTGTTTCAACGTCGAGTTAACATCTTTACGGATGTACTCGTAATTCACATTGTTACCATGGTTGACGTCATCTTCGATGACTTTCAGCTTTACGCCGACGGTTTCCTTGAGCACTCTTCGCGCTTCAGGCTCTTTTAGACTAGTAAGCATTTTATTCAAAACAAACTCCTCTCAGAAAACAAAAGGAACACATCGCTTTCGCTTAGTAATGTGCTCCCTATAGTAATAACCCTCAAGCTAATGCTAGCATGCTTCGGGGGGGGGCGCAAGTCCTAGTGACTTTGTTTTTACAAAAAATAGCCTCGAGTCTGTTGACTCGAGGCTATATAAATTACAAGGAGTTGTTAGTTAATGAACTCACGTTTGGACCAGCGATTCCTCAATTTCCCTGAGCTCCTCCTCAGGTATACCTGTGGAATAACGTTCGATATCACGACGATCTCGCTCCGCCTTCACGGCTTTATCCATAGCCTTATCCTTAGCTGACACTTTACGCTCAAGCCTATGGACGAGGCTCTTAAGGCAATCAAGGGTATAAGCCTTATCGCGTTTGTGCTGACCTTTGTAGTTATTCCTTGCTTTGTCTTTGTCGCACCTTGGGATAACCTCCTCTTTGAGCTTCTTCAGTTCCTCTTCATGAACGTCAGAATAGCCAGTCAGTAATGCCTTCTCTACCCTTTGGCAGTCATCTTTGAACCCCGGTAGCAGATGCGGTTGATACTTCATGTTCTTTTCACCTCCTGAAAAAATGCAATAGCGTACCCTTGATTGAATACGCCCATCCGATTCCATGCATGTTAGCACGGATCGGGGGGGGGTGCAAGCCCTAGCTGGCTTGGATAACTTGTTCGGCCTTGGTGAATGTGTCTGGTAGCTGTTCCCATTCTTCTTTCGAAAACTTGCTTAGTACAAAATCTGTGTCGCCAAGCGTAGTGCGCAGCTCGTTGTCTGTGCCAATGCGTAGCCGCTTATACTCTTCACCTACGGTGGCGGAAATAGACTTTAACCCATTATTGCCACCATTGCTGCCATTTTCACGCGTACGCAGGGCGCCAAATGGCAGGTTCAGGTCGTCGCAAACCACCACCAGCTCATCACGAGGTACGACCTTGTAGAAGTCGACCAGCTTGCGTACTGCGCGGCCAGTTTCGTTATAAAAAGTCTGCGGCTTAACCAGTAGTACGCCATCCCATTCGGCCACCTCGGCCTCAAACTTGGCACTGCTGCGCCACTTTAGGCTATGCTTGATAGCAAGATAGTCAGCCATGATAAACCCCATATTGTGACGGGTTTTTTGGTATTGCCTACCTGGATTGCCCTGAAAAATGACAAGTTTCATACTAACATTCTAACACTTTATGTATTGGTTCGCAGGATGTGATGCTATGATTACCTGCACGATGGCCGTGACGGCCATAGCCATCATGCCAGCCAGCGATATGGTGCGTAGTACTGCTATATTGCCGCCATTAGACCCAAGTACTACCACGCCTACTAATATGCAGCTGGCCGTAACGAAGACCTCAACGAGATAGATCTTGTGCAGTATGGCGCGACGTCTCTCAATAACTAATTGATGTGCGAACTCTCTGGCGACAGCGCGTTTATAGTCTTCGTCTGCGGTGGCGATAACTGGGTCGCCCGGGCTGGGCGGCCCAGTGATGTATGTTAGTGGATTGCATGGATCACCGGTCGTCACGCTCTTTCACCCGCCCGTTTTTCTTTTCTTCTCTAAAACTAAATTTGATCGGCGTACCTTCAAAGCCGAAAGTCTCGCGCATAGTACGCTCGAGGTAGCGCTTGTAGCTCCAGTGTAAGAACTTTAGGTGACTGCCGTAAATCACAAACCACGGCGGCGCGGTGTCGGTTTGCACAATGTAGCGTAGCTTTGGAAAGGTATTTTTGAGCCCAGCTGGTGGGTGGGCGGCTACAGCGGCGCGCAAAGCGCGGTTGAGGTCGCTGGTTTTTACCTCTTTCTGACGCTGGTCGGCAATTTGTAGGGCAAGGTCTAGCAATTTGGCGACGTTCTTTCCGCTCACCGAACTAGTAAACACCAGTGGTGCAAACGGTACGAACTTAAAGTCATAGTTAATTCCGGCGCGAATTTCGTCCACCTTAGCAATGTCGGCGCTGTCAATGGTGTCCCACTTGGTTAGCGCCACTACCAGCCCCTTGCCCACTTCGTTGATAATTCCGGCTAGTTTTTGATCGAACTGAGCGTGAGTCTCGTTGCTGTCGACTAGTAGCAGGCAGATGTCGGCTTCTTCGATGGCCTGCATGGTGCGCAAAACCGAAAACTTTTCGATCCCAACAGCTTGCTTGCCGGGCCGGCGTACACCAGCTGTGTCAATAATTTCTATAGCTTGGCCTTGATACCTGATCTCAACGCGATTGAGGTCGCGTGTGGTGCCCGACAGATTAGCTACCACGGCTTGTTGCTTTTTGGCCAAGGTGTTAAACAGGCTGCTTTTGCCAACATTCGGCCGGCCAATCAGGGCGATTTTAAGCACGTTTTCGCTTTCTGCAGCTTTAACTCTTGGGATTTCGGCTGCGATATGGTCTAATAGCTTGCTTATGCCCGTGCCATGTTCGGCGCTAACTTCTACAATATCTTTAATGCCCAGCCGCAAAAACTCGTCGCGCGACAAAGAATCTTTAAGGTCGACTTTATTTAGCGCTAAAATCACCGGCTTTTGGCTCTTCAGGGCCTTTTTGGCGATGTCGCGGTCGCTTTGGTCGGGGTATTTGGTGCTGTCGGTCGCCACTAGTATTAGGTCGGCCGCTAGGCTGGCTTCTTCGATTTGTTGCTGAATTGTGGCTTCAAAATCGTCTTCAGGGTCTTTTAGCCCCGCTGTATCGACCAGCCAAAATGCCGAACCAGCGTGCTCGACACGCGTCATGACGTTATCGCGCGTGGTGCCTTCTTCGCGGGCCACAATGGCGCGGCGTGAGCGGCTGATGCGGTTAAATAAGCTAGATTTACCAGCGTTAGTTTGGCCAATTATAGCAACGGTTGGGAGCTTTTTCATATCTGTTACAGTATAGCATGGTTTGTAAATATACTAAAAATATTGCAATATATTGAAAGGAGTGTTTCTACTTAGGAACACTCTTTAATCATTTATGAGGTTGTACCCTACTGTGCCATAGGTTGCGAAATTGTAAATTTATGTTACTATCATGGTAAGCTGCAGGGACTAAGGCAGCAAACGATATTGTCCAGGACTTTAGGAGGTTGAATATGAGGATTGATCCAGAAATGGAGTGCTTCTGTAGGATTTTTAACTACGGAAATACGACTAACGAATTCCTAGCGCATAATAGGTTCATGTCTTTAATGAACCAGGGCGGTAGGTTCTATCACACTACGCGTCACATTGGACACATGAAGGATGAGTTGCGCAAATCTGGATTTTGGGGTTCGCGCTCGCGTCATCCAATTTTAGCGCCACTTGCCAATGACGCTAATGACGCACTGATGATAGCAATTTACTACCATGACGTGGTTTACGGACCGGGTGCCAGTGATAACGAGGAGCGGAGCGCGGAGCTGATGGAGGCTAACTTTAGCTACATGAGTAACACCGTGCTAAGGCATGCCGTCAAGCTGATCATGGCAACGCGGCACAACGAGAAGCCTAAAACAGTGTCCGAGAAGCTAATGGCAGATCTAGACTTGACTATTCTCGGTCAGTCAGAGAGGCGTTTCAACATCTATGAGATGCAGCTTCGGGAAGAGTATCTGGCTGCTGGTATTGACGCCAGTGATTACTGCGCGGGGCGTGTTATGTTCCTGGAGGGGATGCTGAGGCGCAGGAGCATATATTTTACGGAGTATTTTGCCAAAAAATACGAGTCGCGAGCTCGGGCCAATATGCGAGGCCTTGTGGGACGCCTTGTCGGCAGTCAGTAGTACAAATTAAAAAAGGTAGCGAAAGCTGCCTTTTTGCCTATTCTGGGTTAACTACTTGCCACTCGCCTGGTTTTAGTCTGCCAAGTTGGTAACTACCGAACTGCACGCGGTGTAGTTCGGCTACAGTATAGCCCAAGGCACCAAAGGTGCGGCGGATTTGGCGGTTGCGGCCTTCACTCATGGTGACTTGCCACGATTTGCGCTCAGGGCTCAGGGCGATTAGCCCTAGCCTGCTTTTGCCATCTGGCAAGTCAACGCCAAGGTCGGCGATCATCTGCTGGTGTAGCGGCTCCAGTGGTCGATCGAGCTTCACTCCATAGACTTTGGTCTTGGCGTAGCGCGGATGGGTCATTTTAAGTACCCAGTCGCCGTCGTCGCTGAGCATGATCAACCCGGAGCTATCTTTATCTAGCCGCCCGGCGGTTTTTAGCTGGTGATACTTCTCTGGCAATAATTCATAAATAGTTGGCGCGCTGTCCTGTTTGGCGCGAGATGATACGTAACCGGTCGGCTTGTTGAGCGCTAGGTACGTAAAGTTGGCTTTTGGTTCAACCTTTTGACCGTCTACAAATATCTGATCATGTGGCAAGATGCGTTGCCCCAGTACGGCGATTTTTGTATCAACCTTAACTCGCCCGGCCGCAATAATGTCGTCGGCCTCGCGACGACTAACGCCCAGATAAAGAGCTAGAGTTTTATTGAGCCGGAGCTGGTGGGGTTGGCCCAACTGGTGGCTGTCCGACGACTGCATCAAATGG
The DNA here is from genome assembly GCA_031257295.1 of Candidatus Nomurabacteria bacterium. GTDB lineage: Bacteria > Patescibacteriota > Saccharimonadia > Saccharimonadales > Saccharimonadaceae > JAIROX01. Next base: position 106,098 of record JAIROX010000006.1, on the reverse strand, counting down.
CTGCGCTCCTGAAGGTGCTGTTATGTTGGCGGCTGGAGCGACTGGCTCCGGTGATGGTATAGGGTTTGCCACTGGCGTTGTCGGAGCAGGGATAGGCGCTGGTGTAGGTATCGGACCTTGCTCGGGCTGAGCTCCAAGTGTTGGGGTTGGCTCTGTAGGAACGTGTTCGTCGAGCTCTTTCTGGATACGGTTAGCGAGGTCTTTTTGTGCCTCTTCAGCTTGTGGATTGGCGATGGGCTGAATGACCTTTTCACCTACTTTCGGCGTTGGTGCTGGCACTGGCTCTGGTGCAGGAGCTACGGGCGCAGGCGCTGGGGGTGGTGTTGGCTGAGGTGTTGGTATAGGGGCCGGGGCCGGTTGTGGTGGCGGTGGTGGTGCGGTTGAGGCTGGAGCGGGCTGAGCTGGTGCACTAGTCTGAGCGGCGGTAGCTGCGCTATTTTGTGTTAAAACGGCCTGGGTTGGCTGCGGCTGAGTGGCAGCTGGTGGAGCGGCGCTAACTGGTTGGCTTGGCTGGGCTTTATCGCCCAAAACTTCGTGCACAACGTTTACTACGTCTTCGATACCGACCTGCGATTTAACTAAGTAGCGATCAGCGCCAAGCTGTTCGCCACGATGGCGTTGGTCTTCGCTACCCAGCGCAGTCATCATGATGATCTTTATGTCCTTTACTTCTGGTGTAGAGCGGATGATATCGAGCATATCAAAGCCGCTGATTTTCGGCATCATTACATCTGTAATCACAAGGTCTGGCTTTTCGCGCACTATCATGGCTAGGGCTTCTTCGCCATCATTAGCTGATACAATATCATAACCCTCAGCTACTAACCGAATGCTGTAGATTTCTTTTAAGCTTTTGTCGTCCTCGACGAGCATGATTTTTGTCATATTGCTATTATACCCCTAATGCTTTAAATTTTTCAAACCCTTACTTCATGTTACCTGTGGCGCCTCTGTTACGGCAGGCGTTTGAGCCTGTGGCGTAGAAACTGGCTGAGCTGGTGGCGTTTCTGGCGCTGCGACTGGGCGGTAATTGGACGCTTCTGGTATCGCTTTGGCCGATACTTGGCCAGTAAAGGGGTTGAGCTGCGTATCTTCGCCTTGCATCATAGCGGCTCTGGTGGCTTCAAGTTTCTTCAGCTCGTCAGCCTCTCGGTTGCTAAGCCTTGGTATGGATATGAAAAACGTGCTACCTTTTTGGTATTCGCTTTCAGCCCACATTCGCCCGCCGGTATCTTCGGTCCGCTTGCGGCTAATGTAAAGTCCTAGCCCAGTGCCGCCGATTTCGCGGGTATCACTATTGTCGGCTCGGTAGAACTTTTGAAAAATATGGCTTAGATCTTCTGGCGCTATACCTATGCCACTATCTTTGACAGATAGGACGATATTATTGTCGTCGGCTGTGACATTAACTTCAATTGCCCCCTGGGGTGTGTATTTGGTAGCATTTTCTATCAGGTTGTCGACTGATTCGCGCAAAAAGTCTTGGTCAACCTTAGCATATAACACCGGCGCTATAGTGCGCTCGCCGCTTACGTTTTGGTCTGGTAAGAATATGTAATTCAACCCTTTTTCATGAACGCGTTCGGCCTGCCCCTCAAAAACGTTTCGCGCCAGGGCCACCACATCAGTTAAGTGTGGATCGATCTTAATATGTTGATCGTCGAGCTTAGTGACATCAAGTAGGTCTTGAAATAGCCTGCCAAGGTGTTGCGATGCTTCGTGTGCCTTACCAAGATAGGCCTTAGCACGTTCGTCTATAGTGGCTGTTTCGGGGTTTAAAGCTAGGCCCAGATACCCCTCGATTGAGGCTACTGGAGTGCGCATTTCGTGGCTAGCCGTTGATACGAACTCGGTTTTTTCGCGGTCTTCCTCAAGTTCCTTGGTTATATCGCGAACTGTTACCACTAGGTTGTCACCACTAGGGATGACTGCTAAAAACACCGGCACACGTTCACCGCTGTGCTTGGTTAAAACTTTACAGCTCTTACACTCAAATAGCTTTTTAGTGCTAAAAGCGACCTCGATTGGGCTATCGACATCGGTTGGCTGGTTGTCGTTGGCGTCGAGCAGGTTTAGTATCGACTTGTAGTTAAGCCCTATGGCGTCGTCATTGCCCCAGCCGGCAATTTGTAGCATTGCTGGGTTAACCAGCGTGGCGTTTTTACTACTGTCGATCACCATTACGCCGTCACTAATAGACTTAACGGCTAGCTCGTATGTTGCTAATAACTCTTTGCTGCTTGTAGTAGAAGCGGCTGTGTCTCCAGCTGTTTTTTTACCAAATAATGCCATCAAATAATACCCACCTAATACGGTTATCCTTATTGTAGCAAAAACAGCCAAACAGTGGGATATTGACTTTTTGTATCGAGTGTGATATGATATACTAAGCTATGACGGTGTGGTTTTTGTCATTTTACAGATACAGTATCTTTTCTCTTGTGCCACTTCGCCATTACTAATCGCGCTACTGGCTGCGAAATCGCCAGCTCCACCGCCAGTGCAATCACAAAATTGCGCGGATACCTCAAGAAAAAGTGTTCAATCGGCTCAAGGGTAAAACTATGACCGCCAATCCACGAACCAATCACGGTCATAAGAGCGGCAATAAGTAGCACATCGCACAGCACGATAACAAACATTGTGGCGCTAAAACTGTCGCCTTTCCTGGTGATCTTGCTAGCTAAATAGGCAGCGGGTTTCTCGGTCAGCAGGACTATCGGGACAATGCAGAGCCAAAGGAACGGCAAAACCACCAAGGTATTCAGGTAAATTTCTGGGCTAAGCCCAATTTCCGCAAAAGTGATGAGTGGCGCAATAAGATTGACTGAAATGAGTGAAATAACCAGTATAAACAGCGCCTGTTCTTTCTTGTTACGTGGTAAGTGGGTGTGAAATTTGTGATGATCCATATGGTTCTCCTTGTTTTACTTGTGTATTACAAAAGCGCTCCTCCTTCTGGATGAGCGCTGGTTCAAGTGAATTATACGCGGCTCGGCGATTTGTAGAGTTATATTATATCACATAAACAGCCCACACAAGGTGGGCTATCCCCTGCGGGAGGGTTGCTGCGCAACTTCCGCTCACTTGCTCAGAAAAATAGCCTACGGCTGCTTTCCTTCGCGACGTTCGCTCCACCGCACCCGCTTCGCGGTTTCAGTCTCGAAAGACTACCAAAATAATAATACGAGCCTTGTGCTCGTATTATTATTTTGGTGACCCCTGCGGGAGTCGAACCCGCGATTTTCTGGATGAGAACCAGACGTCCTGGACCACTAGACGAAGGGGCCGCGTATGCTGCGTGCTTTATTTTAACAAAATATGGCCTATCTGTAAACGGTGCCTATTACACTACGACATACGCTCGATAATCGATATTAGCCGCCGGGGTGTGATGTCGGCCTTAATCAGATACGCATCAGCTACGTTTTCTAAGCTCATACGAGCCGCATCGTCCTGCTGGAAGTTAGTGAGCATAATGATCTTAGTTTTGGGGTCTATGGTGCCAGGCTTTTTGAGCTCGGTTAAGATCTCATCGCCTTTTTTGTTTGGCAGCATTAGGTCAAGTAGGATAAAGTCGTAGTAGTTGGCCATAGCGGCTTGCAAGCCCTCATCGCCGTCGGCTCGTAGGTCAAACTCATAGCCAGCTTTTTTCAAGCTGCGCTCGTACATCTCGCCTATAAACCTGTCGTCTTCTATGCATAAAACTTTTGTCATGGCTCCTCCTTTACTATACTCTTGTCCCGTGATTTTTTATCCACCCGCTCGACTCTCGAACGACCTGCTCGCTAAAATTGCTACTGGTTTTAAGCTTGTCTTTAATGGAGTCGTAAGTTGGTAATGTGATGGTAAAAGTTGAGCCTTCGCCTTCTCGACTGCGAACAGATAGACTACCACCATGTTGTTCAACGATGGCTTTGCTGATGTAAAGGCCGATGCCTGTGCCGGTTGCCGAACCGCGTGAGCGATATGAGCGATAGAATTTCTTAAATAAGTTGTTCACTACGCTAGCTGGCATACCAATGCCGTGGTCTGTTATGCTGATGTTAACTGTATCACCTTTGGTGCTGGCTGCGACCTCTATGCTGCCGCCTTCACGGCTGTATTTTATGGCGTTATCAACCAAGTTGGTCAGTACCTCACCTAGCCCAGAGATATCGGCAGCTACCAGCGGCAGATCATCGGGTACGTTGATAGTTAGCAGGCGCCCCTGTGAGTTGGCGCGCAAGGCTACATCGTCGTCAATGCTGTTTGTGACTGTCTTAATGTTTTGTGGGCTGAGCGTGACTTGCAGATGGCGCTGGTCGTAGCGTGACGTATTTAAAATGTTATTGATATAGCTGCTCAAGCGGTTAACTGATACGGTGAGTCGGTCGAGCAGCTGTTTATCTTCGGGGTCAAGGCTGTCGCCCATTTCATCAAGTAATATATCTACATAGCCACGGATGACAGTGACTGGCCCGCGTAATTCGTGTGCCGCAAAGGCAATTAGCTGCAGGTCGTCTTCGTCCTGTCCGTAATCTTCGCTATGGTCAACTGTTACTAGCACGGTTTCGGCCTCATTGCCACTGGCAAAGCTGGCAATAACGTCGTAGTACTTGCGTTCTTTGTCTTGGTTGTCGTCTGGTATGTTTGATACGCGTGTCCAGGACCTATCAGCTTTTACGGCTTTGTCTTTGAGCGACTTGACCCAGTCGCTAACTGTGTCTTCACCGTCAAACAATAGGTCTAAGCCAGACTCGTTATTGTAGCCGTCTAAAACTGGCGCCGCACTGTTGTGGTAAGTAATGTTCAGGTCCGAATCCATGATGATAAACCCTACGCTGGTTGTTTCGAAAGCACCTAGCAGGTAGTCGACCGATGGTCGTGAAGTGACCTCTGCTGCTGCTGCTGCTGCTGCTGAGGTATTCTTAATGTCTTGTATGAAAGTGGCGATAGCCTTTAGCCCACTGGTTTCGTCCCACCTGTGGTTTAGTGTCACCAGGTTATCATCTTGGTTTAGTGCAACCTTGCTAATAAAGTCGAACAGCCGTTTCTCGGGGCTTAATAGTACGTAGATCACTACTGTTTGAACCAAAACTTCAAGGGCTATTACCACGCCAACGCCAACTGTGCCGAGCATATCACTGTCCTCTGGTGTGTTGATGGCTAGAACCATGAAAATGATTGCTATCAGAACTATAAACAGCTGGCTAGCTATAACTAGTTTAGCTGCTCGGCCAACAACGGCCGACCAATAGCCTTGAATTTTGGTTACCTGGGTCTCTACGGCCTTATCTTTGTCTACTGCCATACTACACCACCACCGCCTTCTGGCACTGCAGTAATCCAGGTCTGACCGCGGTTTAGCTTTATGGCTTTGCCGCTAGCATCTAAGAATTCTAACTGGGCCTCGCGGCTAGATTTGCGCCAAGTCCCTTCTACCACTGTGCCGTTCTGGAAAATATAGGCTTTGCCGTTACCTGTACTTTGGATGTCTTCGCGGTAGCCATCGCTAGCTAGTTGCTCGTGTACTTTTATAGCGATCACGGTATCTGGTGCAATCTGGCCTTGTTCGCGGTCAATATGAGCCTCGCCGTCCTGGTGGTAGCGTAAGTACTTGTTGGACTCTTTATCGTAAACGTATCTAGGACTAAAGGTGGGGCTGCTAACGGTCATGTTTATAGTGGTGGCGGTGGGCTCCTTGGCGGCCTTACCAGCTTGACGTGGCCAGCCGGTGAATTTTGAGGTAGTGTAGCCCCTGGCTTGGTTTAGAGCGTCGAGTTTTTCAAAGCTGGTATAAACATTGTGCGGCGCCCAGCGATCTGAGGCGCGCCAATAGTAGCCGCCGTTAAAGAACTGGTCGATGTCACGGTAGCCGCCACCTCGCACCAGGTCGAGCGCATTTTGGGCACCGCCCACGTGCGCCACCGAGGCCTCAAAGGGCGTTAGCCAGTCAACGTAGTAGATTCTTAGGCTGCGTACTGGGCCAACCAGCTGAGGTTTTTCGGTTTGGTATAGCACCAAAAAGCGTGTAATGCCGCCCTCGGCGATAGCCTCGAAAACTACGCCAGAATCTTTCAGGCCCGATTGCGGCCGTGAATCGGGGCTGTTTTCTATCATTATAGCCGTGACAGCTTGGTCTACTGCGCTTTTGCTGTCAACTTTTTTGCCAGTTAGCTCGGCGTGGTAAGCGGTTTTGGCGTTGTTGCTCTTTTTACTGATGGTATCAAACTGTTGCTCGCCTTTGTTGCTTGTTATTAGGAATATGATGACGCCCGCGAGTAGTACGACGGCAAGTAAAATAATCGCCGCGACTTTCTTGTGTTTTTGAATAAGGCTTAGGAGCTTTTTATGTTTGCGGGCTTTTGGTTGCGCTGAAACGCCAATTGGATCTGGTTTCAGTAGTTGCATAGGGTGATTATATCATAAAGCTTAAGCTTTATCGATAGCGACTTGAAGCCTGGCTAGTGTTCGCTCGCGGCCTAGTAAGTGCATGGTTTCTGGCAGGCCGGGGCTAAACTGAGCCCAAGTTAGTGCGAAACGAACTAAGCCAAATAATACCGGTGGTTTTTGCCCGGTTTCGGCTAGCAATTCGTTGAGCGCGGACTGCAGAGCTTCTTCACTGTTGAAGTCGGCAGCTTCCAGGGCGTGAGTAGCCTGTTCTAGTAGCTTAGTGTGTTCAGTACGAGGCAGTTTACTGAGCTGCTTGTTACTGTCTACCATCTGCCAATTTGGCTTAGGTTCGGTAAAAAAGTATTCAGTTAGGCTTGGCAGATCGGCTAAAGTCTTAAGGCGGTCTTGCACCACAGCCAGCACGGCTTTTTGCCCGGCCGCACTCGCCTTTTGCCCGGCCGGACCCCAAAAGCCATGCACTCGTTCATAAAGATCATCTAGCTCAAGCTGTTTGATCCACTGTCCGTTCATCCAAACCAAGCGCTTTTCGTCAAAGCGTGCGCCAGACTTTTGAACGCGCTCTAGTGTAAACTTTTCGATCAACTCTTCTTTACTGAAAATCTCTTGCTCCGTGCCGTCATTCCAGCCCAGTGAAGCCAAGAAATTTAGCATGGCCTCTGGCAGATAACCGGCGTCGCGATATTCAGTAACACTTTTAGCGCCATCGCGTTTACCAAGCTTTTTATTGCCATCTGGCGCCATGATATGCGCCTCGCAGGCAAAAACTGGCCGCTCAAACTCTAGCGCATCGTAAAGTGATAGGTATTTCGGCATGCTGGCGATATATTCTTGGCCGCGAATCACATGAGTGATCTTCATTTCATGGTCATCGACAACATGAGCGAAATTATAGGTTGGCAGGCCATCGGACTTGATAAGAATAAAATCATCTAGAGCCTCAGGGCCGGCGCTGAGGTGCCCCATTACGGCGTCGTCCCACTCATAGCGCTTTAGCTCGGGCACTTTAAAACGTAGCGGCCGCGAACCGTCCCACTCGGGCGGATTCTCTGGCCGGTAGTCGCGGTATAAAAACGCCTTTTTGGCTGCTTTAGCCTCAGCTCGAAACTGCTCAACCTGTTCTGGTGTGTAAGGGTCGGCGTAAGCTAGGCCTTTGCCAATTAAAACCTGTGCCCATTTGAGATAGTTTTCTTTACGGGCGGTCTGATGGTAAGGGCCGTAGGCCCCCTTTTCGCTGCCGTCTAGCTCGGGACCTTCGTCCCAGTCCAAGCCAAGCCATTGCAAAGTCTCTAACACTACCCGCTCGGCACCATCCACAAAGCGTTTCTGGTCGGTGTCTTCTATGCGTAGCACAAAATCACCTTTGCCGTGGCGAGCCACTAGGTACGAGTGTAGCGCAGTGCGCACATTACCAACGTGTACGTAGCCGGTCGGGCTAGGTGCAAAACGAGTTCGGACTTTATTCATGAAATCATTTTATAGGTTATATAACCAAAACGCAAAATAACAGATGCAAACTCTAGGAATTTTGTACACTTTTATAGGCTAACGGCAATCTTTTCAACTTGGTCGCTCAGACCGCTGGGGCCGTTGATGGTGTAGAATACGCCGCCATTTACCCAGGCAGCTCGCCCACCACTGGTATAGATAGTGAGGCCGCGCTCTTTGTTAACTGAGTAGTTATCGCCCCATTCTTGTTGCACATAATTATTAAAAACAGCGCTAGAATCCCAGGAGCTTTTTTGCTGAGTAATTGTAAATGACTCGTTATCGTTGCTGAACTCCATTGCTACGCTGTTGTTCTTCACGCTCGCTAGGCCGCGTATGTCATAACCAACCGGTTTGTAGCTGGGGTAAGTCACGTCAACGCCACTTTGAACAGCCGCGATACGGACTGATATTGCCGGCATATTAAGGTAAACTAGGTAGCCGGCCAGTAGTAGAATGGCTGCCATCATAGACACCACTCCAGCTAGTTTTTTGTTCTTGAAGTAAGTTTTGAACCTTTTAGCTTGTTTAGAGTCAACTTGGTCATCGGCAGCGATCTTCTCAAAAGCCTCGCGAATGTCACGCTTTTTCATCTCGATGGCGGTCATGTGGCGCTTGGTGGTTACTTGGGGGTGAAGCTTTTGGTTGGCTTTAGCTACTACCGGGTGTGGCTCGGTAGTTTCGGCCAGAAGCTTAGTCGCCTGGCTGTTAACCTGAATAACTTCGCCACTCGACAATGGCCTAAGGTTAACCCCGTGTTTGGAGCCGGATACTTGGGCACGATGCGTCTGGTTGCGGGTCTCGGCCAATTCGTGGCGACGCTTAAACTGTGCATAAGCCGCTTTCTGGGCGGCGGTTTTAGTAGCTTGCTGCTGAGCCTTGCTTTTGCCGGCATATTTGCGGTTTAGCGTGGTAGACTTTTGGGGTTGTTTGTGTACCGTGCCAGAATCTACAGCACGTGCACGAACGGCCGCTGGACTATTTTCTTGTTCAACCTGGTCTCTATCACTCATCTATTCCAACCTCGCTAGTGCTTATGTCTAATATGATACTAGGATTTAGCGGTAAACACAATAGTTTTTGGATGAAAAATATTGTACAATAGCCTTTAATGCACAGACTCGACTACAGACGATTTAAGATTAATAAAGTTATACTGTCAGATATTACCATGATTCTGGCGGTTATTCTGATAGTTGGAGTGCTTATTTTGGTGACTATGGGTTATTCTTTGGGCCGCGACGGTAGAATCGAGCAGACTGGGTTGGTGCAATTCGAGTCTCACCCGTCTGGTGCCACGGTGTTGATTGATGGCGAGGCGCAATTTGCTAAAACCACAACTAAGGCTGTGTTGTCGCCGGGCGAGCATCAATTTGAAGTGCGCCGAGATGGTTATGACAGCTGGCAAAAAAAGGCCAACATCTCATCTGGCCGAGTGCTGTGGCTAAACTATACTCGCCTACTACCGAATAAGCGAGCTGATAAATTTGTGAAGTATTACGAGGGTCTTTACAAGATGAGTGTATCACCGCAATCGCGCTATGCGCTGATGTTAGATTCACCGCCCAGTTTAACCTTGCACTACCTGGATATGCGAGGCGACGATGTTGAAAGCCAAAGTTTGCAGATAAGTAAGTTTTTTGCTGAGCTTGACGTTGAAGGCGTGCAACATAGCTTCGACGTTATATCCTGGAACAACGACGAAAACCGAGTGTTGGTAAAGCATGATTTTGGCGGAAATAGCGAGTGGGTCTGGCTGAACTTGAAAGATATCAGTAGCAGCCTAAACCTTACAAACGAATATCGGCTGGGTATCACTGATGTCAAGTTTGCTGCTAATGATGGCAAAAAGTTGGTGTTATTAGAAGGCGGTAACCTACGCCGCGCCGATGTTGGTAACAAAACTATATCAGCAGTGCTGGCCGACAAAGTCTTAAAGGTTTATATGGCGTCTGAAAAGGACGTACTATTAATTACTGACGACCAGAAAAATAAAACGCGTAGCTTTGGGTTCTATAAAAATGGTGATCAGGGCCTGTCGGAAATTTATGCGCTAGAAGCTAAGGACGGCGACTTGCTGAACGTGGTGGGTGGTAAGTACTATGGCGATGAGTACGTAGCAATTAGCGAGAATAACAAACTGCAGGTACTCAAGGGTGACTTTCCTACCTTTGGCCGCGTGACAGATTCTTTGCGATACCTTGTTGATGTCAAGCTGGATTGGCCGATTGAACGGCTGGAGCTGAGCGCGAATAAGCGCTTTGTGCACGCTATTAATAAGGGTAAAGTGTATAGTTATGATCTGGAGAACTTGGTTGGCCAATATTTTACACTTGATGGCAAGTATGATTCTTCAGAGCCGCTTAACTGGTTGGACGACTATATGCTCTGGACAGATAAAGGCGGCCAGCTGGTGATCTATGATTTTGATGGTGACAATAAGCGCCAGGTGCAAAAGGTTGAGCCGGGTTTTAAGGTGTTGTTGAGCGATAACAGTAAGTGGCTGTATAGCGTATCTAAAACGGCCTCAGGCCGCGACCTGCGCCGATTCAAGATGATAGCCGACTAACTCCAGCCTTTGCCTGTGAACAGGTTGAAAACTCTCTGGATGAAGGTTGGTGAGTTGCTGGGCATCTCGGCGGCTTTTTTGTCTTCCTTTTTGTTGGCTGGTTTAGCCTGCTCTGGGCTGGGGCTGATCTGTTCGGCTGTCACCAGTAAGCGATAGCGAGCAGTGCCAAGCGGTGTGCAGGTAATTAGCGTTAGCATGGGTTTATTGGTCTCGTAAACCAGTTTGCCGATGTCGGTTGGCTCAACTACTTCTTTTTTTGTAACAGCATAAGTGTAGCGTGTGCCATTGTAGTTTACATAAATTGTGTCGCCGTTATCGAGCCGGTCGAGCTGAGCGAAAATGAACTTAAAGTTGCCACCATCAAACACGTCGTTGCTAGAGTGGCCGCTTAGCGCAGTGTTCCCCACCTGCCCCGGCACGCTGCTGGCACCTGGGATAGCAAAATGTGTCACGCCGCGGCTCATACCTGCTTGCTGCGCGGCATAGTCATTGCCGATACCAAACACAATGGGCACCTCGACGTTGATCTTCGGTATGATCAGTTTTGGCTCAGCACTGACGCTGGCGCTAAAAGTTGGGTCAATTTCGGTTATGTTAGAATCCACCTTTGTTGGCATGATATAGGCGCTAACCGTGGCTACAAACCAGCGATTGTATTGCAAGAAAATGAACACCAAAATTACGGCTAGGCCGGCAATAATGGGTACAAAATGGCGGCTTTTGCGGATTTTCTGGGCGTGGTCTGAGGCGCGCGCTCGGATACGATCGCGCAGGGTGTTGAAGGTTTGCTCTTTTTGCTTCTCCTCTTCTTCGACTTTCGGGGCCACTACCTTTTGCGAAGGTGCCTGCTTAGCATGGTGCGCCGCAGCTTTGCGCACGGCGCCGGTGTAATAATCTTCATAATACTGTTGGTAATATTTTTGCCAGGCGCTATGATACTGCCGCCACTGGTGCTCGCTAACCTTTGGCTTGGCCTGGTCATCGGCTAAAGTTTGGTGCAACACTTGTTTGGGCGGTTCGTGATGGTGGCCATGGGCTTTTTCTACCTTAAGATCTTCAGTTACTTCTTGTTTGGCCTCTGGCGTTTCAAGATCTACATAATTTTCGGGGCGTTGCTGAAAAGCTGCTAAGACTTTTTGCCTTGCAATTGCCGCTGCTGCGCGCCGTTGTTCATCTGTCATGGCTGTCCCACCCGAAGACGTGAAATCATCTGGTTTCATACCTATGTACATGATACAATATTCAGGAGGTTTTTACCAAGCCTAGTTTAAAAAGTTAAGTAGTGCCGATGTGGTGGAATTGGTAGACACGCTAGACTCAAAATCTGGTGAGCAATAGCTCGTGCCGGTTCAAGTCCGGCCATCGGTACCACTTAGTTTTTTAATACGCTGGGGTGTATTTTGTACACTTTTTGAAGCCTTTTACCTCTGTTACCTTGATGTTTTGGTTATATAGCCGCGCGCGGCTTAGCGCTTGCGTAGAAAGTAAATGCCCAGCACAACTGAAGCTAGCGCACTAAGCCCTAAGATTACCCAAAAAGTGCCTGGCGCGTTGATGTCGCCCGGCAGGTCAACATTCATGCCGTACACGCCGGCCACCATAGTTGGGATGGTCAAGACTACCGTTATAACGGTGAGAATACGCAAAGTTTCGTTAAGTCGAGTGTCCATGACGGCGCGGTAGGAGTCGCGCAGGTTGGTGATGGTGCGCAGTTGACTTTTGCAGCGTACGATCAGCTGTTCAAAGTCGATCGATAGGTCTTCAACCATATCTTTGTCGTCTTCGAATAATTTAACTAGCTTGCTACCCAGCAGTTTTTCGAGTGCCATATTGAGCGGCACTAGAGCGTCGAGGTAGTCATTGAGCCGGCGTTCGTTTTCGGTAAAAACCGCGATATCTTTGGCGTGCATGTTCTGCACGTCACGCGTGATGGCGCGAACTCGCCGGTTGATAGTTGCCACATGTCGCTCGTATTGAGTGTTGATAGCGCCAATCATGGCCATAAAAAGCTTGGTTTTCTGAGTAGTTGGCACGGTGGTTTGCTCAATGAATGGCTTCCAGAGCTTGCCGAGCGGGTCTTGGCTTACTGTCACGATGCATGACTTGCCGATGGCGAACAGGATGGGCGTGGTGAAGCCGAACTCGTCTTCAGTGTCGGGCAGACGGGCTATTAGGCAGGCCCAGTCGCCGTCGTGGTCAATGCGTGGCACTTCGTAGGGGTCAAGTGTGTCATTAACAATGTCGGTGTCTAAGCCGAGGTCGATAACTGTGCCTATGTCTTTGTCGGTTGGCTTCTCTACCCTAACCCACGTGCCCGGCTGTAGCTTGTCCTGTTCGGTGATGTTTGGTTTTTGCAGGGTTGAGCGGAGATAGGATATCATAGGTACTTTTTCTTGGGGTTGTTTTTGTCGAGCTGGCGGACTTGGCGGCGTAGCAAGCGCTTTTCTAGACTTTCGAAGTACTCGCGCTTGGCTTCCTCGAAGCTCTCGGTGACTAATATGTAGAGCTTGTCTATCAGCTTGGCGTGATCTTCGGCTGGTTCGCTTTCACCGCTAAGCCATTTTATGAAGGCTGGATAGCTCACGTCGAGCAGGTCGCTTAGGCGCTCCTTACTCCAGCCAGATATCTCCATGATTTGTTGTAGTTTTTGTTTGGTGGTCATGATAGGCTCCTCTCGTTTATTTTTTTCAATGTACCATTTAGCGAAATCGTGGGCGCGATATATGGCACGTCAAGTTCGGAAAAATGCTTGCGGCCGGCTCTGATTTTGCCCTGCTCGTCAGGTCGCAGCTCTTCAATATTCTCAGTGCCTTTTGTTTCTGCTACAAAATATACTCTTTCGTCACCGTCAAACACTACCGCCCAATCTGGATTATATTTGCCCAGCGGTGTGTCAATTTTGAACCAACCAGGCGACTTTACATAGAACTTTATACGCTCGTTCGCTTCCAGTGCCCGTAAGTAATCGTGCTCCACTTCAGAGTCCACATCCACGAAATCATAGACTGTTTTTGCGCCTTCGCCCACTTCGACTGCACCAGATTTCGCCGCCGCATCATAAATATACGCGTCTAACTCTTTATTCTCAAACAGCCGCATGTCCCACGCTTCGCCAGTTTTCTCATACTTGATATTGTCTATCATCAGCCGCTGCATCGCTTGCCCTATTTTCTCGCTCACTTCGTCGATCACTTGTTGTGGATTTTGTAGGATCTTATCGAACAGTTCTGATCTGTCCAAAATCTCAAAGATAACTTTGCGCGTTGCCTTTGTTCGTTCGGCAATTTTGCTCAGAAGATCCGGTATGATGGCAGGTATTTCTTGGCCATCTTTATAACGATCTTGATTCCGCACTTCACTTGTCATGCCACCACTCATTTCAGTAATCCGGGTTGTAGTGCTGGTAATTCGCGGCTTTGTGATTATCACTTCGCTTAGCATTTTCACTGTTTCGCTCACCAAATCCGCGTCCGCAAACTCCACGTGATAGCGCGTTTTGTATTTAATCCTGTCCCATAGCTCGCGAAAACTCTCGTCCAGCTCCAACTTTTTAGTCAAGCGCACGCGTTTTCTATCCGCCTTTTTCTTAATCCGCCCACCAAATTCCACACCGGTTTCCGTCTCGATTTCAGTCTGTAATTTGCGGCTAAAATCTTCGTAACTTTCGTTCGCCACGACCGTTAAGATATTCACATTTTCGTCACGCACCCGCTCGCCATCGGCGTTGACGGGTAAGCGTAAACCGCGCCCAATCTCCTGCCGTTTTTTCATCTCGCTGCTCGTCTCGTTCAGCGTGCAAATATTAAACACGTTTGGATTATCCCAGCCCTCGCGCAATGCCGAATGGGAAAATATAAACCGCAGTGGCTCTTTCACATCCAATAGTCGTTCTTTATCCTTCATGATTAGTTCGTACGCGCCGTCATCGTCTTTGGTCTTACCACCGTCCTCGCCGTCGCGCGAATCTTTCCAAACGCCTTTTTTGTCGGCCGCAAAGTAGCCATTGTGGACTTCTTCTGCGCTAAAATCTTTCAGAACTTCCGCAAATCGCGGCTTGGCGCGCATCTTCGCAAACGCTTCCTCAAACCACACCGCAAACTTGCCTTTCTTAAATCCACCATCAGTATATTCCCGATAATTAGCCACACGGTCAATGAAAAACAAACTCAAAACTTTTATTCCCTGCCCAGCTAACTTCAATTCTTTCTCAAAATGATTCTCGACCGTCCGCTCGATTTGGTAGCGCAAAATATCATCACGCAAACTTTCGTCGCGCTGACCAATGTAAAAAGTTTTGCCATTACTAAATTCAATATAGCCGTCGCTAACATTCACGCGGTCAAGCACATATCCGTCATACACCGCGCGTCGCCCCGACAATTCGAACAAATCGTTCCCCGATTCCAGTTTCAGTACGCGTCGTTGCAACCCCACTTTGTCATCCGCGTCAATTTCCACCTCCGCCACCGGCGTTGACTTATTTTTCCAGCCAAACTTTATAAAGTTCACATAGGCGTTGTTATATGCCTCCTCCGCTACCACGCTATCGACCTCGATTTTCTTCACCAGGCCCTTGTCGTATGCGTCCACTGGATTTAGGCTATACATCAAGTTGTACAGATTTTTGTGCGTCGCTGAATAGCGCAAGGTGCAAAGCGGATTTAGCGACTCAATCGCCGCCCGCCGCTTGTCCGTTTCCATATTTTGCGGCTCGTCGATTATCACAATCGGGTTGGTCGCCTGGATGAAGTGTAGCGGCGTGCCATAATCACTCGCTTTGTTCATAATGTTCTCTGCCTTGGCAAAAGAATCAATCGTAATCACCATAATCTGCAGCGCGTCGCTAGTCGCGAACTGCCGCGCCTGCCCGCGCTTTTTCGCGTCCCAGACATAATAATCCATCTCTTGCCGGTCGTATAGGCTCGCAAAATGTTCTTTCGTCACTTCCAGATTTTTTAGCACGCCCTCTTTAATCGCCACGCTCGGCACCACAATGATGAATTTGCGCCAGCCGTATTTTTTGCGTAGTTCGCGAATCGTACGCAGGTAAACATATGTTTTGCCGGTGCCAGTTTCCATTTCGATGGTGAAATTCATTCCATCAAGCGGCTTGTTTGATCGTTTTATATTGGCTTGCCCGACACTGCTCCAGGGTCTGCCGAACTTGCCCCAGCTAGCAGCCCTCGCGTCATTCGCCGACTTGATCGGCGAATCCAGTATGCTATTCCGTTCTTGGATTTTTCTCACATTTTCCGCAATCTGCCCATTATCAACGTTCAAAACATTCTTAACCGCGCTCGCCTGCTCAATCGTCACCTGCCGCTCACCTGTATTCAATTCCACTTGCGCACCGTCCATATACGACTGTCCCTCAAAAATATCAACAGCCGCCCGAATCGCTTCGAGTTGATAATCTAAGTTGGTTTCAAATTGAAGTTTCATTTAGCTGCTTCTTGCTTTTTATTTTCTTTAAATTGCTCCATAGACTCATCTATCGCCTCTTGGTAGGCAATGCCGGCTGTAGAATACCGCAAAACTCTTTGCATATGATCGAAATGCTTATTAATATTCTTTAATTCTTTAACTATATTCTTTGGAGCTTTTGTATTTTCGTCAGCAAGCTCAATTTCAGGCAAACTATTGAAGTCCAATCTAAAACTATCGTGATATTGCTTTTTACCTCGACCATTTGTATAACTCACATTTATAACTACATTTTTCTTAAACAACTCGTTATAATGTTCAGAGTTGCTTATCTGCATCAGCAGGTATGTCCTTTTTTCTCCTTGCGACAGTAGTTCTATGCCATCTCTTATGAAATTTAAATCGGATATCTTTGTTTTGCCATTATATTGAAAAGTTAATTCTAGCCCATCGTCAAGCACGTCGAACTTGATGCTTCTTGCGACGCCTCCGCCGTCATTTTTTACCACAATATCCACAAAACTCATTGGCGCGGTTTGACTCTGTTGGATGTAAACCGAAATATGTGGACGAATAAGCTGCTCATTGGTCTCACGCGACTCCTTTGCCGCCTTATGTGATTGTATCGCGGCAATAACTGCCATTACCGCCGCAACCGCAGTTGCCACTGCGCTAATCACCGTCGCCAAGTCAATTGCAGTTACGTCACCGTTCATCGCCCGCTTCTTTCTCTGCTCTGTCTAATTTTCCGCTCACAACCGCAATGAATTTTTTGCCCACAAGCAGTATTTCTTCGCAATACTTTTTAATAACGTCCTCTGTCCTCTCGCGCCTATTTCTGTCATCAGACAAGTCGACGTCCATTTCGTGTATTATTTGGTTGCGTACCATAAAAGCAGTTCTTATGGTGTCTGGGTCACCCATAATCGCATCACTTGTAATAGCGAACGATGACGCTATTTTTAGTATCTGATCTTTGGACTGAAGACTATCACTGCATAAATTTCTTACATGCATACTGACGATATCTCTTTTTGGGTTGTCCGAGATTAACAAATCAGCCAGTCTATCGGTATTTATCTGCCGTATGTTTTGCTCTGGTTCATTGCCGATTCCTTTTTGCAAGACCGACCTGCTCACATATTTTACCATTTCCTGTCGCGCCCCCTGATCCGCATCTATCACGCCAGCCAATGAATCTTTTATTAACTGTTTAATAACCGCATCGAGGCCCGAACAAGCAAACACTAACATGGCTCTAAGCAGATCTTGTTTCCTCCCCTCAGCTGTACTCTTAACTTGAAACAACGCGTAAAAATCGTTTACCGATTTAACGGTGTTTTCCAATATGAGCGCTGAGTTAGCTGTCGATTGATTCTCGATAGTGTCAACTTCCTCTACTGCAATCTTGACGATCATGATTCATCTCCCCGAAGATCAACGTCATAAGCATTTGGTGGTCTCATGGAGAATCCCGCAAATCCTGGGTATCCTGGGTATCCTGGGTAACCTGGGTATCCTGGGTATCCTGGGTAACCCCTATATGATGTATACGCTTTACGGTAAAGACGATTCCCGGGATATATGTGACCAAGATAATTACCGTTCGTATCCGAAATATAGTCTAGGTCGTCTAGCCACGGCGTCCACCCAATCCAGTTTGCGTTACTGTCGTAGACAAAGCTACCTATACGAAAAGCTATCCAGTTACCAGACGAATCAAATAGGTATTGAAACTGGGGCCGCGATTGTGCCATTTCTACGCTACCTCCACTTCCACGTCTTTTTCGCCGGCCTGGAGCGAGACATTGGCCTTAAGTTGACTGTCGTTGTTGAAGCCAAGGTCTAATATGATCACTTTTGTAGGGTTGGCAGCTAAAATTTCGCCAAAGAGTTCCGTTGTGATGCGGTGCGAGAGGCAGATTGCGAGATTCGCGGACGGGACGAGGTGCCACTCGCCATGGTTTTCCACTATGTCTAGCGGCGAAATGCCGTTTTTCAACAACAGTTCGACCAACAAATCGCCGTCATTTGCGCCGTCAACCAACGGATTAAGGCGATCGAACGTTTGCTGGCGCAACTCATCTGCGTCCGCAACATTTTCGTTCCACTTTTTGAAATTACTGTCGGAAACTTTATAAAGTTTGAAGCCGGTGTCGCCCTTGCCGATTTTCGCGCCGGCGCGACGGATGCGTTCGGTTGAGATGTCGGCGATGGTGGCGTAGCCGGCCTTGCGTGCCTCGCTTTTTTCGTCGGTTTCTTCGGGTAGTTGAACCAGAATCCATTTGCGATTGCCACCGTCTTCGGCGTTCAATTCCATTACGGCTTGGGCGGTTGTGCCAGAGCCGGCGAAGAAGTCTAACACGATATCGTCGCTCTTAACATCACCAATAGATATAAGATATTTTATAAGTCGTACGTTCTTTGGACTCTGAAAATAATTTCCACCTAGCATATTACCCAGGTCAGTTGTCCCCTCGTTATTTATACCAACTAGGTCACGAGGAATAACTGTCGTGGGAGCACCAGTGCCATCGCCCAGATATTTCTTTATATAGATATTCCAATGTGCTTGTTCTCCACTCTCAGTAACTAGAGGGCCGGTATCAGTCTTCTTGAATACAACCATATCATCTGCCAATGCTTCCTCGAACGTTTCCCTGATAAACCTATATAGATAGCCGTCTCTCGGTTTTACTCGTTCACCATCGGGCGTTTCGATTAGATATTTTTGGTTTGCACCCCACGATGAATTCTTCCACGCAAAATCCTTTTCGCGATATGTGCCTTTTTCGTCTTTCTTGTTATAAGCTGAGATTGCCTGTGCGGATAGGGGCGCGAAAAACTGATCTAGTTCATCTGCTGCTCTTGCATAACAAAGAATATACTGGTGTGATACGTTTGCGAACTTTGCTCGAATGCCACCGCCGGTGCTTGAATGCCAAATAAATTGCGCCACAAAATTCTCCGCCCCGAAGATCTCGTCCATAATCAGCCGCAGGTTCGCGACTTCGTTGTCGTCGATGCTGACGAAAATCACGCCGTCGGCGCGGAGGAGATTGCGCGCCAGATAGAGCCGCGGATACATCATATTCAGCCAGTTGCTGTGAAAATGGCCGTTGTCGCGGGAGTTTTTGCGCAGGCCGTCGGTGCGCGTAGCGAAACCTTCGTCGTCAATCTCGCCCGTTTCCGCCAGATAATCGCGACGGTTTTCGGCAAACTTGTCGTTGTAAACAAAATCGTTGCCGGTGTTATAGGGCGGGTCGATGTAAATCATTTTGACTTTGCCGTAATAGGATTTGTGGAGGATTTTCAGGGCTTCGAGATTGTCGCCTTCGATAAACATATTGCCCGTCGTGTCAAAATCCTTTGAGTTTTCAACATCAGGCTTCAACGTCTTACTTATCCGTTGTTGGATCGCCGCAAACACATCTGACTTACCTTTCCAATTCAACCCATACCGGTCGTCTGGATTCGCAACCTCCTCGCCCAGCGTCGCCTTCAACTCGTCCCAATTAATCTTCCCCTCACTCACCGCCTCTGGAAAAATCCGCGCCAGCTCGGTAAGGTTAATTTTTGTGATGTCGTCAGATTTACCGTCCATTTTATCCATAAGTTAATTATACCACCGTCGCAGTTTGTAGCCTATGTCTGGGCTACGAGATTTGAACTCACGTATTTTGTCCATCAAACGAACGTCCTAACCACTAGACGAAGCCCATACGCAGGTTGCAACAGCCCTATTATACAGCGTGATGCGATAGCCTTACCTATATAGTATAATCAACCTATGTTCCCTAGCGACACTCTAACTAACGCACTGTTTTTAGTGCTCGGCCTGCTTTCGGCGGTTGGGTTTATCCATGGCACGACTAAAGAGCCGCGGCGTATATCGAACGGTGTTTTGCTCATTTTGGCGCTGTACTTTATAACAACCGGCGGGCTGTACTTGCTTGCGCCCGACCTCACCACAGCTGATGGCCAGTTTGCCTTTGGCCAAGGTAGCGAAATGCTGTTTGCTCTCGAGGCATTATTCATGTTAATTAGCTTTTTTGGTGGCATCGCGCTTATTATCAACGGGGTGCATGTGTGCTACAAAGAAGGTGTATCTATGGCGCACCTGCTGCCATTAGCCTTCGGCGTAGCGGCTGTCGCCTGGCCGTTTATCTATATGGCGGCGTTTTTGTTGATGATGGTCAATGTCAACTTGGCTATAACTTTACTGTTAGCCCATCAGATCATTTCGGTTGTCTTGATGTACGTGCCGGCTATGCTAGCGGCGGTGCTGCTTTATGCGTTTGTTTACGCTGCTTTGCCCAAAACCAAACACCCGAATTATATAATCGTGCACGGTGCGGGCCTAAGGGGCGACAAAGTCACACCATTACTAGCTGGGCGCTGCAACCGCGCCATAAAGTTATTCAATGCTGGTGGTGGCGAAGCGGTGATTATCACATCGGGTGGGCAGGGCGCCGATGAGCTGGTGCCTGAAGCTTTGGCCATGAAAAACTATCTTGTAGAAAATGGCGTTCCAAAAAATAAGATCATCATGGAGGGTAAATCTACCACTACAGCCGAAAACTTGGAGTTTTCGAAACGAATTATTGAAAAACACACCAAGCATTATAGTGCAATAGTAGTTACTAGCAACTACCACGTGTTGCGTACGGTTATCTTGGCTCGTAGTGTGGGGCTAAACGCTCAAGGCGTGGGTAGTCACACCAAGCTGTATTACCTACCAGCGGCGTTTATCCGCGAATATATTGCTGTGATTTTTAGTTACAAGAACCTCGCGCTAACTTACGTAGCTATTGCTATTATCTGGGTGGTATTAGTAAGAGTTTTTTAGTTGCGCCCAGTGTTCGGTGCGCCTAGGCACTTGTGGACATAGTTGGCTGTTATTGGAGTAGAGCTACCCATAACGTTAGTAGCGGTAACAGAGATGGTGTAACTGTGGCAAGGAATTAGGTTACCAGGTAGCACGGTTGTTGGTGTATGCGGCGGCGCTGGCTGAACCGTAATGGTGGATGGTGGGTTGCTGGAGTCATTAACATCGACTGTGATCATGCCAAGATCAACGTTTGTACCGCCAGTGTTTAGCGGTGGGTCAACTTTGATCATACCAGTATCTGGATTAACCGTCACGTTAGTCGGCGGGGTCGGCAAGGTTAGCTGAATGATGTACTTCTTGAGCCATTTGTTGCCGGCAGTGTCGGTGTCGAGCACGTAAACTGCTTGATTGTCGGTGTTGATATGTACACGGCCTGGATCCTGAATATTACCAACGTCGCCGAGTGGTGCGCTAACTGTGGCGTTATATGGTGCAACAGTAGTGATAAAGTTGCCGTTGCCGTCCATTTTTATTATTGTGAATTGTGATGTAGAACCGCCATCTGGTGTGACACCCGACTGGCCAGAAAGATAGACATTGCCAGAGTTGTCGATGTTGATACCGTTAATATTCCAGTTGCTGACATACCAGCCGTTACCCGAAACATTATTGGCGACGATTGGTGTGACAGCCTTAGAATTTGGGTCGAATTTGATAACATCCGACGACGCACCGCTGGTGAATTGGAATCGCCCAACCGCAAAATAATCACCGTTTGGTGCTACCACCACGTTATAAACTGTGGCAGAATTCAAAACCGCGTCACCGCCCCAGATTGGAATGCGTAGTGTAACTGTGCCGGTTGTAGTGTTGATCACCGCTGCGCCGTAGCCAGCGGTATTTTGGAACTGCCCTGCTACCACGATGTTGCCAGTTTTCTGGTCGATTGTTGGCACGCCCAAGTTGCCGGTCGACGAAAAGCCAGAAACCTGCCCGACATAAATCGGCTGCAAGATTGGACCAAGATCGTTAACGGTGTCATAAAATATCGCCAAATAGCCACTGATATTAGACGCGTTTGCTGGTGTTAGCCAAGTTTTACCGTCTGCGCCTACCGTCATACCCTTCGGCACAAAACCGCTCGGGATTGTCACACTGATATTTTTCACAAAATTGCCGTCTTCGTCAAACACTGTGATAACCCGAGTGGTAGCGTCTGGCCCGGCGTTGTTGTAAACATACACTGCTGTGTTGCCATTACCATTTTGGCGCGACACTAGAACCGGGTTAATCATATCGGCGCCCGATGGCGTACCTGTTGTGGCGGTTATTTGGTTACCTATTGTGCCGTCACCACTAATTACAGAAGTATCTAGCTGGTAAACTGGCGCACCGGTTGGTGAATCAGCTCGAATGACACTAGAAATACCAAATACTACCGCTGCAGCTGCTGTTATAACAGCAAAAAGTTTAATAACTTTTTGCACGTTTTCTTTTTTGGTTGTTTTCATTAATAAGATCCTCTTTGGTATTACTTAAGCTTATTCTAACGTTCTGCGTTATAAATAACAAGGTTATTCTTAAGCTTATCTGCTATAGCAGGCTGGTAGTGACGGCCTCGAGTGACTTGCTCGGATTCCACAAAAAATACAGCGCGGCTTTGATGGCGGCCTCGCCGCTCCAGATGGTTAGTGGGCTGTAACCAGTTTTGCTAAGCGGCGTAGTGGTAACTTGCCCGCTGTGTGCCACTACGGCGGTGTCTTGATGCACCGTGGCCACTGTGACGGGATAAGTAATAGTGAACTTGTGCAAGGTCTCCACTAAGGTGCTAAGCGTCATGCTAAAAGTAATAATCTTGTTGTAATAAGCGTTTTTAAAAAGCTTTTGCAGTTGTGCAAAGGTGGCGATTAGCACTGTGTTGTCGCGCTCCAACAGGGCGTTGGTGTTGTGTGCCAGCAAGTCCACGCTGTCGCGCGTGATAACTAACCGGCCAGGCTGGCGGGCTACAAAATTCTCTATCAAAATCTCGGTTTCGCTGTTTTTACCTAGGTCGCCGATTAGCACAGTTACGTTGGCCCAGTCGTTGACGGCGTCCAGGGTATGCTGAGCTTCGCGCCCCAGCCCGCCCGAATGATTGCTGGGTGCAAACACTATGCCAGCACCGTGTGGTAAAACTGGCTTTAAAGCATCAGGCACCAAGGCTTTCACCTGCCCGGCGCCAAAGCCTTCGGCAAAGGCAAAGCTGCGTGCCACGGCCGCAAAACTCAGCTTGTTGCCGCCCACTATGGCCAGCTTGCCAGCGTGCGTCTTTTGCTCGGGTTTGTTCCAGACAATGTCGGCAAATAGCGGCTTATCATCTTGTTTTTGCCAGTAATCCATACCAACAGTATACGCTATTGACTTTTTACACTTGGTGTGATATAATGAAAAGATAAGGTAGGTTCTTCGTATTCGGGATAGTTTTGCTCCGTATACGGAGCCTTTTTGTTCTCTTGAGTAAAAAGGCTACTAGCAATTTAAAGTGGTAGTTTTGAAAGGATGTGACGAATGAAACGACGTATTGGATTGGATTTTGCTAAGGAACATGGTGTCGAGCTGCAGGCTTTTCTATATGAAGCTGCGCTGCATGGATATGGCAGCGAGGGCAACGTGAACGACACCGAAAGCGACGATGGCGGCACTAAAATTGTCTACGAACGTGGCGATTGGCGGTACTCCGACAAGTATTTCGGAGGTGAGCCCTTTAGCGGCTTGACTGTCATACGCTACAAAGGTATCGCTTGCTTCACAATGACTTATTGGGGCAAGGTAATGGGCATGCGTGCGTATAAGGAAAAGGTCTATGACTGCCTGCAGTCGGCCCTAATGTGTGTCAGGCCGGAGCACCCGTGGCGCGGGCTGAATGGTTTTGTATCTGAACACGGCCTATGCTACGCCAACATCTGGCATGGCGACATCAATGAGTTTTCTGGCCAAGAAAAAGTGGCAGACCTCAATGACAACTGCCTCTACAAGGCAAGTTATCATGGTGGCATCGTCAACACATTTTAGATTTATCACGCAAACAACCGCCCGGGGCAGATGCTCTGGGCGGTTTGACGTTCTAGAGTTTTTCCACCTGCTCGATAGTGCTTTCGCTCTCTATGAAATTCCAGTCTTTGTCGTATTTTACAGAGGCCTTCCAGGTGCCGCCGCCCAGAACTTTCTCGAGCCACCAAGCGTCGGATTTGAGCATGCTGCCGTATGGCACCTCATTGCGCTTAAACCATTCCAAGCCCCTCATCTCATCACTATCGGTTGGCTCGCCTTGCCACTCGGTCACCAGGTAGACATGCACGTACATTTTACCGAGCCTGGCGTCGTCTAGCGGGTTGTGAAACTGTACTTCGGCAATTTTTTGGTACTCGGTTGGCGTGACCGCAATTTCTTCTTCGGTTTCACGCACCATGGTTTTTTCAATATCACCACCGTCCTGCTCTTCCACCTTCCCACCGTAGCCGTTATATAGCCCAGCACCGACTTTTTTCTGTTTTATACCAAGCAACACTTCGTCATCGTGAATCAAAAAAGCTAATGTTGATGGTGTACCTTCATGCTCGCTCATATGTCTATTATACCACTTTATTCTGTAGCTGTTTGCGGAACTCGACTTCCCTAGTATTTGGCTTGGCCCTGCGTTACTCTAGGAGTAAAATAAGGAGTAGACTATGAGTCACGAAGCGAAAATTCATGAAGCACAGACAACCATTCTAAGGGAATTATTATTCCTGCCGGAGGCTAACTTTGCCGTTCTGCAAAGGTCCACTGGGCTGGAGAGCGACCACGCCAAGTTTCATATAAAGAGGCTGGTGGAGCTGGAATATCTTGAGAAAAACGGCTCGGTCTACTCACTGTCAATCAAGGGTAAAGAATACGCTAACAAGCTGGATACGGACACTAATACGATTGAGCGCCAGCCCAAAAGTACCACGATTATGATTGTCAAAAACCCGCGCACCGGTAAGTTTTTAATTCAACAGCGGCTCAAAAACCCATATTTCGGCTTCTGGACTTTCTACAGTGGTAAGATTCGTTGGGGTGAAACTATCCCAGAAACGGCAGTGCGTGAGACTGAAGAAGAGACTGGGTTGATAACCGAGCCCGAAAACTGGCAATGGCGTGGTGTATATCACGAGATTGTGCGCCATGCTGCTACAGGCGAAATCGTGGAAGACAAGTTGTTCTATGTTATGTACACCGACAAGTATTCGGGCAAGCTGATGACCGACTTTGAGGGCGGCCGCAATGCCTGGATGACGCTTGATGAGGTGCGCCAAGACCCGAAGCATTTTCATAGTTTTGAGATTGAAGCCCGGGCCGCAACCAAGAACATTGGTCTAGTCGAGCGGGTGGATGAATATAGCGAGGAGTTTTAGCTAACGATGTTCCACTCACCTGGTTTTAGCTCATAAACCACGTTTTTGCGTTCGACTATGACTGGCCAGTTGCGCTTGATGGCTTTGGCAGCCAGAGCGCCGTTGGGGTTGAAGGCGATGGGCTTTTCGACCAGCTCGAGTAGCTGAATATCGGAAGCGGTGTCGCCAACCGCTACGCTTTCCTTCCAGCTGAGGCCATGTTTTTTGACCATTTCCTGCAGGCGTTCGGCTTTGTTATAAAATGGCGTGACTACTTGGCCGGTGAACTTATCACCGTCACGCTCAAACTGGGCTGCTACGTAGTCGTCGAAACCGTAGTGCTCAGCAGTTTTGGCGACCAACTCTTCCGGTGATGCAGATATGGTTAATAAGAAATAACCATCAGCTTTTAATTGTTTGATCAAGCTGCGAGTATAACTGTAGGCTTGGTCAACATACTCGCTGATAGTTTCTTCGACGGCTTCTAGGTAGGCTGTGTATGAAACTTGGGCCATGCTATCTAGCCATAGGTGCACTAGCTCCACCTCGTAATCTCTGAACGATTCTACTTGCTCGCGCTTTTTCCACCTGTTGCGGGCGGCTTTTAGCTTCTTGTATGCGCTATCACCTAGTTCGCCTTTTCGAGCTAGGCGGTTGACCACGGCATGGTAAAGTTGCCAACGAATTAGCGTGCCGTCTACGTCAAAAACTGCAAACTTTTGGCTCATCTTATCTCCAGGCTGATTGGGCAATGGTCACTGCCTAGTTGCTCGGGGTGAATTGTTGCACTAGTGATACGCTTTGCAAGAACGGAGCTTGCAAGGAAGTAGTCGATACGCCACCCGATGTTTCGCGCGCGAGCATTGGCACGCCAGGTCCACCAGGTGTAGGCGCCAGTTTCATCGGGGTGGAGCGTGCGAAAAGTATCCATAAAACCGGCTTGCACTAGTGCGTCAAAATCGGCTCGTTCTTCGGGTGTGAAGCCGGCGTTTTCTTGGTTTTGCTTAGGGTTTGCCAGGTCAATATCTTGGTGCGCGATGTTAAAATCGCCACACGCTATGACTGGCTTGGTTTTTTGTAACTCTTGCATATGTTCCAGCAGCGCGGCGTCCCATTTGCGCTTGAGCGGCAAGCGCTCCAGCTCGCGCTTGGTATGCGGTGAATAGGTGTTAACTAGGTAAAAGTCCTCAAACTCGGCTGTCAGTAACCGGCCCTCTTTGATGGCATCGCCGAACTCATCACTTAACTCCTTTGCAAGCTCCGTTCTTGCAAAAGTTTTGGAAACGTTGAGCGGCTTTACCTTAGTAAAAATTGCTGTGCCGCTGTAGCCCGGTTTTTCGGCGTCGTTCCAGATCTCTTCGTAGCCTGGCAGATCAACCTCGGCCTGGCCCTGCTTGGCTTTAGTTTCTTGCAGGCACAGCGCATCGGGCTGGTAGTTTTTCACAAACTTTTCAAACTCACCTTTTTGGATGACGGCACGCAGGCCGTTTACGTTCCAGGAAAACAGCTTCATGATCGCATACTCCGAGCCGCTTCGCGCGCTTGTTCGCGGCGTTTGATGGTTTCGCGCTTATCGTATTTTTTCTTACCCTTGCCGGTAGCAACCACGAGCTTAATAAACTGCCCGGCCACATGCAAGCGCAATGCGGCAATGGTGTTACCGTCTTGCCTAGCTTGCATCAGCCCCATGATCTGCTTGCGGGTAGCCAGCAGCTTAACTGGTTCGGTATCAACAGCTTTTTCTTCCCCGCCGCGTTGGTTCAGCTTAAGTGTCCAGCTAGAATTACTCAGCCACAGCTCACCTGCTCGCACTGTAACGTAACTACCCTTTAGCTGCACCAGGCCATCACGGGCGGCGCGCACCTGCTTGCCATTCAGGCTCATACCTACGGTTAGTTCTTCGCCCAGGTTGTAATCGTAGCGAGCCCGGCGGTTTACAATCACCGCGCGGTTTTTAGGCTTGGGTTTATTCTTTGCCACGATGCAACTCCTTGGCTATCTTAACTATGGTTTTGGCGCTGTCATCCCAGTTAAACTTAGCGGCTTGTTTTTTGCCTTTTTTGATCAGTTCGGCGCGTAGTTTATCGTCCTCGATCTGCTTGACTTTATCGGCTAGGTCGCGGGCGCTGGTGGTTTTAAAATACAAGGCGGCATCACCTGCTACTTCGCGGTGAGCCGGCTCGTCACTAGCTACTACTGGCACGCCCAGGCTCATAGCTTCCACTAGTGGTAGGCCGAAGCCCTCATCTTTACTGGCCGAAACTAGCGCGGCGTTGTTGGCCAAAAGCTCGGCATATTTTTGGTCGCTGACACCGCCATGAAATATGACTTTTCCATAGGTTGTATCAAAAAGTTGTTCAATGTTTTTCCTCTGCTCAGGGGTGATTTTGCTAAGTAGGTGCAAAGTTTTGCCGGGCAAGTACCTCATTGCACGCACTAAGGTCTCAACGTTTTTATAGGGCACGAACGAACCCATGTAAACTAGGTTGTCCACGCTAGTGGTGGCTACGGGGTCGTTGAGGTACCGTGACAGGTCGCCCGGCGCATTGTAGGCTACACTAACCGGCCGCTTGGTTAGCCGCATATCTTCAATCTCATGCTTACTCTTATGGCTAACTGTCACTACGTGGTCGGCAGAATTTAGTGCCATTCGTTGTGGTAGTGGCGTGGCGTGAAATAACCGCCACCCCAGGCGCACCCAGGCTGGATGGTTGGCCGGTGGGGTTTTGTGGCGATAGTAAATGGTGTCGTGCAGGGTTAGAACTAGCTTGTACGACCTGTGGCCTCGCAAAGTTTGCATGGGCGAAAACACCACATCTGGCTGATGCTTGGCCAGTGCCCGTCCCGACCAAGCTTCGCGCACTGATTCGGGGTTATTAAGAATGATAGTTTTAGCGCCACTGGGTAAAAAGTTACGCTGCTTTTCACCATGGATAATATAAGTCACATCATCATGATGGTCGCTCACCCGCTGCGCCAGCTCAAAAGAGTACCGGCTAATACCGTCATGTCGGTCGGTGCGGATAAATCTGGCGTCAAAAAACAATCGCATGGTGCCAGTATATCAGATAATAAGGTAGCTTGCATTCTCCAACCGGGGGGGGGTAAAATACCTGTGTACGTTAATAACAAAAAGTAAAGCAGAGGGGTCATGTCACGATGAATGAAAAAGTACAAAAACGCAAATTAGGAAAATTAAGTAAAGCGGGGATTATTGGTGGCATTGTTGCCCTGTGCCTTGCGCTAGGAGCTGCCTATTTCTTCGCCTTCGGCAGTATCCGCGGTGACGGCAAGGTGGTGACTCAAGAGCGAAAGGTTGAGGTATTTAGCGCGATTGAGCTGAGTGGGGACTATACGGCGAATATCCATTTTGGGAAAAGCAATGGCGTCTCGGTGACAACCGACGGCAACCTCCAAAAGCACATCAAAGTCGAGGTGTCCGACAGTGTGCTGAGCATTAGTTTTATCGACACAAATTTCAAACCTATCATGTCGACAAAGCTAGTAGTCGACATTACCATGCCCGAAATATCTTCTCTTGACATAAGTGGTGCTGCAAATGTGACGTTTGACGAGGGCAGCGCGTTGGAGCTGAAGCTGGCGGCCTCGGGCTCGTGTAGCATTGACGCCCAAAAATATCAGGTCAAGAATGTCATCGTGAACTTTTCTGGTTCGGCAAACGCGAAAATCTGGGTGACAGAAGCTTTGTCAGGTGACGCCTCAGGAGCGGGCAGTATTCACTATAAAGGCGATCCTAAGAGTGTGGACGTGGACACAAGTGGCGTATTTAGTGTAAATCAGCTTTAAGAAAATTGGTATTTAGATAAATCTGGCGTCGAAGAAAAACCTCATTATAGTATAATAAAACTACGCTTTAATGTAACACTTCCTCGCCTCAGAAATGAGAACCAGTTCTCATTTCACTCGAGCTCGTCATGTTATAATGATAACATGAAAATAGCTATTTCATCTGACCTCTACTGGCCAACAGTTAATGGCGTATCTACGGCGAGCCATGAACTTGCGCTGGGCCTAGCCGAGCGTGGCCATAAGGTGCTGGTGCTGGCACCGAGTCAAACTGGCGTGCATTATATTGAAAAAGACGGTAAAACCAACATTGTGCGGCTTAAGTCGGTGGTGTTTCCGTTTTACCACAATCAAATTGACGATATCCGCGAGCCACGGGAACTGGCGGGTGTGAACATGCCAAATGTGCCAATTTACCCCAAGAATGGCTTTAGGATTTGTCTAACGCCGCGGCGTGAAATTCGCCAGGCGTTGAACGATTTCGAGCCTGATGTGATTCACAACCATAACCCAATCATGATCGGTCAAGAAGCTTTACGCTACGCTAATCGCACGGGTATCCCGTTTGTTGAAACCAACCACGTGTTGCCAGAAAACTTGGTGGATAACCTGAAGATGTTCGCGCCGCTCAGCAGGCCGATCAGCCGAGCGATTCGCTGGTTTTCGCGCGTGGTCGACAAGGCCGACTATGTAACTATGCCTACTCAGGTGGCTATTGACATGTTTTTCACTAAAGAGGATCTAAAGTATCTGCCCATGCCAGTTGAAGCTGTTAGCAATGGTATTGACTTGTCGCGCTATTCACCTGGTAAGGTGCCGGCTAGTGTGTACAAAAAGTTTGGCTTGTCGGCAGACCAACCGATTGTCACCTACTTGGGCCGAGTTGATGCTGAAAAGCATATTTCAGTGCTAGTGGAGGCTTTTGCGCGGATTCAAAGAGGCACAGGCGCTCACCTGTTGATTGTTGGCGCTGGCACGGATGAAGCGAACTTGCAGGAGCTGGCCGAAGAGTTAGGCGTAGCAAAACATGTTACGCTAACCGGCCGTGTGTCGGACAAAGATAAGCTTGAGCTGCTGCGCATTGGCCAGGTTTATTGCATGCCGTCCCCTGTTGAGCTGCAGAGCATCGCTACGCTTGAGGCTATGGCTAGCGGCCAGCCAGTGGTGGCGGTGGATGCTGGAGCGGTTAAAGAGCTTTGCCAAGATGGTCGCAATGGATTCCTGTGCGAAAAAGACAATGTCGACCAAGTTGCAGTGGGCTTAGAAAAGATCTTAATTGACGGCAAGCTGCGTGATAAGTTTGCAGCTGAAAGCCTAAAAATCGCCAAAACGCACGACATAGACTATACGCTGAAGAGGTTTGAAGAGATCTACAAAAAAGCTATCAAGAACTATAAGCCGCGCTACTAATCTAGGAATTCTTTGGTCGCTGCAGCGACTTCTTTTGGTGTTTCGTAGTGCGTTAGGTGCCCTACTCCGCTGATGACCTTTAGTTGGGCGCTAGTGGATAGCTTGGCCAGGTTTTTTTGGTGTTTGAATTTGCCGACGCCGTCTTTATCTCCCGCTATGATAAGTGTTGGGGTGGTGACCTGCTTAGCATACATAGCCACGTGGTGGGAGCTGCTGGCCTGCATGGCTTCCATCATTGAACGGTGCGTGGCGAAGCTGTTGAAATAGCGACGGTGCTCGACTTTGATCCAGCGACGTAGCTGCTTGTCTTTAGTTTTGGTGGTGCTCAGGCTCATGATGTCGGTAACTAGGTTGGTGGCGGTAAGGGCGCGGCCGAGCTTTTCGGGCAGGGCGTGTAGCAGGCTCATGGCGGGCTGGGTCAAAAAGTTCAAGGCTTTGGGCACTGGGTTGGCGGCGATTGGGCTAAGTAGCACCAGTTTATTGATGGCTTCGGGATGTTCGGTGGCAAAAGCACTGGCGATAGTGGTGCCGAATGAGTGCGCTAGAATGTTGGGCTTTTTGAGTTCTAGCTTTTTGATAAAGTCGTGTAAAAAGTTAGCGTAAGCTTGCACGTCGTGGCGATGGCTGGTGAATGGTTGGCTGGCACCAAAACCCGGTAAGTCTGGGATGAATAAGTTATAGCTGTCACCCAGTTCGGCGGCTATCTTAAGCATGCCGCGGTGGTCGCCGCGAAAGCCGTGCACCATTACCAGGCTTGGCCGATTTTTGTACACTTTTGTGGTGAAATAACAGATCGAAATCTCGTTTTGGTTATATAACCGGCGGGTTAGTTTAGGCGTGCTTGATGCCATGCTTGTCCAGAGCTTTTTTAACAGCTGGCCGGTCAAAACCGGCTACCGTGTCACTGCCGATCACGGTGACGGGCACTAAGAATTCGCCGCCGTTTTTGGCTAGCATTTCAGCCTTAGCCTCGGCGTCAGCCTCCACGTCGATATGTTCATAAGCCACGCCGAGTTGGTCGAGCCAGTCCATCAAGCTGTGGCAATAACTACACCAGTCGGTGCCGTAAACGATTACTTTTGGTTTATCCATGTGTCTAGTATATCACGCACTTCTGTGGTGTTTTTGGCTTGCATTAGTTTGGCACGTAGGTCGCTGGCGCCTGGGAAATTGTTGATGTAGATCTTGAAAAAACGTTTGAGCGGGTCGAATTTTGGCGATGCCGCACGACACTTCTCCTCGTCAAACTTGTCCAGATGATAGACCAGTAGGTCAATTAATTCTTCTCTGCTGTGATGCTGTGGGGTTTGCTCAAAGCAGAATGGATTGGCGAACACGCCACGGCCGATCATGATGCCGTCGATGCCGGGGTGCTTGTGCGCCAGTTCGTTGCCGGCTGCGCGGTCGGCAATGTCGCCGTTTATCACCAGCTTAGTCTCAGGTGCTAGCTCGTCGCGCAGTTTTATAATCTCGGGGATAAGCTCGTGGTGGGCTGGTACTTTGCTCATCTCTTTTTTAGTACGCAGGTGGACGGTGAGGCAGGCCAAGTCTTGCTGCAGCAGGTGGCTCGGCCAAGCTTGCCATTCGTCTATGCTGCTGTAGCCTAGGCGGGTTTTAACTGATATGGGTTGGCTACAGCTGGCTTTAATAGCGGCGATTATATCGGCGGCTAGAGCCGGGTTTTTGATAAGCGCTGAGCCACCGCCGGCACGAACTACAGCTTTGTCGGGGCAACCCATGTTGATATCGATGCCGGCGAAGCCCATTTTTGCGAGCTCTGTGGCGGTTTCGGTGAATTTTTCCGGGTCGCTGCCCCAGACTTGGGCTATGATTGGTTGCTCGGATGGTTGGTATTTTAAGCGCCGGGCTACATTAGTGCGGCCGGCAGGGTGGCAAAAGCCATTTACATTCATAAATTCGGTGAAAAATACATCTGGCCGGGCGGCGCGTAAAATCACCTGGCGAAACGCCGTGTCGGTTACGTCTTCCATTGGTGCCAAGGCAAAAAACGGCTTTTTGCTGGTTAATTCTTCCCAGATGGTCATGTTAAAAATTATACTACGTATAATATCAAATAAAAAAGCCGGCCGTTCTTGAAATCAATGATTTCAAGAACTAAGCTAGCTTAGTTGAGCTACTGCGGACGGTATCCGCCGTCATCGCCCTTGATGAGGACGGTCGCGCCGCATTTGCGACATACCATTTTCCCCGTGTTCGGGTTGAATTGGATTTCGTATTCCGCCCTCTTCCCGCAGCTCGGACATTTCCATGGTTGGCTCAATCATCTCACCTCCTTACATTCTGATCGTAGGCCGCTCGCCTGCGAGCCCGCATATAGCGGGTATTTCATTCGAAGACTTTCTGTCAAAAAGCTCTTCGACTATCTCAAGGCTTACATGGCTGTTGCCGCTCCTTAATATCAGGATCAAAACCGCCACAAAGCATAGTTCTAAGAACGTAATAACTGATTGAAAAAAGTTGATCATATTGTGCCTCCCGAGTACTTCCATGCCGTTTAGCCCAGATTGGCTATTCGGACAGACTTCTCTTATTATACTCTTTTCGGTATAAAAAGTCAACTATCTAGAACTGTCTTATCAAGAAGTTCTCGAAATTCATGGTGCCAAACATATCTTTGGTGTAGGTGCTGGTATCTGGAAGGTTAAGCGCCTGGATGTCACGCCAGACAGCTTTTACCAGGTAACCAAAGCGCTCTAGTGCTTCTTCGTCTGAATAGTCTGTCTCGAGGTTGACTATCTGGCCGTCGAGAGGTTCGACAAACTGCAAAACTCCTCTATCTACAGTGTAACCGGCGAATTCTGATGAATTTTCTACTAGCAACTTATAGAACATCAATTGCTGGGAATATTTGTGCAATTTGCCGTTTTTCTCCCAGTTGGCGTAGGGTTTGCCGGTTTTGTAGTCGTAAATAGTGATGGTTTTGAGCTTTTCGTTTTTCACTAGCATATCGACTGTGCCGCTTAAGCGCACGCCTTGCCACACGACATTGTCGGTCTTAAAGCTGCGTTCAGCAATCTGCTCAGGCTCAAACTTAAACTGTTTAACGAACACTTTCAGGCTGTCGTGGCCTTTTTTGAGGTAGTATTTGAAATCGATATCGCCCAGGTGCTCTTTTTTGAGCTCAGTCTCGAAGTCTTTTAAGACCTCGCTGATGGAGCGCAGCCTCTTTTTGGTGGCGTATTCAGTATGAATCTGCTTAATTGTGCTATGCACGGCAGTGCCGTAGCTAGCGTTGGCCCACTTGGCGCTGGGGAATTTGAGAAGTATGTTCATCAGGAAGGCTTCGGGGCCGCCATATTCTAGGTCGATAAAAGTGTTGAGGTGCGTTGCGCTTAGCCTGTACGAATCTAGCGTGGAAGACAATATGTCTTTTAGGTCGCTGTCGACTTTGGTTAGCGACGTGTACCACCTGGTTTTGGTGTCTTCAATCAGCGAGCAGGTTGAGCCCAGTGGCAGCTCTACGCGCTTGATGTTGGCACCGGTTATGTAAGAGCATGGCAGAACCTCTTTGCAACTTTCGTTAAACTTGTGGGTGGAGATAAATAGGTTGTTTCGGGCACGAGTTATCGCTACGTAAAGCAGGCGAACTTGTTCGTCTTCGCTGTCGTCGGTGGATAGTGGCATGTTGGATGGAAACTTGATGTTATTTCGACCGCCGCCGAAGCCTTTGCACCAAACATCACGCGTGCCGTTGATGATAAATACTGTGTCGAATTCTAAGCCTTTGGCGCCGTGCGCGCTGAGCAGCTGGACCCGTGAGCCGGAGCGATAACGGCGGACTGTCTTGATCTCGCGGCCAACTTTTTTGTAGGTGTCGACCAGGTCGATAAAGTCGGCCAGTTTTAAGTTTTCTTTACCCTTATACTCGCGTGCCAACTGACGGATGGTCGTCAAGTCGCTAAGGAAATCGAGATAAGTTTCGGGGTCTTCTTCAAGCTTCTCGGGCGAAAAGTAATACTTTTTATACGGCTCAAAAACCAGGTCGAGGCTTTCTTCGAAGGTGGTGTTCTGGGTGTCTTTGGCTAGGGCGATAATCTGAGCCGAAATGTCGGCCAGCTTAATATCTTGGTCCAGCATGGTTGTTAGCCAGTTTTGATACTGCGCCTCTATGGACAGTTGCCAGAGTTCTTTGGATGATATACCCCAGG
Source organism: Candidatus Nomurabacteria bacterium (assembly GCA_031257295.1). GTDB lineage: Bacteria > Patescibacteriota > Saccharimonadia > Saccharimonadales > Saccharimonadaceae > JAIROX01. The sequence continues at coordinate 71,613 of JAIROX010000006.1, read as the reverse complement.
CCGGGTGCGCCAAAATGCGCGGAATCAACTCATTAGCTTTAGCGAATTCTTGCCTGGCAATGAATACACAGGCACGGGCCATGAGTAGCAGCTGCTCGACCGGCGGGCTGCTTAAGGTGTCTTGTTCTCTATCATACTGAACTGATACGCCCTTTTGCTGCAAAAATGGCACTAGGTCTGCCAGATGCTTGTGTTTTTTGGCTATGACGGCGATCTCTTCAGGCTTAGCGCCAGCTTCTAGTAGTCCGGCTATCTTGCCAGCTACCCAAGATAACTCGCTCGACCAGTCTTGCGCTAAAACTTCCTCTACTGTAGTTGGGTCGTTTGAGTTGGCGTGCAACTTTTGTTTAAATTGGTCAAAAAATACCTGTTTGCCAGATTGGCTGATAACCTTATCGGCTACGCGTAAGATCTTATCGGTTGAACGGTAGTTTTCTTCCAGCTCAATGGTGGTGAGCTCGTCGCCAAATTGCTTGGCGAACTTTTCAATGTTGGCAACCTCAGCGCCCTGGAAGCGATAAATGGCCTGTTTAAAGTCGCCCACTACCATGATGTTTGGTGCCTTGTCGTAGTCTGTTAGGTGGCGTAAAATCTGCATTTGAGCGTCGTTGGTATCCTGGAATTCATCGACCAAAATATATTGGAATTGCTCCTGCAGGTTGAACTTAAGCTGAGGGAAAAGCTTAAGCGCTAGCACTACGCGCAAAATCATATCGTCAAAGTCAAACAACTTACGCTTGCCCATTTCGTCGAGATACTTGTTATAAACTTCGACTAACTCACTAGTGCGTTCGCTACGTCGGCTGTCGATCAGCACATGTTTGCCGCGCGCGTCTTTTTCTAGGAATCGCTTGCGAAAATCAGTAATAAATTTGGTGGTCAGGACTTGGGCTCTTTCGGTCTCGTCGATGGCGTGTTGCATGGCTGTTATGATGATGTGCGACAGTGGTGGCACCGGGTCTGGCCGGGCGAGCTCAACATAACGCTTGAGCTCGTGCTGAGCTTGTTTGAAATGTTTTAGGTACTTTTGAATGTCTTGTTGTTTGCGTGGTGCGACCGGCACAAAAAAGTGTGTTAAAAACTGGTTAGCAAATCTTATGAAGTGTTCGTTTTGGGCCAGAACCTTTTCGACATCCTTGGGCACCAGGCCGGCTCGTTTGATGTCGGAAATGGCATTTATAGCGGCGTTTAGGTATAGGAATTCGTCACCGTAAAAACTTGATAAGCGATTGGTGTGCGGAAGCTTGCGCAGGATATCAGCAACGATCTCGGCTTGGGTAATTTCGTCGGCTGCGTGGTAAATTGCGCCATTGAAAAAATACTCTGGGTAACGATCGATGACGTGCTGGCAGAAAGCATGAAAAGTAAAAACCGGCACTTTGTAGGCGTCGGCGCCAAATAGCCCGTTGGCCATGCGTTCGGTCATATTGGTGCTGGCGGCGTCGGTGAAAGTTAGGCACAAAATATTGCCAGGATGCATGTCGGTTTGGCGCAAGATATTGGCCACGCGCATGCTAAGCAATTGAGTTTTGCCGGTGCCGGGCCCAGCTACTACCATGAGTGGCCCGTCGACCTTGTCAACGGCTGCTTTTTGAGCATCGTTAAGTTGCCGGTATTTCTCCTCAAACATAAGCTTATTGTACCATTTTATGGCAGGTTTGGGTACTGATTTTTACCGTAGGTGTGTTAAAATATCTACATGATAGATGATATCGTTTGCGATATTGACTTAGAACGACAGCTGCTAGCGCATTTTGGTATGCGGTATGAAGTTGCCAAGATGCTACTTCGCGCAGCGCCAGTTGGCGGCTCGGCTGTGGCTACGCTGTTTATCAACAAGGAGCAAAAGCCATTTGTCTACATTGAGTCTAAAACTAAGCTGCAGCTAGCGGATGTTAAAAAGATATTGTCACATATGGGGGTTAAGCCGGCTGAGTTTTTTCCACCTAAGGGTAAGCCAGATTATTTTGAACGCGAAGCTACTAAGAAGTTTCTTGAAGTTTTCCCGGGTCGAAAGCATGTTGGCAGTGAGGATCTGATATTTTACAAAACTCTGGTTGACTACACCCCGGCTTTGGTGCAAGTAGCGGCAGTAGAGACTGGCGTGGTTAAGGTTTACGACGAAGACGCGCGTGGCAAGTGGCGCCCGGGTGCTAAGTTTTCTTATCGACAGATTAAGGCAAAGTAGCCTATTTGCGTTTTAGCACGACTAAGTTTTCGATGTGGGGCGTGCATGGGAAGAAGTTGTAAGGTTTAGCTAGCGCGGCTTGATACTTTTCGAGCAGCGGCTTGATGTCGCGAGCTTGGGTGGTTGGGTTACAACTAAGATAGATGATAGTTGGCGGTGTGGTTTTGAGCAGACGCTCCACTACGCGCTTATCTAGCCCGGCGCGCGGCGGGTCTACAATGATAGTCGCGTCGGCTGTGATATATTCTAACGCATCCTCACTTGCGGATAAGACGGCTTCTGCGCCCAGATGACAGTTTTTTGCCAGCTCCGCAAAAGCATCTTTGTTGGTTTCAACTAATGTTAGCTGCTTGTCGCCAGCTACTGTCAGGCCTATGGTGCCAACGCCAGCGTACATATCAACAACTTTGTTTGTCGTGATATGTTTGGCAATCTCGCGTAGCGCTAATTCATAAACCGGTAGATTGATTTGGAAAAACCCGTTTGGGGAATATGTAAACCTACGACCAAGTAGCTCATCTGTTAGTGCTGTCATTTTTGGATGAGGTCTGCCGTTTTCAAATAACGCGCTGCTCACCTGGCCGGCTTGGTTGCATCGTACTACTAGCGACTGGTATTTGCGGGCTTGCTCGTGACGATTATTTAGCTGACCTATCACCTTTTTTGCTTCGGCTAGGACTTCTGGGTGTTCGATGCTTGAGCTGGATATCGGTATTTTGCGGTGTGAGCCGCGTTCGTGGAAGGCTAGGCTGATTTGCTCAGTTTTGCTATCCCACCAGAGTGAATATTCCATTTTGTTGCGGTAGAGATATTTAACATCATCAGTGGCTATGGTGGCGATAGTAATGTCTATCTTCTCTTGCCGAAAAGCTTCGCGCACCAGCTCGGTTTTTTGCTCAAGCTCGTAATCATAGTTCAATACCTGCCATGGGCTGGTGCTAAGATAGCAGCTGTCGTGTGGCTGAATACGTTCAGAGCTCGGCTCTATAATGTTAGTGGCCACACCCTCTAGATAGTTGCGCTTTTTTTTGGTTGCGTGAAACTCGATCAATTCACCTGGCAAACCGCCCCAAATGAAAGCTTTTTGTCCACTTTCTAGCGTACCGATTGCCTGTCCGCCAGATACAAATCTGTCGAGTTTAATATGTTCCGCGATAGGTGGTTTGGCCCTCAAGCCCATCTCCGTGCCACAGCAACCACCAGCCCAACAACCACTACTACGGCGGCAGAAATGCCAAGGTAGTGCCAGATATTCTGGTTGTCTTCTGATCGTGATTCATCTGTGTGCTGGCTGTTTTGACCGGTTTTGCTGCTGGGCTCAGTTCCCGTGTTGTTAGCTGAAGTTGTGCTAGGGTTGCTGGTCAATGCCAGGTCTTCCACCCACCCGCCAACGGTTGCGAAAGCGGTCAGGTTGGTTAAGCTAGTAGTTGGGTTGAGGCTGCTTTTTACGCTATGAGTTGGGTTAGCCCCTTTGCTGTCGCTATCCTTGGAGCCAGTAGGTTTACTGCCATTATCGCCACTACCCTCATCTTCTTCATCCTCACTCTGGTCGCTGCCGTTTATCCAGCTAGCCGTCGCGGACTCTTTACCCAAGTATCCATCTTCAGAAATGCCAATAGCGGTGAACTCTAGGCTGTCTGTTGACTCTAGGTCTGTGATGGTTAGAGCGCCTTGGCTGGCGTCTACGTAGCCTAGTGGAGTGTCGTTCAAGTAGATCATGTAGTAGCTAGTGCCTGCTGCTGGTGCTTGCCAGGTCAGTTCAACTTGGCCTTCGGTCAACTTGGCTTTAAGCCTAGCGGGCGGGGTCGCATCTGAGCTATCGTCGAATGGCGAGTTGTCTTGGACATAAACTGGAGCCGACATAGTGCTGAACCGGCCTAAGCTGTCGGTAACTTTAACTTGCATGGTAGTCTCGCCTGTCTGTGGGTATAGCCGTGAAGCTTGCGGTTCAGTGGTGTTTAACTCGAACTCGCCATCACCGTCTAAGTCCCAGTCGTACTTTACTATGGTGCTGTCATCCATGGTATAAGACTCAGAAGCATCAAAGTAGACCTCTTGGCCAGGCAAAGCCCAGTAGGAGGGGTTGGTGAGGAGGGCGGAAGGGCGAGATAGTACCGTGTTTGCTAGGTCGGCCTGCAATTCCTCACCCGGATTAGCCGTGATGATGGCGCCACTATTCATGTTTACCAAGTCTTGGTATTCAGCCTGGGTGTCTTCGTCGGTTATGACGTACATGTTTACTGGGTCGAGTTTGAGGGCTTTGTCTGTAACGGCCTTTAGGGCTGTCTTACCCTGTTCGGAACCTAAGTAGCCACTTTCGGTGAAGATAGCGGCTGACTTTTGGGCACCTTTGCGCCAGCTTAGATCGTCAAGTGCTTTGTTTAGGCCTTTTAGGATATCTCCCTTGATGGTTTTGTTGTTGCCTACTACTAGACCGTCCAGCTCTGCGCTAATCTCGTTCGTGGTGCAGCCAAAACTACAGTGCACAGTTACGCTGCTTTGGTCAACGCTAATTAAGGCTATGCGACCATTCTTGGCTAGAGTGCTGCTGGCTAGGCTCATGATGTCTGAGCGACGCTTGCTGAGAGACGCACCAGTGTAACCCGGCTTAGAGATGAGGATGACGGTGTCAAAGGGTGTGGTGTCTACTTTGTATGCTTTGGGTGTAAAGCCTGGCTTGAATTTGGCGGGATAAGTACCATACAGGGCTGATAGAATTGGGTTGAATGATTGTCCGATGAGGCCGCCTGGATCTGCGTATTGTCTATGACCAGAGTTGTTCAAGATATTTCTGCTGGATCCACACATTGCATCTTTGTCATTGCACCATAGACCGACTTTTCCACGCCACATAGTATCTACGTAAGGAACTCTTGCATTCAGTACGCCTTTATATGTGCTACACGGTGCGTAAGCCCTCCAAAACGAAAGATTGGCTCCACGACACGCAGGCGGGTTGCTCCCCTTACCTTCTGGTAGGTGCAGTTTCGGGTCACCATAGAGAGCTGAGTAAAGAACATTGTCTCCAAGGTAGTTGATTGTTTCTCCTATAACCTGCGCTCCTTGCGAATAGCCCGCAAGTACGTACTTTGTGTTAGGACAAGAGCTTTCCCGTGACGATATATATGCTTTGAGCTCGCCAATGCCACTTTCGACGCTTATATTGTAGTCGATAGCAGCAACGCCACCTATTTTAGCGCCAAGCATCACAAACCCGTCACCTGTTGCTATGTATTTATAGCCGCCATAAGAACTTACTCCAAGTTCGTGGAAAGAATATTTCAGCGTGGTGTACTTGTTTAAGCTTTCGCCTAAGGTTTTAAATCTTGCATATTCCCAGTCATCAGAATGTCCACCACTACCACGAGCGAAAATGAACTGTATATCATCGCACGGAGGTTGCATGGCTGCATGCGTAGCCATGTTGTGTGATGCGGCAATAGATAGTGCGCTAACCATTATAGCTGCTAGAGCTAAAGCTAACTTTGATCTAGCGATAGTTTTAGTCGACATAGAGATGTATCTCCGTATCACTATTAGTCTCTCTGTCGGTGTTATAGAATATACCTATATTATGCTTATTAGAAACTGAGCCGCCAGCTGAGCAGCTAACATATTTTGTATCTGCTATTTGCCAACAAGAATACGTAATGCCAGGATACCAGCCAGATCCTTTTAAGATTGAGACGAAGTCATTCTCACTTAATGGCGTTGGCACCTTCCACACACGCCTTATTGTTGACGCATCATCCAGCATATTGGGCCTAAACCTATTATCAACTAGCTCCCAATCGTCTCCAACAGCAAACTTGTTGGCAACAAGTACGGCACCGTTTAGCGGCCCGTACAGCCGCATCCAAGCTAGTCCAAACAAAACCACGAGTATGGTTGTAATTACTATAGGCACTTTTTTACGAGTAAATAGACGTTCGTGCGCTTTTTTGCTAGGCTCCTTGGTTGGTTTTCTCTCGCTTTTCACTAATCTAATTGTAAGCAAAAGCGCTAAGGTGTGTCAATAAAGAATTTCTTGCCGATTCACTATGCTAAAATTAGGCTTATGGATAAGGAAAAACAAGATGATATCACTGGCGCTGGCATGTCGGCAGCTAGTAAGATGGATGTTGATGCTATTTATTCTTATGATGCTGACACGCCGCCGGCTAAAGATAGATACGTGCCTGACGCGGCGTTGCAAGAAGAGCTTGATTCCATTGCTAAACCGCCTAAGCGTGAAAGCAGGTTGTTGCGCAACCTTATGCTAATCGCAGCAGCGGTATCGGTCGTTGCATTTATCGGTTGGCCGCACATGGCCCAAGTATTAAATACGCCCATTGACTTTGGCCCGCTCACCACCGTGTGCCTGTTTGCCCTAGTCTTCTTTATTTATAATGTAGCTCGCCTGGTGCAATACATACACAAAGCGATGGTCGAGCATTCAAGGGCTAGTTTGTCGTATCACTTGATCATGCCGACCGTGTCGTTCTTGGTTTTGTTTGGTGTTGGTTATTTCGAGTTTAAGCATCAAGCCGTGCAGCTTATTATCACGCCGGCTGTGCGCGAAGTGTCAAACGAGCCAACTGCGGTAGCGCGCTGCGATCGGATCCTTAGAAACCTGCTAGACCGTGGTGGCGGTTATTACGGTTATGTCTACCCTGGTGAAACGGAGGCACACTTAAACCCAGTAGTTTGTAACAGTATTTTTGACTGGTATTTTTTGCAAGACAAAACTGCAAGTGACGATATGCAGGTATTTGCCTTGCACACTCCTTTACATGAAGCAGAGCATGTTAGGGGTATCGGTAATGAGTTAATGGCAGAATGCACTAGCCTGGAGTGGACTGAAGATATCATGTTGAAATTAGGAGCATCGCGAGCTGAAGCTAAGAGCGTAGCGGATAGGAGTGTAGAATACCAGCAAGGTCGTAATAGCTCAGCTTCAATTGCTAGCCAAAAACTGTCTAAGTACGAAGGCGATTGCAAAGACGTTCCTTCGCAGCGCGCTGGTTTATTAGAAGAATAACCTAGCTATGGCCACAAAACCGATAATCAACCAAACAATATTAGTGGCCACTGATGGTATGGCACGCCGCGCTAAAGCTAAGGCCAACAAGCCAAATGCGCCAACTATATTGAGCACTTGGTATGTAGGTGATTGACCTGAAACTACACCGGTGCTGGCTAAAAAGTAAGCAGAAATTAGCGAAACAGCACCAACCCAACCTAGAATGTCGCCAATCAACAACCACTTACTGTTGTGAGTTTTTCTATGGTGTAATAGGTGGAATGAAGCACCATGTTTACTCATAGCGCAGAGCCTCGATGGGATCTTTTTTGCTGGCGCGACGGGCTGGCAAAGTACCGGCCAGGAATGCTATCAGCATAACTAACAAGATCAGCAGTGCTAGAGTGGTGATGTCATACTTTATAAGCTCAAAACCCGGCAGGCCACTTAGGAAAGTATCGGCGGCAATGGGATTAACGATCACTTCGGCCAAGTAAGCTGCCGCTACACCGATGGCTGAGCCCCAGAAACCCAGTGAGATGGCCTCGATGCTAAACATCAAGAATATCTTGCCCTTGCCTAGCCCCATGGCTTTCATTAACCCAATCTCGCGGGTGCGTTCTTGGACGGCCATAAACAACGTATTGATGATACCGATGCTGGCGGCTAACAGCGCAATGCCACCGAATATTGTGAACACCAAAATTATAGCATCGAAGAAGGACTTAACCATACCAACTTCATCTTCCATAGTCATACCGATATATCCTAGCTTTTTCAGCCCGTCCTTAATATCTTCCAGCCCCTTATCGCCCAGCTTGGTGTCCCATTCGGCGGTGGCAAAATAGACTTGGTCGCGGTAGCTTTGGGGCATCTTAGCGTAGGTTATGTCTAAGATCTTATCTTCTAAAGCTGTATTTATCCAGCTGCGTCCCATATTGATGACAGACTTGTTTAGCACGCCGGCCACTCTGGCCTCCACGGTGCGTACTTGCATGGTGGCAGACTCAACCACGCCAAGCTTGACGGTTTTACCAACTGCGTCTTCATCAGACTTAAAACCTAAGGCTTTGGCGTAGCCTGGCAATAGGTCAATTTCTGGCGTAGGGTCGTTGATGCTTACCAGTCGTCCGTCTGGCTTGCCGTCTTTGCCTTTGGCGATATCTAAATTGATGCGGTCCGACGGTAAAGCTTGCGGAGAAATCACAAATTTTTTGTCTGTCTCGCTAGATGTTATGTACTCAGCTTTAACGTTACGGGCCGGCTTGACCGACTGGACACCTTTAATTTTACGAATCTTTGCGAGGTCAGTCTTGTTTATGGCCCGCATTTCGGCGCTGTTCTTTTTTGGGTCGTATTCTTGCGGTTCATCGCCACCACCGAACCCCATTTGGCTCTGTGCCATGTCGCGCATTGCTTCGGGCATTATCTCGATGTAGCCTTCACCACCAGCCGAGTCGAGCTGGGCGTCGATGTAATTGTTGACACCAGTTCGGATACCACTGGTAGCGATGATTGTGAACGAGCCGATGAAGATCGCTAAAATGGTCAGGAAGGTGCGGCCCTTGTTACGCATTAAGTTTGAGTTGGCGGTTGTGATCACATCCCAGATCTTCATTTCCTGCCCCCTTTCTTTACCGAGGCCTTTGGCTTGGCTAGGTCTTTTTTTATTTTGCCGTCTTTAATATGGAGCTGCCGATCGCAGCGGGCGGCTAGGTCGCTATCGTGTGTCACGATAATCAATGTGATTCTGTTATTGAGATTAAGCGAAAACAGCAGGTCTTCGATTTTTTCACCGGTTGTGCTGTCTAGGTTGCCGGTTGGCTCGTCAGCAAAAATAACTTTGGGGTTGTTGACTAGCGCTCGGGCGATACAAACCCGTTGCTTTTGGCCACCGCTTAGGTCGCGGGCCTTGGCCTTGGCTTTGTCGTCAAGCTCAACGGTTTTAAGGGCTTCCATAGCGCGGTTTTTGCGCTCGCGCTTGCTTATGCCGGAAATCTTGAGCGGTAAAATCACATTGCTAAGTACGGAATCGTTGGCGTTCATGAAGAATTGCTGAAACACAAAACCAAACTCTTGGTTGCGTAGTTTGTTGACCTGGCGCTCCTTGAGCTTACTGGCAATCTTGCCGTTAACCCCGATTTTGCCTTCAGTTGGCTTATCGAGTAACGCCAGAAGGTGCATTAGTGTGCTTTTACCCGAGCCGCTCTTGCCAATAATAGCGACCGACTCGCCTTCTTTAATGTCGATATCAATACCCCTTAGGGCGTCAAATCGTGAGGATTTTTTACCGTAGCTCTTTTTTAAGCCACGCGCAGCTATCACATTCATAAGTATCCTTTCTGCCTAAAAATGTCATTTAATAGTATAGCACAATAGCTAAACTTGACTTTTCACGCCTGGTGTGATATAATGAAAAGATAAGGTTGCGACGCATTAGGCGTCGCTCTGCTTAACCTTCGTATGGGGACGTTTGCACTAGGAGGTGTTGTGACATGAAGAAGCTTTTTACAGTGTTGTTGTTTTCTATTTTGATTTTTACTCTCTCGGCTTGTGGGGCTAAAAATGAGCCCGCGGCCTTGGCGGATCCGCCAGTAACCTATGAGGTTGCGGGCGTTGATCGGGACGAGGCTGCTAGGTTATTTGAGATTGGCGAACTTGTCGCCAGCATAGCTCAGTTCGATAGCTATGAGGTAGTCGTCGATAAAAGAGGCTATACAGTCAAGTTCGACAAGCCTGCTGACCTACAGCAGGTCATCAAGATAGCGCCTGGCGACAGCCAGGAGCATGGCAATTATGTAGAGCCCAAGCCGGATGCGACTGGAGTCATAAACAGCGGCATCATGCTTTCATCTGATAAGCGATTACAGCTGGAAGATATGATTACCGTACGTCTGGCGCCACTAGACATGATAGTGGTTCCGCCTGAGGGCAAAGAGGGGCGCGAGGTCATAATGCAGGCCACGGTCAACCGTTTGGCTGAGGCCACCGATTTCGCCTTGGATGGCGCTACGTACGACAAGTACAGCGCCGCTGCCGGAGATGGCTCCATCTCAGTAGCTCAGTATGCTGAGCTACTGAAAATAAGAGAGCTTATTGAAATACCTAAGTAAAGCAGACTTAGGTATCAGCCCCGCCTGTAAAGGCGGGGCGTTCTCGTTTCAAGTTTAATTATTTGGTAGAATATATATGATGAATAAAAAGGTGCGTCCTGTTAACCTGAACCCTAAAACAGGTTTGCCGGTGCTAAATGAAGAAAGCAGGGTTAAAGTAAGGCCGCGACATGGCCTGGTTTATTGGCTGGCTGTTGTCGTGTTGTTCCCTATCTTGTGGCTGCTGTTTTGGCCACGGGTCAAAGGCCGCCACAACATCCCGAAGCGCGGTGGTGTGGTGTTTGCGTTTAACCACATATCAGACTTCGATTTTATGTTAGTGCAGGGCACACTGCCCCGCATGCTGTTTTTTATGGCAAAAGCTGACTTGTGCCAGCCGCCGCTCGGGTGGCTGCTGGGTGGCGCTGGCTTGATACCAGTTGACAGGGCACGTAAAAATTCTGGTGCTCTGGACGGCGCTGTTAGAGTGCTCAAAGGTGGCGGTGCTGTGGCGATTGCGCCCGAGGGGCACACCAACAAAAATAAGGAGCTTTTGCCGTTTAAGTTTGGTGCTGTGGCTATGGCGCAGCGCGCTAAGGTGAAGGTTGTGCCGGTGGCTATCACTGGTAGGCCGATCCCGTTTTTTGGCAAGTTTAGTATTGAATACAGCGAGCCTATGGTGGTCGGCAAGGATCTTGAGAAAGCTAACCAGCAACTACGCAGCACTATTCAACAAATGACAGATAGCCGAGCGGTGCAAAAGCCTCACGTGTGGCTACAGGTGCTATTAAAGCCGTTGGTGCTAGCGGTGTTCCAGCTAGTCTATAGAGTTGAGGTTGTTGGTCGCGAGAACATTCCGAAACGTGGTGCATTGGTGATTGCTACTAACCACAAACATGTTCACGACCAGTTCCCTATTATGCTGGGGCGGCCGCTAAGGCGTATGTATTTTATGGCTAAGATTGAATACGCCAAGCAGCTGGTTGGCTGGCCGATGAGCCGCTTTGGTGTAGTGTTCGTCGACCGCCAGGCCAAAGATAAGTCGGCCATGAAACAGGTTGTTGTAGATATCCTAAACAAAGGCCAGGTTCTAGGTATTTTCCCCGAAGGCACACGTAATAAAACCGACCAACTGCTAATTCCTTTTAAGTTTGGCGCCGTGAGGTTTGCACAGAAAACCGGCGCTAAATTAGTGCCAGCTGCCATAATAGGTGAATATCGGCCGTTCAGGAAAGGCCCAAAGATCGTCTTTGCTCCGCCTATGGCTATTGGTTCAAACGACAGCCTAGAAAAGGCTAATCAGCAACTATATGATACTATTGAAAAGATGATGATCGATAGTGGTGAACGTATTTATCGGCAACGGATATATGAGCAATACCAAGAGAGGGACGGTAGGTGATGAGTGCAAAAAAAGTGGCCGCTCCGTGGCTAAAACAGTACGGTAAGAAGCGTAAAAAGACATTGAAGTACCCCAAGGGCTCGATGTACGACGAAGTGCTGAAAACTGCCGAAAAGTATCCCGACGCCATGATTTACAACTACTTTGGTAACAAAGTAAATTATGCAACTTTTATGGCAGAGGTCGACCGCGCGGCGCATGGTTTTATTAGCTTGGGCGTCAAGAAGGGCGATGCTATTTCAATCTGTTCAGCTAACATACCAGAGGCTATCACGGCTATCTATGCCATTAACAAAATTGGCGCGGTAGCTAATATTTTTCACCCGCTTAGCGCACCCAACGAAATTAAAGAATGCTTGAACCTAGTGGGTAGCCGCATCTTGGTGGTCATCGACGTTGCCTGGCCAAACGTTAAGCCGATTCTAAAAGACACCGCAGTTGAGCGTGCTATCATCCTCTCCCCTGCCGACTCGTTGCCGATGCTATCGAAGATGGGCTACAGGTTTTTTAATAATTTCTTCAACCTTAAAGAGGTCCAGAAAAACCTGATGCAGATTTTGACCAAAGAAAAACACACGATGAACTGGGCCGAGCTGCTGAGCCGCGGGCAATATGTGGTTGGCAGTGCTTACGAAAAAATGACCGCGAGTGACGTGGCGGCGATTATGTATAGTGGTGGCACAACTGGCAAAAGCAAAGGTATTGCGCTTAGCAACTACGCTTTTAACGCTACGGCCGTGCAGTGCCGTGAAGCTTTTCCGGAAGTAGTGCGCCCAGGCTATAATCTGCTTGGTATCATGCCGATTTTCCATGGTTTTGGGCTAGGAGTTGGTATTCATACAATCTTTTGTGGGGGGGGTGGTACGATTATGCTCCCCAAGTTTGACGCCAAGCGATTTCATAGTATTCTGTCTAATACTAAGCCAAATCTGGTGGTTGGCGTGCCGACTTTGTTCGAAGCGATGATTAAGGACAAAAAGATTCGTAAGCTAGACTTGTCGTTCTTGAAAGTTACTATTTCGGGCGGTGACAGTATGGCGCCGACGCTTATGAAAGAGGTTAATAACCTGCTGGCCAAGAACGGTTCGGAGGCGTTTATTTTGCAGGGTTATGGGCTGACTGAATGCCTGTCGGTCACCTGTGTGAACCTGGCTGAATCGAACCGTGATGGTTCAATTGGCCTGCCCGTGCCGGATGCGTTCTTTAAAATTGTTGAGCCGGATACCTATATTGAGCGTAAAACTGGTGAGATTGGCGAAATTGTGATCTCGGCGCCGAGTGTTATGAAGGGTTATGTGAATAATGAGGTTGAGACTAACGAAGCTCTACAGGTGCACCCCGATGGTCGAATTTGGCTACATACTGGTGATATCGGCTATATGGACAAAGACGGCTACGTGTTTTTTGCGCAACGCTTGAAGCGTATGATTATTTCTAGCGGCTACAATATTTATCCAAATGAAGTTGAAGATGTTATAGCCAAAGTGCCCTCAGTGCTGCTGTCTACTGTGGTTGGCGTTGACGATAAATATCGCGGACAGGTGGCTAAGGCTTTTGTGGTGCTGAAGGGGCGCACTAAGCCAAGCGACAAAATTAAAGAAGAGATTATGGAACATTGTCGGCAAAACCTAGCCAAGTATAAGTGGCCGCGCTCGATCGAGTTTCGCAAAACTTTGCCCAAGACTAAGGTTGGTAAGGTGGCTTACATGGAGCTAACTGAGGACTAGGCGGATTAGTTAACGAATCTTTGGCTCAAAGCCGCCAAGCTCAGTAAAACAAAACAGCCGAACACAAGGTTCGACTGTTTTGTTTTGGCTGGGTCGGCAGGACTCGAACCTGCGAATGCCGGGACCAAAACCCGGTGCCTTACCACTTGGCGACGACCCATCGCGCTACAAGATTATAGCACTTTATAAACCATTGGGCAAAACCATATCTGTTATTTTTATAAAAAAGTGTACAAAATTAAAACTGCCCGCGGTGAACTTTCGACTCGATCCAGCGGTTGTTTGGTTCTTGTGCTTCGGCTGGGTAGCCCAGCGCAATCATGGTGTAAGCCGTGTAGCTGTCTGGTATGGCAAACATCATCTTGATGGTTTCTTGTGCTTGGTCGTCACCTGGATGGATACCCATGATCAGGCTGCCGATTCCTAGGTGCGTAGCCTCAAGCATGATATTTTCGGCACATATGCCCATGTTGATGTCTTGGATTCCGCCCTCATCTGGCTCCGCTAGCAGGATCACCACGTGGCTGGCCGAGGCACAAGCGTTGGTCCATTCATGTATATTGCCAAGCTTTACTAACGCACCGCGATCTTCTAATACTAGGAATTCCCAGGGTTGGCTATTTTCGGCACTTGGCGCATTCATACCAGCCTTTAATATCGCCCTTATATCATCTTCGCTCACCACGCGTGACTGTGCAAATCCTTTATGGCAGCTTCTTCGTCTATAAACCTCGTCCATTTTAACCTCCTGTTGATATTGCTATCTTAACAAATATTAACCATTTAGGCTATTTTGGTAGTTTTCGATGGCGTTCTTGAGCGCTTCGCTGCCTAGTACCGAGCAGTGAAATTTCTTTTTAGGCAAGCCGCCCAAGTGCTCGGCTACGTCTTCGGCTTTTATGGCTAGGGCTTGGTCGAGCGTCATCCCTTTGACCATCTCGCTAAGCGCTGATGTGCTGGCAATAGCGCTGGCACAGCCATAAGTTTTCCAACGAATATCTTTAATAGTGTTGTCTTCTATTCTGAGCAACATCAGCATTTGATCACCGCAAACTACGTTGCCGGCTATGCCGCGGGCGTTGTGTTTAAACAGTGACTCGTCTTCAAACAGTACGTTGCGCGGGTGAAAAAAATGGTCTTTAACTTCTTCGGAATATATCCAGTCGTTCATATTATTCCCCCGATAGCAACTGTCTTTTGACGTGCTCTATCTTTTCCGATTTTGCGATGGAGATTCCTGGGGATGTGCTGGCGCACTGTTCTATAACCTTGAGTTCAGGCGGAGTTAGGTCGTTAAACGAGCGGCTCTTGCAGAACAGCCGTAGAATTGTCAGGTCGAAGAGCCGGAAAAGCATAGCTTTGTGGTAACCTTTAGCTTTGGGATCACTAATTGACAGGCGTTTTATTCGGGGGTTTTTGGCTGCCGACCAGTCACTAGTGCCGTCATCAATAAAATCGTAAGGATTATCGATATTTTGAAAGAATGCTAATGTCCAAGAGCGCAAAAGTTGATCCCACTTGTTGCCTGGTACCACTTTTGAAATGAAATCGAGCTCAACTGCCTCGTCGCCTAATAAGCAGGCGGAAAATGCCAAATTGAACTTATGGTGATCGTTGGTTTCCTCGGCGTAGACTTTTTTGATAGTTGCTCGCGAGTTTTGGCCGCCAAATCGCCCCATATAATAAATGATATTTTCCTTAGCTAAAAAGTTAGAACTATCGTTAGAGCTGCTGGTTTCGGATAGGATGTTGCTCAGCTGCTCGGTGATTTTTTGCTGCTGACTTTCACTTAGGCCGTCGAATAAGTTCTTCACTATATCTGTGGTATTGTTGGTGTGCACGATATTTAGGAGTTCAAACATGTTACTGCTGCGCGTAGATATAGAATTTAAGAGGCGCTCTGCGTACATATCCAAGTCTGATTGTTTTGGCGGCTGATTCATCTACCTAACTTCTCTACCAGTTTTCATTATACGCTTCGTGTCTAATGGCGTCGAATGAGGCGTGCTGTGCACAGTTGACATGGCGCGTAGTTTTTCAATGATGCCGGGCAGAGCTTGCATAACCCGCTCGGTGTCTTCGGCTGTGTTATCTGGCCCGAAGCTAAAACGAATTGATCCGTGGGCCAGTTCTGGGTCGGCCTGGATAGCCATAAGCACGTGCGAGGGGCTGGTGTCGCCCGAGGCGCAGGCTGAGCCAGTCGACACGGCTATACCATCGTCGTCGAGTGCTAGCAGGATTGACTCGCCTTCTGCACCGGCAAATGAGATGTTTAGGATGTTGGGCAAACCATCCGGGTCACCGTTGCGTACAATTTGCGGGATTTTAATTGAAATCTGTACAAAAAAATCGTCGCGTAACACCTTAGTTTTGGCCATCTGGTTTATAAACCGCGGTACCTGCTTTGCAGCTGCGCCAAACCCAACTATACCCAGTGTGTTTTCGGTGCCGGCACGTCGGTTGCCCTCCTGGTGACCACCAACGATCAGTGGCGTAAATGGCGCCGCGTTTCGAACATAGAGTGCACCCACACCCTTCGGCCCGCCGATTTTATGTGCCGAGAATGTGGCGTAGTCAACGCCTAGCTCATGAACATTAATTGGTATCTTGCCCAAGGCTTGCACGGCGTCGGTGTGCACCAGTGCTCCGGCTGTATGTGTTAACCTGGTGATTTCTGCTATGTTCTGAACTGTGCCAATCTCGTTATTGGCCATCATGGCTGACACTAGCGCCGTTTTGCCACCTAGCACTTTCTTGAGTTCACTTAGCTTGACTTGCCCGAGCCGGTCAACTGGTAAGTAGTGCACCTTTGTACCTCGCTTTTGCAGGCGCTTGGCTGCCATGAGCACGCTTGGGTGCTCAATCGCACTTACTATCAACTCGCTTTCCAAGGAGTCCCCTTGGAATTCTCGGAGTGATTGCAACACGGTGTTGTTGGCTTCCGATCCGCCGGATGTGAAGATGATCTCGCCTAGCTCAGCGCCGACTGCCGCTGCTACGTTGGCCCTAGCCTGTTCAATAGCTGCCCCGGCTTGCCGACCTTCCGCATGGAAGCTAGAAGCATTACCAAACAGTCCAAAAGCCTCTTGCATGGCTTGTCGAACCTCGGCACTTAACGGTGTGGTAGCAGCATGATCGAGATATACTCGCTGCGTCATTCTTGGCTCACGATATCGCCATTTTTCAGGTGTAGAATACGCTGGTTACGCGAGCCACGAAACCGTACACCAAGGTCGCGCTGAGATAGAATAAACGGCCCGTCAATTAGCGCATCAAGCGATTTTACAAATTCCCATTCTAGCCCGCCACTAGCTTTGATATCTTCGTAAACCAACCCAGTGAACGACCAGATATTCCAGCCTAGCTCAGTTCGTGCCCATTCGGCAATTTCCTTGCAGGCTGCTGCTTGCAGGAGTGGCTCGCCACCGCAAAATGTTAGTCCGGTCTGGCCTTCTATCTGGCATAGCTCGTTTTTAACGTCTTCAATTTTAACCAAAATCCCAGCGTTTTCGTCCCAAGTCTCAGGGTTTTGGCAACCTGGGCAATGCTGGCGGCAGCCTTGTGCCCAAACTACTGCACGCAGGCCGTCACCATTTACTATATTGTCACGTTCTATGGGTCCACCTAGGCGAATGAAGCCTTCTGGAACGTCCATTTGTGGCGTAGTTAACGGTTTTTTGCTAAAACTTTTTGACTTCGATACGGTTGCTTTGTCGAGGTCTTCGTTGGCTGGCATATTAAGCCTTTCCGACAGCTTTTTTCTGGCTCTTTTTAGCGACTTCGCGATCAGACTTTTCTTGTTTAGTGTAGACTCCGGCTACGTTATGTTTGACACGGGCGGACTCTTCAGCCTGCTTGGCGTCATTCCAGCGCTCCAGTGACCCAACTAAGTAGCCAGTAATGCGGCGCAGGCGTTCAAAACCAAACTCACCGTCACGTTCGTGTCTGCCACAGGATGGGCAGGTATCGCCTTCGATTATCCCGGCAAAACCACAAACTGGGTCGCGATCTACGGGGTGGTTGATACTACCATAGCCGATACCGGCTTCGCGCATGTTCTTAATGATTGACTCAAAGGCGTCGATGTTTTGCGACAGGTCGCCGTCGAGCTCAACATAAGTAATATGGCCCGCGTTGCAGAGTTCATGAAACGGTGCTTCTTTGGCTATTTTATTAGCCGCTCCAATATTGTAGTAGACAGGCACGTGGAACGAGTTGGTGTAGAACTCGCGGTCGGTTACGCCTTCGATTTCACCTACTGCGGCGCGGTCGATCTTGGTAAATCGCCCAGCTATACCTTCAGCGGGTGTTGCTAGCAAGCTAAAGTTGAGCTGATGTTTTTTGGCTAACTCATCAATACGATCACGCATGTGGCCAATGATCTCTACGCCAAGTTCCTCGGCTTCTTCGGACTCGCCGTGATGCTGACCCAGCATGGCCTTCAAAGTTTCGGCCAGGCCGATAAAGCCAATCGACAAGGAGCCATGTTTGATAACGTCACGTAATGTATCGTTTGGACCAAGCTTGTCACTGCCCATCCATACGCCCTGCCCCATTAGGAATGGGAAATTTTTAACGGTTTTAGAAGCCTGGAACTCAAAGCGTTCTAATAGCTGATCGGCTGCTAAGTTAACCATTTTATCTAAGTCTCGATAAAACCCATCCCAGTCGGCCTCGCCGCGCTGACCCAGGGCGATACCGTGCTTAATGCCAAGACGAGGTAAATTGATGGTGGTAAATGAAGTGTTGCCACGACCAAATGCGATACCGTTGCTTTCTGGAAAAACTGACGACATGACGCGAGTGCGACACCCCATAGTTGGGCACTCAGTTTCGGGACGTCCTGGTTTATAGAACTGGTAGTTGAACGGCGCGTCTAGGAATACGAAGTTCGGGAACAAGCGCTTGCTGCTAACTTCCATTGATCTTTTAAATAGGTCGTAATTCGGATCTTCTGGGTTATAGTTAACGCCCTCTTTGACTTTAAAGACCGAGATTGGGAAAATCGGGGTTTCGCCGCGCCCTAAGCCTTTGGCGGTAGCTTCCAGGAAAGCTTCCGAGACCAGCCGGCCTTCTGGCGTGATGTCGGTGCCGAAGTTGATAGACGTAAACGGCACTTGTGCGCCAGCTCGTGAGTGCATGGTGTTAAGGTTGTGTACCAACCCTTCCATAGCCTGAAAGGTTTGCTTGTCGGTATCTTTTTTGGCTTGGTTGAAGACTACGTCATCTACATTTTTGACGGTTTGGCCATAAGTTAGCTCAGCTAACTTTTTCTCATCTAGCTTGATGGCCTTGCCGGTGAACTCGCTGAATTTTTCAGCATTTGCCTTTACGCATTTGCGGTAGGTTTTGTTGACGCCTTCTGCCATGGCGTAGTCAAAGTTCGGGATACTCTGGCCACCGTGTTGCTCATTTTGGTTGGCTTGCAAAATAATTGCAGCTAGGGCGGCGTAACTACCTATACTGTTCGGCGTGCGCAAGAAGCCGTGACCAGTGTTAAAACCGTGCTCAAATAGCCTCAGTGGATCAGTTTGACAGCAAGTTAGCGTACCTGTGGCATAAAAATCCAGGTCATGAATGTGAAGGTCGCCATCATCGTGAGCGGTAGCATGTTCGGGTTTAACTAGGAATGTTTTAGTAAACTCTTTACTGCCTTCAGCGCCAAACTGCAGCATTTTGCCCATAGCCGTGTCACTATCTACGTTGGCGTTAGAGCGTTTAATGTCGTCGGCGTCATCTTTTGCCATGGCGTGCGCGATTGTCTTGTAGGTGTTCATTAGGCGGCTTTTAGAGTTACGAATCCGGCTGCGTTCGTTGCGATATAATACATAAGCCCGAGCCGTCTTCTTGTACTTTGACTGCATCAAAACTTCTTCCACGATATCTTGCAGCTGCTCAACAGTTGGGATCTTGGCTTTAATTTCTTTTTCGGCACGTTCTAAAACTTTGTTCGTTAGCTCTTTGGCTTTTTTGGCGTCAAACTCTTCTGTTGCCATACCGGCCTTGGTGAGCGCGCTAGTTATTTTTTCGGGCTTGAAGCTGACGGTTCGGTTATCCCGCTTCCGGATAGATTTATACATTACACCTCCTCAAAATGTATTGTTTTTATTTTTAACTTCTTACGCTATATATAGTGTCCTGCTTGTCACAAACGCTATATATGGTGTGTGGGAATAATTATAAGCCGCTATATATGGTTATGTCAATAGTTTTTCATTGTAAAATTTACTAACTCTTTTGCAACAGTTTCCATCTGTTGATTTAGGACTTATCCACAATGTTGTTAAAAATACTAAGGGTTTTTCTTGTTAAATATCCGCACAAAAAGCTTATGCAACTCAACTACTACAATAGGCACGGTGAACGAGATGGCTACGACGAAGAGCAGTTCTTTAACCGGCACAGTTGTTACATGCATCCAGTTTTTGAGTGGCTCAAACAGCACGGCAAACTGGAAGATCGCGGCTAAGGCCAAGCAGATGTAGAACTTGCCGTTCATGACTTTCAAGCGAGTAAATACCGACTGGTAGGAGCTGCGGGCGTTGAAGGCATTTGACCACTGTGTGATAGCTAGCGCCATAAAGGCTAATGTACCAGCCGCCGCTACACCAAGCTTTGAGCTGAAATATAGATAAACAAACAGTGTGATGGCGGCAACCGTGACAGCTACTAACACCATGCGTACAACCGTGTGTCTGTCTAGGATTGGTGCGTCTGGGCTCTCGGGCGGCTTTTGCATGACGTTGTCTTCAGCAGGTTCAAGCCCAAGCGGTATGATAAAGAAAGTGTCTGTCACGATGTTGATCCAGAGTATCTGTACTGGTGCTAATGGCAAAGATGAGCTAAGCAGCAGTGCTCCCAACATAGTCAAAACCTCGCCAACGTTGGTGGATATCAAGTAGAACAACATGCGGCGAATATTGGCTACAATCACTCTGCCCTCTTTCATGGCGGTTATAATGCTCTTAAAATTGTCATCTAGCAGTACAATATCGCCGGCGTCACGGGCAATGTAGGAACCGCTGCCCATGGCGATGCCAACATTAGCACCGGCTAGAGCAGGTACGTCGTTTACGCCATCGCCGGTCATAGCTGTAATGTGGTCTTTTTTGAGCACAGATAAGATTTTTAATTTTGCTTCTGGGGTAACGCGCGAAAACACGAAAGCTTTGTTAATAGTTTCGTCAAGCTCGGCCTCGTCTAGCAACCCCAACTTACTGCAATCGAACACTTGATCACGACTGTCGACAATGCCGATTTTTCTACCGATTTGGTAGGCGGTTTCAAAATGGTCGCCAGTTATCATGCGCACGCTTACGCCAGCCGCTTTGGCCTGCTTAACAGCACTACTAGACTCGCGGCGGATCTGATCAGCCACTGCAACCAGGCCGATGAAGCTTAGGCCTTTACCTTTTATACCAGACTCAAGAGACACCGGCTCTTTGTCGAGTATGACTTCAGCGATAGCTATAACGCGCTGGCCCTCATGGGTATACTTGCTAAGCTGCTCGAGCGCTTCTTTTTGCACGGACTTTGCTAGTTTACAGACGTCTAAAACTTTCTCTGGCGCGCCTTTGATCACCAGTTTGAACTTGTGACCATCGTGCCATGTGTTGCCGCTCATGGCTAGCTCTTGTTTGAATGCAAAAGAATTTAGTGGCGCCGTGCCACTTGGCGTGCGGCTCTGCGGCCTTGCAAAATCTAGAAATGCCATGTCGAGCGGGTCATGTGAAGACTCTGGGTCAATCAAGGCCTGAACTACTGCGCGCCTCAGCGTATCGTTTTTATCGCCTGGGCTCCAGTAACTCTGCACGGTTAGTTTGTTTTGCGTTAGTGTACCAGTTTTGTCGGTGGCTATAGTAGTGATAACTCCGATAGTCTCAATGGCGCGCATATTGGTAACAAGGGCTTTCCTGGCGGCCATACGACGCATACCAAGTGCCAAAATGATTGATATGGCAATCGGTAGGCCTTCAGGTACGGCGGATACTGCCAGGGCTATGACAAACTCTAGGCTATCAAATAGCTCAATCCCACTAGCTAGCGACATCACAAATGCTACTATCGAGATGATACCCATGGCAATCGCCATTTGTTTGACTAGTTTGGCTATCTTGGCTTGCACTGGGCTGATGCTGAAAGTTTGAGTGGCAAGGTCGGCAATTTTGCCAAATTCAGTATTGTTGCCAGTGCGTACTACGAGCAGGCGCACGTTGCCACTGATAAGAAATGTGCCTGAAAACAACATATTGCTTTGTTCGTAAATCTCTTTGATGCCGGTTAGGATTTTAGCGCTCTTATTGACTAGCTCAGATTCGCCTGTCAGGATTGATTCATCGGCACGTGGCTCGCTGGCCGCAATAATACGGCCATCGGCTGGCACCTTGTCACCTTCAGCCAGCAATACTATATCACCCGGCACCAGCTCGCTAGAATCCACCACGACACTTTTGCCGTCGCGCATAACTGAGACTTGCTGGCTAGCAACTTTTTTGAGTGAGCGCAAAATCCGTTCGGTTGAAAATTGTTGGATGTAATCAATCAGTGCGTTTATAAAAATAATTACAAACACAATGGTAGCATCTATAGTGTTACCCTCAACGATACTGAGCACTCCAGCAATAACCAGCACAACCATGAAAATATCCATAAATGGTTCTAGGAGCCGCCGCCAAAGTGGTTCAGTCTTAATCTTTAGTATATTGCGGCCGTACTTTTCGAGCCGTTGCTTGGCCTCATCAGAGTTTAAGCCTCGCGAGGAGGACTTAAACTGATCAAAAAGCTCACCCTCTGTTTGATCAAATATAAGCATTAACGCCATTGTATCAGAAGTTGCTAAAGGCGAACAGGCAGGACACGATAAATAGCGCGAGGATGGCTACAAAGACCAACATAGTTTTAATGGGTCCAAGCTTCCAGTTCTCTTTTATAAATGTGATGTAATCGTGGCTGCGTACGAAACGGTTTAACCAGTCACGTTGCCAGTAACCGATACCTATTGCGATAAGTGTACCGATGGCGGTAACAACGATAAGGCTTAGGTTGTTGGTGCCCAGACCCATACCGGCTAAGTTGGCGACTAAGAATCCTGGTATACGCCCAAACACGGCAGCTAGCATGAGATTTTTGATAGGTGCTTTGGTAAGCCCTGCTAGGTAGCAGATCATATCGTCTGGAAACGCTGGTAACAGAAAAATCAGGAATAGTAGCAGCGGGCCGTTTGACTCAGTCACATAGTCGAATTTTTTGACCTGTTCTTTTTTGAAGACCTTCTCAATTAATGGGCGTCCAAAACGACGTGAGATCCTAAAGATGATGTAGTAACCAAGACATCCGCCAATCATGCTGAGCAAAAAGCCCCACCAACCAAATAGATAACCGCCAATAATACCTACCACCTGCCCCGGAATGGGTGCGACTACTACTTGAACAACTTGCAGTAAAACATAAACAAGTGGGCCAAAAGCACCTGTTGAGCTCACAAAGTCTTTAACGGCGCTGGCGTTGTTAAATAGCTCAAACAGATCGTCGCCAAAAACGATCGATAGCGCGGTGAGCAAAGCTAGGATAACGGCCGATAGTATAACTATGGCAATGGTTTTTCGATTGACCTTGCGCCTTTTCTTTGTCATTACTTATCGCCTCTAAGCACGCGCAGAATATTAACTTTTGAAGTATATTCGACGGCGCTAGAGCGAAAAATCTTGATAGCTAGAGCTATAACTAATGCGGCCGATATGGAAATTATCGCGATACCAATGACCGCATCAAGTGGTGGTAAGGTGCCAAATGCTCCGCGTAATAGCAGCGAAATCGGTGCCGTAAATGGGAAATAGCTTAGTATATATGTCATGGTATCAGGCGCCTGTCCAATGAACGAATTGAGGAAGAATAGTGGTAGGATTACCAGAATCATTACTACCGCCATATAGTTGCTGGCCTCTTTAGCCGATGGCACGAGCGTGCCGATGGTGACACATAGCCCGGTGAATAATATGTAGCTAGAAATCAGCAACAAGACACTCAGGGTGATTGTCGCTGGGTCAAACACGATGTGTGGTAGAATATCGCCAACATTTAGCCCGCCGACGGCTATACTCTTTGCGTTGAGGTAGCCAACGATAATCGGGATGGATAGTATCAAAATCTGCAGAAACCCTAGTGTTATTAGTGAGATGATTTTACCGATAATTAACGTGCGGCTTTTGATACTAGTTAATATCATCTCGCTGATGCGATTTTCCTTTTCTTCGATGGTCGACATCATTAGGCGGTTGCCAAACATGCAGACCAGGACATAAAAGATAGCCAGCGTGATGATCGGTATGGTAAGTTTCCCGAGAGTATTCTTATCTTCACCATTCTGGTCAAAGTTGGTGGTTTTTATTTGATAAGTGTTGCTGAGAACCAGGGCGTCGACTGGCGTGGTGTGGCCAAGTGCCGAAGCCATCAGTAAACTACGAAGCCCGTTGTCGTAGTTCTCGAAAATGGAGCTGGAATCGGTGTTGGTGTAAACTTCGGCTGGATGTTCGTTCGAAAGATCCTTAGGTACATAGTAATAAATGTCGATCTTACCCTGTTTAACTTTGCTGAGCCCGATTGATTTATCTTTAATTATGCTGATATGACTATCTTTTGGCAGCTCGACCAAGCCTGTGTCGTCAGTGATGGCGACTTTTTTGCCGGATATGTCGCCGGCTTCTTCAATAGCTTTGTTGGCGTTATAGCCCATCATGCCCGAAATGCCAACATAACCAACCAGCAGCAATGGTAATAATATGGCCGCAACCCAAAAAGATGGTTTTTTGAGTGTACGAATGATCTCGAACTTGACCACATTACTGAGGTTATACATCGTCATCCTCCCCGTAAATCTGTACAAAAATATCGTCTAAGTTGTGGCTGTTGAATTGTTTTTTGATAGCAGCGATGGTGCCATAAGCTCGGGCTGCACCATCTTTGAGCAGTAATGCGCGGTCACATAGGCGTTCCACCTCATCCATATAGTGCGTAATCATCAAGATCGTGGCGCCTTTTTTGTGTGTTTCGTCGATTATCTCCATCAGTAGTCGGCGGTTGACTGGGTCGAAGCCTTTGGTGGGCTCGTCTAGAATCAGCAGCTTCGGTTCGCCCATGATAGTGATACCAAGCTGAACTTTTTGCTGTTGGCCGCTGCTGAGCCTGCCGATTTTTTCCTTGGTTTTGTCGACTAGCCCAACGCGTTCTAGGTACTTTAGCGACCAAGCTTTTGGGTTGGCGAGTCCGCGTAACTTACCGAAATAGATCATGACGTCAAGCACGGTTTCTTTGGTGTATAGCCCGCGCTCTTCGGGCAGGTAGCCAACCACCGTGCCCTGCTCGGGGCTAAATTTCTTGCCGTTTACTAGTAATTCACCGCCAGTTGGTTGGTATAGTCCAAGCAACGCACGAATTGTGGTGGTTTTGCCACTGCCGTTGCTGCCCAGCAATCCGAAAATTTCACCTTTTTTAACGTCGAAACTCAATTCTTTAATAACTTCCTTGTCGCCAAAAATCATGCGAAAGTTTTTAACCGAGATGATCTCTTTGGCGTCACTGGTCATTTTTGATGCCTTTGCGCACATGGGTTTTACGGCTTAACTGCTTGTCAATTTCGCGCAGGGTTTCGCGGGCTTGAGAGCGGGTCATTTTCTTTTTAACGTCGTGATACACGCCCAGTTTGCGGAAGCCTTCTTCGACGAGTTTCTTTTGCTCGGCAGTGGCGGGCTTGTCGTCGTACAGTAGTCCGTCACCGTCATTGTCGGACAACTTCTTGCCAACGAAGCGCGATGCGCGCACTATATTAAAGATAATAAACAAGAACACAGCCACAGACACAAACACTACGCCGAAAGGTATTGCAAAGAATAACGAATTCGGGCTACTATTCTTATTCGTATCATTGATCTGGTTGATCTCAAACTCTTTTGCAATCTCGTGTTTTCTAGGATCTGACTTTAAGTATTTAATCTTGACCGTATCGCCGATAGCGAGATAGCAAAAATCGCTTTCATTGTCGTTTTTGCCGCTGTAATCTTGACCGTCGATAGTAACGTCGTACGATATTTTACAGATTTTCTTAATATCAGACATCGACGACCAAGGTTGAATATCGGTCACGGTGCCGTCCGCCAAAGCATAATCGTCGTAAGGTCCCGCGGCGTAAACCAACGATTGCCCGCCAACGGCCACGAGCGCGACGGTTAGCAGCGTGAATATAACTTTCTTTATCATGACTACCCTCTTTTAACTACTGCCGTCATTTTAACATGGATACAGATTTGATACTATGATTGTAATGAAAGTGTCTGATTTTAATTACGACTTGCCAGATTCGGTGATTGCTACTCACCCGCCCAAGGTGCGCGGTGCGTCGCGGCTGTTGGTGGTAGACCATGTGACCGGCGAGCTGCAAGATAGGCACTATGGCGACTTGCCAGAGTTTTTGCAGGCTGGTGATGTGGTGGTGCTGAATGACACGCGCGTCATGAAGTCGCGGCTCAAGGTTGTGAAGATGAATGGTGTTGGACGTGAGATTGTTATATTAGAACGTCACGCTGGCGATGACGATTGGCGCAGGCACAGGGTGATGTATCGTGGGTCGCTAAAGGCTGGCGATAAGTTGCGGCTTGCAGACCTGCGGTCGGCGGAACTTGTGGTAGAAGGGGTTTTGGGTGATGGCTTAGCGATCATTGCTTCGAACACTGACCTGCTGATGCTAACTGAAGAGTATGGTTCGCCTCCTCTGCCTCCCTATATGAACCGCGACGCTACACCGGCGGACGTGGAGCGTTACCAAACGGTTTTTGCCGACCAAGCTGGCTCGGCGGCGGCGCCAACAGCTAGTCTTAATATGACCAAGGAAACCATTGCAAAGTTGAAAATCAAAGGTGTAAAGGTCCGCCATCTCACTTTGCATGTTGGACTGGGCACATTCTTGCCCATCCGCGTTGAGACAATCGAGAGCCACAAAATGCATGCGGAGTATTTTACAATTCCCGACGGCACTATCACGGCAATCGCCCAGGCTAAGTCCGCTGGCGGTCGAGTAGTAGCAGTTGGCACGACAGTAGCGCGCACACTAGAATACGCCTTGCCGCAAGGCCTTACGACTGGCGAGGCCGACATATTCATCTATCCTGGCTACGATTTCAAGGTTGTCGACGTGTTGTTAACCAACTTTCACGCGCCAAAATCGACAGTACTCATGCTCACAGCCGCCTTTGCGGGCTGGAGCAAGCTAAAGCCAGCCTACGAGTATGCGCTAGTCCATGACTATAAATTTCTCAGCTATGGTGATAGTATGTTAGTAGTATAAGGAGTGACGAAATGGTAGCGAAAGAAACCAAGCAAACTCGCCCAGGTTGGGATGAATATTTTTTAAACATTGTGGAGGCGGTTGGTAAACGTAGCACTTGTCTCAGGGGCAAGCCCGGTTGTGTGATCGCACGCGATAACGTGCTGCTCTCGACTGGTTATGCTGGTGCGCCACGTGGTGCCGCCCAGTGTGATGAGGTGGGTTGTCTAATCAAAGAGGTTAAACACTCCGACGGTCATGTTAGTATCCATTGTAAGCGCACAGTGCACGCCGAAGTTAACGCTATTTTACAAGCTGCAAAAAATGGCATAGGTATTGATGGCGGTACACTTTATTGTGGAATGTGCCCATGTCGTGATTGCGCTATGGTGATTGTCAATTCTGGTATCAAGCGAGTTATTGTTAAAGACGATTACCATGAAAGTACGGAGTCAAAAGATCTGTTCGTAGGTGCTGGCGTGGAGCTAGTTATCCTACAGAACAAGTAAGGAGCGAGCGTGGATATAGAAGTTTACTATCAAAGCAGGGGTGGCAATACTAAGACGATTGCCGAAACTGTGGCCGAGGTGGCGGGCGTGAAAGCGCACAGCGTGACTGAGCCGTTTGAGGGTGCGGACCTGTTATTTTTGGGTGGCGCGGTTTATGGGTTTAAACTCGATGATAGCTTGGTAGAATTTATCAATAACCTAGACTCTGATAAGGTTGGTTACGTAGCGGTGTTTGGTACGTCTGGGCTAAGTCGTACACCGGTTAAGGCCATTACTAAAGCTCTGGGGTTAAAAGGCATTAAGTTTTTTGATGATGTTTATCTGGCCAAAATGGGCCTAAGCCATAAGTCGAAGCCTAGCGCTGGACAGCGTGAGGATGCTCGTAGTTGGGCGGCGGGAATTATTAAAGAATTTGAGAGTTAGGCTTGTGATAAAACAAAAACGCCCTTTGCGTTGACGGCGCTCTGGGCGTTTTCAGGTAGTTTGCAAGTAGCGGACACGCTGCAGCTAACATGTGTCCTGGAGCGCAGATTGTCGTCTCTGTTTTTCATCCTAGTACCAATTTGCCGCTACCACGGCTCGCTAAGCGATTTGCTTCGCATGGCACCTTTAATTAGATTTTGTGCATATCACCTTGCAATGGTGGCGTGCCCAATTAGCTAAGTAAACTACTTGCACTCGCAAAAAACAATAATTGGGTCATAGCCTGATCCTCCTATTATTTTTTGTTTAGTTACCTTCCAAAAAAGAAAATAACTATTAGAATTATACGGAGATATCCGACTGATTGTCAAGTGCTATGTTTTGTTGGCTCGTTTACGTAAAGTCGGGTCCAGAATGCGCTTTCTGAGACGCAAGTTTTTGGGCGTAACTTCAAGCAGCTCGTCGTTGGCTATAAAATCTATGCACTGCTCTAGGCTGAGTTCTGTGTACGGCGTGAGCTGTACAGCACCGTCGCTGCCGCTGGCGCGCATGTTGGTGAGATGTTTGCCTTTGCAAACGTTCACCTCTAGATCTTCTTGGCGGTTGTTTTGGCCAATCACCATGCCGGCGTAAACTTCGACCGCCGGGCCGACAAATAGTTCACCGCGGGCTTCGGCGTTAGCTAGTGCGTAAGTAGTGGTTGCGCCAGGCTCGAACGCTACCAGTGCGCCATTGCGATTTTTAGGCATTGCGGTCCCCATTGGCTCGTAGCCGGCGGGTAAAGAATTAATAATAACGGTGCCTTTGGTAGCGGTAAGTAGCTGGTTGCGCAGGCCAATCAGCCCGCGAGTTGGAATCTTGTACTCCATGCGCGCTGCGCCCTGGCTGGTGGCTTCTTGGTTTTTTAGCACGCCGCGCCGCACACCCAAGGCTTGGCTAACCGCGCCCACAAACTCTTGGCCAACTTCTATGATGCAATCTTCGACCGGCTCCATAGTCTTGCCGTCTTTTTGGATCGTTACAACCTCGGGCCGGCCAACTTCGAACTCGTAGCCTTCGCGGCGCATGGTTTCGATTAGAACCGACAGGTGCAGCTCGCCGCGGCCGCTAATCTTAAAGCCGATTCCGTTATCTTCGACATGCAGGGCTACGTTGGTTTCGAGCTCGCGCTGCAAGCGGTCGCCAATTTGCCGGCTGGTGGTGTAGTCACCTTCGCGCCCCTTAAATGGGCTGGTGTTTGGCCCTAAGTACATACTGAGCGTAGGTTGTTCAAGTTTCATAACTGGCAGGGCTTCGGGGTTGTCAAAGTCGGCAATGGTTTCACCAATGTGCGCCTCGCCTACACCAGTTACAGCCACAATGTCGCCGCAAACTGCCTCGTCGATTTCTTCTTTAACTAGCCCACGGAACACAAAAAGTTTGTCAACTTTTGCGCTAATCGCCTCGCCCGAAGTTTGCACTAATTTGATAGGCGCGGAGCGAGCGATTTTGCCGCGGCTAACTTTGCCGATGGCGTATTTGCCCACGAACGAATCGTATTGCAGGCTGGTAACCAGCATTTGCAGGCCGCCGGCCTTGGCTTCTGGCGCGGGGATTTGGTTGATGATAGCGTCAAAAATCACGGACAAGTCGGCGTGTTGTTCGGGGTTGTCGGGCAACTCGGCCCAAGCCTTTTCTTCGCGACCAATGGCGTAGTAGATCGGGTAGTGCAGCTGGTCGTCGCTGGTGGCAAGTTCTAAGAATAAGTCTTCAATTTCGCCTTTTACTTCTTCGATTCGGCGAGCTGGTTTGTCGATTTTGTTGATAACTACAATGGGTTTTAGCCCTAGCTCGAGGGCTTTACTAAGCACAAACTTGGTCTGCGGCATGGGGCCCTCGGCGGCGTCGACAATCAGCATCACACCGTCGGCCATGTTGAGCGTGCGTTCTACCTCGCCCGAAAAATCGGCGTGGCCTGGCGTGTCAATAATATTAATTTTGTGGTCGTCGTGATAAATCGTAGTTTGCTTAGCAGTTATGGTGATGCCGCGCTCGCGTTCTTGGTCGCCGCTGTCCATGATGAGCTTTTCACTCATCTCGGCTTGGTTGTCGCGAAAAGTGTGGCTTTGCTTCAGCAGGCCATCTACCATGGTGGTTTTGCCGTGGTCAACGTGAGCAATTATCGCAATGTTGCGAATCTTATCGGTTGTGATTTGCATAACGTTAGATTGTACCCTAACAGAGGCAATGTGTCAATTTGCCGGACACCCGCCCTTACCACTTAATTTCAGGCTTGTCATGCTCGCGCAGATAGTCGTTGGTTTTACTAAAATGCTTGCAGCCAAAGAACCCGTAGCTGGCCGAGAATGGTGAAGGGTGCGGCGCTTCAAGCAATAAGTGCTTACTGGTGTCGATGAGCGACACTTTGCTGCGCGCATCACGGCCCCAAAGTAAAAACACCAAGTTTTCGCGCTCATTACTTAGCATCTTGATCATAGCATCGGTGAACTGTTCCCAACCCTTACCGCGATGGCTGCCGGCCTTGTGGGCCTCGACCGTCAGCGTGTTGTTCAACAATAATACTCCCTGCTCGGCCCAGCGTTTTAGATTGCCGTTACTCGGTATTGGTGCACCCGTGTCATCGTGAATTTCTTTGAAGATATTAACTAAACTGGGCGGCGTAGCTACTTCGGGCCGCACTGAAAACGCTAGCCCATGTGCTTGACGTGGGCCGTGGTAAGGGTCTTGCCCGATTATCACGACCTTGATGTCGTTCAGATCTGTGGTAAAGGCGCTAAACACTTGCTGTTTGGGCGGGTATATGTTGGCAGACTCGTACGCCTCGTGTAGAAATGTAGATAGGTCCTTGAAGTATGGCCTAGCAAATTCAGCGTCTAGGTACTTTTTCCATGATTCATGCATGAACTAATTTTATCACGTACGTGCTAGAATATATAAAAAGGAGGTTGCTATGAAATTTTATAAATGTAAGCATTGCGGAAATATGTTTGCGGTAGTATATGATGCAGGTGTTACACCTCAATGTTGTGGTGAAGATATGACAGAAATGCAAGCTGCTAGTACAGACGGCGCACTAGAAAAACATGTGCCAGTGATCGTGCGTGACGGTTATAAAGTGCTGGTTAAGGTTGGATCTGAATCTCACCCTATGACGCCCGAACACTATATTGAGTGGGTTGCCGCCCAGTGCGCTGGTAAGTTTCAACTGATTCAGCTTAAGCCTGGCGACGCGCCAGAGGCCGAGTTTATGGTTGATAGTGACGAGCCGATCACGGCCTATGAGTATTGCAATCTGCACGGATTGTATACTGCGACTGAAGCCTAACGTTTAATCAAGGTACCATTTTTCATGTGGTAAACAGTAGCGTTGGCATGCTTGGCTACCTTTTGACTGTGTGTCACGACTATGACGATCTTGCCTTTGTCGGCTAGTTCTTTGAACAACGTCAGGATCTTTCCTTCAGTTTTTTCGTCTAGGTTGCCAGTTGGTTCATCTGCTACTATGATAGGTACGTCACCGGCCATGCTGCGAGCAATTGCTACGCGCTGCTGCTCGCCCCCGCTGAGTTTTTGCACTAGGCGATCGGCTTTATCGCGGTTAATACCAACATGTTCTAATAGCTCATAGGCCCGAGTTTTCTCATCTTTGCCGTGGCCCGAAAAGTCTAACGCCACTTCTACATTTTCACGCGCCGTCATGTATTTGATGAGATTAAACGCCTGGAATACAATATTCACATACTTTAGCCTAAATTGGCTTTCGCCGATTTCATGAATCGACTTTCCGTCAAATTTAATATCACCATCCTGGACCTTGTCTAGCGCAGCGATAAGAGAAATCAATGTAGTTTTGCCACTGCCACTCTCGCCCACAATGGCATACATCTTGCCGCTCTCGAAAGTTGCGTTTACGCCTTTTAGTACATGCACATCACGCTGGCCGTCGCTATAGGTATGTTTCAAGTTTTTAACTTCTAACTTACTCATCGCTACTCCTTACTTGTCAAGATTGTTTTTGGTTGATAACGTAAGATATTTATACTTGGTAGAACCAGCGCCACGATCAGCACTGCATATCCAGCTGCGAACAGGGTGACATAGTCGCCCATACTAGCGTTAACATCTATTTCTTTGATAACCTCAACGGATCGTTGACTAGCTGGCGCACCGCCCATCATCATACGTCCGCCACCGCGCATGGCGCCGGCATTCTGCCCGCGGCCGAAACCTTGCTCCTGGCTATCCTCATTCATGGCAACCTGCTGTTTAAGCAAGCCATCGCCCATGGCTCGCGCTATGAATGTACCCGTGCCGATTGATAGGGCGAAAGCCACTGTGCCGACTAATACGAGTTCTAACAAAACTTGCCCAAGGATGTTAGTTCGCTTAGCGCCGAGGCTGAGCAACACACCCATTTCATAGCGTCGATCTTTAACGTTGATGGTCACGATCAGGGTTATGATCACGATGCTGGCAATAACCACTACCCACAAGATTGTAGTAGCGAAGCTGCCGACTGATTCTATGGGCCCAACCATTTGGTCGTATGCTGAAGTGTCTATATCAATTTTTAATCCGTCAGTTTCCAAAGAAGGATACTTAGCTTTAGCCTCAGCTACAAAGGCGTCTTTATCTTCGGCGTTTACCAGGTAATATTTAACACTTTGCACGCCGAGGTTGCTGCTGTCTGATGAAAGCTTGGCTGCCGTGTCGATGTTGGCGTAAATCGTGTTCGGATCGTAGCTGTCGTTTGTATTCTCAAAAATGCCGATAATTTTTAGCGAGACCTCTTCTGGTGTTTCGGCCGTGGTGTTTAGCTTGATGGTGCTGCCAACCTTTAGTGAATTATGGCTGGCTAGGTCAGCCGAGACGACCACGCCGTCCTCCGTATTTTCGTCGAAAATCTTACCATCCGACAGCTTCATATTGCCAGTCTCAACATCGGTAATAAATGCAAATGAATTGATACCTACAATACTAGTGTCACCGCTTGCAAAGGAGAACCCGCCGCTTGCGCCTCCTGGCCGGTTAATATCACCGCTGTTTTTTATACGATCACGCATCTGCTGTTGTTCTGTCTCAACTAGCTCAAATCCGCTAGCATTAGCGCTGGTTTGAATACTGTATGTGTAGTCTTTCACGTACTCGCTGTCAGCAATTTTTTTAGCAGTTTCAATAGAGATACTAGGCCGTTCAATTCTGACCCGCTGCGTTGAATTCTCTAACCCATTGTTTGCCATAGCTTTTTCACGCAGAGACTCCATATCAGGCTGTAGGTAGACCACTCCGCCCAGGGTCTCCTTGGCGTACTTGACACTTTCGCTTACCGCCCCCTTGATAGCTATTGTGGCCAACAGCATATTAGCCATCACGAACAAAACTAGCATCAGAATAACTGTGCGTGACGGCTTGCGGACCGTACTCAGCCATGAGCGTTTTAACATATTTTTGAACATTTGTTCTCCTTTTAGGTTACTTGACCACTATTAAAACACCTCAAACTGAACGCGGGCTGAAGGTAGTCTTAGCTACTTGTTGCCTTTCTTTGGCTTCGACTTTGGTATGGCCTCGTCGAGTCTTGCAATTATCTTGTCTAGGTCTGGACGCTCTGGGTCTAATACATAGTGCTCTTTTGCGCCCGAATATGGGTATCCGGTTTCCGAAAGTAGGTCTTCCACGCACGGTAGCATTTTTACAAACGCCGTATTGTCGCATACAAGCACTAGCGGTTTTTCGTTAACATAAACCATGTATTCGCCAAACATTTTCCTGTAGCGAATCGTGCCCGTATGGGCTAAACTCTCAGTTATGTATTCTACAAAGTCCACCGTCGTTGCCATAGGTATCTCCTTACGCTGATTGCATTTTAGCACGAAACACGGAACGTAGCACCGCACTTGGAGTTGTTGCTAGCGGTGACGCGCATGCTCATTTGGGATGCCAGGTGTTGTGCTAGGGGCAAACCCAGACCGTAGCCTGTGCTGGTTCGCGACTTCTCGCCGCGATAGAACCGTTCAAAAATATGCGGTAGATCTTCGGGCGCAACACCCGGGCCTTCGTCGCTTACCCATATTTGGCCATCCTGCCCATCTACTGTTATGGTCGTGCCGGCCGGGCTATATTTGATAGCATTCTCTATCAGGATAACCAACAATTGCTCTAGGACTTCTTTGTTAGCCATAAGTTCACCTGTGGCAGTCACGTCTATACTTATGTGTTTTTCAGACGCTGATTTTGTACACTTTTTGCGAGCGTTTTCCCCTGTTATCTTGAGATCTAGTTTATAAACCTTTAGCGGCTGAGTGCCATCTAGGCTAAGCAGGGTGTTGGCTAACTTTTGCAACTTTTGGATCTCTTCTAGGTTGCTGCTAACCTGGGCTACCAGCTCCTTTTTGCCTGCTGATCCGTCGCGTAGCAGAACTTCGTTTTCCATGGCGATGGCCGCTAATGGCGTTCGTAGTTCGTGGCTGGCATCCTGTACGAACCGACTCTGCGCTTCAAAGGCTTCGTTAATCGGCTTGAGTGTTAAGCGTGCTAAAAGATAGCTAGCAACTGCACCAAGCAACAACACGGTTGTGTTGATTGAGATCAGACTAAACACTAGATTGGTGCGCACTTTTTCATCGCGTTGATCCATCATAACGCGGAAGTCACTGTTGCCATCTGGTAAAACTTCACGCGCCATACCGGGGCGGGGTTGGAACGGCCGGTTTAGCTGTGTGTCAATAACAGCATAAAAGGCTACACTGAATCCAACACTAAGGGCTAATAAGACCAAGGTGTAAGCGGCTGTTAGCTTGACGACTGCTTTGTCAAATACTTTCATTTTAATCCTCAACCTTATATCCAAAACCGCGCATGGTTTGGATGAGCGGTTTGCCTTTGAATGGCTTGTCAACCTTGCGGCGCAGGCTGCCGATGTATGCTTCGACGGTGTTTGGTAGAATGTCGGCGTCGAAATCCCACACGTGGCCGATAATTTTGTCTTTGCTTAGTACTCGCCCGGCGTTACGCATTAGATATTCGAGAAGCGAGAATTCAGTGGTAGTGAGCTTTATGCGTTTTTTGCCGCGGCGTACGTCGTAGCTCACGGTGTCGAGTACTAGATTACCAGCGCGCAAAGTGTTATCAGTTGCATCCTGGGGGCGACGCAGCAATGCGCGGATGCGCGCTAAGAGCTCTTCGAAGCTAAACGGCTTAACTAGGTAATCATCAGCACCGGCGTCTAGCCCCTCCACACGGTCGCGTATCTGACTCTTGGCCGTCAAGATCAATATTGGCGTGTGGATACCAGCCGTACGTATCTGGCGCGTAATCTCAACACCTTCTATGCCTGGTAGCATGCGATCAATTATCATCACATCGTACTCGTCACCAAGTGCTGCTGCCAAGCCACTTTCGCCGTTGTCGTATACTTCAGCAATAAACTTTTCTTGTCTTAGCCCACGTGCAATGGCGCCTGCGATTTTCGGTTCGTCTTCGATCACTAAAATTTTCATACTATCTTTATATTAGCACCAGCTGAAGGTTGACTGAAATTTTGGTAGGAAGCTTAAAAAACTGTTATCATATGACGAGTATGAAAGGTTTTGGTTTTGATATAACTCATAAGTTAGGTGGCACACTGGCGCGCACTGGTGTGATTAAAACCCCGCATGGCGAAATTAAAACTCCAGCTTTTGTGGCGGCGGGCACTAAGGCGGCTGTTAAGGCGCTAACTATGCAGCAGGTTACAAGCCTTGGCGCACAGTCAGTGCTAGCTAATACCTATCACCTATTATTGCAACCTGGAGTCGAACTTGTGCGAGAAGCTGGTGGTTTAGCTAAGTTCATGGGCTTTGACGGCCCAACTTTCACGGATAGCGGCGGTTTTCAGATTTTTAGTTTGCCAGATGTAAAACTAACCGACGAAGGCGCAACTTTTCGTTCGCATATTGACGGCCATAAAGTTACTATGACACCCGAGAGCTCCATGCAAGCCCAGTGGCAAGTCGGTGCTGATATTCATATGGCGTTTGACGAGCTGGTCTCAACCGAAATGCCCAAGGACCGTGTGATTGCCGCCATGAATCGCACTCACCAGTGGGCTGAACGCTGCATGGCGGAGCACGGAAAACTAGCGGCAGATAGTGGCGACTATCAGGCACTATTTGGCGTTGTCCAGGGTGGTCGCTACTTAGACTTACGCGCTCGTAGCGCCGATTTTTTGAGCAGCCTGCCGTTCGACGGTTTTGGTA
Source organism: Candidatus Nomurabacteria bacterium (assembly GCA_031257295.1). GTDB lineage: Bacteria > Patescibacteriota > Saccharimonadia > Saccharimonadales > Saccharimonadaceae > JAIROX01. The sequence goes on along the minus strand of JAIROX010000006.1, from coordinate 35,718 downwards.
TAGGTGGCGTGTTTACGGTCACCGGTATGGACGAGCTCTTAACGACGGTCAATCAAACACTGCCTGAAGATAAGCCGCGTCACCTACTTGGTATGGGCGCTGAACCAGTTGACTTGTTCGTAGGTGTTGAGAATGGTGTTGATACCTTCGACTGTGTAGCGCCAACTCGCCAAGCTCGCAATGGTGCTCTTTACACGCACGGGGGCCGTATCAATATACGCAATGCCGGGTTTACGCATGATTTTTCACCTATTGACTCAGGGTGCGAGTGCTACACCTGCCAAAACTTCACACGAGCCTACTTGCAGCACTTATTCAAAGCTAACGAGATTTTAGCTTGCACTCTAGCTAGTATTCATAACGAATACTTCGTTGTCCACACTGTTGACCAGATCCGTGAATCAGTTGATGACGGTTCGTTTACCGATTTCAAGTCGAAGTTTATTGAAAGATACTACGACTCTAAGTGAGACTAATGCGCCTTAGTAATTGACCGCAGTCTGTGCTACAATTAGTACATTATTGGTGTAATTAATTATATGTTTGGTTTGGGCGTGAGAGAACGGATGGTAATAGCTGCTAAGCTCGCTATAGCTGCGGTGGCCTGCTCTGCTATTCTAGTTCCTTTGTTCGCACTGCAACCTGCACTAGGTTCCAAAGAAAAAAATCCCAACAATATTAGCGTAAAGCCAGTCACCAGGCGTATCAAGCTAAGGTCTAATCAGAAGTATACTGGCAATATACGAATCTTAAACGACAGCTCTGCCGAAACTAAAGTTAAAGTTTCGGCAGCTCCATATTGGGTGCAAGACGAAAGCTACGCCCCAGTTTACGATAAATACACTAAGCACACTGAGCTGGCACGCTGGATCAGTTTTGAAAGCCAAGAGTATTCTATAAAAGCTAAAGAATCTGTTGAGGTTCCCTATGCCATAAAGGCACCAAAAAATTTACCAGACGGCGGACAGTACGTAGCGATTCTGGTGGAGTTTGGAGCCGGTGCAGATAAGCAGATTGATGATACGGGTGTTTTGGTAAAAGGCCGAGTCGGTACATTATTGATGGCTGATCTTGGCGGTAACACTAAGAATGATGCCAAAGTTGTCAAAAACTCTGTGCCACTGTTATCCACTAATGCTACGATATCAGTTGGCTCGTTGGTTAAAAATAGCGGCAATATCGACACAAGCGCTAGCTATACATTAAAAATTAAGAACTTGTTTGGCGCAGGAGCCTGCAAAGATAAGCACGATAAAGCTACAGAAGTTTGCGGTAAAAGCCGGCTAAGCATCTTGCCTGACACTGATCGGCGTGCAACTTTGGCGAGTGAAAATATCAGCACAGGGCTATACCTAGTGAGCCAGGACATTAAAACATCAGAGCAAACTAGCACCGTTACCCACCTGGTACTAGTAGCTCCACTGCCAGTTATCATTGCTGGGCTGTGCTTGATACTGGTCATATTAGCCGGTATCGTGACTGCGATCGTGCGCCGTATAAGGGGCAAGAAAACCACTTCGTTAAAACGCAGCCACTTATCTAAGCGTAAGGCTGATTCTTAAGCCCATATGTGGTAAAATACAACCATGAAAGTAAACATCGGAATTGACACAAAAACTTTTATTCGTTTTTGGCTCGTAGTTATTGGTTTTGCGCTAGTGGGGCTGCTAATTTGGCAGGCACGCACTGGTATATTGATTGTGTTTGTATCACTGTTTTTGGCAATCGCCCTAAATCCAGTAGTCGGCAAATTAGCCGGATGGTTACCGGGGCGAAGCCGCAGCCTAGGCACTACCGCCTCCTACCTTTTAGTAGTCGCCGTTTTGAGCCTGGTGCTATTTTTGGTTATTCCGCCGATTGTCCGGCAATCGGTTAGTTTTATCAAGACGATGCCAGATGTAATATCACAAGCTGTGGATAGCTGGAGCGGGTTTAACGAGGTGATTGAAAAGAACGGCCTGGTTGAGTATCGCGATCAAGCGCTCAGCTCGTTGAAAGATTTTTCGACCAGTATCGTCAAGGATTTTGGCTCAAATGTAGTATCTGGCGCAAACTCGCTTATCAACCTGTTTACGGGCGCTTTACTGGTGTTGGTGTTGACCTTCTTGATGCTAATTCAAGGCCCGGCCTTCATGCGCAGCGTGTGGGATTATTTCGGTAGATTTGAGCGCACCAAGCGTATAGAGCGTGTTACTCATAAAATGTGCAAGACAATATCTAACTACGTGGTCGGCCAACTTACCGTAGCGTCAATTGACGGTGTGGTAACTTCGCTGGTAATGTTTATATTCAGCTTCATATTCGATTTTTCAGCCGATTTGGCGATCCCGGTGGCCATGATCGTTGCAGTAATGAGCTTGATCCCTATGTTCGGTGCTACGATTGGCGCAATTATCGCAGCCATATTGCTTGCCTTCAACGATTTCGGTACTGCTATTGCTTTCATGATCTACTTCGTCATTTACCAACAAATCGAAAACAACCTAATCGTCCCGCTAGTGCAATCCAAGCGTTCTAACTTGCCAGCACTGGTGGTGTTCGGCTCGGTTATCATCGGTATCTATATGTTTGGCCTGGTTGGTGGTATTATAGCCATCCCGATTGCCGCTTGCATAAAAATCCTACTCGAAGAATTTCAACAAGTTGAAGTTAGCAAAAAGAGCTTTGTCGGAAAGCTAAAAGATCTAGAAGTTTTGAAGAAGAAGTAATACTCTCCTTCATTATACCACACTGGGCGTAAAAAGTCAAGCTACTTGGTATATTCCCAGGTGGCACCTTGCGCTTGATCTCGCAAGGTTACGCCATAGTTCTGTTCGATTTCGTTGCGTAGCTCGTCGGCCCTAGTCCAATCCTTGGCGTCACGAGCACGATTGCGCTCTAGTATTTTTTGTTTGGCTGTGCCAGGTATATCTGGTGTTGATTCCAGTAAGCCCAGTCCAAATAAACCGTCAATGACTTCCAGTAGCTCTTGGAGGGATCTACGATTGATGTTCGCAACTTTTTGCTCAGCCAGTTTGTTAAAGGCTTGGTCTACTATAGCTAGAGCTTGCGGCGTGTTTAAGTTATCATTCACAGCTTCAAGCACCAGCCCTGGCACGCCATAAAGCCCGCTATCTTTACTCGCATCATCAGTTAGCGTGTCGTTAGTCTGCCAACGCAGGGCAGCTGTGCTACGCCAGCGCATCAAGCGAACGTGGGCGGCTTCTAGGCCTTCAGACGTAAAGTCACGATCAGATTGAAAATGTCCCTGTAATACCCACATCTTAAAATCCATATAGCTGAAACCGCGCTTTGCTACGTCATCTAGCGTATATCCATTGCCCAGGCTCTTGCTCATTTTTTGGCCATCAGCTGTCAGGTGGTGGGCGTGCAACCAATAATTTGACAGCGCTACTCCATTCGCGGCCTCACTTTGAGCTATCTCGTTGGTATGGTGCACCGGAATATGCTCTATGCCGCCAGTATGAATATCGATGGTATCCCCCAGCTCGCGCTTAATTATAGTGCTACACTCTAGGTGCCAACCAGGGAAACCCATGTGGGGTCCGTCACCATCTAGTAAGTCGGCTGGCGTCTCCCACTCCATATCGCGCTTGGAGCTTTCAATAGAAAACTTCCACAAGGCGAAATCGGTTATACCACGCTTTTGTGGGTTTAACTCTACTCGGGCGCCAGCTTTCAAAGCCTCGACGTCTAGGTGTGCAAAATCAGCATAGCGCGGGAACTTGGCCGTGTCGTAGTAAATCCCGTCGTCAATCTGGTAGGTGTAGCCCTTGTTTTTGAGAGTACGAATCAGTTCCAGGTCGTCTTCGATGTAATCTGTGGCCTTGGCAGTCTTGAATGGCTCTAGTAGGTTGAGCTTCTGGAAGTTTTGTACAAAATCAGCGGTCCACTCTTCGGCTACTTGCCAGGCGGTTTTACCCTCAAGCCGAGCACCCTTTTCCATCTTATCTTCGCCGGTGTCGGCGTCGCTGGTTAGGTGCCCTACGTTTGTGATGTTGAGCACACGTTTCACACCATAGCCGTCGGCCTTAAGTGCGCGTAGCAAGGTGTCCCAGTACACAAACGACGTATAATTACCAATATGCTGCTTGGAATAAACCGTTGGTCCGCAAGTGTAAACCAAAACCTCATCCGGTGTGATCGGCTTAAACTCTTCTACTGCGCGCTTGGGGGTGTTATATAGCTTCATCTTTTAATATGTCGTCCGTTGCTTTAACTAGTTCGCCGAGTATCTTGTCGTAGTCTTCATAAACTCTAAATCCGCTAGCATACGGGTGCCCGCCGCCGCCAAAGAACCCAGCTATCTTTTCGGCTACTGGCACACTGCTGCGGACCTTGCCGGTTAATTTGCCGTCTGGATAGGTTTTGATGGCTACCGCCACTTTCACATCTGTTACCAAGCGCATTTCTTCAAGTATCAGCACGTTAGGGTTATATTGATCAGAGTATTCTTTGATCTCTTCCCACGGAATGTGCACGGTTGCCAAGCTGCCATCTAGGTGGTATTCAACGCGTTCAATCAAGCGGCCTTTATATGCTAAAATTTCTGGTGATTTTTTCATAAGCTCGCGGCGAGCTTCGTCGATCTTGCTTGGCGTGGCGCCTAGTTTAACTAGCTCGGCGGCTGTTTCGTAAGTCTCGGCTGTGGTGTTAGGCGTAGTTAAACCCAGCGAATCGCTCATGATGCCAGCTAGCAGGTTCTCAGCTGCCTGGCTGTTGACATTCCAGCCCAGTTTGTTGAAGACCTTGCACAATTCTTCACTGGTTGATACGGCCTGCTCTAGCACTAGCTGGTGGCTAAACTGCAAGTCGGGCTGAGTATCGTGGTGGTGATCTATCACTATCACGGGTTTGTCGTATAGAAACTTGCGAATGGCTGGGTCGTTCAACAGCTTAGACAGCAACACTTCAGAGGCCGTATCCACTATAACAGCTAGGTCCGCTTTAAAGTTAAACTCATTTGTCACGCGGCTCCAGCCCTCTAGGTAGCGAATGTACTTAGGGATGTCTACCGGGCAATATAGGCTAACTTGTTTGCCCTGGTCGCTTAGCACCTCCTCGAGTGCTAGCGCTGAGCCTAAAGAGTCGCCATCTGGGTTTTCTGCCTGGATCACCACTATTCGCGAGGCTTGGTCTATGCTGCTTTTTAGTTTTTCATACATGATTGTAGCCATTATATCATCAAAGTAAGTGAAACAGCGCGGTTAGCCGCGCTGTCATTTACTACCCACCTCACTTCGTTTTTATATAGTGCCGGTTACCATAGAGGTATTCTTCGGCTGACCAGAGACAGAGTATCAGCGATGCGTAAAGCTGCACATAACCCAGTACCCAGATGGTTTTGCTAAGCCATGCGGGTTCGCTAGGTATGGCGAGCCAGAACAGCAGGAACGCTGCTGCAAACATTTGAATAAATGTTTTTAACTGCGCCGTCTTGCTGGCGGCTATAACTTTTGCCTCGCTTTCTTCCTTTGCGCTTTCTGTAGCCACAAGGCTTTTTAAGCCATCAATCAAAGCGTCACGCGCCAGAAAGATTGCGAAAATCCACACCGGTACAGCATGGACCATACACAGACAAAGTAGGGCCACGTTTGTGAGTATCTTGTCTGCCGCCGGGTCCATTAGCTTTCCGTAGGTTGTAGTTTGGCCCCGCTTGCGGGCTAGCATTCCGTCGATCTTGTCGGTGATAGCGGCGGCAATAAACACGCCGACCGCCCAACCGTATTCTTCGTACTGAAACAGTACGAAGAATGCTGGAACTACCAGCATTCTTATGGTAGTTAATTTATTTGGGAGATTCATTGTTACTCACCTCCCCTTGATCGACGTCCAACACCAATACCCTTTTGACGGTTAGGGCGCGACCGTGCCGGCCGTTTTCTGTGACACTGAGCGCATAGAAAGCGTTTTTTGTACCACAGAACGCCGAAACCGTCCTGATAAGCGCTGAGTAGCACAAGATACTCAGTACCGTCCTTGCTAGTTAAAGTTTTAACACTCCCTGAGCCTATCACCTTGTCAAGTGCACCGGCAATGAACCCTCGTTCTGCTTTTGTTGCCATAGTCTTTTACCTCTCTTCCTAAGACAACGAGATATAACGATTACATGGCAGTAGTTACAAAGCTGTTGCTCACACTCTAATACTAACTCTCTGGTGGCTATTTCCAAAACAAAAGCGTTTTTAGCTGTACTCTCGCCGACCTTCTAATGCGTGCGTCAAGGTGATTTGGTCGGCGTATTCCAGGTCAACACCGGCTGGTATGCCGCGCGCCAGGCGGCTGATTTTAAGATCAGGATGACGATCCTTCAACTCACGCTGCAAGAATATGGCAGTCGACTCACCTTCCACACTGGCGTTGGTGGCAATGATAACTTCGAGCACGCCGTCTTTTCCGATGCGATCAATCAGTTCGCTAATATGTAGTTCACCTGGCCCGATATCGTCAATCGGACTGATGGCCCCACCTAGCACGTGGTAAGTGCCGTGGTAGCCGCCAGTGCGCTCTACGGCAATGATATCTAGTGGTTCTTGTACAACCAGTATGGTGGCTTTGTCGCGCGACGGGTCTGTATAGAGCGGCGAGGTGTCTTCGCTGGCGTCGATCAAGGCGAACGTGACTGGGCAGAATTTCACGCCATCGTGCAGAGCGTCTAAAGATTCAACGATATTCTCGGTAATCTTGCGATCAGACTTAAGCAGAAAATAGCCGTAGCGCTCGGCTGTGCGCGCGCCAACGCCGGGCAGCCTGCCCAGGTCTTCAATAGCTTGCTTGAGCGCTTTTGGTAGCATCTAAAGCCCGAGCTTGCCCAGCCCGCCCATCAGCGGCTTCATTTTCTCGCTGGCAATCTCTTGGGCCTTGGCATAGCCATCGCGCATAGCGTTTTCAACCCAGCGTTCTAGTTCATGAATATCGTCCAAGTCAACTTGCTCAGGGTCGATGGTCACTTTTTTAATTTTAAGCTCAGCGCTAATCTGCACCACTACGGCGCCATCGCCTGCCTCAACCTCAACAATCTCTTTTGCTAATTCTTTTTGCGCTTTGCGCAACTCGTTTACCATCTTTATCTGATCAAAAGCCATACAACCTCCTTAAAATATTACAGACAATTATAGCATAAAAGCCACACAAGGAGGAGAGGAGCAACCAGACGCGGCGGCTTTGCCGACGGTCTGCGTGATGAGGAGAACCAGGCGGTTCTCCTCATGAGCGCTAGCGATAGACATAAAGTCGGTTGGCGTTGTCGGTTTTTGTTGACGTGACTATCTGTTGCAGCTTTAGCTTGGAGGCACTCGGTAGATCTTGCTTGCCGATAGTTACTAAGTTCGCTGGCACTTTCTGCGGAGGCTGGTTTGTCACGGTTACATCTGCTTGGCCTTCTAGTATCTTATAGAACTTATACTCTAGAGAATTTTTTTTGGCCAAAATTACCGAACCGCCTTCTAGGTGTTTCTTGACCAAGCTTATGTCGTCATCATAGTGTTTGGCAACTTGGGGCGTATAGTGGTAGCCGAGGAAGAAGTGTAAGACCGACGCGTAACAGACGACCATGATGAAAAATCCAATAGGAACCAGCCCTGCCACGCGGGCGTAGGAGTTTTCTGGAAACAGATCATACCATTTTTGAATCACGATGGCCAAGCCCTTGGTCATAAGCAGTGCGGTGGGTGCAAAAATCAAAGCTATAACCCTCGGATCAACTATGGTTGCAATGATCGCTATAAGTAGCCAGCCCATGATCACATAATATTTTGAACGGTGCCTTTGCCGCAAGCCATAGACAAACCCTACTATTGTTAACGCAGTAGTTGGCAACCCAAGTATCGGCGTAAGGATCGGGCTATCTTGAGCTACGTTGGCCATAAGAAACGAGGCAAAAACTTGCTTGGCGTTTTGCCAAAGTTTTAGGTCAACCACTCCGCCCGTGAAAACCGCTCTTAGCGTGTTAACGTCAAGCACTGAAGCTATGAGCAGCGGTGCTATAAATGCTAGAAATGTTGCCAAAGCCAGCCAAAGTTTCCAATGAGTAGTAGCCTTGATGATGAACCTAACGCGCGGGTGGATAAGTGCAGTAGCGGCTATGATGATCACAAAGTATATCAAAAATGGTATATAGGTGCTAATGGCCAACGTTGCAGAGAGTGCTAGCAGAGGTGGCAGGCGCAGCTCTTTGCCGGTGCCGGCGATATGCCCAAAAAGTAGAATAAGCACGGGCAGTAAAATATATAATATGCTCGGTGTGCCGTCTTGAGCGCAAAACAGAAATTGTGATGATGCGATGATAAGTAGCGCTGCCGGTATAACAACTGTCGTCTTAGACCAGCGCCAAAGCAAAAACAGTAGCGCCACTCCGGCTCCGGCGGCTAATATCGCAGCTGGCAGTTTTATACTGAGCACTGATAGCCCGAATAACCCTATGCTGAGTTTCTGCAACACCTTAAACGGCAGGTTCACGATGTTTTCTGAAAAAAAAGTATCTGCCGACAGGTCGGCGCTAGCTACGGCGCTGGCCATCTCATTTTTTGATACCCCACCGGTCACAAACTGAGCCGCCACTAAGACGGTCACAAAAACCACAGCAAGCAAAATGTAACCGATTATATATCGGTACTTGTATAGAAAATAGTCATTAACCTTGCGCTTAGGCATTAGCCTAATTATAGCATATATTGACTTTTTGAGCGCAGTGTGATATAATGGAAAGATAAGCCCGTTTTGGGCTAGCATATTAACGTACGATTTTTAAAAATCGCCAAAGGTTACCTTGGACGCTTGACGCCCCTAGTAACCTTTGGCGATTCCCGCCTAAGTGATAGTTGTTGTGTCTTTGCTGAAAGGAATGGTGACAGAATGACACAAGAAAATTTAACTAAACCGCTGAACGGAGCTATTATGGATGTTATTCTTAGTAACACCGACGATATTCTTACTGCCGGGATTGAGGTCGCGGCTGACATTGCGGTAAGCACTGGGTGCCAAAATGGTGGCCTCGTACTGGGCTTCTTCGATGACGAAGAAGACCTCATCACCTTCTCGAGAAAGTTCGGAAATGGAGTGCGTGAACCCGACCCGGAAGGTCGTGGCCCAGACGACAAGGGTGGTAACTACATCTCGATCGCTTTTTCAAAAATCCTGGAGTGCATTGAGACTGGAAGAAACTCGGGTGACGACCCTGATCGTCCGCTGCGGAAAGGCGAATATGGCTATCCTGGAGGCATCGTGATCCAAACTGCAAGAGGTTGTCTTTATATAGCCTACAGCGGCTTCCCGAAAGGAGAAGATGACAAAAGGGTCGCATGGGCCTGCGTATGGCGCATACACACGCTATGTGCAGAGCTCTGTGATGAGCTTGACGTTATTATTGTTGAGCTCGGAGAGAATGGAGAAGAAAAACTATAAGAATCGTACGAAAAGTCCGCTGGCAACTGCCGGCGACTTTTCTATTCCTTACCTTTGTCAAGCGACATAAAGCGCAGGCGTTCTGGGTGGAAGTAGAGCTCCACTTTGCCAGTTGGGCCGTTACGATGCTTAGCGATAATTAGATCGGTAATATGTTGCCGCTCGGTGTCGGGGTTGTAGTAATCTTCGCGGTAAATAAACATCACCAGGTCGGCGTCCTGCTCGATAGAGCCGGATTCACGTAGATCTGCTAATTGTGGGATTTGCGGGCTACGGCTTTCTACTGAACGGCTGAGCTGGCTTAACGCAATAACTGGCACATCGAGCTCACGAGCAATCAATTTCAGCCCGCGGCTGATTTCACTCACCTCTTGCACACGGTTAAACTCGTTGCCCGAACGCCCTGAACCCTGCATCAGCTGCAAGTAGTCAATAACGATTAACCCGAGCTCATTATCGTGCGCAGCTCGGCGGGCTTTGGTGCGCATCTCCATTACGGTCATACCAGGGGTGTCGTCGATAAATATCGGTGCTTCAGCCATCTCGCCCATGGCGTCGCTAATCTTGCTAAAATCATCATCACTTAAATTACCAGTTCTGATATTCCAACTATCCACTCCCGAAGCGTCAGCCAACATGCGGTCGATTAGTTGCTCTTTACTCATCTCGAGGCTAAAGAACAGTACGGCCTTTTTGCTGATGGTTGCCACATTGTAAGCTAGGTTAGTTACTAGAGTAGTTTTACCCATGGCCGGACGAGCGGCGATGATAATCAGGTCAGATTTTTGCAACCCAGCGGTTTTGTTATCAAGATCGCGGTAGCCGGTTTTAAGGCCGCGGATAGCGCCTTTGTTTTTGTGTAGTTCTTCTAGGCGGTCAAAACTGGCATTTAGGATATCCTCCATACTGGTGAGATCTTGTTTGAGCGACTGGTCGGAAACGCTAAATAGCTCTGCCTCGGCCTTACCCAGTAGCTCGGTAACTTCGCTATCTTCGTCGTAGCTCAGCTCGGTAATGTCGGCACTAGCTTTAATCAAGCGGCGACGTACGGCGCACTTGGCTATGATTTCGGCGTAAGCCTGGGCATGCGCTGAAGTGGGCACATAGTTAGTTAGCTCTGTTAAGTAACTTGATCCACCTACGACGTCGAGTTGTTTTTTCTTTTTTAGTTCATCCGTCAAGGTAAGTAAGTCAACCGGCTTATGTTTTTCGTATAAGCCGAGCATACCGTCGAATATGGCCTGATGAGTTTTGTCGTAAAAATCCACTGCCTTAACCGCCTCAGTGGCGTCCGGCAAAACTTCTTCGTCAATCAAAACTGCACCGAGCAGACTTTTCTCGGCGTCTATGTTTTGTGGTGGTACCTTTGCCTTATTCTCGCTACTCGGCATCTAGCTCAACCTCTTCTCCACCTCCCATTATATCAGCTACCGTGTCAACAGCACCATTCCCAGTTGGTGCGGCTTTGGCTAGCACGGTCACTTCTAGATTTGTACCTCCAGCATCAGCTACGCGCTTGCGAAAAGCTGCCGTGTCGAGCTTGTTCTTCCAAAGCTTATTTTTAGCATAAACCTCCAGCTCGTCGCCGTTTAGCTTGTGGCCGCATTTACTGAGAATCGTGTAGATGGCTGGTCGGTTTTCTTTGATATCCTCTAGCAGGGCGTCCCAGCTGAAGACTGTTCCGCCCTCACTAGTACTGTTCTGCCCTTCAAGCCGAACGTTTTTGCCTTCTGCAAAAGCCGACCGCCCAGAACTAGTGTTAGTTTCGGGTTCACTCTCTCCTCCCAACTCATCTCTCTCCTCGCTGTGGTTGGACTTGTCGCCAGTTGTTTCAGAGCTTTGTGACGATCCAGAGCGCTCAACTTGATTAGAAATTGGCATAGTGCGAACACTTGGAGCAGGATTGCCAATTTTTAGTGGCTGGGCGCTGTTGCGCGAGGAATTTGCGGTTGGAACGACTGGTGGCAGGCCTGCTAGGATAGTCAATAACTTAACCTCTGGATAACTAGAACGCGCTACTTCTGGCAGCTTGTCCAACAAGCTCAAGAGGTGCAGGTTGGTATCTATATCATATATGATATATTTCATTAGCTGTTCGGCGATGGTTTCGGGCTTGGCACCAGTTTCGAGCAGCTGTTGCAGAATTTTAATGGACTCTGAGCTATTACCTGCCGCGTGGCTAGTCAGCAAACTAGCGACCAGCTCTTCAGAAGCCAAGCCTAGCGCGTTTTCTGCGTCGGCCTTGCTGATTTCTTTATCGCTGAGTAGCGACGAAATTTGATCGAGCAGGCTAATACTATCGCGGAAACTCCCTCCACCTTTTTTAGCAATCAGCGCTAGCGCTTCATCACTAATCTTGATACTCTCTTTATCGGCAATGGTGCGCAGGTGCTTGACGGCGTCTTCGGTTGAGATGAATCGAAAAGTAAACTGCTGTGAACGGCTCACGATTGTGGCTGGTATCTTGTGCGCGTCGGTGGTGGCCATGATAAACACTACATGTTCGGGCGGTTCCTCGAGTGTTTTGAGCAGCGCATTAAAGGCTGGTTTGCTGAGCATATGCACTTCATCGATAATATAAACTTTCTTTTTAGCACTAGTTGGTGCTATCATCACCTTTTCGCGCAGGTTACGAATATCATCTACGCCGTTATTGCTAGCAGCATCAATCTCAATGATATCTAGGTGCGAATCTTCCTCGGTGTAGGGCAACTCGTTGATTTCATGTGCCAAAATACGCGCTACGCTGGTTTTACCAACACCGCGTGGGCCAGTGAACAAGTAGGCGTGGCTAACCCTCCCCTTTTTTAGAGCCGCACTTAAAATATCAGTCACATGTTTTTGACCAATTATCTCACTAAGAGACTTACTCCGGTATTTCCGGTACAGCGCCTTCCCCATATACAATAGTATACTACACGTCTAGAAGAGTGAGAACTGCTTGGGCGCTAACTCCACCGATTTTACACCATCAGAAATGGTCGCGTTGTAACCAACAAACTTTTTGATAGGAAGCAACAGCTTTTCGCCGTCGTTTTCAGCTATCAAGATTGAGCCAACACAGGCTAGTATCTTACCACTTATCACACCCTGCTCACTCATATCATTCAAGTTTTTCAGTGAAGTAGTATCACCGTAGAACCTGTTTAGATCTATAACTTCATCTGACCCCAATGTGACTCCTAGCTCGCTATCAATTCTATGCTTCGCGGTCTTTAGCTGTGAGGCTGCATGACCGGGGTCGTACTCTAGGCATCCTAAAATATCAATCTTCTTGCTTAGTTTAACGTTTTCGTTCACCCAATCTAGCCGTGCTATTTTAGCTTCGTATTGTCTGGCCACATTAGCCGAAGTGAACTCATCGAGCACGATTGCCGCTCTGGCACCCTGTTCCAGCAGTCGGGCCAAACCGCGTCTAGTATGTGATATACCAACTTTAAGGTTGCCATCATCGAAGTACGCCAAGTATAGGTTATGCGGTTGCTGATTGTATTCGGCCTGTTGATCGGAGATCTCATCAGAATAGTAGAACGCTGGGTTAAAACCAGTTTTGTCCATACACTGCTTGCATTGTTCGTACTTTTTGTCGACTTCTGCGTGGGTCGGGCAAGCCCACGAATCATAAGTGCCAAGGTCGTGACCGCCTGTGCAAAAACGCCTTGTCTGGTCGAATTCAAGTGTTAAGTCTTCGTCGTACTTAATGATATGTGTAGATATCTCTCCACTACCATCTGTTAGGCGATAGTAGGGTCGACCATCTTTATCAAAGCTAAAATAAGTAAACAATGTTACCATAACTAACTATAATTTTGCTTCAACAGCCGCCCAAACAGCGTCTGGGTTGTCTTCGGGTATGATAATAGTGACTTGATCGCCTATGGTTAGCTTAAAGTATGTTACGGTTGCCAGCAAGATCTTATATTCTTTGCCGCTGACCTCTACAAAATACTGGCCATCATGACTAATTAGCGTGCCAATCAGCTGCTTGCGCGGGGCCGGGCCAATCTGCTTATATACTAACTTCCCCTCTTCGGTGATGGTTAGCTTCATGATATCACCTTCAACCAGCTTAGATTTACTAGCGTAGTTGACTGGCACTGGGTAATTTTTGCCATCGCCGTCGATCATGTTTTGGCCGTCAAATATACCTTCAACAACCTTGCCGCTTAAGCTTTCAACAGCCGCCTGCCTGGCTGAACCGTCGACTTCTTCTTCGCCAAGTATACTCATCAATAACTCTTTGGCCGCTGCCAACTTGATCTCGGCCTCTTGAATCAACGTCTTGAGGCGTTTTGCTTGTTTCTCTGGTAACTCAGACATTTCTCTCGCTTCCTTGTCTGTTTTTGTAATGATATACCTCATATATACCAGGTGGGCCAAGAAAAGTCAATAAAAAACATAAAGATTTTAGCTTTTCCACAAGGTAAACAGTTGTAGCTTCAGTTTTGTTGTATTTTTTACGTAGACACTAAAAACACCCCTATCGGGGTGCGTTTAGCCTGGTAATTTAATTAGCCGATGTTTGTGATGCTATACCAACTCGACGGTTGCGCCAGCTTCTTCCAGTGTCTTTTTAATGGTCTCGGCCTCGTCTTTAGGAACGTTTTCCTTTACGTTGGCTGGAGCGCCATCGACGATAGCCTTAGCTTCGCCCAGGCCTAGGCCTGTGATTTCTTTAACGGCCTTGATGACGGCGATCTTCTGCGCGCCAGCGTCTTTCAGACTAATGGTGTATTCGCTCTTGCCTTCGTCGGCAGCGGCGGCTTCACCACCAGCAGCTGGGCCAGCAGCAACAGCCACAGCGGCTGCAGCGGGCTCAATGCCGTATTCGTCCTTAAGGACATTTTTTAATTCATTTACTTCTAAAACAGTTAGTTTGGTTAGCTCTTCAGCTAATTTCTTAATATCTGCCATATTGGCTCCTTTCGGGTTAGTATGATTTGATTGCTAAAATTAAGCTTGCGCCTTGGATTCGAGCGCGTTCAAGATGCTTGGCAGGCCATTTAAGCCATTTACCACATCGTTTACTGGTGACTGCAAGGTTGCCACAACCTGAGCGATTAGCTCGTTCTTGCTTGGCAAGCCTGCTAGCGACTTAACTTCACCAGCATCTAGGTTGGCACCTTCGCCACTAAACGCGCCCACAAACTCTAGCTCGGGGTGGCTTTTGGCGAACTTGTCTAACACCTGAGCTGGGGCTACTTCGTCTTCGCTACTGATAGCGTAAAGCAGCTGACCATTCAAAGTCGATGTGTCGGTGCTCTTGTAGGTGTTGTTTTCGCTCATAGCTACGCGCACCAGGCGGTTTTTAATCACCTTGATTGTAACGCCAGCTTCGCGGGCGCTGCGACGCAACTCTTGCAAGTCGGCCACACTTAGCCCCACATATTTAGCGAAAACTGTCATCTTAGCGCCATCTAGCGCTTCGCTCATTTCAGCAACCAAAGATTGTTTTTTATCGCGTGAAATCGCCATAAATTACTCCTTTTGGTTAAGTTTTCTTATCGGCTAATTGTTAATATACCAGAATCACGGCTACTCGCCGTGGTCACCAAAACACTTTAAAAAGATATTTCCTCGGTAGCAGATTAAGCCTTGAGTCTCCTCAAAACAGCTACTGTCTTTGGCAACTATTGGATATTATAGCGTATCGACGCAAGAAGATCAATAATTACTTACTCTTGTCTTCAGTTTTTATCAGATGTGTATGCTGATGTATCATAGACCTGCCAGTATCAGCTTGCGACCGGCCAAAGAATGAATAACCTTTTTTTTCATATTTAGCTAAAACTTCTACTAGTGTTTTGCGCTCGCTGGGTGTCATGTCTCGCAGCTCTAAAAAGTGGTCTTTGGGCACAACTAACAGGTGATCGGTTACTTTGCTACCGTCCAGGACCTCGTACGGGAAACGATTTTTAATGATATAAAAATGCTTAGTTTCGCTTACGATCTCGTTGTCGTCGCCAGTGCTGATTGTGCAAAACGTGCAGTTGCGATGCTTATGTCTAAACACTTTATATTCAGCATCAATCTTGCGTGCTCGCCGCGCTCTAAGAATAGTGTGTCTAATCATATTTACATTCTAGCACAAGTTGATTAAGCGCGTCTTTTACTAAGTAGATGCCGCCTAATTAGTATAAGTGCAAATAGTAATCCGACGGCTGCTGGCGTGCTAGCAGAAGCGTTTGCGGCTTGCTGCTCTAGCCCAGTATTTGGCGCGTCAGGCGTGATTTCCTCCCACAACGCCGTCAATTTAACATCAGCATACGCCCGCGCGGAGGTAAAATCCCACATTTCTACAGTGGTAGTACAAGCTGTGCCTTCGTCCAAAACCGCATTCCAGCCATTGCAAGTAGTTACCGCGCCCTGCCAGCCGAGGAACTTATACCCGGCCCGCACAGGAACAGACGGCTCGACTGCCAGCGACCGATTTTCCCGCCAATAGTATTGCGTGGCTGGCGTCGGCGACGACGCGCCATTCACATCAAACTTCACCCGCGCCACATGCTTAATATCGCTGCTCAAGTACGAAATATCATAATTATTATACGCATACGGGAAATCCCAAGAATACTGCACCAAGCCAATCTGCGCGCCGTGCGTTGCGATATCCGCCGAGTCAGTCATGATATACCCCGCCTGTGCCGTGTTATCCCAAAACTTCACGCCGCTCTCCACATAAACATTCGTCAACTTATTATCCACCACATCCACCACCGTGTGGTCTTGCCCAGGCCCAGAAATATACGCCCCGCGCAGCCCCGGATATTCCGTCCAAATCCCGCCGCCATCCGCGCCGGCTGTATTATCCACAATTTCAACATGGTCTTGCATATATACACTCGAATTGCTATCAAAGTTCAAGTTAATCGCGCCACCATTAACGTCCGCCACATTGTCGCAAAGTTTCACATCGCCAGAAATATACACCACCGACCCAGAATGCTCCGAAATTGCCCCGCCATAGGCCGCCGAGTTACCACAAATCTCGGCATTATCGTTAATATATAGCCCATCCGGCGAATTCAAAACCCGTATCGCGCCGCCAAACCCATTGACCGCCTGATTATTATCAATCTTGACATTGCCGCCAATATCAGCACTGGCCGTCCCGCCCATGCCGCCAATAAAAATCGCGCCGCCGCCTGTGGTGCCATAACAACCATAACCGCTCGAACCACAGCCCGTCCCCAGCGTCTTGTTGCCGGAAATATTGGGGTTGCCGTCAATCAGCAGCGACGAGTTATAAAGGCCACCAATATGTATCGCGCCGCCGTTCCAACCAGCCGTGTTGCCGGTCAGCTGGGCATTGTCGGTAATATGCAGCGACCAGCCGCTATTAGAGCTCAGCTCGATCGCGCCACCCTGGGCGTCGCTCCAATTCGTCATACCTTCCGGTGTATAAGCCGTGTTGTTGTTCACCTGGACATTGCCGCCCAGCGTCAGCGTAGAAATATGATTATTCTGGCCACTAACCACAAAATGGATCCCGCCGCCGCCGACCGCTTTGTTGCCGTTGATCTGGCCGCTAGATAGGTTGATGGCGAAATTAGAGCTGCCGCTCCAACCGT
Organism: Candidatus Nomurabacteria bacterium; assembly: GCA_031257295.1. Classification (GTDB taxonomy): domain Bacteria; phylum Patescibacteriota; class Saccharimonadia; order Saccharimonadales; family Saccharimonadaceae; genus JAIROX01. Next base: position 18,745 of record JAIROX010000006.1, on the reverse strand, counting down.
TCACAAAAATCCCGCCGCCGTCACCCACGCCGTCTTCGTCAAGGTCGGCGATGTTGTTGTTAATCTGGAAATCGCCCGTGAAATTGACCGATGGCATATTGTAGCTGCTGCCCCAAGCCCAGTTGTGTAGTTCAATCCCACCGCCGTTGTCGCGAGCTTTGTTGCCGTTCATTTGCGAATTGTCAAAAGTCAGGTTCGCCACGCGGGTGTAGATGCCGCCGCCCTGGCCGCCGGAAGTGTTGTTGTTGATTTGACTGTTGTGAATTTCCAATGTCCGCGCATCATTTGGCGTTGAACTGCTGTTGCAATAATCGCCATAGAAGTAAATACCACCACCGTTGGCGCCGTGATACCAATAGTTAGTGCTATTATTGCCTGTAATATTGCCATTAACCTGGCTATCGTACATATACATGTCGTTACAGCTGCTGACATAGACGCCGCCGCCTTTGCCCGACCAATCGTTGTCGGCGTAGACGTCGTTGTTGTTGATCTGCGCGCCGTTTTCGATGGATATGTGTTGGTTACTGCCGCTCAGTTTGACACCGCCGCCACCGTAGTTGTTGCTGCCGGGGTTTTCGATATTGACTTTGTTGCCGTTAATTTTGACCGGGCCTTCGATTTCGACAAAGCCGCGCTGGCTGCCCGACAAGTTAATTCCGCCGCCGCCAGTTGAGGTGTTGTCGGTGATTTCCACATTGTCCTGGATCCGCACGTCAACATTTTCGGCATAAATGCCGCCGCCTTTGCCGTCGTTTGATGTGTTGCCAGTGAATTTGGCGTTGTCTTTGACGGTCAGGTTGATGCCGTTGTTGCTTTGCGAGTTGATGGCTAGGCCGCCGCCGTTACTACCGGCAGTGTTGCCGCTGATTTCGGCGCTACCGCCGATTTCGATGTTCATTTTGTTGTTGCCACTAAAAAACAGGCCGCCGCCCACGCCGCCAGCGCCGTTGCTTATGCCGCTGTTTGTGGCAATGTTGTTGATGATTTTAGCGCTGCCAGTGATGGTAATATTGCTGCCATTGGCGCTACCTTTATCTTGGAAATACACTCCGCCACCGCCTTTGGTTCGTATCGTGTTGCCGCTGATCTCGCCGCCGGTCATATTAAATGTCATCTCCATACCGGGCGTTGACATCCCTGGATCGCCATCACTAAACAGGAACGCCCCGCCGGTGTCTCTGTCCGCGCCGGTGTTGCCGGTGATCAGCCCGCCAGACATATTAACCGTGCTGGCTTCGCGCACCACCACCGCTCCGGCCGATTTGGATGAATCGCCGGCGGTGGCGGTGTTATTTTGCAGCGTGGCGCCAGGTTCGATATTCAGCGTGCCTTTGTCGGCGATGCTACCGCTCTTGCCCACCAAAATCATCGTATTGACGTCCGCTAGGCCGCTCGTGCCGGCTTTGTTGCCATCAATCGTGATATCTTTCAACGTCAACGTGCCGTTTTGGACCAAAATCATCCGGCCAGCGTAGCTGGCGCTGCGCTTGATCGTCCGCAGCGTGCCGTCGGAATGAATCGTGATGTTTTTGCCGTTTTTGACGGTGCGATTCCCCTCCGTCGTCGCTGTCGAGAGCTCAAAATCCGCCGTGATCGTAATATCAATATTCGTGTCGGCGTTCGCGAAAGCCGCCTTTAGCTCCGCTTCGTTGCTCGCCGTCAAGCTCACCGCCGCTTGAGCGCTTTGTTTGTTAATAAACAAAGTTGCCGCTGCACTAGTAATAACTAAGGCCAGTACGATTCCTGTTAGTATTTTGTAATATTTCATGCTTATACACACCTATCTTACTTTTATGTGGTTATTATACCCCCCCCCCGAGGGTATAACGCAAATGCTTTTTCGGACGTTTTGCAAAAAAAAGTAGCCCTTTGCAAGGGCTACTTTTCGCATGCTTTGTTTTGCTTAGTTTATGACATTTTCAAGCTTAATGGCTGGGCCTTGGCTAGTGCTAATAGTTAGCGACTTAACGTAAGTGCCCTTAAGGCTGGCTGGCTTTTGGGCCTTTAGGCTGTCAAAAAAGGTCGTGGCGTTCTCGGTTAGCTTGGCAGTGCCAAAGCTTACCTTGCCTACGCCAATGTGCACGATGGCTTGCTTATCGACACGATATTCTACCTTGCCGGCTTTAGCGGCAGTAACGGCGCCCTTGATATCGGCCGTAACAGTTCCGGCTTTGGGGTTGGGCATGAGGCCCTTTGGCCCCAGGGCACGCGCGAACTTGCCGAGTTTTGGCATGTAGGCTGGTGTAGCGATTAATACATCAAAATCAATCACGCCCTTGTTAAGCTGCGCCAAGAACTCTTCGTCGCCAGCAATGTCGGCGCCAGCGTCTTTGGCCACCTTGGCTTCAGCCTCAGGGGCGAACACGGCTACGCGCACGGTTTTGCCATTGCCGTTTGGTAAGCTAACGGTGGTGCGGATGTTTTGGTCGGCCTGGCGAGGGTCTACGCCCAAACGAGCGTGAATCTCTACTGTAGCGTCGAACTCAACGGGGCTGGTTTTGGTGGCCAGCTCCATGGCTTCGGCCAGGGTGTAGAGCTTGTCTTTTTCGACCAGTTTGGCGGCTTCTTGGTATTTTTTGCCACGGCGCTCGGCTAGCGGGCGGGCCTTTGGCGCGGGGCCTTTTTTGACCTCGACGGTTTCAGCTTTGGTTTCTTCTTTACGCTCTTGGCGCTCAACCTCAGCTTCAGTTTCCTCGATCACCTTTTTACTACGTTTGCCAGCTTTAGCGAAGCTTTCATCTTCGGCTGCTACAGTTTCCTCAGTAGCCGGCTCAGCTGGTTTCACGGCTGCAATTGCAGCTTCAATCTCAGCTATCGTATTACGTGGTGTTAGAGTTGTCTTTTTGTCGAGCTTCTTCAACTCTTCATAAAGTTCGGCTTTTTTGGCCATTTTATTACTCCTTGTGGTATTAACGGGTTTGTCACCCTCCCAACGGTTAATTTATACTTGCTACAGTTTAACAGACATTGACTCGCTAGTCAATATATACTAAAATATACCTTAGAAAATAAACCGCAGCAGCGGTAAGTTATTGTACTTTGTAGAGTGGAAGGAGTGGAGATATGAATAAGAAAAAGAAGTCGGATGCAAAGTCACGGGCTTTGAGCGCTATTGTATGTTTTCTATTGCCGATAGTGCTTTACTTTGCAAGTTTATTGCTGAGTAGCAGCTGGCCGATAGCGGTAGGCATAGCGATCATACTAGCAGCGGGCTTTGTTGAATTTTTTAGGCTATTCGCTAAGGCTGGTGGACCGTATGCTCCGGGTATCGCCCTGTTGATCGTTTATATGATGGGGTTGATTACCGCCCTATCGGCAGCTCGCAGTGGGCTGAACGGCGTTGGTACGGTTTTTGCCATACAACTGTCCGCGCAGTTTTACGATTTCACCGCTTACGCGGTAGGCGTGACTATAGGAAAGACGAAAATCGCCGAAGTAAAAGGACTTGAATGGTACAAAGGCGTGTCGCCCAATAAGACCGTTCAGGGTACGCTAGGCGGATGGATAGTCAGCATAGCCTTAACGGCTATAGTCGTCTACTTAGGCCAAAGTGTCGGTTTGCTTGGCAACTATGCCTGGGTAGCCTGTGCTGTGCCTATCTTCGCCTTCATCGGAGATTCGCTTGGCAGCTTTGCCAAGCGACAAGCTGGAGTTAAGGACTCCACCTTGTACGATGAATTAGCTGGTAGCCAGAAACAGCAGCCCTGGCACGCTTTGCTGCTTAAAGCGCAGGGTGGCTACATCGATCGTTATGGATCTGTGGCTGCCGGCGTGCTGGGCGTGGCGATTATCTTAATGTTGGTGGGCGGCGTTATATAACTTTGCTCTCTAACATACAAAAAACCGGAGTTGGTATTGCTCCGGTTTTTTTAATTCTCAGGGATTAATTAGTCGACTACTTCGACGCCCATACTGCGCGCAGTGCCGGCAATCACCTTTACGGCGCCGTCAATATCAACAGCGTTAAGCTGATCTTTCTTTACCTCTGCGATTTCTTCAAGCTGAGCGCGGGTAATTTTGCCAACTTTTTCAGTGTTTGGCTTGCCGCTGCCCTTTTGTAGGCCAATCTTCTCACGGATCAAGTCGTCAACTGGTTGACCAAGGCATTTCCAGCCAAACGTGCGATCTTCAAAAATGCGCATATGTACGATTACATCTTTACCCATTAGGTCTTTGGTAGCATCGTTAAACGGATTGATAAAATCCATCATATTGAGGCCCCACTGGCCAAGCGTTGACCCAACTGGAGGCCCAGCTGTGGCGCGGCCGCCTGGGATACGTAGTTTTAGGTTTCCAATGATTTTTTTTGCCATTTCGGCTAATTCCTTTCCGAATGCGTAACCAGGACATTTTACTGCAAAAATGCTAATAATGCAATGCTCTAGTAGCTGTTATATTAGGATTGACCTGTGTGGATAAATATGATATACTAAAAGAGTAAACTGTCTTGGTTGGGAGAAACCGAAACGTCTGGAACTTTAGGAGGTGAAAATGATATTTATAAACAGCGCCGGTAAAGGCTTGAAAAAGGCTATTATAGCGATCCTTGAAGCCAACAACGGTAGTGTATCTAGCGGTGCAGGGCGCAACGTGTGTAATAGATTCTTTGTGCTAATCGGGGAAACGTATTCGCACGAACGCGTTGGCAATACGCGCAAGATGCTAGAAGAACTAGAGAAGGATGGAACGATTGCGTTGACTCGCGACGACAACGGCACACCATATCGCGCTACTCTGTCATCCTACACGGTGGACTCTTCTGCTGGTGTTGATGCTGACGATGTGAACGAGACCGTTGCAGAACTTGCTGATCTGTATATTGAGAAGTGCGAGCTGCTCGCTATTGCTGAAGAGGCGAAGAAGGCTGCATTAAGTGAGGCTGAAGTATCGCTCGGCATGGCCCTTAAGTTTGAGGGCCAGGTGAAGAGTCTTAAAGATGACAAGCGTCTCTTAGAAAAAGAGATTAGCCAGTTAACCAAGCAAATTGATAACAATACGGCTGAAAAGTTTGAGGCTACAATAGCAGAACTTAAAGAGAAGCTTGCTGCCAAAGAACTAGAGCTTGGTCGTCTAAACTCAAAGCTGGATAGTACAACTCACCAGCTTGAAGACTCTAAAAAGAGTTTGGAGCGGGTTGCAGCGAAGCGTGATAAGGCTGTGCATGAGCTCGAAGAAGTGCGCTACGATCGGGATGAGCTTAAGGCTAGATGCCGCGAGCTGGAGGGCCTGAATAAGGATCTCGCAGGTAGGCTATCGCTGTATGACGACGAAGGCCACTTGGCAATTGAGACTTTCTCAGTGTGCCTAATGGCGATCAACTTGAAGCTTTGCGACGAGAGAGTTGACGACAGTAAGATCATGGCATCGTTGTGGCTGTCGATCAGAGACGCTATGGGGTCCTACGATGATAGTGAGGATCTGAAGTCGATGGTGCTGGGTACCGTTGCCAGAGCTGAAGGAATATTGAAGGATATTCGAAAGGATGAAGTTGTAAGGCTCATCCTAGCTGCCAAAAGCAGCGATAAAAACGACAACCCTGTCCCTTATCTCGAAGATTGGCTTAGTGATTAATCACTAAAAGCCTGGTTTCTCCCACCAGGCTTTTTAATTTGCTTAGATGCGGCTTGAGTAAACGATAAAGCGGTGGCTGTAGGTGTTGCCAACTGGCGTGCCGTTACAGGTCATAAGGTTGAGGCCGGGCGTATATAATACCTTCCCCATGTCAACATTGGCTAATGGTACATTTTCGATGCCAGTCACTTGGTAATTAATGTCGTTACCATCAGCTAGTCCGATGGTGATCACTGTGCCGTATCCTACGCCTTTGATGGCCGAAAAGGCACCTGGTGAATGACCATCAACGAAGCTGGCTCCGCCGCTGCCAAGTGGCGCACTGCCATTAAACCAGCCAGCTTGCCAAGTATTAGGTGGTGTGCCCACGGCGGCACCATCCATGCCTACGGTCATGATATTCATACACATACCAACTGCTGGAATATAGATAAACGGACGAGCAGCCATGCAGCCTTGTGGTACTGGTGCCGGCTGCGAGGTGCTTGGCTGGAAGGCAGTGGTTTGCGCCGGAGCCTGTCCCGCTTGTGGTTCTTCCTGTTGCTTTTTCTCGATCTTGACGACTTCCTTAGGCTTGAATTCGGTTATAGCAGTCGGTTGTCCGATTGGTTTAGGGTCTCTGTTCAGGTTAGCCGCCAGCGTGTTTGACACTATGCCAAGCGCTGATATAGCTAATAAAAAACACACCATAAATGGTGAAAATAGATTGGTCAAAATAAGTCCGTGCTTACGGATCATCACACTCTCCTTAAAACCCCACCTCAGTTATATACCTTGGCTGTCAACACAAAAAACGAGGCTCCCTACTAGGGTTACCTCGCTCTTTATGTATAACTCTCTCGTATTATATCACACTGGATACAATAAGTCAATAGTAAAGTTTCACTTTTGTAAGTTTTCCAGTAAATTCACCCGTCTGTCATAGTGCTGCTGCAGAGTCAGCCCGCTATTTGTTAAGTTGTGCAGCTTACTAGCCTTCATAAACCCTGTATCTAGTATTTTGATTCGGGGATCTGCATCTACTTGGTGCACTACTATATTGTCCGCCCCCACTAAGTCAAGGTAGTAGCCCTGGTTGAGCAATTGTCTGTTAGTTGATACTAATTCGGCCAGGTCAGTTTGGAAAGACTCACTCTCCACTACCTGCGTTGGAGCGTTGAATATATCGTAGTCGTGCTCGACGTATTCTTGTATTGACTCGGCAGTGCGAACACTGCCTAATGGGAATAGGTCCAAGGTTGTACTTCCGAACGAGGTTGGAACGTATAGCGAAGTGACCTGCTCTAACACGTCCATTTGTTGCCTTTTGAGGCTTACTTCTTGTTCTATGGCCTCTTCACTAGCGCCTAAGTGATTGATTGACCGCTTATGTACGAGTTCTCCTTCTTTTGAAACCAACGAGCTGTAGCCTCCTCCTATCATATGAGAATTTCCAGCCAGAATCGCTAGTACTAAGCTCGATGACCTAGTCTGCCTAAAAAACCGCTCTACGATTAAGCTTTTAGCCATAAACTCATGGTCAGGGTTGCTGCTGTTTTCGATATTAGCCGCTATGCAGCAAACGCGTGCAATTTTGCGGGCAAAACGGCCATAAGCGGATTCGGGCGGTTGACTTTCGGGCTGACTATTGGTAATTGATTGTTCAGCACCCTTCATCGGCTCCCTAAAGTTTTTTCACCTGTAAAGCATCAAGCTCTACTGGTGTCTCGCGGCCAAACATGCTAACCATAACGCGGATTTTACCTTTTACGGCATCAATTTCAGCCACAGCGCCATCAAAGCCTTTAAATGGCCCATCGATAATATTGACGATTTCACCGATGTTGAAGTTAACAGAGTATTTAGGATCTTCCACACCCATACGCTTTTTAATCTTAGCGATCTCTTTATCAGAAACTGGAGTTGGGCTGGTGCCTGTGCCCACAAAGCCGGTTACGCCAGGAGTGTTGCGGATAATATACCAGGTTTCATCTGTGAGCTTCATTTCTACCAGCACGTAGCCTTGGAAGATTTTGCGCTCTACCACTTTACGTTTACCGTTTTTGATTTCGATCTGTTTTTCCTTGGGCACGATGGCGTTAAATACTTTGTCGGCCATATCTACACCGTTAGCGCGTTGACGGATACTATCGGCCACCTTATCTTCATAGCCGCTGTAGGTGTTAATGGCGTACCATGCGCGTGCTGAATCGTAACGATTTTTTGTCATCTTTTGTGGTCTCCCTAGCCCAAGGCCTTGTTAAATATAAATTGAAACAGCATGTCGAGAAGCATAATTAAGGTTGCAAAAATCACGCAGTAAACGATAACCGAGAGCGTTAGCTTCCAGGTGGTGCGACGATTGGGCCATCGAACTTGTCTTAACTCTGCCCACGATAGCTTGATGTAGCGACCAGTGGCAGTTAAAGGTCTAAAGAATGTGCGCGCAAAACCGCCCGACTTGGCAACAGGCTTGCTTTCTTTACGCTCTTTCTTGCTAGTGTCCTTGATGACCTTAACGGTCGTCTTGCTGTTTGCCATGGAAATACCCCTTAAAACTCAAAAAGTCTGCTTATGCAGACTGTCAAGGACATTATAGGGGTGTACGCAGCTGTTGTCAATAGTTTAGCCGCCACTGACGCTGCCTTGTGCGGGGATATTGTAAAAAAAACGTTAGAGTTATAAAATTTAATGAGCATGGTAAGCAAACAAAAAAGAAAGTCTGGATATACCTTTTGGCTAGTAATGGGATTGTTGGCATTTTTGCTGTCAACGCCACAAGGTATGGTTACAAAGATCTTGACGAGCAATGGCCTGGATGCGTTTTCTTTCATGGCTATTCGCAATGGGGTGATATTAGTCTGCGTATTGCCGGTGGCGCTAGTTGGGACTATTAGGCATTGGTGTGCTATAAAACGCCACTGGCGCCCTATGCTGGTAGGCGGTATGTGTCTTGGTGCATCAAGTGTTGCATATACTGTGGCCATTGAGACTGGCATGGCTAGCCATGTTAGCATCATAAACCTCCTCACTCCGATTGTTCTGGTTGTGCTATCGGCTAAAATTGTGCATGACAAGGTTAGCCACAGGGCTACGGTGGGAATTACGTTGGCTGCGGTTGGCGGCGTGCTGGCAGTAGCTGTCCCGATGCTTCTAACGGGTGCCGTGGAGTCGTTTATTAACCCTGTTTCGGTCTTTTTAGCGCTATTTAATTGTATAGTCTACCCTATCGCAATGGTATATATGCGTCGTGCTAATGGTGAAGGCGTGCCTCTATCGCTGATGCTGGCATTGTCTAGTGTATTAGTAGTGTTGATGTCGTTAGTATTGGAGCCTACCATGCGTGGCACGACAATCCTAGATGCGCTACCAGGCTTGTCCGTTTTCGATTGGATATTAGTAGTGATTTATAGCGGTATCATTGTGGCGCTGTTAGTACGGCTTGTGATAGTTAGATCGTATGAAGTGGTTGGCGCCACGGTTTTGGGTGGCTTTGAGTATCTGCATACCCTGCTGGCCATTATTCTACCTATCATTATCTTGAACGAAAAGCTTTCCCCGGAAATATTTGCTGGGGCTATCTTGATACTGCTGGGAATCTACCTGACTGAAAGTCATCACCACATGCACCCACATACGCATATTTTGCATGCACCCATTCATAAAAAGGCAAAGTCGAGACGATGATAACCACAGTTTTAGTAACTCTGAGCCTGCTGTCACTGGCTTTGGCCATGTTCGCTACATATAGAGTCGTACGTGCTGCTAAAAACTCTAGATTTATCCCCGCCAGGGTACGCTCCATAGCACTAGAGAAGGTGCCTAGCGTGTCGGTCTGTATACCAGCCAGAAATGAGGACCAAGCGTTAGGACGTTGCCTGGACGCGGTAATTGCCAGCGACTATCCGAAACTAGAGATTATTGTTTTAGACGACGACTCAGTTGATAACACTTCGGCATTAGCTAGATCGTATGCTCACACTGGTGTGCGTTTTATAAAAGGAAAAGACCTACCTGAAGGCTGGATTGGCCGCAACTACGCATACGATAATCTGCGAGAGCAAGCTAGTGGCAGGTATATTTTCTTTATGAGCGTTGATACACACATTGGCCCAGAATCTATATCTCAACTTGTTGCCTATATGATGCATAAACGGGTTGAGATGGCCAGTGTGCTGCCGGCGCGGCTGGATGGCCTTCGCCCCGGCGTGTTATTTGCACCATTGCGCTACTTACAAGAATTGGTTTTTAGCTCCAAAAGATCACCGGCTACTATTAGCAGCGGCTGGATTGTAAACCGCGAATTGTTGGAGAACTATTTTGAAGGGTTTGATAGATTTAAGGATGATATTTTAGTAGAGAGGCGCATTGCCGAAGAGTTTGCCCAGCATGATGCATATGGCTTTCTGATAAATGCTGACCAGTGTGATATAAGCTTTGAGAAACACTGGTCATCGCAGATTGAAACCTCCGTGCGCGTATATGCGCTTACCGCAGCTTCTAGCGTGGTGCGTTTTACGGGCAGCTTGCTACTGGCGTTACTCGCTAGTTTCCCGACACTTTGTATCTTATCTGCTTGTTTTATGGGTTTTGGACCTGCATTTTGGGTGTCCTTAACAACTGAGTTAGCGTATATGGCTATGTATGTGTTTTATACTTCATTAGTTTGGTCGCATGGCGCATGGTTAGCTTGGCTGTTTTGGCCGTTCGTGATTCTTCAAGAAACAGTATTGCTCGTTGTCGCAGCTGCTAAACGCAAACGTGGCACTATTACCTGGAAGGGCCGCCCTATTTTTGGTCGTCAGGCTGCTTAGGCTTGTAGAGTGGTAAATTAAAGCTAAAAGTTGACCCATGGTTTAGCTTACTTTCGAAATATATATGTGTGTTGAGTAGCTTAGATAATTTATGAGTTACGTATAGCCCTAGCCCGGTACCGTTACTCTCACGCGTCCGATAGTCTTCGGAGCGGTAGAATTTATCAAAAATGCGTTTTTGATCAGTTCGGCTGATCCCGATACCCGTATCAGACACTGCAAAAGTTACCTTATCTTTGTCAACATTAGCGCGAATAGTCACGGAACCTTCTTTAGTATACTTAATAGCATTAGTTATAAAGTTCTGTAGAATTTCTTCTACATATAACCGGCTAGCCTTAATCTTGCCTTTGACGTTTTTGACATCAAGGTCTATACGTAAACCTTTTTTTGTAGCATCACCTTGATAAGTTTCATACATACTGTTAAGTAGCTCTCTGATGTCTATGACTTCAGCCTTGCTTTCCGCCCCTCGTTCGGCTCGTGACAATGTACTTAGGTCGTTTACCATTTTGGCTAGGAACAAGACCTGTTCATAAGCCGACTGCAGGGCCTGGCTAAAAGTATCTGTCTGTATCATACCGCGAGTGGTTAATTCCTGGAGGTTGCTAATTGAGCCTTCGGCTATGGTGACCGGCGTGCGCAATTCATGGCTAACTACACTTATAAACTCGTCACGTTCTTCATCAAGAGATTTAGCCTTTGTGACATCACGTAAAACGATTATCATACCGCTATTCTCTGAACCTGACGTATCACCGTAAGACTGACGTACTGGCGAACACGCTAGGTACAGACTGATTTTTTGACCATCCTCAAAAACATGCACCAAGTCGTCGCGCTCGATGGTTTTACGAGGGTTTATGATATCTGTAATCTTTACGGCACTACCATCCTGGTCAACCAGGTTTAGTACACTATCTACTTGCTTACCGTTTAAAGTGGTGTTGGTATCTAGCAGGTTCATAGTGGCAGAGTTATAGAGCTTGATGATTCCGCGTGGTGTAAGGCTGATAATAGCATCGTTAATGTTGTTAATAACAGCCAGCAGACGGTCACGCTGCATGCGCTCGCGATTTTTAATCTGTTCGTACGTGTTGAAGCGAACCAGGTTAACTACGTGTATCCAGGAAATAAAGCAGGCGGTACAGATTGTTAGGAGAGATGATACTGCGATGTCCGCAACTGCCAATGAGCCAGTGCCGCTTGATCCAAATAATGCCAAGCATATCATAGTACCAAAAAAGTAAAGACAGCCTATCGCCATGGCCTTTGCGTTATTTAAGACTGTTGTAGCTATCAATATCATTAACCAGTACAGATAAGTAATGGTGGTATCACCCGTGACAAAAAGTGAGCTAAGCGAAGCTACTATGTAATAAGATATACAAATGATATGTATCGCCAACCTGGCGCGTGGTCTAAACACTGTCATATAAAGACCTAATAGTATCAATACTATCGAGCAAAAAAGGCTCGTGGCACTGCTATATAAGTATGGCCTTTCGCCGTAGCCTATCTGTAGCATGATATTGAAGACCACTACGATTGCACCTATGCCTAGGCACGCTAGGTAAACAACACTTAAGGTCTTGTCGCTATATTGTTCTTTTCTGCCACCCATCGTTAAGATTATTTTATAAGAATGGCCTGTATTTTGCAATTTGTTTCTTCAGATTCTTCGAACTCGGACAGACATACTCAAGGTGCTCCCAGAATTTTTTAGAATGATTCATGTGCACTGTGTGGGATAACTCGTGTAATATCACATAGTCGATAAGCCTATCAGGTAGGTTGACTAGAGCGATATTAAGCGAGATCGTACCTTTGTTAGAGCAACTCCCCCAACGTGTACTAGCTGTTGAAAAACGAAGTTTAGAATATTTAAACCCATGCTCAGTAGCTAAGGCTTCTACGCGAGGCGTTAGAGAAAGCTTAGCCTTTAACCTGAGAGATTCAACCTCCTTCAGCGTTTTTTTAACGGCTGGTAACGGGTTTTTCTTAATAAGCTTAGCTATTTCGACACGCGATGTTTGAATGATCCGCTTGATTCTAAAATCAGACACATAAATTGGCGCGCTAACACGTAACTGACCGCTGGGTGCTACGGAAAACTTTATATGTGTTGATTTAATGTTTCGACGCACACCAATTTCGCCAAACTGCTTGTCAAGAATAGCCAAACCTACGACCTATCTCTACGCCTGCTGGGAACGCTGCGCATATAGTTGTTTAAGAATAACTTTTATCTGGGTGTCAAAAGTATGTTTACCGCTGACCACGATGGGCTGCTCCTTAGCCGTAGGTGGTTCTAGACTATTCACAGCTTCTTCAAACTGTGCGTTGGTTAGTTTCGTTCTAGCGCGTGATTTGGTTGTTTTGGGGTCTGTTTGAACCCAAATGAGCATTGGCTGATAACCGGCCGTCTCGGCAGCCTTAATGACTTGTCTGCGATCTTTCTTTGTGTCCAGCCCACCCTCTAGCACTATCATGGCGTGGCTCCTAAACATGTTAGACAGTATCGACAAGCCAAGTTTTTTCACATCTTGGCTTTCTTCTGCTAAGTAGGTAGGTGGTTTAAAGATCTGTCGCCTTAAGGAATCTAGATCAATAAAGGGTGCTCTAAACTTATCTGAAAACTGCTCGGCAAAGAATGTCTTACCAGCCCCCGGGGCACCGTATACCATTACTAGGTAAGGTTTGTTTATAGGCTTCATATTACATATTCTAACATATTATCTAGGTAATTTTACTGGTTTTACCATATTTGAGCTGTTACTGAGCAATATCTGACTAGGATAGTAAAATATAAACACCAAAAAACTGCTAATTGGCGCTATGGCTGAGTGTATACCTCCCGTAAAGCTAAGATACGACAGGCCCACGTTGATATCACAACACAGAAACAATATAAAACCAAAGAAGCAACAGGCTGCTCTTATATTAGAGGCGTCGGTTTTATACCAACGCCATGATAATAACAGATTCGTTATTAGAGTACAGGCATAAACAAAACATATCACATACAGGGATGGTATCCCCCACAGCGTACCGGAAACGAAGACTAAGAACAATATGGCAAAGTAAACCCTAAGCGCCACATTCGGTATTCGCGACAGCCTTAAAGTGTGAAACATCTGAGCAAAACAAAAAACATAAACGCCAATTAGTTTGGCACCTATAACCATGAGTATGGTATCAGCCAAAAACGTCATAAGCATAGCCAAAACTAGTCGCGTATCTTTTCTGTACCTGTCGTAAGTGTAGACAACGCAGAGAAAAATACCAGCGTACTTTAACACCGAAGAGAATAGTACATACTGTGGAAAAACAAGATCAAGGAAAATAAAGGACGAATAAATCATTATCCAAATTACTAACCACCTGCGGTCTATACCGTTAACTAGCTCGAGCCATATTCTTGGTACACCGTCTAATAGTCGCCTGGCTGTCGATTGCATATAACCAGTATAAGTGTAAGATCGAATAAAAACAACGAGCATGCCCACTCGCTGTGATCTTGGCAGGGGCAGTAGGATTCGAACCTACGACCTTCGGTTTTGGAGACCGACACTCTAACCAACTGAGCTATGCCCCTTTACCCGAGCTTATCATATCACACCAAAATACGCTAGATGTAGCGTACAGACACCATATCTAGCGTATTTTAATGCTTTTTAGCTTTTACTTCGTTGCGACCAAGATTCTTTTTGGTCTCGGTGTACGTGACGTGCTTGCGCAGGACTGGGTCGTACTTGCGCAGACTAATTTTTTCAGCCGTAGTTTGAGTGTTTTTGGTCGTGTAATAGGTGCGGTTTCCGCTTTCTTCACTCACCAGGCCAACCAGCTTCCGTTTTGTAGTTTTCTTTGCCATAACTTAGGTATACTATCACATATAACAGCTTAACTCAACACCTAAACTGCTTCTATGTTACTATTTTAACACATGTGTTATACTAAGGTTAAAGTAGGAGTAAAATTTATTTCTTTGCGTGGGTGGTAAGCATTGGCTTGGCACCTTAAAAAAATGGGACAATAAGGAGGTGATGAATGCGCCGTCCCGCTATTTGAATTCTTTTATCTTTATCTCAATTCCAGAAAACAAAAAGGAGAATAAAATGGGTATTAAAAAAGAGGTAAGAGCTGCGGGTTCAACGATCCCGCGTGAGGTTGGTGCAGGATTCTCTAGTTTTGCAACCATAGTGTACGTCTTGGCTGTGCAACCGGCGATTTTATCGGCCTGTGGCATGCCAAAGGAAGCGGTTTTGACCAGCACGATCCTGTGCACAGTTATCTGCACGGTAGGTATGGCCTTATGGGCCAAGTTGCCGTTTGTGTTGTCGACTGCCATGGGTACGAACGCGATTTTTGCGTTCTCGATCGTGCTACCAGGCCTGGCGACATGGCAGGAAGCGCTCGGAATGATCTTCTGGTCGGGCATAATATTCGTTGTGATTTCGTTCACGCCGATTCGAAAGAAGCTGGTTGAAAGAATTCCGGCGGGTATTAAGGACGGACTGGCACCGGCCATCGGGATTTTCTTGATGATGCTGGGGTTTGGCTCGTCCGGCATGAGTATGGCTGGGGTGGTTGACGGCAACTTTATGTTCGCCGATCTCAAAACCCCAATCGCCATCGCTGGTATGAGCTGTTTGTTGGTTACGGTATTTATATACTTTTATCAACGAACGACGAGCAAAAAGATAGTTCGGGTCCCAGGAGCGGTACTGATCGGTATCTTCATAACGACGGTAGTGTTTATGGCATGTGGGTTTGCTCCCTTGCCGGAAAGTGTTGTCGCATTGCCACCCGATCCGTCACCGATTGTACTCCAAGTTGATCTAGTTGGAGCTCTCAGGCCTGGTAATTGGATCTTTATCTTGATCTTCTTCCTAGGCGATTTCTTCTCGATGACAGGCACTTCGGTAGCTTGCGGTAAGAAAGCTGGGTTGTGGGACGATGAGCGGGACACGATGCCTGGTCTCGACCAAGCATTCAAGGTTGATGCCCTGGCGATGCCAGTTTCGGCACTGCTTGGGAACTCCGCCTCGACTGTCTTTGTCGAAAGTGCCGCTGGCATTGAGGCTGGTGGTCGAACACGTCTGACTGCGCTCTCTGCAGCAGGGTTCTTTACGCTTGCGTTGTTCTTCTCGCCACTATTTTTGGCTATTCCGGCGGCAGCGTCGGGGGTAGCTCTGATCGTGGTTGGGTTCTCAATGTTTATGCCGGTGTTCGATCTCGACAAGATTCGTCAGAAAGCAGTCGGAGGAGACGATCGAGCGGAAGAGCTGCCTGAGGGCGTCGTTGGTCGTTATAGTAATCTGGAGAAAATCCCGATCATCGCGACAATTGTTTTGACGCCGATTATCAACGATTTTGCAACCGCGCTGTGTCTGGGACTGCTGTTTTATGCCGTTTTCCAGGTACTATTCTGGGTGATCGATCGGTTTCTCAAAAAACCAACTCCGAGAAGCGCCACACCAAACGTAGTTACGTTTGCATTGCTAGCAATGGCAATCATCAAGATGATTGCCACAATCCAATAAAGGAGGAGCAATATGAGCAAATATGTCTCGCTGGCCGAAAGGTTTCAGCAAGAGTATATCAGTATCGCCCCGACCTTGCTCAAAGCTGCGCGCGGTGAAGAAGTGTGCGACCTGGTGATCAACAATGCGAGGATCGTTAACGTTCTATCGCACGAGATCATACCTGGTAATATCTGGATCAAGTCCGGGTATATCGTCCACATAGATTACTGGCCGAACCGGCCAGAGCTCGTACCGCTGGCACCGATGTATGCAGAATATGAGTACAATGCTAACGGAAAACTGGCTCTTCCAGGGTTTGCCGATGCACACATGCACGTGGAGAGTACTATGCTAACACCTGCCAGTTTAGGCAGGGTGCTAGCTAAGTGTGGCACCACAGCGATATTTACTGATCCCCATGAGATTGTTAATGTGGCTGGAGAGGAAGCTCTTCAGTACATGATTTGCAATTCAGACAATAGCCCGATTCGACAGTTTTTGCTGGTACCAAGCTCGGTACCAGCGGTGCCGGGATTGGAAAATGCTGGCGCGGATTGGGGTGCCGGAACGATCGGGCAAATGCTTGATCTATCAACCGACTCCAAAAACCGTGTTGTTGGACTAGCTGAGGCCATGCAGTATCTGGATATCATCGCTGGCAACCAGCGAGCGACAAACATCACAGCAGCAGCACGGGAACGTGGAGCTTTTATGCAGGGACACATATTTAGTGCCTTTGGCCGTGATTTATCAGTATATTTGCTAGAGGGCATGACGACGAATCACGAGGTCTTGACGGCCGACGACGTCATGCACTCAATCCGAAATGGCGAGAGGGTCGATGTTAGGCTGGCCAGCTCATTGATCCACAAAGAGGCTCGGCATATCGTTGAGGCATTGGTAAAATGTGACCAGTTTGGCAACATGTCTGAAACATGCACAGACGATGTGCATGTAGCGGATCTGCTAGATCCAGAAATGGGGCATGTCAACCATACGGTTCAGCAGTTGATCAAGTATGGCGACGACCCGATCGTGGCCGTCAAACGGGCCTCGCTGTCTGTTTGGCAGTCATACGGCGTTGATCGTATCGGAGCTATCGCCCCAGGGTATGTCGCTGATATTCAAATATCAGACGATATTGGGCACAAGCCAACCCATGTTATGGTTAACGGTAAGTTTGCCGTTGTAGACGGTGAACTTGTTGAAGAAGCAGAACAGAGAAGTTTTGCTTTCGAAGATATTAATACCGTCAACCGGAACCCGCTAAAACCGGCAGACTTTTCTATAGTAACGTCTGACGATAAAAAAAGAGTCAACGTGATAACGGCCGGAGAAACACTCACTGGGATGATTCAGATTAAATTAAAAACATCTCAATTTTGGAAAGATGAAAGTCTTGTTGCTATCAAGGTGTTTAACCGCTATGGTCTACCAAACGTTGGTACCGGCCTGATGACCGGATACCCATTACTCGGGGGCGCAATCGCTAGTACGGTTTCGCACGACAGCCACAATTTGACTGTCGTATATGCGGACGAAGAAGCGGCTGCCAAGGCTGCCAATGCGTTGATCGAGTGTGGCGGAGGTATTGCCTACGTTTCGCCTGCTGGCAAACTAACGGTATTGCCGCTGCCAGTCGGCGGGCTAATGAGCTCTGGGCAGCCCGAAATCGTCAGTAAGCAATTTCAAGCGCTCGAAAGAGCTTACCAGGCCGATAACCCCGGCGCCAATCCAATGAATATTGTGATAATGGCGTTACCCGTAGTTCCGGGTTATCGCGTCAGCGACGTTGGTATTGTCGACGTCCTTAACCGTAAAATTGTTCCATTGTTTGAATGAAGGGCAGCATCAGTGCCCAAAAGCCCGCATTAATGCGGGCTTTTTTAATATGAAATCTCTTGGAGCCGCGATCGGGATTTGAACCCGAGACCTCATCCTTACCATGGATGCGCTCTACCAACTGAGCTATCGCGGCGCTAGATGTATTTTAGCAAAAAATAGTATAATGTTAAATATCATGCCTAACTTAACAAGAAAGCTTACTTTTTGGCGCGACCTAGCGCTGTATTTTATGGTTTTTTCTTTTGTTGGGCACTGGGTGGAAATGCTAGTAGCAGTTGCGGCTAGAGTTTTTTTGGGTGAAGAGCTTGGTTATGGGATAATGAGCAATGTTGCTCAGCCCTATACTATCTATGGCTTGGGCGTGGCAGCATGCATACTAGTTACTCGCTTTCTCGCTGTCAAACCACATCGAAACTTGCTGTTACTCTACTTGGCCTGTGCTACTGTCTGCGCGGTGGTAGAATATGTGTCGGCGCTAATAATCGTTTTTAGATATGGTCATAATCCGTTCTGGGACTATAGTGACATGCCACTAAATCTAAACGGATATATCTGTTTACGCAACACACTGGTGTTTGGAGCTATAGCAACGTTGTTCATGTGGTTCATCTACCCGCAGCTTAATAGGCTAGTAAGAGGGCTTGGGGAATGGCGCATTAACTACATTTTTGTGTTGGTGCTTATGGTGTTTGTGATTGGGTTGGTTGCTTATTAGAGGATGGATATCGCTACGCTCCTTCGCTCACATTCAATGCCAGATATAAATCGGTCCTTGTGGCCGGTTTATATTTGGTGCTGGGAGTAGGATTCGAACCTACGAAGGCGAATGCCAACAGATTTACAGTCTGTCGTGTTTGACCGCTTCACTATCCCAGCTTGTCAATTTTTGGAGTGCCTCTTTGAATTGGCACGAACCTATTTTACCACAAAAAGTGATTGAAAACAAAGTTGCGATTGAGAAGCGCCCCCGCAGTTCGTGTCAATTGCCACGAACTAAAAACCAAC
>JAIROX010000002.1 GCA_031257295.1 Candidatus Nomurabacteria bacterium | reverse complement strand
CCACCCGCAACATATCTTCCCATACCAACTGGTACACCTTCACTAGTAACCTATGGCGGCAGCAGTGGCACTATCAACAATAGAGTCTGGTTTGGTACTAAGGTAAATCTGGCTGTACCGGCGTGCAATAGCTATAAGCAAACTATAGTCTTCACGGCCACAACCAACCCATAGTATTGACAAAATATAAGCGGTATGATATAATGGGGGTAATCGATGAGGATCGGGGTTGTTTGGAGTTAGCTTGAAATCTCGTAAGCCCACTGGCCGGGGTTGTCGTTAGCGTAAATCACGGTGTCGGCGCCAAACTGCGACTTGACCTTCTTATAGCTTTGTAAACTGTCGCGCCTGGATATACCAGAGCCCTTTGCTACACCAAGTTCGTCAAACTGATCAGCGTAATATTGGCGTAACTTTTTTCCTTGGTGGGTGCTGAATTTGTCAAGCAACTGTGCCATGATGTTTACCACTGTTAAAAACACCGCTCCGCCAGATTCGTTACGATGATGCTCGCGCATGATATCTACCACTTTGTTGGGGTACCGAGTATAGAGATAGGCTGTATGCTTGCCGTAACCATCAGCCCGCTGCGATACCTGCGACGAAGATGCGGCCAGTAGCTCGATGTTGGGAAGTTTTAAGACTGTCAGCGTTCGCCCTTTGCCCTTACTGGAGTTGGCATTATACGCTAAGTGTCGTGAAAAAACCGGTGTCACACCACCATTCAAAAATAATGGCACACCGGGCATCTTAGCGTGCGCCAGGGTTAAGATATATGGCGACAAGGTGGCTATAGATACCGACCCAGTCAGCCGGCTGCTTTCGAGTGATTGCTTGACTCCTTCTAGGCACCTGTTGTCAAACCTGGCGTTTGGGCCAAGCTCTTTTAGCTCAATCACTACGCGGTGATGCTTGTTATCGCGCTTGTACTTAGCGATCAGGTGCAACGCGTCATCTAGGCTAAGGCGCTTGCCGCGCTGAGTGATCTGCTGAGAAGTTAACTTGTGCAACATGGGTGATACCCATGGCAGCCCGGTGCGTGGCGAGTGCGATACCCAGCCTTTGCCATTCTTATCGAATCGAACGTCTAGCTCTGGCGTGGCAGTGGCTCCCTGCAATTCGGCTTTGAGTGAGTCGATATCGTTGATATGCCTGTGCGCCACAATTTTGTGAGTTATCTGGTTAGCTAGCGACTTGTCGACCAGTTTCAGTTCAGCCTCTAAGCGGGTTGCTAGGTACTGTTTGCGGTCGTGGTCTTTAGTCGCATCATACTTCTGAAGCAGGCTAGCCATGTTGCGAAATAGCACGTAAAGACGCGCCCGGTTTACCGTGTCGGTTATCATAAGCGCTATTATAATACATATATGCCTGCTATTACTATCGTTGACCTATCTGGCAAAATAGTGTAAACTGGCAAGGTTATTAACGAAAGGAAGAAACGTAAATGCTAGCAATTCGTTTGCAACGCAACGGTCGTAGCGGCTATCCAGTGTATCGCGTGATCGTGCAAGAAGCTAATCGCCACCCTTTAAGCGGACGTGTTGTCGCCTATCTTGGCAGCTACAACCCGCACACTAAAGAAACGGCCATAAATAAAGAATTAGCTGAAAAATACCTAAGTAATGGCGCCCAGCCAAGTTCGCGTGTGGTGCGAGTGTTGAAGAGCCAGGGCGTGACTATGCCTAAGTGGGTGAAGGAACCAGCTCCAAAAACCCGTGCGGTACGCAATCTGGAAAAACTGCGCAAAAACCGCCCAGTAGAGGAGACCCCAGCTGAAGAGCCTGTCACCGAAGAGGTGCCAGCCGAAGAGGCCGCACCGGTTGAAAATCCAGACGCTGAAGCTGCCCCAACTGAGGAGCCAGCTGCAGAAGCGGCCACGGCTGGATAATAAACCCAGCCTAAAATTTTAATACGAGGCCTAAGGGCCTCGTATTTGATGGTGATTGTTAGATCTGGTCGACCCATTCAAAGTCCGGCTTGTTGCCGAACTTGCGCTTGAACGTACGCAGGTCATACAGTTTACCCGTAATCACCGTTGGGTATTACCCAAGGTGGCGTGCCTGAACCTCACGCTCAAGTAGTGCGTCAACGATTGAGTGGTGGCCACTGTTTCGATACACTACCAGGTAACGGTTAAGAAAGAGCTTTATGGCTTTCGCACCGTGGATCTGTTGGGATACTATGTTACCGCTAGGCCCAATTGTATGGGGAACTATCCTTGGATAATGATCATGGAATTTGCTTGGGTATAATGCTATAACCAAACGGCACCCTTTTTTGTTCCCGGCGTGCGAATGCACGAGAATTCTCGTGTCTATCGAAATGCTTTCGATAGGTTCGCAGCTATCTAGCTGGTTACTTTGCTTTAGAATATACATACTTCCACCTCCTAAAATGTGCGAGCTAGAGCCCGCACCTATAACTTATGCAAGACTTAGCTAAACATACTACATTGTACGCTATTTATCAGTATTTGTCAATAGTATACCAGATATGGTAAGCACTATGTTTTTTGGGTGGTGCATTGTGCTAAAATAGAAGTTGTAATACCAAATATACTGAAGGAGGAGAAATGTCCAGTATAGATCAGCAATTTATAGAATACATTGTAAAAACCCTTGTGTCCGACCCAGACAAGGTAGAGGTCCAACGCGATATTGATGAAAAAGGCGTGCTTTTAACATTGACTGTTGCACCAGATGACCTAGGCCGTGTGATCGGTCGCCGTGGTGTAACTGCCCAAAGCTTGCGCACCCTGCTACGCGCACTTGGTACTAAAAATGACGCTCGTTATAACCTTAAGATTGTCAACAATGATGGCTACGAGAAGCCAGAGAGGGTTGAAGAGGTAGAAGACGACACTCCAGCTGTGGAAACAGATGACGAACCAGCAACAGAGGTAGAAGAGCCAGAAGCTGAAGAATCTGTGGAAAACGAGTCAGAGTTTACAGAGAAAACTAAAAAAGAGCTTGAAGACTTAGACGATTTAGATATATAATCGTTAACAGTTCAAGTAAAAGTGAACATGGCTCTGCGAGAGCAACTAAAAGTTGAGAGCTTATATGTCCACAAAACCACTCCTTTGGGGTGGTTTTGTGGTTTAGTGGTAAAATGGTGGTATGAAGTTTCAGGTGGTTACACTTTTTCCCGAAATGTTTGAAGGAGTTCTGGGGTCCAGCATGATGTGGAAGGCCCAAAAAGAGGGCCTAGCGCAGTTTGAGTTGATTAACTTGAGAGACTTCGGGCTCGGGCCGCGCAGGCAGGTGGATGATACGCCATATGGCGGCGGCGATGGTATGTTGCTAATGATAGAACCGCTAGTGGCAGCGCTGGAGTTCGCTATAAGTACTGCAAGGTCGGACCTTGTAGCAAAAAAGCCGAAAGTTATATTGATGTCACCATCGAAGACGGTTTGGAACCAACAAATGGCAGCCGAGTATGCGGCGAGCGATGATGACTATATCATAATTTGCGGGCGCTACGAAGGTTTTGATGCGCGGCTGGAGAAGTTTATAGATACCAAAATTAGTGTGGGGCAGTATGTTTTAACTGGCGGCGAGCTGCCTGCTATGACAGTGATTGATTCGATTGTACGGTTGATCCCGGGCGTGCTGGGCGGTGAGAATTCGGCAGCGATTGAGAGCTACAGCGACGGCGATAACCTAGAGTTTCCGCAATATACCCGGCCTGAAGAGTTTCGAAGCATGAAGGTGCCAGAGGTGTTACTGAGCGGTAATCACGCAGAAATTGCTAAATGGCGCCAAGATAATTCACAAAAGTGAAAATAAGTGGTATGGTAGTTATATGAAGAAAATAATGGCAACACCAGCCGGTGCCCCGAAAATCTGGTTCATCAAATACGTTGGCTGGGTAATGTCGGCTTACTTGGCATTTATATGTATCAGCCAGTTTGCCCAAGCTGCTAAGTCTGCTGAAAGTGTGTTGGATTATGCTACAAAAGGTGAGATAGGCGCGCTAGCATTTATAGCAGTATTTGCTATTCCGTTTTTGTCTGGTATGAAGGTTAGTAAACTGATGCGTTTTATGAGTATGGCATTCGGCTGGATGATGGCGGCACTGTTATTTGTGATGGCAGTCATGCAAGCTTCCAGCGGCGGTATAGTTGGTGACCTGGCACAGATATCTTTTGCTGTTTTGATGCTGATTGTTACTTGGGGCTACTGGCCTTTTCGTGGAACTAACCCGAAAAAGACTAAGAAAACTAAGAAGGTGAGCAAAACACCTAAACACTAGATGTAGTGTATTTGCAAATTAAAAACACCATATATGGTGTTTTTAATTTGGCTGGGGCGGTAGGATTTGAACCCACGATCACGGGACCAGAACCCGCTGCCTTACCACTTGGCCACGCCCCAATATAAAGCTTCATATGCTAATTTAGCTGTAGATAATGATACCAGATAAAGCATAAAAATGCTATCTACAGGTCAAACAGGCCGAACTTCTTACTATACTGCTTACCGCTTAACAGGTCGTATTCTATCATCTCGTAATCTTTAAGTTCGTCGGTTTCTTTTGGCGACTTGTTTTCGAAATAGGATTTGGCTAGCACTGGATCGGCTTTCTTTGTATCAGCTAGCAGGTAGTAGTAGGCTGGCATCTTGACATCTATATAGTTTAATAACTCTAGGCTGATATAGTTTGAGCTGATCACTCCAAGCTTTTTGCCATCACCGAAGTTGGAGTAGACCAGGATCGGTGTTTGGTATTTTAAGTCAGAGCCCTCAAGGTTGCTGTAGAGGCCTGGTAGATGATCTCCCCAAAAAACCAGGACAGTTTTCTGCTTAGTCTCATCAATCTGTTTAACTAGCTTACCGAGAGCTTCATCGGCGCTGTGCAAAGTCTGCAGATAGTTAGCTATGGCATCATTAGCAGATTTGCTAACATCTGTAGCGGTAGACTTGTAGGCTAGTTTTTTATAAATGTCCGTATAGGGCATATGATTTTGCATGGTTATAAGTGTAACGAACTGCTTGTCACCCGAACCAAGTTGCTGAAGCGCTTGTTTATAGGCTGATTCGTCGGATATATAGTTGTTGGTGTTTGGTTCGACGTCCCTAAAGGTGAAGCCATCTCTGTCGATAAATGTCTTGAAGCCAAGATTTTTATACACAATATTGCGTTTGTACATATTGCCGGAATAAGGGTGCAGGCCAGTGCTGGTGTATCCCTGGGAGTTTAGGAACGATGGCAGGGCTGGAAAGTTAGTCTTCTTGGACATGATTTGGACATAGGGCACTACGCCCAAGAAGTAATTTGATAGCCCGGTTAGCGCTTCGAACTCAACATTGGCCGTGCCACCGCCATATTCGGCCCCTTGAATATATCCGAAAGAGGTATGTGTGTTAGTCTGCAGAGCGTTCAAGTTTGGCACCGGGTTTTCACCGGTGAACGGGTATGTATCCTTAAACCTGTTTGGGTCTGAGAATGATTCGTTCATGACGTACAGGATATTGACGTTCTCGTCGGCCAGAGATTTTTTACTTTTGTTGTGTTCATCGGCAACTTTCTTATACTTATCAACAATTTTTTTAATATTTTCCGAATTATATTTGGCAAAGGTGGGCTCGGCCATTTTCTTGCTGCCGATATTGTATATAAAACCGACCAAAAAGCCGTTGCGCTGATAGTTTTCAACTTGGTTCCAGGCGACAATCTCTGTATCTAGAAACTCAACATATGTACGACGATCGTTGATGGACCTGATAGGTGCTATAGTTGTGAGCAATAAGAAAACACTGACAAAACCTAACAGTAGCCTAAAAGTGGCAACTTTTTTTGTCTTGTATTTGAGAGCAAGCTTGCGATCAATAAAACGCTGTAAGCACCAAGCGCCTACTAGCACAGCGACCATCGCTGCTACCGTGATAACCACGTCCCAGATATTCACCATTTGGCTGAGAGATTGGGCTTCGGTTGCCATTTGAAGGTCTTCTGGCAGTAGTGGAAAATCTCGGGCCTGGAACTTGTTGATATGCACGAAGGTGATGGCAGTAATCAGCGCGACTAGTACGGCTTCGCCTTTTAGGACACTCTTGAATATAGCTATGGAAGTTAATCCTAGAAGTAGCATGATGGTGCAGGTGTAGTGAAATATTTCAGGATGCTCGGTGGCAAACTTGAAGGTTGACTCTATGTTATAGATGCGCTGGCGGTATTCTAAAAAAATCACCAGGGCTGGAGCAAGTAGCCAGGCTGCTAAAGCCGACACCGCAAAGTAAACTCTTTTAGGTGTCCAAAACTCTACAAATCCCTTGCATATATCTTTCCAAGCTTGCTTAGGATCTTGTTTGGCTTGATAGAAAGACTTTTTAAAGTCTTTCTTAAATTTTCGCCAAGCCTTTTTAGCACCACTAAAAGGCTTTTTGGCCATTCCTCTCACCTTCATTTACTGCACAATTGTATCATTTTGCGGCTGAATCTACAATTTAATATCCTTAAGCTTTTTTATAAAACCTGGTAAAATTGAAATGTGGATTGGGCGCAGTTTATTAGCCATGTTTATTCGGCCTTGATGTTGGCAGTTGTATTTGTGGTGGCTTATACCATCTCAAGGGCACCAACAATTAGGCGATTTTACCTACCGGCTTCACTTGTGGCGGGTGTGTTGCTATTGGTGCTTGGCCCCCAAGTAGCGGGCAAGTATTTCTCAGATTTTCAGATATCGCAATTCTTTTACGACGTTTGGGCGCCGTTGCCGGGAATTCTCATCAACGTGGTGTTTGCTTGTCTTTTCCTGGGACATCCACCGCTATCTATCAAGAAAATTTGGAAACTGTCTGGCTCACAGATAGCCTTT
Source organism: Candidatus Nomurabacteria bacterium (assembly GCA_031257295.1). GTDB lineage: Bacteria > Patescibacteriota > Saccharimonadia > Saccharimonadales > Saccharimonadaceae > JAIROX01. The sequence continues at coordinate 47,994 of JAIROX010000002.1, read as the reverse complement.
GGCCAAATGATCGCCTGGGGGCAATACCTAGTGGGTGGCTTGGTTACCCTGTTGGTTTTGATACCATTATTTAACGTCGTGCCTGTTACGGCCTCGCTCTTGGAGGTCAGCTTTGAGGGTGGACACGGTACGGTTGTGGGACTGGGGCCGGTGTTTAACGACCTGAATTACCAAATTGGCCAGGAAATAGCCTACGGTTTAGCCACGGCTAGCTTAGTAACCACCTTGATTCTTGGCGTGATTCTCATCCAGTGGGGGCGCCATCGTGGCCTAATGCGCCCAGATGTCAACCCTGCGCATCAGTATAAAAAAAGCTTTTACAACTACACGTTAGTGCACGACATCCGAAAGAAGGCTCTTAGGCTGGTTGATAAGCATATGACTGTTTGGAAGCTGATAAAACAGATTGCTCTCGTTGCTATATCGATTTTTGTTGGCTGGCTGCTGCGCGAAGGGTTGGTGCTGATCGACCAAGTGTTCTTGGTGCCGCACGGGCTGAAGTTCTTTAGCTATGTGCCGCTGTTTTCGATCTGTATGTTTGGCGGCTTGATTGTCAACTACGCTTGTATAAAGCTGAATATCCGTGTCTCGTCTACGGCTAACAGCATGATAAGCGACTTGGCACTGGGCGTGCTGATTATGACGGCGGTTGGCACCATGAGCCTTGGGTTCTTCAACGGCAACGCTGGCACTTTCTGGATCTTGTATGCGGCTGGTTCAATCTGGATTATCTCATCTGTGTTGATTTTAGCGCGACGCATGTTCCATCGCTACTGGTTCCAAAATGCAGTGGTTAGCTTTGGCCAGGCTATGGGTATGACAGCCACTGGTCTACTTTTCGCTCAGATGGTTGACCCGAAGAATCGCACTGGTGCGGTTGATGCTTTTGGCTACAAACAGATGTTATTTGAGCCGTTTATGGGCGGCGGACTAATTACGGCGGTGTCTATGCCGCTTATCATGGCAATTGGGCTGCCGATATTTACGGCTATTTGTGGTGGCATCGTGCTGTTTTGGATGTTGATGGGATTGTTTTACTTCGGCCGGCGCATTTAGGTAGTATAATAGTTTACAAATGGCGGAATATCATCAGCGAAGTGTGAGCGAAGATCCGTTCCTCAGAGATCTAGGACGCGGTGAGGTTAAGGACGTTTTAGCTACTAGCTTGCTGGCGGGGCTTTTGATAGCCGGCGGTACGTTGTTCCTGCAGCCTTTGACCGGCCTGGCGACCGAGCAGGTTTTTAGCATCTGTCTGCTGGTTGTATCAATTGTCACCTTGGTGATCTATGCTCGGCTTAGGGTTCGTAGTGGCGCTTTGATTTTTGCCGCCAACCTGCTGGCTTTTTGGGGATTTTTGACCGTTCAGCCCTTGCAGCCCATTAGTTGTCCGGTGTTTGGGCTAAGCTTTGCGGCGCTTAGCCTGCTTTTTTTGCAGATATTTCGCTTGCGCAAAGTTTGGCTAGCTGTTTTACTCTGTTTACCACTAGTGGTTTTGCCGCACTTGGTGTAAAATACCCTTATGGAAATAGCATTAGTGGTGATGGGAGTGGCATTGTTGGGCCTGGGCGCCGCTCTGATAGTTAAAAGTATCGGCGGTGGTAAGCCCGACGGCCAGTTGAGTGATATTAGCCGTCGCATCGACGACATGGCCAAAAACTTGAACGACAACAACCTCAAAGCCAACGCCAGCCTGCACAAGCAGTTCGAAGCCAGCCAAAAACTGGTGCGCGACATTACCGAGCGCATGACTAAGTTTGAAGCAACCAACAAAAACGTGCTCAATGCCACCGACAAGCTAGAAGATCTGCAAAACATCCTGCTCAACCCCAAGCACCGCGGCAATTTTGGTGAGTTTCAGCTAAACTCGCTGTTAGAAAACTTTTTCCCGCCCAATCAGTGGCAGGCGCAGTATAAATTCAAAAACGGCGACATCGTTGATGCTGCACTGTTCTTGAAAGACGACAAGATATTGCCAATCGACAGTAAATTTAGCCTGGAAAACTACAATCGCATGGTGGGTGAAAAGAGTAAGGACAGGCGCGAGGCGCTGGCCAAAGAAGTTTATAAAGACTTAAAACTGCGCATCGACGAAACCAGTAAGTACATCCGCCCAGCTGAAAACACCATGGATTTTGCCTTTATGTTCGTGCCCAGCGAGGCGCTGTACTACGACATGTTCCTGGTGAAAGTCGGCGATAGCACCGCTCAGCGCGACCTGATGGAATACGCCATGCGCGACAAGCACGTGATTGTTGTAAGCCCTACAACATTTACAGCTTACCTGCAAACTGTCTTGCAGGGCCTGCGTAGTCTGCAGATTGAAGAGCAGGCTAAAGAGATCCAAAAGCGGGTCGGCCAGCTTGGCCAGCACATCGAAAAGTACGACGACCTAATGCAACGCCTGGGTAACTCGCTTGGCACCACTATTAACCATTACAACAATGCTCACAAAGAGCTCAAAAAGATTGACAAAGACATAGTTAAAATTTCGGGTGGCGAAGAGTCTGTTGAGCCGCTAGCCCTCGACAAACCCCAAACCGACTAGCCTTGTAAAAACCCACAAAAAGCGTAAAAAGTATTGACTTTTTAAACTACTTATGCTACAATGTAACACATGGGGCTAATACCCCCATGCAAATACCAGATGCCAACTACCAAGTATCACGCTAAGTGCGTGTATACACGCATATTTTGTTAATAACAAAATATGCCAAGGTTTAGTGTTAATTCTGGTAAGCACTTTCACAACCAGATTACAATCCTATCCCTGAGGATAGCGTGGTGCGCTTTGCAATATGTAGAGTGTGCCATGCTGTTCTCAGGGTGTTCCTGGGGACCATACACACATAAGGTGTGTAGACTGTTGTTTTGGGAAGGAGAGTTAAAAATGAATCCAAAGATAACAACGGGGAGCGAGGCTTCCCAGGTGAAGGCTAATTTGCCAGAGTGGTACGAGTCTCCCGAGGCTCAGATTGAGAAGATGAAGCAATTCATCAAGAAGTACTCCAAGGACGCATTCAGTGCCAGGGATATACCACCACCCCCAACGGCTGATCTCAGAGATGGTGAGGTATACCTTTTGATATGCTATCTGCCTAAAAAAGGCAGAAAAGGTGAACTAGAACGGACCATGACGGCTTATTTTGACGCCATGGAGCCACCTGAGGGTTATCCCAAAACTAAATGGGATGAGGCAAAGTTCGATGCCAGACACCTCAAGCAGGTGGATGGCTACGAATGGCAACCCGGCATTCGCTGGGTGACCTTTAACCCCGACACGTATCAAGGCAGGTCTCCCAACCGGGCTTTAGAAGCCTCTCGTGACAGCGAGTGTGCGCTGGCTGGCGTAGAAGTGCTTGCCGCTGTCTATCAGTTTAGGCAGTGGCCTAAAAGCTGGGACGGAGTGAAATCACCCCGACCTCGTCTAGCTAGCCTAAGAGCCAACGTGCTCGGAGGGACCGACTGGTCCAGCGTGCTGAGCTTGAACTTGTGGGATGACGGCCATGGCCATGGTCTGCACTTGAGCGCTGATAACGTCGACAGCAGCAGCGACGTCTGGGCTTGCCCGGGCTTTAGGGAAATCTAATCTGTAATCTGGTTGAAACCACCCCTTTTGGGGTGGTTTTGCTTTGTAAACCAAAATACTCCGTCATAACGACGGAGTATTTCTTTTCTTTAGCTTTTTGATTAGTCTTGGTCGGCGCCAGATAGCACGATTAGATCGTTGATCCAGAAGCCAACGATACCACCAACTAGTGGAGCAACTACGTAGACGAGCAATGCCCAACCAAGGTGAGCATCACCGCTGAAAGCTTGCAAGGCGATTGCTAGAGCAGGGTTCAAGGCAAAGCCACCACCAATCCACTGAGCGACTGTTAGTGCCAAAAGCAAGGCGATAAACAAGCCAGCCCCGGCTGTGATAGCAAAGGTGAACACGCTTTTCTTATATTTCAACGCCCGAGCGAAGAACAAGCCGATGATGCCAGCACCGAGCAGCTCAACGAAGAAGATGAACCATTCTTTGCCTTCTGGTAGAACGGCTATTTTCCAGAGCTCTGGAGCAGCTTGACCGTAAGCGGCTGCTTCCGGGCTAACTGATGCTGCACCACCAATGAACGCGCTTAGTACAACATAACCAAGCAGGGCACCTAACACCTGAGCGATAAGATAGAATATCGCACGGATGCTAGAAATGCGGCGAGTCACCAACGCACCAACTGTGATAACTGGGTTGATGTGAGCGCCTGAAAACGCATAAACTGCTAGCGAAATGCCAAGCAGGCCAAACAGCGCATAAAGCGGTGAGGCTTGAGTTGTTAATATCACGATGGTTAGCAAGAACACACCGATAATTTCCGCTACTAACGAGCCAACAAAGGCTGGGCTTTTGAAGAAATTCAGAATATTTTCGTCGCCATCGTATTTTTTGCTAAAGAATCCCACGTTTTTAGGTTTTGTTGTTTTAGCAGCGGCCACCTTCACGCTACTTTTCTTGGCTGCTGGTTTTTTTGTAGCAGCCTTCTTAGCTGTTGCCATTTAACCTCCTTAAAAGTTGTTATAGTTAAATGATAACACAAAAGCTGAAAAATGGTACAATTACTCCATGGGATTATTGATGAAACAGGAGCACGAACGCAGTAAGCTGCAAGAAAAGATTGCGGCCGAGCTGCGTGAGAAGGCGGCGCGGACTGGGCTAACTGATGCCGAGGCGCCAGATATGGTAGATGATTCGGTTTATCAAGAAAATACGTCTGGAACTAACGTGGCGTTTTGGGCCTGGATGGCGGTACTGGGCGTGGTGATTCTTACCATTGTGCTGGTTGTGATTGTGATGCACTAAGCGCCGGATAGTGTATACTTATAATATGGATCTGGAGAAAACCAAAAGCGAGTTGTTAAAGCGTGCCCGCGAGCTAGACGCGCCACGTGAGGTTCTTAAGGCTCCTGAGCTTAGGGAACTTTATAAACTAATTCCGACTTTAACAGATGAAAAACGCGCAGAATTTGGACAAAAAATCAATGCTTTGAAAGTTGAGCTTGAGGCTGTGGTGGCGGCGCGCGAGGCCGAAGCGCTGAGTGCGGCTGTTGAGCCAATTGATGTGACGGCGCCGTGGGGAGTGAATGTTGAACCTGCTGATAGGCCGCAAATCGTGGCGACTGGCCGCGGCTCGCGGCATCCGCTGATGACCGAGCTTGAGCGCGTGGTAGATATCTATCAGAAGATGGGCTTTGACGCCGTGGAGTCGCGCCAGCTAGACGATGACTATCACATGTTTGAATCGCTGAACTTTCCGGCTGGGCACCCGGCGCGTGATAGTTTTGATACTTTTCGCACCGAGGAAGGCTTTATCCCGCCGGCGCACACCAGCACCATGCAGAACCGCATTTTGGTGGCAGGCCGCGATAAGCTGGCGGCTGGTGGGCAGATTGCGGCGGTCAGTTACGGCCGGTGTTTCCGCAACGAAGACCTCGACGCCACACATGAACACACGTTTTATCAGTGTGAGGGCGTGTTTGTGAGTGCTGAAGTCACGCTAGGGCAAATGCTCGGTGTGTTGCAAAAGTTCTTCGAGGCTTATTATTCGCAAAAATTGAATATCAAGACTCAGCCGGCCTACTTTCCGTTCGTAGAACCTGGGCTAGAGTTTTTGATTGAAAAACCGAAGAGTCTGGGCGGTAGCGGTTGGATGGAAGTTATGGGCTGCGGTATGATCCACCCGAATGTGCTCAGCGCGGCCGGCATCGACCCAACCAAGTACCGTGGTTTCGCCTGGGGCGGCGGCATCGATCGCCTGGTGATGCTAAAGTACGGCATAGATGATATTCGATATTTTGAAAGCGGCAAACTGGCGTTTTTGAAGGAGTTTAAATAAGATGATTATTTCGCTAAATTGGCTTAAAAAATATGCTGATATTGGTGTGCCGACTGATGAACTAGTGGAGTTAATTGGCTCGCGGCTGGTGGAAGTTGAAGAAGTGATCGACTTGGCGCCAAGGTATAAAGATTGTGTGATAGTAAAAGTTGAGCAGTGCGACAAAGTTGAAGGATCCGACCACTTATCGCTGTGCCAAGTTAATGCTGGCAGTGGCGACTTAGTCCAAGTTGTGTGTGGCGCCAACAACGTTTATGCTGGCATGCTGGCGGTATGGTTGCCACCGAAATCGGTGGTGCCCGAAACTTACGGCACGGGTGATGAATTTGTGTTGGAATCACGCAAGCTCATGGGCCAGGTGAGTAACGGCATGCTAGCAAGCATGCGTGAGCTGGGCCTGGGTGATGACCATGACGGGATCGTAGAGATTGACCCAGAAAGCGCTAAGCCTGGCGACAGTTTTGCGGAAAAGTTTGCTTTAAACGACACGTTGCTGGATATTGAAAACAAAAGCCTAACTCACCGCCCAGATTGCTTTGGTAATGTTGGTTTTGCCCGCGAGGTGGCGGGGATTTTGGGCAGTAAGTTCAACGAGCCGCCGTATTTTGCCGAACTGTCGAAATTTAGCCACGATGATCAAGAGAAGATAGAGATCGAGATTGCTGACGCTGAGCTTTGCCCACGCTATCAGGCGGTCATCATGGAGCTACCAGAAAGTTATCCGAGGTATTTAACGCCCATTGCGGTTGATGTGGCGCGAGTTGGCATGCGTGCGATTGACCCGGTGGTAGATTCGGCGAACTTGCTAATGTTACTTACCGGCCAGCCGTTGCACACTTTTGACTACGACAAGTTCGTTAAGGTTGGCGGGCTTGGCGCAGCTAAAGTGATTGTGCGGGCAGCTAAGGAAGGCGAAAAACTAGAGTTGTTAGACGGCAAGACCATCGAGCTAGATTCTAAAGACATAGTAATTACTAGTAATGACGTGCCAGTGGCGCTAGCCGGCGCGATGGGCGGCGCAAACACCGCGATTGACAAGTCTACCAAGCGGATTTTAGTAGAATCAGCCACATTCAACTTGTATAGCATGCGTGGCACGCAGTTCCGCCACGGTATTTTCAGTGAAGCTATTACGCGCTTTACAAAGGGCCAGCCGCCAGCGCTAACCAACTTCGTGATCTGTAAATTTGCCGAAATGACTAGTAAGATATTTGGCCTTAAGGCGGTTTCAAAAGTTTTCGACGCTTATCCGGTCGAGATCGTCAACCAGCCTATTCAGTTGACGGTCGATGATGTGAATAAGCTACTTGGCAGTGGGTTTGACATCAAACAGGTTAGGGCCACGCTCGAAAACGTTGGTTTTGCAGTGCACGGCGAGTTTAAAGTGACCGCTCCGTGGTGGCGCACCGATATCCATATTGAAGAAGATGTGATTGAAGAGGTTGGGCGGCTAACTGGCTTTGACAACATTCTAGCCAAGCTACCGATGCGCAGCTTTGAGATGCCCACGCCAGACGATCTGGGCGATATGAAAGCCAAGATTCGTCGTGTGTTATCAGATATGAGCGCCAACGAAGTGCTAACCTATAGCTTCGTCGGCGAAAGGTTACTCAAAAAGGTGGGCCAAGACCCAGCTAATTCGTATAAGATTATCAACTCAACCAGCCCCGAGCTGCAATATGTGCGTCAGCAATTGGCCCCGAGCTTGCTCGAGAAAGTTTATAAAAACACCAAGGCCGGATATAGCGGTATCGCCCTGTTCGAAATGAACCAAGTATTTGTTAAGAATGAGGGGATGAACGGCGAGAATGTGCCGATCCAGCACGATAACTTGGCGCTAGCGGTGCAGGGTGATTTTTATCTAGCTAAGCTATTTTTGAATAACTTGACTGATAAGTTTGGCATCAAGTTGGACTATCGAAACACAGAGCTTGGCACCACCGAAACATTTTATGAACCGAAGCACTCGGCTGGTGTGTTTGTTGATGATCTTCAGGTGGGGATAGTTGGAGGGGTCGCGGCAGGTGTAAAGAATAACTTCAAGCTGGCAGTCGACACCTCGGCATTTGAAATTGAGTTGGGTTTGCTGCTAGGTAAGGTTAAGGTTGGCGCTGGCTACAAGAACCAAAGCGGATTCCAGGGTGTTGAGCGCGATATGACGTTTAAGGTTGCTGTCGACATGGCTTTTGCCAAACTGGAAACTACCGTCAAGAAGACTTTGCAAGCTGATGGCCTGCAAAGTGAGATAGCGCCCCTGGACATTTATCAGGGTGACGACTCAGCTACGAAGAATATCACTTTTAGGATAAAATTTGCTAGCTACGATAAAACCCTCAATGGGCAAGAGATAGCTGGTATTGTCAATAAGGTCGCAAGCGCAGCAAGAAAAGAACTAAACGCAGAAATTATATAGGAGTAAGTGTGAGTACAACAAAAACAAGTACAAGAATAGCAGTGGGGCTTATAGCATTTTTGATGGTGGTGAGCACTATCGGGCTGTATGTGGTGATGATTTTAGGTAACAAAAATAGCACTGAAGAGGCGGCACTGGCTGAAAAATACCAAGCTGACCTAAACGCCAAAGTTAGCGAGCGCCAGGATAAAGAAAAGAAGCAAGCCGCCGAGCTTTCTGCCAAGTACTACGAAGAATTCAAAGCTTATAAAGACGAAGCAAAATCGTTTAATGCTGCGGCTGTAACCGAGCTCAAAACCCGCGACTTGAAAACTGGCGATGGCACGGAAGTTACGAAAGAATTTAAAGATTACAGCATGTACTATATCGGCTGGCTACCGGATGAAAAAGTCTTTGATTCATCATTTGAGGGTGAGTCGCTGAAGTTGCCCTTGCCGGGTAGTGGCAGTTATATCACTGGCTGGAACGAAGGCGTGATTGGCATGAAGGTTGGCGGCGTGCGTGAAATAACTATGCCGGCCGATAAGGGCTACGGTGCAAGCGGCCAGGGCGAAAAGGGCAAGGACGGCTATATCCCGCCAAACACTCCACTTAGGTTTATCGTGATGGCCATCCCTAAAGTTGCCGACATTCCATTCCCCAAGGGCACCATGGCGCTTTGTCTGAAGGCTTATGAATCTAGCGCGGCGCAATACAACATGACAGCCCAGAGCATTTGCGAAATGATGGGCTACCAAAACGAGGAAAAGTAGTGAAAGAATTAGTTATAGTCGGTTCTGGGCCAGCGGCGCTTAGCGCGGCGATCTATGCGGCCCGCGACGGTGTAGACACTACTGTTTACGAAAAGACCAATTTTGGCGGCCAGGTTGCTACCATCGACCAGATAGATAATTTTCCGGGTTTTCCAGAGGGTATATCGGGCGTGGAGCTATCAAGGCGCATGCGCGAGCAAGCTGAAAGGTTTGGCGCTAAGCTCGAATATGGCGAGGTTACTAAACTAGCAGTAGGTGGCGATAAGAAGACCTTGACCGTTGACGGTGAAAAGGTTGAAACTAAAGCCGTGCTGCTAGCAACAGGCTGGACGTACAACAAGCTTGGTGTGCCGGGTGAAGACGAATACAAGGGAAAAGGCGTGCACTATTGCGCCACTTGTGACGGTGCATTTTACGAAGGCAAGAAAATTGCCGTGGTGGGCGGAGCTAATTCGGCTGTGCAAGAAGCGGTCTTTCTGACCCGTTTTGCGGCCGGGCCGGTAGAGATTTTTGCGCGCAGCCAGGTGCGGGCCGAGAAGATATTACAGGAAAAGCTGCAAGACTATGTAGCTAAAGGTGAGATCACCGTGCATGAGCAAGCCGTAACCGAAGAGATTGTTGGCGAAAATGGCCATGTAACGGGCCTAAAGGTGAACGGTGAGGTTGTGCCAGTTGACGGAGTGTTTATCTTTGCTGGCATTCACCCGGCTAGTGAATTCCTAAAAGATTCCGGTGTGGAGCTAGATAAGTTTGGTTATATCCAGGCAGATGATAGCTTGCAAACCAGCCTCCCGGGAGTGTTCTTGGCTGGTGACATCCGGGCTGGATCAACCAAGCAGGTAGTGGCGGCCGCCGGTGAGGGCGCCACGGCTGCTAGGGCCATCAACAGATACCTAATGAGCAATTAACTTTTTCAGCTGCTTAACGACGAATGGTCGTCGTCGCTGGCTAATACTGTGCCCATTAGCGCTTTCAGCTAAACTAATATGCGGCAGCTTAGCTAGTTTCACCAGGTTCGAGCGGCTAACCACCGAATCGAACCTGCCATGAACTAACACCACGGGGACCTCTAGTTTTTTTGCTTCCTGCCATGCGTGACCTTTCAGCACCACTTGGTCCATGCTGCGCCTAAAAGCTGGCGTACTAGTGTACTTAACTTCAAAGCTAGTGAACTTTTCAACAACTTTACCGGCTTTTTTGCCGCTGTTAGTTTGGGCAGCTTTTTTGAGATTATCAAGTGCCATTGCGTAGAGCTTATCAGCTGGGACACGCTGCTCTTCGGGCCGCATGAACGGTGGAGAAATTAAAAGTAATGCGCTAGCATCGCCATACCGAGCAGCATAGTCGGTGGCTAGTAGCGAGCCCATTGAGTGCCCGACAATATAAATTGGGCCGGTTATCTTCAAGCTCCTGGTGGTACGACGCAGAGCGCGTAGGTAGTCGTTAACGGTGTAGCCTAGCCAACCTGGCGCTGGCGACTTGCCAAAACCAAGCAGGTCGACGCTGGTTAGACGCACTGCGTCAAAGGCCGGATCCTTCTTTAGTTCGCCAACCAACTCGCGCCAAGTGCTGCTAGTGGCCGCAATGCCGTGTAGAAACAACACCGTGGCGTCTTCAGTTTTGCGGCGCACATCAATCGGCACCGCCAGTTTGTACGGCACGCCCAAAGTCTTGTGAATAAACCTACCCAACATAGTTCCATTGTACCAGCTTGTGATAAAATGGGTGCAATAACTAAGGGAGATAATATGGCAGATTTTAATAAGATTCTGAAACCTGGCGACTATGAAAATGGTGATATTAACGTAGTGATTGAGATTCCGGCTGGGAGTATCCAAAAAATTGAATGGCGACGCGACTTGGCTTGTTTTATGGTTGATCGCATTGAACCGAGCGCTTTCCCGAAGTTAACAAATTATGGCTTCATTCCGCAGACGCTAGACGAAGATGGCGATGAACTGGATGTACTACTGGTGGCACCGGAAAAGCTAACCACAGGGGTGTTCTTGGAGGCTAAGGTGCTTGGTGTGATGAAGTTTGAGGATGACGGCGAGGTTGACGATAAGATTATTGCTGTGCCAGCCGACGACCGCAGCACGGGTAATCCGTACGAAAAGTTGGAAGACCTGCCTAGCCAGTTGATCAAGCAACTTGAGTTCCACTTTAACCATTACAAAGACCTCAAAAAGCCCGGCAGCACGACCGTTAAGGGTTTTGAGGGCCTAGACGAAGCCAAGAAGGTAATTGCCGAGGCTATCCGTCGCTGGGACGAGCAATAATTACAGATGAAGTTTGCCGTAAAAAGCGCGGAATAGCGTTTAGCTATTGACTTTTTAAGGCACTTATGCTACAATGTCAGTGTACGGCAGAAAATGTCGTGCAGTAATTGGCTATTCTAAGGGTAGGCTAGCGCCTACATATGTAGGCTTTTTGTTTTCACAAAAAGCTCTATGGCTTAGAAGTGTCAGGAGTACTTTAGTGGTACCATCTATCTATAGATTTGCGGTTTTTTTGTTACTTTATGCATAGCTTCGCCTGGTGTTCTGGTCACTAAGACTAGGGTTGGACTGAGTTTTTCAGTCTGATATTTAGTTTTATTGCCCAGATTCTGGGCGAAGGAGGCAGCATGTTTGATATAAAGGTTAAGGCTGGTGACAGTGATGAAAAAAAGACAGGAACAACCGTAAATATAGGCGGACTGTTTTATGTGGCTATGGCTGCTGTTTTTATAGCTGTATTGTTCGCACCGACGATTTCCGATGACGTTAGGTTTACGCTATTATGGACAATTGCAATAGCTACACTAGTTATTACATTATTGCCCCTACTGATTATGATAGCAATTGCTATCGGATGTGGTGTGGTGGCACTCGCGATGCTTGTAGTGTTCGCCGTGTCAAGCCTTATCGATTACATAAGGTTTCGATAAAGTTAATAGGTGATGGTACCTGAGCCCTCGGCTATACGCTGGGGGCTCTTTTTATTTTACTTTTTACCAAAAAACGTCTAAAATAAACGTAAGGGTAATTAGGGGGCTTAAGCTTATGATAAAAATCGCGATTAATGGCTTCGGACGGATTGGCCGGTGCAGCTTTAAGATTGCTTGTCAACGCTCGGACGTTGAGGTGGTGGCGATTAACGATCTAACGGACGTGGCGACACTTGCTCACTTGCTTAAATATGATTCGTCTTATGGTACTTATGGCCGCGAAGTCAGTGTGAGTGACACGCTTGATGAGCTGGTGATTGATGGTAAAGCTGTCAAATGCTTGGCCGAAACCGATCCGCTGGCACTGCCGTGGGGCGAGTTGGGTGTAGATGTAGTGCTAGAATGCACTGGCGCCTTTACCGACCCGGCTAAAGCTAGGGCGCATATTGAGGCTGGCGCTAAAAAAGTGGTGATTTCGGCACCGGCCAAGGGTGATGGTGCTAAAACCATCGTGCTTGGCGTGAATGAAGATGCACTCACGGCCGATGACGAAGTAGTTAGCAACGCTAGCTGCACTACTAACTGTATTGCGCCAGTTATGGCGGTGCTAGAGAATAACTTTGGCATTGAAAAAGCCATGATGACCACCGTGCACAGCTACACAGCTAGCCAGCGCCTGCAAGATGCGCCAGCCAAAGACCTGCGTGAAGCTAGGGCGGCAGCCGAGAATATCGTGCCGACCAGCACGGGCGCTAGTAAAGCCGCAGCACTAACCTTGCCAGTTTTGAAAGGTAAGTTTAACGGCCTGAGTGTACGCGTGCCGACACCAGTGGTGAGCTTGGCGGATATCACGGCGCTTATTAAAAAAGATGTCACAAAAGAAGATGTCAACAAGGTTTTCAAAGAATCGGCAGCCGAGTCCTACTACCAGGGAATTCTAGCTGTGGCCGAAGATGAACTAGTTAGCTCGGACTTTCGGGGTAATAGCTATTCAGCGATTGTTGACTTGAACCTAACAGATGTAGTGGGCGACAACCTTGTAAAAGTGGTGGCTTGGTATGACAACGAATGGGGCTACTCTAGCCGCTTGGTGGAATTGGCCAGCGACTTCGGCAAGCTGAAGGGAGATAAATAACAGTGAAAGTTTTTGTTGGCGCTGATCATAACGGCTTTAAGATGAAAGCGGAAGTTTTAAGGTATCTACGCGGGCGTGGTTATGACGCTAAGGATGTCGGTGATAAAGAGCTCAATCCAGAAGATGATTTTCCGCAGTTTGCTCGGAAAGCGGCTTTGGCGGTTTTGGCTGAAGGCGGCGATACACGGGCCGTCTTGCTTTGCGGCGGTGCTCAGGGAATGTGCATGGCAGCTAACCGCTACAAGGGGATTCGTGCTTCGGTGGTTTGGAATAGTGTTGAGGCACGTATGACGCGTAATGATAATGACAGCAATGTGTTATGTATGCCGGCACGGGTGCTAGAGGACGACGAGGCAACCTGGAAAGATATTGTTGACACTTGGCTAACCACGCCATTTGCAGCAGCAGCGCGTTTTGTTAGGCGCAATCATCAGTTAGATGAGATGGGAGGTTAAATGGCGGTTATTGCACCAACAATTTTAGTTGAGAGCGCCGAGGCTTATAAGGAAAAAGTCGTGCGCTTGCACGAGTTTGCCGAGCGAGTGCAAGTTGATATAGCGGACGGTGAGTTTGCTCCGGTAAAAACTATCGATGAGAGCCAGGTTTGGTGGCCGACAGAATGGCAAACTGACGTACATATGATGGTGAAAGAGCCGAGCAAGCACATTGACGCTCTGCTTAAGATTAAACCAAGCTTAGTCATATTCCACGCTGAGGTAGAAGAGGATCTATTGCCGACCATCAAAAAGCTTCAGGATGGTGGCATTAAAGCTGGCATTGCTATCCTTAAGCCCACTTTTCCGGCGAATTACAGCAACTATATTGAACAAGTTGACCACGTTATGATTTTCAGCGGTGACCTAGGACATCAGGGCGGACATGCTAGCCTGTTGCAACTTGAGAAAGTGCACCTGATTAGGAACATTAATCAGGCTGTAGAGATCGGCTGGGACGGCGGTGCTAGAATAGACAATGTGTTTAACATTGCTAGTGCTGGTGTTGACGTGATAAATATTGGCAGCGCTATAGATGGCGCATCTGATCCGGCGGCTGTGTATAAGGCGCTGGTCGAAACGGCTAATAAGCGCGGAGTTGTCTAATGCCAGCGCGGGTGGTTTGTGTCGGCGCGGCTTTGCAGGAAGTATACTTAAGTAACAGCCCGGTTTTTAAGCCAGTGCGGGATAGGCACCAGGGCGATTTTGCCGAGATTAAAATGGACAGTATGGTTGAAGTTGAGCGGGTCGACATTGGGATTGGCGGCGGTGCTTTGAACGCCGCTGTGACTTTCGCTAGGCACGGCTTGGATGTTAGCTATATGGGCGAAATTGGTCACGACTTGGCTGGCCAGGCCGTGCTGGACTTGCTTGATCGTGAAGGCATTAGTCGCGAGTTGGTGCAATACTCGCACGAACACCACACGGGGCACTCGGTTATATTGTTGTCGCCCGAAGGCGAGCGTGCAGCTTTGGTGCATCACGGTGCGGCTGGCGAATTTAAGAACCTAGATATTGATGCACTTAGCGGCCTATCGCCGGACTGGGTGTATGTGACGACATTGTCTGGAGACCTTGACACGCTAAGACGGCTGTTTGCTAGGTGTGCCAAGATTGGCGCTAGGGTTGTGTTTAACCCTGGAGAATTAGAACTAAAAAATCCAAACAAGCTCAAGCCCTTGCTTGAAGATGTCGAGGTGTTAATTTGTGATATGGACGAGGCTAAGCAGGTTGTGGCCGGTACTTCGTTGGATGAACTGGCTTTCCACGCATTAAACCTAGTCAAGGTGATTTCTATAACTGCAGGCGCTAACGGTTCGATTGTGTCGGATGGTAAGACGGTGGTTCGGGCTGGGTTGTATGAAGATGTGAAAGTTGTTGACCGAACTGGCGCAGGTGATGCTTTTGGGTCGGGCTTGCTGACTGGGTTAGTAGAGGGTAAAGCCCTAAAAGATGCTGTGCTGTTTGCTAGCGCTAACGCCGCATCGGTGATATCGCACGTAGGGGCTCAAAGCGGCATATTGAGGAATGGCGTCCAACTTCATGATATGCCAACCAAGGAAACTAAACTACGATGAGCTACCTAGCAAAGCTATTGGGCGTTGAGGCTCATCCACTAGAGCTGACCGTGTCAATGCTCGAGGAGCGCGGCGGTGGCACGGCGATTGATGCTCGCTTGGTCGGTGAGATTCACGAACGCATGGCTATGTTGATGCTCGAGCTGGGCCTTGATCCAGCTAACACTACTGGCTCAGAACTATATAAGGCCCTAAACAACCGTTTTGCCAGTGATTTCGAACAGCTGCTCAAAACAGCCAAGTTTGACAAGTCGGCTCTTGAGAAGCTATTCGACAAGCCAGAGTTCCCAAAGTTTTGGCAAAATAGTCTTTTTGTGGGTGTGGCGCATGACGGGGGCGTGATTTCGTTTAATGTTTATGATGCGTTGAGCAACCATCGGTCGGGTGCCCCGTATGGATCACAGGCTGTGGCCGAGTTCAAAGAAGCTTTGGGCGCTGAGCTTGTGGCGCGGTATGAGCGGCAGTTTGGTGCCAAGGATATCTTAACAACTAAGCTCAAGCATGATATGATGGTTGCAAGTAATTCTAAATCAAAAAAGGAAAATAACTGATGAAATACCAAATTTGTATATCCGGTGCCGCTAGTGGTGATACTGTTCAACAGTCCCATGAGTTGGCCTATGCACTTGGCAAGGCTGTTGCTGAACATGGTGAAACTTTAACTACTGGCGCCACGGTTGGCCTGCCACATTTTGCAGCCAAAGGTTTTAAGAGTGTAAAAAACCCTAAGGGCGTGTCGGTTGGTTTTTCGCCGGCCTCAAGCATCCGTGAGCATATTTCGGTTTACCGCCTGCCAACGGTTGAGTTTGACTATATCAATTTTACGGGTATGGCTTACGTGGGGCGTGATGTGCACTTGGTGCGCAGCTCTGACGCCGTGATTACGGTGGGCGGCCGCATGGGCAGCCTGCACGAGCTATCGACTGCACTTGAATCTAAAAAAGTTTGTGGTATTTTAACCGGTTCGGGCGGTTTGGCGGATTATGCGAAGACCTTGTTTGAGAACATTTGGGCGCCAAATATGGACAATGTGATTTTTGAGTCCGACCCTGAAAAGTTGGTTAAAAAAGTCATTCGCAAGCTTAACGAGCATTATAAGGATTTTCACCCACGCGCCAACGATGCGCATGTTAGCAAAGAGCGCGCCGGTTTAGGTTAGATATTATACGTAGTATAATTATTAGATGACCGATTTTAAGCTTGTTAGCAAGTATCAACCGACTGGCGATCAGCCCGAGGCGATTCGCCAACTTTTGGGTGGCCTAAAAAACGGCAAACGTGAGCAAGTGTTAAAGGGCGTAACCGGCAGCGGTAAAACTTTCACCATGGCTAATATCATTGCGGCAAAAGGCGCGCCCACGCTGGTGCTGGCTCACAACAAAACCTTGGCCGCCCAGCTTTATGCCGAGTTTAAAGAGTTTTTCCCAGATAACGAAGTCCATTATTTTGTGTCTTATTTTGATTATTATCAGCCCGAAGCCTATATCGCTAGCAGTGACACCTATATAGAAAAAGACAGCGCCATTAACGAAGAAATCGACCGCCTGCGCCATGCTGCCACCGACGCGCTGCTGAGCCGCCGCGACGTGATCGTGGTAGCCAGCGTGTCTTGCATTTACGGCATCGGCAGCCCCGAAAGTTACGAAACTATGTCTACCCAGCTCAAAACCGGCGAGCGCCGCCAGCGCGACAAGTTCCTACGCCACCTAACCGACATTCAATATCACCGCAACGATATTGACTTCGCGCGCGGCACATTCCGGGTGCGCGGCGACACGGTCGACGTTATCCCGGCCAGCGGCGACGTGGGTTATCGCATTGAGTTTAACTTCGACACGGTGGAGCGCCTAACCGTTATCGACGCTCTAACCGGTGAGATTTTAGAAAAACCGCACAGCCTGACCATCTTCCCGGGTAGCCACTATGTGACGCCCAAAGAAAAACTCGAGCAGGCCATCGAAAACATCAAAAATGAGTTCGACGACCGCAAAGACTATTTCGAAAAAAACGGTAAACTACTCGAGGCTCAGCGCCTGGCGCAGCGCACCAAGTATGATATCGAAATGCTCGAAGAAACTGGCTTCGTAAAAGGCATCGAAAACTACAGTCGCTACCTAACTAACCGTGAAGCCGGCGAGCAACCGGCCACTCTACTGGATTATTTCCCCGACGATTTCTTGCTGTTGGTTGACGAATCGCACATGAGCTTGCCGCAGGTGCGCGGCATGTATAACGGCGACCGCGCCCGCAAAGACATATTGGTAGAGTACGGTTTTCGCTTGCCTAGCGCGCTCGACAACCGCCCGCTGACCTTCGACGAGTTTAGCCATCACATCAACCAAGTGATTTATGTGTCGGCCACGCCCGGCGACTACGAATTGCAGCGCAGCGGCTCACCGGTCGAGCAAGTTATCCGCCCAACTGGCTTACTGGACCCTGAGGTAGAAGTGCGGCCCATTAAGCACCAGGTGGATAATTTAGTGGACGAGATTCAAGAGCGTGTGCAAAAACATCAGCGTGTGCTGGTCACTACTCTCACCAAACGCATGGCCGAAGACTTGAGTACCTACCTTAAGGATTTGGGTATCAAAACTGCCTACTTGCATAGCGATGTCGACACATTAGAGCGCAGCGACATTCTGCGCGACCTGCGCGAAGGCGTTTATGACGTTTTGGTCGGTATCAACCTGCTACGCGAAGGCCTAGACTTGCCCGAAGTCAGCCTAGTGGCTATTCTCGATGCTGACAAAGAAGGCTTTTTACGATCAGAAAGTGCTTTAGTGCAAACCATTGGCCGCGCCGCCCGCCACGTGGAAGGTAAAGTCATCATGTACGCTGACGTGGTGACGGGATCCATGCAGCGTGCCATTGACGAAACCAACCGCCGCCGCAATGTTCAAGAAGCTTACAACCAGAAGTACGGCATCACACCGCGCAGTGTCAAAACTGGAGTAAAAGAAGGGCTGCGGGCCATCATCCCGGCCAAACAGCAGCACAAACTCGATCTAAAAAAGATCCCGAAAGATGAATACCCGGGATTGATTAAAGACCTAACTAGCCAGATGGAATTAGCCGCCGCCAACTTAGAATTTGAGAAGGCCGCCGAACTACGCGACCTTATAGGTGAAGTTAAAGAAAAGCTCTAAGAGTGATAAAATAGGGTTGGTTAATAAGGAGATATCATGAGCAAATCAAACTATCCAATAGCTATATCAATAGCAGCTAATGCGCAAGACGAAAATGAAGCCATTGAAGGCTACCTGAAATTGTTGGAGCTATTAGAGGACCCAATCGATATTGCACAAGTTCAAGAGATCATTAGTGATGAAAAAGAGCACGCTCATCGCCTGGCTGAGATGATGCTCAAATATGACGGCGGTATTGAAGAGGCTGACGATTAAACCCGTACATTTGCTTAAAGCTGCTATTTCTCGTGGTGATGGTAGTTTTTGGCGCATATCAAGTGTGGTATAATTAACACTTAGATATGGCAAAAATTACTAAAGATGAGATTAAGCATCTAGCTGAGTTGGCTAACTTAACTTTGAGTGATGAAGAGGTCGATAGCTTGGGCGGTGACCTAAATGATATAGTGGCGTATATCGAACAACTCAGCGAGTTAAATACTGAAGGTGTAGAGCCAACTTATATGACTGTAGACCTTGAAGATGTGTGGCGCGACGATGAGGTCATCGATTACGGTCTTACGCGGGAAAACCTATTGGCCTTGGCCCCCGATCAAGCTGATGACCAGATAAAAGTGCCGAAGGTATTATAACTGATGAGTGAAGTTACTAAGATTGTGGATAGTGTTAGGTCGGGCAAAAGTTCGGCTGTAGCAGAGGTAAAGGCAGCCCTAGAGCGGGCCGAAAGCCACACCGATCACCATGTTTTCATTAGCTTAACCGAAAAACGTGCGCTAGAACGTGCCAAGGATATTGACGAGCAGGTGGCGGCTGGTAGGGTGGTAGGCGCGTTGGCTGGCGTGCCGTTTGTAGTGAAGGATAACTTCCTGGCGTTTGACGGGGCGACAACTGCGGCAGCTAAGATGCTTGAAGGCTTTGAGACACCGATGCAGGCTACGGCGGTGCGCAAGCTGGAAGAACAGGGGGCTATTTGCATCGGTAAGACCAACCTTGACGCTTTTGCGCATGGTGGCAGCACCGAAAACTCATACTTTGGGCCCACCTTGAACGCCTGTGATAAGGAAAGAGTAGCTGGCGGTTCAAGCGGCGGATCGGCTGTAGCTGTTGCACTTGGAATTGTGCCCTTTGCGCTCGGCACTGATACGGGCGGATCAATTCGTCAACCGGCTAGCTTCAACGGTGTAGTTGGCATAAAGCCGACTTACGGCACGGTTAGCCGTTTTGGTGTGGTGGCAATGGCCAGCAGCACCGACGTGATCGGCTGTTTTACTAAAGAAGTTGAAGATATTGAGCTGGTACTCAGTATCATGGCGGGCCGCGATGAACGCGACGGCACCACCTTACCAAACCCCACTTTGCAAGGAGTGGCCTTGCAAAAGCAACGAGTGGGGGTGATTAAAGAATGCATGGGCGAGGGCGTTGACTCAGAGGTGCGCGAACTGATTGAGCAGTATATCGAGCAGCTTAAGCAGGCTGGGCACGAAGTTGAAGAAATTAGCCTGCCGATGTACCAGTACGCATTGGCTATATATTACATAGTCATTCCAGCGGAGACTTGCTCTAACTTAGCACGCTATGACGGTATCCGTTATGGTTACCGCGCCGGCAAAAGTTTGAGCGACGTTTACGGCAAAAGCCGCGACGGTGGTTTTATGCCCGAAAACAAGCGGCGTATCATGATCGGCAACTACGTGCTAAGTAGTGGATTCTTTGATGCATATTATATGCAAGCCGAGAAGGCGCGCACATTACTTATCAACGAATACAACGCAGCTTTTAAGGACTTTGACGTACTTGTTAGCCCAGTGGCACCAACGCCAGCGTTTAAGTTGGGCGAAAACACTAGTGACCCGCTTAAAATGTATATGGCAGATGTTATGACGGTGCCGCCAAGCTTAGCTGGATTACCGGCGCTAAGCGTGCCAGCTGGTAAAACTAAAGCCGGTTTGCCGGTGGGCGTGCAGTTGATTGGCAAGTGCCAAGATGATGCGAAACTATTTAGCTTAGCTAAGGAGACGGAAAAATGAGCGTGTCGTTAATATTCTTTGTGGTAGCCGTTATTGTTGTCGGGGCGATATTATTCTTCATGGTTTCGGTTACGAAAAACAAGCCCGTGGCTTTGGACCAAGAAGAATACCAGACTAACTGGCTGAAGATTGAGCAAAGTCTCAAGAAGGACGACGAGGCTAGCTATAATATGGTGATCCTGGAGGCTGATAAATTGGTTGACAAGGCCATGAGTGAACTTGGTGCACCAGGCGGCACTTTTGGAGAGCGGCTTAAAAAGTCGGGCGGCAGGTTCTCGGCGCTTAATTCGTTGTGGCACGCTCATAAATTGCGCAATTGCATTGCCCATGAGCACGGATTTAAGGTGAATTACGACCAAGCTCGCCGCGCTTTGGCTAGTTTTAAACAGGCTTTGAAAGATCTGGGGGCGGTCTGATATGTTGACACGCGAACAACTCGATAAGTACGAGATGACAATAGGTATTGAGTGTCACGTGCAGCTTAATACACGCACTAAGCTGTTTAGCGGTGTAGATAATGACGCTCGCGACAAAGAGCCAAACGCAGTGGTTAGCCCGATTGACTACGCGCTGCCCGGCATGTTGCCAGTTTTGAACAAAGCGGCGGTAGACAAGGCGATTTTGGCTGGGCTGGCGCTAAACTCGAAAATCGCTAATGTTAGCCGGTTCGACCGCAAACACTATTTTTATCCAGATTTGCCTAAAGGCTATCAAATTAGCCAAATGTACCAGCCGATTATCGGCGCAGGGCATGTGGATGTGTATGACCCTGCTACAGGCGAAGAATCGCGAGTGCGGATTGAGCACGCTCATCTTGAGGAGGATGCTGGCAAGTTAACCCACCACGGCGACTACAGCCTAGTTGACCTTAATCGCTGCGGTACTCCACTGATTGAGATTGTGTCACAGCCCGATATCCACTCGGCTGTTCAAGCCAAAAATTACGTGGCTACGCTGCACCGTCTGATGGTTTACGCTGGCGTGACAAACGGCGACCTATACCATGGCAATATGCGTTTTGATGTTAACATTTCGGTGGCGCCAAAGGATAGTAAAAAGCTAGGCACACGTGCCGAGATAAAAAATCTCAACTCATTTCGTAGTGTAGAGCGTTGCGCTGAATATGAGTTTAAGCGCCAGGTAGAATTAGTTGAAAAGGGCGAGAAGGTGCATCAAGAAACTCGCGGCTGGGACGAGGCTAAGCAAAAAACTACTTCGCAGCGCAGCAAAGAGCACGCTCAGGACTATCGCTATATGCCCGACCCAGACATTCCGCCGGTTGTTTTGACAGATGAGTATATTGCTAAAGTTGGCGCTGGGTTGCCGACCATGCCGCGTGAGTACCGCACCGGGTGGGCAGGGTTGAAGCTAGATGGTTCAGTTGTAGAGTCGGTTCTAGATGATCAAGACTTGGCTAAAAAGCTAACCGAAGTGCTAGAAAAGTCAGATTCCAAAACTGCCGCGCGTGTGGCGCACTGGTTTACGCTGAGTGCGGCGGGCGATGGCGAGCAAGAAGCACGAACGGAGCAAGTTTCTGCACAGCACTTGATTGAGTTGTCGCAGATGGTTGAACGGAGCGAACTAAGTTCTACTGGTGCCAAAGAGGTCTTCTTAAAGTTAAACGATGAAAAATCACCGCGCGAGCTGGCCAAAGAAATGAACTTACTTCAGGTTAGTGATAGCGGCGAGATAGACAGAGTTGTCGAAGAGGTACTTGCTTTGCCAGAAGCTGCCCAGGCTGTGGCAGATATTAAGGCTGGCCAAGATAAAGCTATCGGTTTTCTGGTCGGGCTAGTTATGAAAACCTCAAAAGGTAAAGCTAACCCCGGTGTGGCGCAAAAAGCTATTCGGAGTAAGCTGCAATGACCTGGCAGCAAACCGAGCCCGATAAGGTGCTATTTGATGGCGATTGGCATAAAGTTGTCCAGAGAATGTACCGTTTGCCCAGCGGCCACGAAAAGGCTTTTGACATTGTAGAATCTAAAACTAATGATGCATCGGTGGGCGTGGTAGCAGTGACCGAAGACGGCCAGGCGGTTATCGCCGAGCAGTTTAGGCCCGGCCCGGGAATAGTCATGCAGGAGATCGTGGCTGGTATGGTAGACCCCGGTGAGGATCCCAAAACTGCCGCTATGCGTGAATTACAAGAAGAAACTGGCTACACCGCTGACCCTGATCAGATGGTTTACCTGGGCCGCTATTACCGCGGGCCGTATCAAAAGTTCGTCAGCCACTATTATTTTGCCCCTAAAGTGCGACTTACTAGCGATCAGCGGCTTGATGATGGCGAGTATATTGATGTTAAGCTCACAGAGCCAGCCGAGTTGCTGGCTAGTGCTGCTGATGGGAGAACAACAGAGGCCGTAGGGGTTCTGCTCGCACGCGACCACTTAGAAAGGTACAAAAAGCAAGCTGCTAGTAAGACCGGAAAACGTGGTACAATAAAGTCATGAAGAATGATGAATTTGAGAAATTGTTTAAATATATAGAAAAGCGTTTTGACAAGTTAGACGAGCGTCTTGATATCGTAGATGAAAAGGTTGATAAGGTTTATGATCACCTAGACAGCATCGAAAAAACTTTGGATATAGATGAATCTGAGCGCCTAGTTATGGGTCACCAAGCTGATCGCTTGGCCGATAAGGTTGACAGGCACGAGGTGCGAATAACTAAGCTAGAAAAGAGAACAGTATAATGAACGAAGCATCACAAATATTGGTAATTATTCTATCGGCTGCGCTGGCCGTGTTCTTGGTGCTTGGCATCATGCTGTTGGTCATGCTAATCAGGCTTAGCAAACAGATCAAAAAAACCGCCACATCCATTGCTCACACCACTGAATCAGTAGAAGGTTTGGTCACCAACATTGCCAAGATCGTATCACCGGCGATTGTGGCCAAATCAATTAAAGAAGTTTTCGACAAGTTCAAACCAGGTAAAACCAATAAAAAGGAGAAAAAAAGATGACTAAAAAAGGTAAATTTGCACTAGGCTTAGCGCTGGGCGCCATCGGTGGGGCGATTGCGGGCGTTTTAACTGCACCAAAAAGCGGTAAGGAAACGCGCGAAGGCATCAAAAACAAGGCCGACGAAGTGAAAGCCGATACTGAAAAAAAGGTAGAAGAAGTCAAAAAAGCTGCTAAAAAAACTATGAAAAAGGCCGAAACTAAGGCTAAAGACGTTAAAAAACGCTCCGTTGCTGCCGCCAAAGCCGCCAGAAAAGAATTCACCAAGCAAGAAAAATAGTTAAACATGCACGAGATTGACGCAAAAAGCTTAAAAAAAGCTAAAAATCTGTTTGAGTCTGGCGATATAGATAAAATTGAGGCGGGCACCGTTAGGGGCCTGCAGCAGATCCACGAGTATCTATTCGGCGGGCTTTACGATTTTGCTGGTGAAATTCGCGATAAGAATATAAGTAAGGGCGGGTTTGCTTTTGCTAATAGCCTATACCTAACAGAGGTGCTGGCTAAGATTGAGCAAATGCCAGAAGCTACGTTTGACGATATAGTTGCCAAATATGTCGAGATGAATATCGCTCACCCCTTTATGGAGGGCAACGGCCGCGCCACGCGGATTTGGCTTGATCTGGTGCTGAAAAAGAACTTGCACAAAGTGGTGGATTGGCAAAAGGTCGACAAGGAACTGTATCTGCAAGCGATGGAGCGTAGCCCCGTTAACGACCTAGAAATACGCACGCTTCTGGGCTCCAACTTAACAGATGACGTTGACAACCGCAAGGTGATTTTCAAGGGTATTGAGCAATCGTATTATTACGAAGGATATGATAAACCACATTCTTCTTGACTTTTAACCACAAGCGTGATATAATGGATACATACGCTAAACACTTAGCGCTTTATTAACTAGTGTCTTGACGACAAGGATGGAGCGATGGAAAAAACTAGCTTTGAACCAGCGGAAACAAAAAAAGATCAAAAAATAGAACTTACAGAAGAGTATCAAAGATATCTTGTTGACGCTGGTTATGGTGATTTGATAGATGAGGATGTGATTGATGTTGGCGCGATCCAGCAAATAATTGAGCAGGAAAAGTCCAAAAACGAGCATCTAAACCACGGAAAAGGCAAAAAGAAACTAGCAGTGGCCGTCCTAACGGCTCTCATGGCCGTATCTGTAGCTGGCTGTGCTGATGCGGGTGCAGAGAAAGCACCAGTGGGACAAGAGCAACCCGAAAAAGAAAAAGTCTCACAAGAAGAAAAGGATGCAATCTTTAAGCACTATATATTCTGGTCGATAAACCCCTATACCCTAACTGAGAAAGAAAACGAAATTATCAATATGGACTACGAAACGTTCATGGCATCCTCACCTGAAGACAAAGCTTATGATGTGTATATACGCACAAAAAGCGTAATGGACACTTACGAAGTGGTTATTAAAAATAAATCTGTTGAGTACGGCGCAGGCGCACATGCTGCCGAGGGCTGGGGAGAAACGGATATTGTTGACCCAACCACGATAGACGTGCTGACCTGTGACATTGACACACTTGCGCAATACTATAATCAGTGCGAAGGGTTAGTTTATGTAATGACTAGCCTAATAGAGACGCCTGATGATATGGTTACAGACGTAAATCAAGCAAATAAACGTCGTGGAGTGACGTCCGTTGATGGTGAGAATATTAATTTGATAGATGAGTTTCCTGAGAATATAGATAACAAGGCCTATGGGGCTAATAGCTTCATCGAAGACGGTGAAATCCAATGGGCGGATGGTGGTGAGAAGAACGGTCGTAGAGCTATGATAATAGACACATATAGCCAGTCAGGGGAGACGAAGACGCGTGCCGTGTATGAGTGGGTGAATGTGACTTTTAGTACCGGCGATGGCGAAAAGACTATACCATTGGCGCAGATTGTGTCACGCGAAAACAATATTCCAGCCGACACTCCATTTCCGTCTGAGTAACATATACCCAATCAATCGGCTAGTATTTTCTGCTGGTAAATGTTTGGCGAGAGTGTTATCATAAACATAAGCATGAAGAGAATTATTGCCGGGTTAATGTTGTTGACACTCACTGTGTCTGCTTGCTGCACGACCTTAAGCCAGGTCGCCTATGCAGCTAATCCTGCTAGCAGTATGTCCACGGAGGATCAACTCAAGTCGTATATCTATGCCAAGACAACTGTCAGCGATTGTGCTAATAAATCTGGCAAGGTCACCTTAAAAAAGACTATTAGTTATGCAGGACTGTCAGGCTTGACCGTAAGAGACCTAATTGATGGCGCTGGTTATAATGCGAACATATCAGATTATTACAAATCAAGCACAATAAGCTGTCAAAACCTAATAACAGACGCACTGAAGCTTTGGGGTCTGACCGTGAGCGATTTTGTAAAAGCTGTGTATGGTGCAGAAACTAAAGAGAAAGGTGGTGGCGTCACTGCCGAGGCCGTATGTGTGTATGATACCAAGGTGAGTGGAGCAGGAAAAGAAAAAAAACCTGGTATAAGTAGCGCAACGACGTATATGACGTTTGTCGGTGGAAAATGGAACTATAACACAGGCATTAGCTCACTCAATTCTGACCCTCCTGTTGTCAAATCCGGTAGCACAAAAGTAGTAGGAGATGGTAGTTATAAAGATAGTTCTGCTAATGGTGCAAAAAAGGCCTGTACGGATGGTCCTGTAAACAAAAACATAAAAGCGGGCACCGCTAATATCAAGAATTATAAAACGCTACCCGCGGGGTCCAGCAAAGCGACTAGGACCATAAAGAGTAGTATCACTTTGTCTACACTGAGCACAATGCTAGGAGGTGTATATCCGACTAGCGGTACACCCGCGGTCGATAAACTTGGGAATTATACATTCTACGAAAAACTACTAACTGTTAACTGCGGAATGACGCTTGGCGAAAAAGATCCAAGCAAGTCGAGTGTATCTGAGTATGCAGTTAGTTATATTGATGGTGATACTGTAAAGAAAGGTGTCGCCTCTGCCACCAAAAATAAAGATAGCGAAGAATACACGCTTGTTAGTGGTAGCGGGGCACTAACCAATGGTAAGCAAACCTGTAAAACAATAGCAGGCCGCATGAGTAGTGCGGCGGGTGAGGCAGCCGCTATACTCAAGGCAACTGGGAAAACTATTGCTGTTACTACCACTACTACTGGCACCGTTCCTGCCGACGAGCCCTCATCCTGCAACATAGGTAGTGCATTAGGATGGATCATTTGCCCAGCATCAGAGCTTCTGGGTGGCATAGTCGACGGCATTTATGAATGGATAGCAGATAATTTTATTGTAATTAAGGCTGATGTTTTTACGAACAGTGCTACATCAGATGCCTGGAAAACGTTCAGGAACATAGCCAATGTCGGTTTTATCATATTATTCATAGTGGTAATTTTCTCGCAACTTACCGGTGTTGGCATAACGAATTACGGGATCAAGAAACTGTTACCAAAAATTATTATAACAGCGCTACTGGTCAACCTATCATATTTCATATGCCAGATATGCGTCGACCTGTCAAACATTGTTGGTGATCAGGCCTACAAGCTATTGTCGAATGGTGTTACAGTAGAAACCTTTACTGGTGGCCCAAGCGGAGGGGTAATCGCCCTCATACTTGGTGGAGCTGCTGTAGGGGTAGTGCTGTTTGGCGCCTTGGGCGGGCTGTTGATACTGCTTCTTGGTTGTTTGTTGGCTATTTTGATGACGTTTGTCATATTGATTGTCAGGCAGGCTGCGGTTATATTGCTAGTCGTTGTTGCCCCGGTGGCATTTATTTGTTATATGTTGCCGAATACCGAGGGGCTATTTAAGAAGTGGAAAGATATTTTTAAGGCTATGCTGCTGCTGTATCCGATAATTGGGGTGGCTATGGGGGCTGGCTTACTTGCAGGTTCCATTATACAGAAGCAAACGGGCACCTTATTTACGCTAATCGGTGTGGCTTGCACAATCTTGCCGCTTTTCGCGTTACCATACTTAATTAAGGGCTCCATGGCAGCGCTTGGTGCGTTGGGGGCTAAGATCTCTGGCTTACAAAACGCAGGGCGTGGCTTACGTGCTAAGGGCCTAGCTAAAACAAAGGCGGCGCCAGGAAATTCACTGCTCGGTAAGCGAGCACAAATGTCCTACAGGGATAGAAGTCTTAGGGCTCAGCAAAGATTCTATGACAGCGGTTTTGCACAAGGGCTCGGTGGTCGTGCGGCTGAGAGAAAACTTTCTGGGATTGAGGCTGCACAACAAAAAATTAAGGACGAAGAATTTGGGAACCTGCAGACTAGTATACTGAATAGTACGAATAAAGGTGAGGTTGGACAGCTTGATTCCGAATTTAGAAAAGCCCTTGCTAGCGGAGACTCTGACAGGGCTAAGGCTATCGTGGAAATAGCGGGACAGGATAAGTTTAAGGCAAAACAGATTGCTAAAACGTTTAAAGATTCTAGTGATATAGATGATAAAACTCTGCGCACAGTGTCTAAGCAGATGGCGTCTGGTAGTGGGTCTAAGAACTATAGGGCTGCTGATGCTACGAGTTTTGAGTACGCCAGTATGGTTAATGGTGTTAAGGAAGGTGATTCACTGGGCAACTTGGCTAGCAGCTTCGGGCAGGCTAAGGCAGCTGGCGGTGGGGCACTTAGTGAAGACAGCAGCTTCCTCGGCACCGTAAAGGACAAACACATAAATAACGGTTCAGACTTCTATAGTCAGTCTGGTGACACTATTAAGGCTATGATCAATGGGGGCCAGGTAACTGCTGAGAATGTAGAAGAGTATAGGGAATATGCCAAAAAGAACGGTGGTTATGATGATAGTAAGGAGGGTGCTATTAATGAAGCGCTTGGGCAATTTACTAGTGGCAAAAACCAAAGTACAACACCGACATCGACATGGTTACCTCCGGATGCTAGCGGTAGGCCTTATGGTGGCCCGGGTGCGCCCAAAGGGCCTGATGATAGCGCCTTTAACGTGCCTCACGGTAATGGGTCCGCATAATGAACAAACAAAAACCCGAAACCAAGCCTAACCCCGCAGAACAGGAAGTCGTTAGGGATCTGCTGGAAAACTACTACACCAACCGCCGCCGTGTTTATAAGCAAAACTTCATACGTGGTGTGTTTTTCGGCATGGGTACATTTGTTGGCGGCACTATTGTGGTAGCGCTAGTAATATGGTTGCTGAGTGTATTCACCGACATCCCTGGTGGCGTAGGCGATTTCGTCAAAGCAGTCATTGACACAATAAATAGAAAGTAGCTGTTGTAAATATCACGCTACAAAACCGTCCTAATAGGGCGATTTTGTTTAAAGCTGGTGGTATAATAGTGGTGACATGGGAGGTGTAAAAGAAAAAGTGGCGCTTGGCCCGTCTGATTTTGTGCACTTGCATAATCACACGCACCACAGCTTACTAGATGGTTTAACTAAGGTTGAAGACCTAGTTGAGCGAGTTAAAGACCTTGGCATGGAAGCCGTGGCGGTGACAGATCATGGCACGATGTCGGGGATTATTGAGCTGTATAAAAACGCCACCGGCGCTGGCGTAAAGCCGGTGATGGGTGCGGAGCTATACATGGCCGCGCGCGGCATGGCCGATAAAGACCCGGCCAAGGATAAAGAGCGCTTCCATATCACGCTCCTGGCTATGAACGACGTTGGGTATCGCAACCTCATGTTGCTAACTAGCGAGGCCAACTTGCATGGTTTTTATTACAAGCCGAGGATTGACCACCAGATTTTAGAGGCGCACAACGAGGGGATTATCTGCTTATCTGGCTGCGCTGGTTCTGAAATTAGCATGAAACTGCGCGATGATGACTATGCGGCGGCCAGGGAGCTAACTGAGTGGTATCACGGCGTGTTTGGTGATCGCTTCTACCTAGAAATGCAAGATCATGGCCATCCAGACTCACCACTTTGCTGGGAAACGCAAACAAAAGTAAACGCTGGCCTGCAGAAACTGGCTAAAGAGCTTAACTTGCCTCTAGTGGTGACCTGTGATGCGCACTACTTGAAGGCCGAAGACAAAGACGCTCACGAGATTTTACTATGCGTGGGCACGGGCTCGTATCTTAGCGACACGAATCGCATGAGTTTTGATAAGTTTGAGTTGCACGTAACCGACCCCAAGGACATCATAGCGCGTTGGGGTAAAGACTTTCCAGAAGCTGTGCGCAACACAAAGGCGATTGCCGATCGTTGTAATGTGGAACTGGAGTTTGGCAAGATATTGATTCCTGAGTTCCCAGTGCCAGAAGGGCAAGATGAAAAATCTTATCTGCACGAACTAATACTTAAGGGACTAGCCTATCGCTATGGTGGCAAAACTCGCGAAGAAGCCGACAAGATGACCGCCAAAGAGATTCGCAAGGTTTTATCAGATGATATCGTTGCACGCTACGAGATGGAATCTGAGGTACTCGACCGCATGGGCTATAACGGCTACTTCCTGATTGTGCAAGACTTCATCAACTGGGGCAAAGATAATGGTATTGTTTTCGGCCCCGGGCGCGGCTCGGCAGCGGGCTCAATCATTGCCTATGCGCTGAATATCACCGACCTAGACCCGCTCAAGTATGAGCTGCTGTTTGAGCGCTTTTTGAATCCCGATCGTATATCTATGCCTGATATTGACATTGACATTCAAGATACGCGCCGTGATGAGGTGATTGAATATTGCGCTGGCAAATATGGTGAGGCCAGGGTGAGCAATATAGGTACGTTTGGTAAAATGATGGCTAAAAACGCCGTGCGTGATGTGGCGCGCGTGCTAGAAGTGCCTTATGCTGAGGCGGACCGCCTAAGTAAGCTTGTGCCCGACCCGGTGCAGGGTCGCCATACGCCGCTAGCCAAGAGCGTAGCCGAAGATGCTGATCTGCGCCAAGAATATGAGACCAACCCAACCAGTAAGGAAGTGCTTGATTATGCTATGCGTCTCGAGGGCACGATCCGCTCGCACGGTGTGCATGCAGCTGGTGTGGTGATTGCCCCAGACGACGTTGTTAAGTATATCCCTCTCGAACTGGCGCAAAAAGGCGTAGTGGCTACACAGTTCCCTATGGGACCAGTAGAGGATATGGGCCTACTCAAAATGGACTTTTTGGGGCTGTCTAACTTGTCGATTATTAACAACGCGCTGCGTATTATTAAAAAAGTCTACAACAACCCGATTGATATCGGTAAGCTCCCGCTAGACGACAAAGAAACCTATAAGTTGTTCCAGCGCGGTGATACCACTGGTGTATTTCAGCTTGAATCTGCTGGCATGAAGCGTTACTTGCGCGATCTAAAGCCAACTAGCTTTGAGGATATCATTGCTATGGTGGCGCTGTATCGTCCTGGGCCGATGCAGTTTATAGAGAGCTTTATTAGGCGCAAGCACGGCAAAGAGCCGATAACTTACTTGCACTCTGGCATGGAGAACTCGCTCAAGAACACTTACGGTATCTTAGTTTACCAGGAACAGTTTATGCAAATTTCTAAGGAATGGTGCGGTTTTACTGGTGGCCAGGCAGATACACTGCGCAAGGCTGTTGGTAAAAAGAAGATCGACATGATGAAAAAAGTAAAACCAGAGTTTGTTGAAGGCGCTGTGAAGGTTGGTGGTGCAACTAAAGAGATCGCCGAAAAGTTTTGGGACCAGCTGGAAGAGTTTGCTAATTACTGCTTTAACAAGAGCCACGCTGCATGCTACGGCTTAATTGCTTACTGGACGGCGTACCTGAAAGCCCACTACCCCGATGCGTTTATGGCGGCGTTAATGACAAGTGACGCTGGTAACACCGACCGCCTGGCCATTGAGATTGCCGAGTGCAAACATATGGGCTTAGCCGTTTTGCCGCCAAGTATCAACCAAAGCTACGTGGAGTTTGCCGTAGTGCCAAATGAGAATAAGATTCGTTTTGCTTTACCGGCCGTGAAGGGCGTCGGAACTTCAGTGGCCGAAGCGGTTATAGAAGAACGTGATGCTCATGGTAGTTTTGCTAGTGTCGACGATTTTGCCAAGCGCGTAAGCGCTACCAAGTTTAATAAAAAAGCCTGGGATTCACTCATTAAAACCGGTGCTTTTGACGAGTTTGGCGACCGTTCAGACCTACTATTTAATCTCGATAAGATTCAGGCTTATGGTAGCAAGATTCAGAAGGAGCAACTAAGCGGCCAAACCGACTTGTTTAGCATGGTAAGTGGCGATTCTCCTATCATGGAACAACCTGGTATTGAGGTCACTCCAGCGCCAGCTAAGTACACCGAAAAAGAAAAGCTTATGTGGGAGCGCGAGCTAATGGGCTTATATGTTAGCTCGCATCCGCTTGATGGATATGATGAGTATTTTGCCGAGCAGACCCTGCCGTTTGACGCCATCACAGCCGAGATCGATGGACAGAGCGTGACGGTGGGCGGCATTATATCGGCCGTGCGGACGATTGTTACTAAGTCTGGATCCAAGATGGCTTTTGTAAAACTAGAAAGTAAAATTAGCGAGCTGGAGGTTATAGTGTTTCCAAGCACTTACGAAAAAGTTGGTGCACAACTCACACAAGATGCTGTAATTCGAGTTGACGGTAGGGTTAGCGCACACGATCAAAACGGCAATACTACTGAGGCTAAGGTAACGGCTAATGATATCGTAATACTGACTGACGAGGAACTGGATGGTTATCATAAGACTGGCGTAGCCATGAAAGCACCTGTCGGTAAGAAAGTTTTCAAAAAGCGTCCGGCCGTTAAGAATATGGCCATGGAGGTTAGCGCTAAGCCGCCTACCATAGAGACCGAAAAGTTGCGCGATTACACTACGCCAAAAGCCAAGAAACTCTATGTCCACGTTAAGAACCCCGATGACCATGAAACGCTAAAGGAGCTGAAGAAGCACTGTTCGTCCCATCTAGGGCTGGAAGATATGGTATTGGTCCTGGGCGACGGTGACGGTAAAAAAGCTATAAAGATGCCGTTCAGAGTTGATACCACAGATGGTCTAATTGGTTTATTGTCGCAATTGCTTGGTGATGATTGCGTCAAATTAGGATAAAACTTATCTGCAACGTAATTGGTAAAGCGCTATGCCGGCTGCAACCGAAACATTGAATGATTCTTTCTGCCCGAACATTGGAATTTCGATTATATCATCGCAAAGTTTAAGCAACGTTGGCTCAACACCGTCCACCTCTTCACCTAACACCAGAATGACCTTAGCTGGTGGGCGAAACTTGGGTAATTCGATACTATGCTTATCTTGCTCAAGCGCTAGAACAGAATATCCTTGACTCTTATACTGTTTGATCGTATCGAAGATATCCTCGCAGTGACGAAAAGGCACCATACTCTCAGCCCCAAGGGCGGTTTTAGCTATCTGCTTACTCACTTTGTCGCTAATATGCGGCAGGCGAGTATCCTCGCTAGTTGTCGGATATGGGCTGTAGCCACTCAAAACAAGCTGCTTTACACCAAAGCCTTCGCAGGTTCTAAAGATAGAGCCGATGTTGTGTATCGACCTAATATTGTGCGCAACCACTATTATTTCTGTCATGCATCAATTGTACCACTTTAAAATGCTTATTCTTTCTGTTAGAATAGTCGTGTGAATGAAGATGAAATTCAGGAGAGACGTCGCGTAAGAGACGAAGACGCAGCCAAGCAGCGGGCGCAAATTATTGGCATACCATACTTAGACACTCGTGAATTTGAGAAGACTTCGCCGTTGGTCGATGGCGTTCTAGAGGTGCCTGAAATGTATAGCGGACATGTTGTGCCACTATCTAAAGGTGGCAGCTCAGAACCAGTCAAGCTTATGGTCACTAGTCAAACGCCACGTACACTGATAGAAAGCATACGCGATAGATACAAGCGTGATGCTGTCAATACAGAGTTCTATCTTATCTCGGACAGCGCTTATCGTGCGTGGATGATGCGTTATGACCCGCCGAAAGAAATCGTGTACGACGACATAAAAATCTCTAAATCAGATGACCAAGACGCCATCAAAGAGGTTAGCCAGTTACTTGAGTCTGTGGCCACGGACAAGGTTTTTGACTTTTTAATCGATCAAGCCGACAAACTAGGTGCTAGCGATATCCACATCGAAAACCAACGCGGCAGCATTCGGGTGCGCATGCGCGTAGATGGGATTCTGCATCCGATTGCCGAACTTAGTAAGGACAAATACCGTATCTTCATCGGTGAACTGAGCTCGCGAGCTAATGTGTCTATCGCTTCTAACAAGCCGCAATCGTCGCATATCCAGACAGACATCACGCGCGGCGATGAAACACATATGCTAAACATTCGTGTTGAAACGGTGCCGACGCTTTACGGTCAAGATGCGGTGCTGCGCTTATTCAACTTTACCGAAGATATGCTCAATATGGACATGTTAGGGCTGGATAAAAAAGACCGCGAAACTGTCGATGAGGTAATTAGCCACCCGCGCGGCATGGTGCTGATGGTGGGCCCAACTGGTTCGGGTAAGTCCACAACCCTATATAGCATACTCAACGCCCTAAATAGCACCGAGCGCAAAATTATCACGCTTGAAGATCCGATTGAGTTTAGCTTGCCAGGTATTACACAAATCCCGATTGCCACTGGTGATGGCGGCAGCTTTGCTGAAGGTTTGCGCAGCGTACTACGCCTAGACCCGGACGTGGTGATGATTGGTGAGATTCGCGATCAAGATACTGCCAAAACCGCTATTCAAGCTTCAATTACTGGGCACTTGGTGCTCTCAAGTTTTCACGCTAATTCTACGGCGGCGGCATTTTCACGCATGATCGACTTGATCGGCGTTAACCCGATATTTAGCTCAGCTATTCGCCTGTTGGTGGCGCAGAGGCTGTTGCGCAGGCTTGATGATAAGACCAAAAAAGCCTACGAGCCAGATGAAGCTACGAAAAAGTGGGTGAAAGAAGCTTTGGCCCACCTGCCAAGTGGTGTTAAAAAGCCAGACCTTGAACACTTTAAGCTATATCGCCCTGTGGCAAGCGGCGATTCGCCCTTCGGCTATACGGGCCGCATCGTCATTATGGAGCAGATGGTGGTTAACGAAGCCGTGCAGAAGTTTATCCGTGGTGACGCGGTTGACACACATACTGAGGCTATCGAAAAACAGGCTCGCAAGGATGGCATGTTGACACTTTTGGAGCAAGGCGTTCTGGCGGCCCTGCGCGGTGAAACCACGCTCGAAGAAGTCAACCGCGTTCTCTGATTTCTAGCGATTTCGGTATCAAAACTAACCCTTGTGATCAGGCTGGTTTTATGATAGTATTGTTTAAGAATTTTTAAGTAAACTACCGAGAAGAGGATTAAAGATGAGTTTTGAATTGATCAAAAAAGTCAATGATCAGCAAAAGAAACATGCTGTGGTTGATGTTTGCAGCGGTGACACGGTCCGAGTCCACCAGAAAATCAAAGAGGAAAACAAAGAGCGTATTCAGATTTTTGAAGGTGTAGTGATTCGGGTTGATCGCAAGGATTCACACACTGCCCGTATTACGGTGCGTAAAGTGGCTAGTGGCGTTGGTGTTGAAAAGAGCTTTTTGCTGCATAGCCCACTGGTTGAAAAAGTCGAGGTTGTGCGCCGTGCTAAGGTACGCCGCAACTACCTAAGCTACTTGCGCGAGCGCAGTGGTAAGAGCGCACGCTTGAAGGCTGTCGATTTTGACCGCAAGGCCGTAAACGAGTTGCCAGAAGCACCAAAGCCGGAAGAACCAAAAGAAGAAGCTAAAGAAACCCCTACAGAAGAAACTCCTGCCGAGGCTTAAAGCCGTGGCAATCCTGGGCATTGACGAAGTAGGTCGCGGGCCTTGGGCCGGTCCGTTGGTTATAGGTGCTGTTGTTCTGAATGGAACAGTTGACGGTCTGGCTGATAGTAAGCTTTTAACTAAAAAGCGTCGCGAAGAGCTAAACCAAGCCATCCTTAATAGTGGTGCCAGCGTGGGGCTTGGTTGGGTGTCGGCGGCAGAAATTGACGATATAGGCCTTTCCGAGGCTTTAAGATTGGCGACTAGGCGAGCGGTGGAGCAGATAAAAGCACCATACCACGAGGTCGTGATAGACGGCACGGTTAATTTCTTAGCGGGTACCAGCAAAGGCAGATTCGCCACGACGCTCAAAAAGGCCGACCAGCTGATTCCGGCTGTTAGCGCAGCTTCGATCGTGGCAAAAGTTGCTAGGGATGCTTATATGGCCGAGCTAGACGCAAAGTATCCAGGGTATGGGTTTGCTAGCCACGTTGGCTATGGCACGGCGGCACACCGGGCGGCCATCGAAAAACTTGGGCCATGCTGTGAGCACAGAATGAGTTTTAAGCCGCTTTCCTGCCTGCAAGAACAGCCCCGAACCAGTGTCAAAGCCAAGCCGACCACGAAACAGACAGGTGATGTGGCAGAAACGAAGGTTTGTGAGTATCTAGGAGCACACGGCTACGAAGTGGTGGCGCGCAATTGGAAGACTAAGGCTTGCGAGATCGACATCGTGGCCCAGAAAGACGCCACGCTATTTTTTGTAGAAGTAAAATACCGAAAAGACTGCGAGCGAGGCGACGGCCTGGCGGCGGTCACAAAAAAGAAGTTAGATAAAATGAAATTGGCGGCACGGATGTTTGCGCACGCGAACAAGTCAACAGGGGTGGATATGCGCCTAGCCGTAGCTTCGGTATCAGGTAACGCACTAGTTGTGGATAACTTTGTAGTTTTGGACTAAAAAAGTGTTGACAGCGTGCTGGATAGTCTGTAAACTAGACCCATTGACCCTCGGGTCGGCACCTTAAGTTTTATATAATATGCTTGTCAGTGTAAGGTGAAAATCTTCACGGACAGCGTGCTAGGTGTACTTACGTTCGCGTACTTATTCCTAGCACCCTGTTCGGGAAGGTGTGCTCGTTCGCGAGTATGTCTTCACGGCAGGAATGAAAGTAACGTCCTTGTGGCGTTATTTTCATTTTTCAAAGCTGATAGTTTTTTGACCAGGACAACCAGCAAGCGTGCTGCTCATAGTATCGTGCTCAGGCTGAGTTACCCATAAGTGGTATTTGGCTTTAACTGTAATTTGCCTTGCTACGTAATGGCAAATGAAGCCCTTGTTGCTGGGTAGCCAAGCGCTGGCGTCTTTATCACTCTTTTGTTGATTGGCCGGCCCATCAACGGCCAATAATTCTAACGGGTCGTTGGCTAGAGCGACGCGTTTTGCTGTGTCCCACTCGGAGGCGCCAGTTTGCCAGGCGTTGCTAAGCGCTACTACGTGGTCAATCTGCACGGCACTGCTGGTGCCGGCACCGCGCACGAAACTAATCACTTTACCAGTGTATGGATCGTTGAGCACGCCACTCATTACTAGGCAGTTGTTTAATTTTGTATCTGTCATATCGCGTTGCAGAATCACATTGCGCGTATCGCAGCCGTTAATTTGGCCCCAGCCATTGCCGAAGTTTTTACGAACATACTTTTCTTTGGCCGAATTTGGCTTGACCAGCAGTTTTTTTAGGGCATTGATGGCCAGATTTTCGTCTGTTGCAGTGGTTACTGGTGCAGCTGGCTCGGGTTCGGGCTGGTAGTTGGCAGGGTGGAGGAATATAAACAACCCAGCGGCGACAAGAACCACGCAAGCAGCGATTAGGCGACGGCGTTTCACCTTGCTCACAGGAGTTCTTCTAGCTGATCAACCAAGCCAGCAAAGACCCTCAAAGCATCCGTGACGGGTTCGGGTTGGCTCATGTCGACACCAGCAATCTTTAGTAGCTCAATCGGGTCATCGGACTCACCCGACTTCAAAAATTCTATATAACCACCAGCACCACTGTGATGCAACACCAAGTCAGAAATAGCTGTAGCCGCTGAATAGCCAGTAGCGTATTTATAAACGTAAAAAGCTCGATAAAAATGTGGAATGCGCGACCATTCGTATTTGATGAAGTTATCCGGCTTGACGACCGGCCCGTAGTAACGATCATTTAGCCGTCCATATTCAGTGCAGAGCCACTCGGCCGTTAGGGCTTCGCCTTGCCAGACTCGCTCGTGAGTTAGTTTCTCGAATTCGGCAAACATAGTTTGGCGAATTAGCGTTGTGCGAAAGTCGTCAATGTGCTGAGCCAGCAAGTAGGCCTTTTGCTCTGGCTTAGCTTGCTTGGTTAAGTGGTCCATAAGTAGTAGCTCATTGACAGTTGAAGCCACTTCAGCGGTAAAAATTGAATGTCCGCCATAGGCAAACGGCTGCTTGCGGCGCGTATAAAATGCGTGCATTGAATGGCCTAGCTCATGCGCCAAGGTGAAAACATCGTTTAGGCGGCCGCTGAAATTGAGCAGTATAAAAGGTTTGCTGTCGTAACATCCGCCAGAGTAGGCGCCGCTAGTTTTACCGGCGTTTTCTAGCACATCCACCCAACCGGATTCAAGCCCAGCCCTAGCACTGCGAACATACTCTTCGCCCAGTGGCGCTAACGCGTCAAGAACGATCTCCTTAGCCTCATCGTAAGTGTAGCTGCGTGTCTCGCTGTTAGCGAGTGGCATATATACGTCATACATCGCAAGCTCACTAGGCCCTAGGGCTCGTCGCTTGAGCTCTAGGTATCTTTGCAGGGTTGGCAGACTGGCATGCACGGCGTCGACCAGGTTTGTGTAAACACTAATCGGCACGTTGTCACCGCTCAAGGCTCGCTCTAACGCCGACGGATAGTGGCGCAGCTTGCTAGTGGCAACATCTCCCTTAACGTCGTAAAAGTATGTAGTGGCCAGTGTGTTTGCTTGGTGCTGGTAAGTTTCATAGACTCGCTCATAAGCGCCGCGGCGAACTGCGCGGTCGTGGTTTTCTAAGAAACGGCCATAATTGCCATGAGTTAGCTGAACCTCTCGGCCGTCTTCATCTTTAACCTTGCCGAAATCCATGTCGGCGTCATTTATCATACCAAATATTTCGCTCGGACCGTCGGTTAGGTCGTCTAGCGCAGCCACGACAGCTTCTTCAGCGGCAGACAGGATGTGCGGCTTTTTGCGTAAAGCCACCTCAAGCTCATGGCGATAAAGCTCTAGGCCGGGCTCAGCTTTTAACAGTGATTCTAGGTTGTTGCCAAGTAGCTCCATAAGCTCAGGGCGGAAAAAGGCCATTCTGGTGGAAATATCCGTGCCCAGCCCCTGCACCTTGGCTACCATTGCTTGGTACTTGGCGCTGGTATTGTCTTCGTCGCGGCGCATGTATGCGTAGCTGGCGGTTTTTTGCCAAATGCGCCAGATGCTATCGCGAAGTTGCAGAGCGGATAGTAAGGTTTTGGTATCTACCAACTTGCCGG
Organism: Candidatus Nomurabacteria bacterium; assembly: GCA_031257295.1. GTDB lineage: Bacteria > Patescibacteriota > Saccharimonadia > Saccharimonadales > Saccharimonadaceae > JAIROX01. The sequence continues at coordinate 9,391 of JAIROX010000002.1, read as the reverse complement.
CAAACTTAGTGAACTGCCTGGCTAAGTCGGCGGCTTTGTTGCAGTCTTTCTGCCACAGCGTGTCGCTGGCGTATATCGATTCGATGTCCCATTTTAAGTTTTGCGGGATTTCAGAGCGTTTCTTCATACCACCATTGTAGCACCAACTACCTCTTTGCGAACCCTTTGCAAGGACGGAGCTTGCAAAGGGGCGGTGGGTAAACGCTTGACAAATAAACACAAGCGTGATATAATGGATGAGATGCTTGTAAGAGCAGGCTATTCGGGCTTGCCTGGCATTTGTAACTTCACATCTGTTATCTGCATGATTTGCCGTCGATACGCGGGCCTATCCCGGGACTTGCCTATCGGAGGCAAATCGGCCTCTCTTGCGTAGCTAGAAGGAGGCTCAAATGAAGAAAGAATTTACCGCAAAGTTTCCGCTGCCTTATCAACTGGTTGACGAAATGATAAGAAGAAAATACATTTCTTCGAAAGTTTTCAAGAGTAAGATTGGTTTACTCGAAGAAAACAAAGGCGAAGACGGCGTAGTCTTCGTTAGCACTAGGTTTTCTCTCCATCTGCCCGACGCGCTTGAGCTTGGCGATAATGTCGCTGACCTAGTGCAGGCACAGGCTGACGGTAGCCAGTCCGTATTCGGCAAAATTTATTTCATTGCTGAAGGTGACGAGGTGGTTAGGGGGTACCTTAGCGATGAGAGTTGGGCTGGAATCCTAGACGATTTCAACGAAATTCTCGTTGATAACGGCTATGACCCAGACGACCTGGCTAGCCATTGGGATGACGGATGAAATGATAGGGCAGTCGAAAGGCTGCCCTATTTAACTTAGACCTTATTTATAACAGGGATAACGATTGGCGTGTGGCCGGTTGAATCGTACAACAGGTGAGATACGTCATCTTTGAGCTCGGCCTTCAGTGTGTCGAGGTCGCCAGCTGGGTTAAGATGGTCGGTTTTAGTGCGCAGGTAGTGGCGAATCTTGCCGATTAGCTCTTCAGAATCATTCAGGTAAACAAACGCGCGGCTAATTACATCTGGCGTCTTCACTAGGCGACCAGTCTTTTTGTTTAGCGTTAGCACGATGATGAAAATACCTTCGTTGCTGATGTGCAGGCGATCTTTAACCACGGCGTCGTGTACTTCGTTACCAGTGCCATCGTAGAGCTCGCTGCCCACGCTAATGCGGCCATTTTTCTTGATGGTTTTGTCGGGCAGGAATTCTACCACATCACCGTCATCGCATACCAAAATGCGCTCGCGTGGAATGCCGCCGATATTTTCGGCCATTTCGGCGTTGTGATGCAGCATGTAAAACTCACCGTGATTTGGCACATAGTTGCGCGGCTTCAATGTGGTAACAAGCTCCACGTGATCTTCAAAATAGGCGTGACCAGACAGGTGTAGCGGCCCCATGCCGTGGATATGCGCCTTGCCGTGTCGAATCACCTCAGCGCCTTCGCGCATCAGGCCGCTCTCGGTGTTGGTCACACTAACTTCGTTGCCAGGCACCGGGCTGGAGCTAAACACTATGACGTCGCTAGACTTAACTTTAATGTACTTATGGGCGCCGGTTATCATGCGGTTGAGTACGGCGTTTAGCTCGCCCTGGGAGCCGGTGCAGATAATCGTCACACGGTTGTCGGGCAGCTTAACAATATCTTCCATTTTTATGATCGTGTCTTTTGGCACTTTAATTTGGTGGCTGCGCAAAGCCACCTCAAGGTTGTTGATCATGCTGTAGCCCGCAAAAGCCACTTTGCGGCCGCGTTTGCTGGCTTCTTCAAGGGCGCGCTGAATGCGTAAGATCTGGCTTGAGAACGAGCTAATGATTATGCGGCCGTTCTTGTATTCGTCCATAACCTTGCCGAAGTTATCGCCAACTTCAACTTCGCTCCAATCGTGGCGGCCTGGGTTATCGATGCCGGTAGATTCGTTAATCATCACGTCGATACCCTCTTTTTCAGAAACCTCTTTCAGGCGTGCCATGTCGAACGGCTTGTCGATCGGGTTGTCTTCGAACCGCCAGTCGCCCATGTAGAGCATGGTGCCGTTAGGCGTGCGGATTACCAAGCAGGCACTGCCTGGGATGGAGTGTAGTACGTGCACAAACTCCACCGTAAAGGCCGAGCTAACTTTGATTTGCTGATGCTGGAATGGGTCGACATTGATATAGTTCATTTCGGGCACTTCGCTTAACTCACTCATGCTCTTCTTCACCATATTGAGCGTAAATTCTGTGCCATAAATCGGCGTGGTGTGCGCGAAGCGAGGCAACAGGTGTTGCACGGCTCCGATATGATCGAGGTGAGCGTGCGTGAATAAAATAGCCTTCACATTGCTCATCTTCTTTTCTAGATAGTCGATGCTTGGCACCATGTAGTCAACGCCAGGGTAGTCTTCGTTGACGAACATTATGCCCATATCTATCAAGATGGCCTCGTCGCCATATTCAATCAGGGCCATGTTTTTGCCGATACCCATTTCGCCCATGCCGCCCAAGTGAATAATGCGTACGGCGTTTTTGGTTGGACGGGCAGCGCGGAGCTGTGCGGGCGAAACTTGGTCGCCCTTAAAGCCGTTGTAGACAGACTTATTGACTGGCGTTTCGCTAATGATGTGCTGTGTGGCACGAGCGTTAACATCGCTGGCCACCATGCGCTGAGCTCGCACCATCTCGCCGTGACGAGTGGTGGTTGACAGCACGGTCCTGCGCTTAGAGCCATCTGGTGCTTCGTCTCGCTGCTTGGCGTTCGGTTTGGCCGTTTGCCGTTGTTTTAATTCTTTAAGCTTTTTCTCACGCTGTTCTAGGAGCTTAGCTCGTCTAGCTTGTTCAGAAATTTTTGACATATTTTCTCCATATTACATACAAAAGACAATTGGGATATTGGTTTGTACAAGTATTTTTTAGTACCTCTAGTATAGCAAATCTTAGCCGGCTTGACAAGCCCTAAGCGGTTTGCTAGTATTGAGGCATTGTACATTACCGGCCGGCAGGTCGGTTGTTTTAATAAGGAGAGGAAAAATGGACAGTTTAGATTTAAAACAAATGGTAGAAGGTATCAAAGTAATCGCTGAAGAGAAAAACCTGCCCGAGGACACGGTTTTTAGCGTTATCGAGCAAGCTATTGCGGCTGCTTGGCGCCGCGACAACGGTGAAAAGGACCAAAATGTTCGCGCTGAGTTAAATGTGAACACTGGTGAGGCTGAAGTTTTTGTGATGCGTGATGTAATTGAAGATGATGTAGCTTACAACCCCGTCACAGAGATCCCGCTAGCCGAGGCCAAGAAGCTCAAAAAAGGCGTGAAAATTGGTGATGTGATTGAAGATTCTCACACCGTGACCAGCTTTGGCCGCGTGGCAGCTCAAACCGCTAAGCAGGTGGTGATTCACCGTCTCAAAGAAGCCGAAAAGGAAGTTGTGCTCGAAGAGTACGAGGACAAGATCGGCACAGTGGTAACCGGTACTGTAATGCGCGTTGAGCCGCGCCTAGTGAGCATAGATCTTGGCAAGGCCACTGGTATTATGCCCAAAAGTGAACAAATTGAGGGTGAGTATTATTCGGTTGGTGCACGTACTAAGGTCTATATTAAAGAAATCGACCGTGAGGGCCGTAGTGGTGCGCAGCTCATCTTGAGCCGTGGCAATGAGGCGTTTATTGAGTACCTATTCCGCCAAGAAGTGCCAGAAATTGAGAACGACACGGTGGAAATCAAGAATATCGCCCGTGAAGCTGGCAGACGCACCAAGATTGCGGTGGCCAGCAATGTGCCAGGTGTTGACCCTGTGGGTACTTTCGTGGGTGGCCGTGGTGTGCGCGTGCAGGCTGTTATGAACGAAGTTGGCGATCGTGAAAAGATCGACATCGTAACCTATAGTGATAACCCAAGCGAGTTTATCCGCGGCGCGCTTAGTCCTGCCGAGATTATTAAGGTAGATATTAACGAAAAGGACAAGGCCGCTAAGGTGTATGTGGCCGAAGATCAGCAGTCTATTGCCATCGGTCGCAGTGGCCAGAATGTGCGCTTGGCTAGCCGTTTGACAGGTTATAAGTTAGATATTGAGGTGGCTGAAAAGCCAGCACCAAAAGCCCGCAAAAACATCGAAGACAGCCTGCTAAGTGCGATTGAAGAAAGCGCCGAGTAAGGATAGCGCAGCGAATAATGAGTGGGCGGTTAACATGTTTGATGGGGAAAAGTATTGCTACCGGCATAACACGGTCTACATTAACTAAAGACAAAACAAGACCCTTTCGGATCTCGTCTTGATGTAGAGTGCTCCTTCCGCTCCCGATACGGGCGCGTGGCCTCTCTATGACTCCATTGTAGCAAATCAGACTTTAATGTCAAGTACTTTCTCTGCAGAAATTATTAGAGATACGCGATATTTTTTGTGCTTTTTCATAAACTCTTGGCATATTTCAATGGCGCGTTTGTTGGCCATCTTGGTCTTGCGTATATCGACGATGATATTCTCGGCTTGGCCCTTTGCCTCATTTAGTAGCCAGAGTAACTCGCGAACTTGCGGGCTTGTCAGAACTTTTAACTCGTAGTTTTGATCGTTAAACGAAAAATCGGGAGTTCTGACTTTATAGAGGTTGGCGGGTCGCAAAACTTCGACAACAGTTTTATGGTAACGCGCCAGAACCCACGCCGCGTCAATATCTTTCTTAGGTGGTTTATAGCCGTGCGGGATAAGCACGTCAATCTTTTTGCGTTTTACCATATGCGGGATATTATAACATTTATGCTTGGAAAATCATAAAACCTCGCCGAGCTAACGCGAGGGCGAGGCGTTTATATAGCCTATTATAATAAATCAGAGGACCTGGTCAATAGCTGCTTATCTTAGGCAGTGCGTAAAAAGATACGATAACCGGGTGGCTTAAAGCCAAATGTCAGAGTATTCCATTATCTGGGCTACTATGGTATAATAACCTTACGCGCACTACGCTTTTGTTTTGCGTGCTTAGTTCATTTACATCGTTCATGTGAGATTTTTTCATGATCGATTTTTTATATACAGTTTTTCAGTTTTTGTAAGTGAGTTTTCCGAAGGAGAAGGAGGAAATAATCATGAAAAGAAAAGTTATAGCTATCGTGATAGCGTTGGCTCTTGTCTTTACGCTGTCAATGCCAATGTCTGCATTCGCCACACCCGAAGAGGGATATACCTATGTTGTCGACTATGCGAAGTCGCAGTTGGTCTACAATCCTGAAGATAGTGAGGCAGAAGAGCCTTATGCTGTTGTTGACGCCCCAATGGTTGAGTTTGATGGAATTTGGCTAACAGGTGGTAGTGCTGAAAGTTTGGAAGACATTAACGTTGTTAGTGCCACTACTTCAAGCGGTAGGTCTGGTACCAAAATATCAATAGGCAAAGATATATTAGATACACTGCCGATTGGGGCAAACGGATTCTACCTAATGTTTTGGAATTTCGATCCGGAAAACTATGGTCCAGTAATAGATGACTATATACGTTTTAATGTGACCATAACCAACTCGTCTCAGCCACCACAGGCTGTCTCCATCAAGACCCAACCCAAAACTGCTTACACTGAGGGCGACGCTCTCGACTTGAGCGGTTTAGTGGCAACGTTGTCCTACGACGACAGCACGAGCGAAGACGTACCTTTTGCGAGCTTTGCCGCGAAGGGAATCGCGACGAGTCTTGCACACAGCACGAAGCTAACCACCGCTCACCACGGGCAGAAGGTTACGCTGACCGCCACAGCAGGAACAGCCAGCTTCACCACACAAACCGCTGCACTGTCTGTCGTAGCCAAACCGATACCACCTGCATCCATTGCAGGGGCTACGGTCATAGCAGTACCAGACAAAGCCTACACTGGCTCGCAGATTAAACCCGCTCTGACAGTAAAGTATGCCGGCAAGCTTCTAAAGCTTGGCACAGACTATACTGTAGCCTACGGCACTAATAAAGCCATAGGCAAGGGTACCGCGACTATCACGGGCAAAGGTGCTTACGATGGCACTAAGACTGTTAGCTTCAAGATTAACCCCACAAAGTTAATAATCTCAAAGCTAACTACTGGCAAGAAGCAGGTCAAAGTGGCGTGGAAAGCCGCGCCGAAAGCGCAAGGTATCACGAAGTATCAAATCAGATACGCGCTGAAAGGCAAAACTGCATGGAAAACAGTGAATGTTCCCTCGAAAAAACTGAACGTGGTCATCAAGAAATTGAAAACCGGCAAAGCGTATCAATTTCAAATCCGCTCATACAAAACAGTATCGGGGGCGAATTATTACGCCCCGTGGAGCGCGACTAAGACGAGCGCCAGGGTGAAATAAGCCTTTGCTTCCCCGCATGAACGATTGATACCCTCAACTACCAAGTTGGGGGTATTCTTTTTTTAGCACTTATGCTTAAATAGTTACGTAATTTGTGGCTGCCAGTTGAATTCAGCCCGTTTGGAGGTTAGATGGAAGAAAACAAGCAAAGTACTACTCAGTCGCCAGCTGATGCGCCTATGGATGATGGTGTTCTGGGGGGGGGTAACTTAGGCACTGATGAGGCTGAGCCAAAACAAACAGCCAAAACCGAACCAACTCATAAATATCGGAAGCTTTCTCATAAGAAAATAGTCATCATCTGTATAATAGCCTTGCTGGTAGTCACAGTTATCCTAACAGTGTGCTTTGCCGTTCTGAATCGTAAGGATACCACCCCTAAACCCTCGAGTAACATCGGTGGAAGTGGCACCGAATTAAACCCTGAAACATCCGATGCTTCAGTGGACAGTATAGTAAAAGAACTTAAGATCAAAATAAACAAACAGATTGCTGGCAGAGAGAACCCTATAGATACAGTGCAACAGCTTACCGGTGTTTTGGCGGATACTACTAATGCTAAGCGCCAAGAACAGTTGCCGGACTTCATATTAAATTTTCTGCAAGAACACGAAGACGCATTGCGGCTGCCCAGTGATTTCTACGGTACCCCTGACCAGCTACGGGTTAACTACTGGAAAGCTGGGTTCTATCTTGAGCTTGCTTATAACTACCAGTCCATAATGCAAAAAAAGCTCCTTGGGACCGACGGTAAGCCTCGTAATACTATCCAAGAACAGCTAAAATACCTCGATCTTTACCTTGCAATTGCTCAGAATAAGGCTAACTGGGGTGAGCCGCAGGTTAGTGAAGAAGATGGGCACGTCTGGTACCTTTATAGCTACAAAAACTTGGACCATATAGTCGCATGGCGGCAACAGCTAGAGCAAACAGGGGGTGATCAATGAAAAGACTAGTTAGGTTTCTTTATGTCAGCGTATTATATTTGGTGTTAGTGGGGTTAAGCGGCGTGGCATTCAGTTCTAGTCAGGCAGATGCAGCGGCAATTAGCAATACCTATCTAGAAAGCTATGCCAACCTTTGGACGTATCTTGAGAATAATGGCTCAAGCTTTGTGACGTACCACAAAGGCACCAACCTTCTCTATAAAAATAGTAGTGGTAAATGGGGTATTGGAAATGGCTATTTATCAGATGGTACTGTTTCGAAAACAGCTGGGGGTGCATGCGTAACAATTAACGAAACAACGTATACATTTAATGTTAAGTTTCGGTCGAACACTGGAGTTGCTAATGATTGCAGATCAGGAACTGGTGGTTCGGTGACAGTGGATCTAGGCCACAGTTTACCTTTAGCCTTGTTATTGACGGATATAGATGGCAACAGTGTCGGTGCTCAGACCATCCAGTTCTCTAGTACTACGCTCAGTGGAGTGTATACGGCTGGTACTTCCCCAACCTATACTTACAATAGTTCCATCAGTAAATTCAGTAATAACAACAATGGTAACTGTGATAATGGAGAAGGCAAATGCAATGCGGTCGCCTTAATCAGAGACAGTAGCTTCGGCATGACTGTCTACCTATCCTCTAGTAATGGCGGTATGACCGTTTGGCACTCAATTCCTTCTACATATCACACTCTAACCTTGGGTCCAAATGGCGGCAATGTTAGTACTAGCACAGGGGACTCCATATGGGGCCATAAGTCTAGTGGCGCCACGGCCGCCAGTAACCTCCTTCGAGAATATAAGAATGGAGATTATGCGGCTAAAACTAGCCTTCCCACTGCCACACGATCCGGTTACAGTTTTAGGGGCTGGTCAACATCTTCTAGCTCTAGCTGCGAAAGCAATCTTGTCACTGCTGATATTCATATGAATGCCGACAGGACGCGTTATGCTTGCTGGAAACTTAATTACGTATTTTCAGCCGCCAGTACAGCTGGGGCTGCCGTGGCTTATGGTACTAACGCGACCTTTACGCACACAATTGAGAACAGTGGTGGCTTAGCTGGCACACCGCAGTACTGGAATATAGGCAGAATGGGCAGCGCAACCAAAGTGTCAGCTGGTAGTATTGCGGCTGGTGGCACTTTTACAGTATCGAATAACACCTATAAGAGCGCTTCGACGGCAAAAGCTGATGTTGGAAAGTCTAAGGTCTGCCAGGGCATCAGCTTTAGCCCAAAGAGTGCCGCCGATTCGGGCACGGGCAGCTCTACCCAAGCTTGCGTCGACGTCTATTCCCCTTGGGTTATGACCCCAACTTCTGAAGCCCCTACCTCCTCCGCCACTGACTGCCTAACAAGCGACACTGTTAAAAAAACCAGACCCACTTGTAGCGTAGTGTTCAAACATACTCTAAAGGAAAGCGCCAACCGCATTGTTAAAGACGACGATGGCACTAATGTCGCAGTAACTGGCACGGTATATCAGTACACCAACGCCGGCACCAGCACCGCCAAGCCTGCCGATTCGGTTCTAACCGCAGTGTCTGGCGCGGGCGGTAGTAACGATGCCATTGACGAGGGCGGTTACGTTATCAACGCCAAAGCCAACACCGTAGCTATAGACCAAACCCACGTAGGCAAGACTATCTGCCAATTTGTCCGATCAGATAAATCCAATCGTATCACCAGCGGTTCGTACGCCACTAAAGATTCCACCCCACAATGCGTTTATGTACCTTACAACTACACCACCTCCACCAGCATCACTGCCACCCACAGCGGCCTCATCGAAGCCGGTAGTGTGATCGGTGCTAAAAACGGCACAGTCAAGACCGACAAGTACAACTCTGGTACCACACTAGGCACCTATGAAACCAAGACTAAACCCGGTGAATGGAGAGTAGCCTTCTACAAACGTAGCCCAGGTAATGACAACAACGCCATCTCAGACGCTCTAAACAACAGCGAACCCTGTACCTACTATTCAACCCACGCTGGCGCCTATGCTTGTAGCACTCCTAAGACTGCCAGTGTACCAAACGGCCTCAACCCAGGCACTAACTCTATTAGCGAAGCAGCTTACTCTACCACAGTCCTAGACAACGAACCATTAGGTACTCAGTACTG
>JAIROX010000001.1 GCA_031257295.1 Candidatus Nomurabacteria bacterium | reverse complement strand
GTATTTGGTTTTAGGGTTGGGGTTTTAGTTCGCAACTTGTTGCGAACGCGGCGCGCCTTCACACGCTTAGGCTTACTTTGTGCTAAAATGGGTTCGTGCCATTGTGTAAATGGTCACCAACAAAGACATTTCTTCATCTGCTCCGCGCCCAGCGCGGGGTTTTTGATTGGCCACGCACAGCGCGTGCCAAAGGTTTTTCAGGGGGGATTTTATATTACCCCACCGGCAAGCGGTGGGACATTTTTATTTCGGCAAAGCCGAAAATGTGCTACAATGGTAAACGGAATACAGTTTAATGGCGAAAGTTATTTTTATGGCTTAAATGGCCACTTCGCACAGTTTGACTTTCGTTAAATTGTATTCCAGCGGAGTGGTCTTTTAAGTTCTAAAAAGGAGGGCAAATGTTCGCACAAGTTGCGCAAAAAATCCGCTATTTTCTCTACGTTCGTAAATCCACCGACGTAGAAGATAAACAAGTGCTATCTATTGAGGCGCAAATCGTGGAGTTAAAAGAGTTTGCGTCCAAAATGGGACTTGAAATTGTCGAGATATTTATTGAGAAACAAACCGCCAAACGTCCTGGTCGCCCAGTTTTTAACGACATGTTGCACCGCATTGAAAATGGCGAGGCTGACGGAATTATTGCGTGGTTGCCAGATCGTTTGTCGCGCAACTCAATAGATAGCGGACAAATTATCTATATGCTTGATGAAAATGTATTGCTTGATTTGAAGTTTCCGCACTGGTGGTTTGAGAATACCCCGCAGGGCAAATATATGCTGGCGAACGAGTTTAACGCCAGCAAGCAATACGTAGATAATTTGTCCGTCAACACCAAGCGCGGTTTGCGCCAAAAAATCCGCGACGGACATTATCCATGCATTGCGCCGTTTGGCTACCTCAACGATGTACGCACTAAAACTATTGTTGTGCATAAGAAAAATGCCGAGATTGTGCGACAAGCGTTTGGTTTGTATGTTATGGGCGACAAGACTTTGGACGAGATCGCGGATTTTCTGTTCTCGCGCGGCATTAAGACTCACGGCCGACGCAAAACGAAAAATGATCCAAAATCCCAAGGTGGCAACAAATGGCACGCTAACAGAGTTAAATATATGCTTTCTAACCCGTTTTATTACGGTCATTTTGTCTATGCGGGCGAGCAGCACGAGGGCAAACATAAGCCGATAATTGAGAAAGCATTATTTGATCGCGTGCAAGCGGTTTTGTGCAATCGCGGTAAGGTTCAGAAATTACCAACTAATCCAGTGCCACTTTGTCGTTTGGTGCGCTGTGGTTTTTGTGGGTGCTATATTAGCGGTGCTGTAAAAACTAAACGACAGAAAAACGGTAATGAGCATCAGTATATCTACTACCGTTGCACCCACAAGCACAAAACCGTTCGTTGCCACGAAAAAGAAGTACGCGAGTTTATGTTAGCTAGTCAGTTGGTAACTATTTTGCAGTCGCTAGCAATGCCGCGCAACTGGGGTGATTATATGTTAGAACGTTTAGCAACCGACGAGTTAGTAACTAAAAACGAGAGCAATAAGGTGCGTGCGGTATTGCGCGATGAGCGGGACGGACTACTTAGCAAGATCAAGCGACTTTTTGATGTGTATTTGGACGGCGATATTGAGCGCGATGAATATTTGGAGCGGCGGGCGGAACTAATGAGCGAAAAGAAGTCGCTTGAAAGCAAATTAGAGGATTTGGCGCGAGACAGCGGATTTTGGATTGAACCGATGCGCCAGTGGGTTAAAACCGCCGTTTCACTCTGTGAAATCGGCGCAGACACTCCGCACAGTGAAATTGCGGAGGTTTGCCGCAAAATTGATGGATTGAACCCGTTGATGAAAGATAAAAATGTCGTCGCCTTTGGCGACGGTAATATAAAATCCCCCCTGAAAAACCTTTGGCATGCGCTACGCGCAGCCAATCAAAAACCCCGCGCTGAGCGCGGAGCAGATGAAGAAATGTCTTTGTTGGTGCGCCTGACTCGACTTGAACGAGCACAGCCCTAAGGCCACTAGCCCCTCATGCTAGCGTGTCTACCAGTTCCACCACAGGCGCATGGAACCATTTTAGCATACTGGTGACTACGGTGTTTGATAAACCTCTTTTTTAGTAGCTGCCCAATATAAGACGTCTGAGAATCTGTCTATCGACGAAACCAGCTTCACATCTTCACCAAAAGTACGCACATTTTTATTGTAGTAATACTGCGTCTGTACCTGATAAATCCCTATAGCTGGCACATCTTTTAGCCAGCGACTCACGAACGACTTATACTTAACTTGTCGTAAGCTTTGATTTTGGCTAGTTCGGGCGCTTGCTAAAATGTCATCTACCACGGTGTTAGAGTAATTAGATAGGTTGAAGCCACCTTCGTTGGCCTGTGATGAATGCCAATAGGCAAAAACGTCAGGGTCCGCTCCAAGCCCAATCTCATATACCAAAATATCGTAGTTGCGTGGCTGCAGAACCTCTCGCAAGAAATCCTTACCCTTGCCAGACACATCTACTATATCCTTTTCAATCTTAAAGCCCATTTGAGACAACTCGACAGCCAAAGCATCTGCGACTTTTTTATAGTCGCCCTCATCAATCGCCACCAGCTTTAAGCTAGCTTGTTTACCATCAGAACCCAGGAGTTTTCCGTCTTTTTTGGTATAACCTGCGGATTCAAGCAACTTTTGGGATTCTGCCTTGTCGACCTTGGGTGCAGACGGCAAGCTAGCATCAATCTGGTTAGCGAGAATGGGCGTATCTAAAGCCGTAATATCAGTGCCCAGTGAGGCACGCACATTAGCTGTGTCAACGCTAAGCTGAACAGCCCGCCTAACCTTCAAGTCTTTCAGCACCGGGTTAGTGGTATTCATAAAAGCATAAACCCCCCTGTTAATAGCCGCTTCGCGTAGGTAGATGGATCCACCTAGCAGCTCATTCTTATACGCCCTGGATAAATCTGCCGTAGCGCTTGTTTCACCATTCTTAAGTGATCGCGCGATATCTTTTTGACTAGACATAGCATGAACCTGCATGCGATCTAGCTTGGCCGATCCGCCATAGTAATCAACATTTTTAACCAGATGGATTATCGCGCCGTCACCCTTCAATGACTGATTAAGTTGGAACTTAAACGGGCCCGAACCAACTGGCTTAGCGCTAAACTCGCTCTCATAGATCAGCCCGGGTTCAACCTTACCAAGTAAGTGCTCTGGCAAAATCGCGAATGTTAAAACATCAGTGAACGCCAGATAGGCCGCTGGTAGCGTAAATTTGACGCTTCGATCACCAACCCGCTCAACCTTGACCTCTTCTAACCCTGATCGTGATAGAGCACGGCTACGGGCATCCTGAATAGTCTTGACGGTGAATTCTACATCCTTAGCTAAAACTGGCTTGCCATCGTGCCACTTGGCGTCATCTCTTAGCTCCACGGTGTAGGTTTTACCACCGTCTGACACCTTTAGGCTTCTAGCCAGATCGCCGATCAGATGGCCCGATGTGTCGTATCTGAATAACCCAGAAAATAGCAGTTTACTAGCTACCAGTTCGGAGTTTGTTGAAGCATAAAGTGGATTTAGCGTACTGACTTTACCAAGAGTAGCCTCGGCATACACCCCTCCAGCAGCGAAAGCATTTGTGCTATATGAATTTTGATACCATAAGTACTGCACACCGGCTAAAAATACTAAGCCGGCCATAGCCAGTAACCAGCCAACTATACGGCTACGGACTAAGTAAGCGTTATCAACATTACCGATCAATTCCTCTTCGACATGTTCGGTCGACTTCTTAAATAGACGCTTAGTTTTTCGCGTTAGCGCCTTAACTGTCCGCCCCTTACTGCTCAGTAACACACTATCTCCTAACTAAAATTTGGCAAGAATAAACCAACCAAAATCGACAGTACAAACACTGTTACAAAAACAACAGTAGCGTTAAATAGGCTTTTATCCAGGCCACGCCGAGTGGTGTAAAGCTCGCCTGAACCACCAAATCCAGCGCCTAAACTAGCTCCGCGCTGTTGCAAAATAATCAAAAGCACCGACAAGGTCGCTGAAACAATGGTAGTGATCTCTAAGAATGCATTAATATTCATCTTGGCCATTATATCATATCTTAGCCAACTGCCTAGTCTGCGCCTCCGCCAACCGGCACCAGTGCGTTAATGGCATAATTGACGATACTCATAACGATCCCCGAAAGCACTGCCCCCCAAAATGTCATAGATAATCCTGGCGCCAAAGCTATAGTCACATAGACTAAAATACCATTAACTATCAGTGTGAATAATCCCAGTGTAAGTAAGATTAACGGTAACGACAATATAGTAAGGATCGGCTTAAGAACAGTGTTCACTAGCGAAAAAACGAAACCAGCTAACAGAAAAACCCAAAACTCCGACAATGGAGCTTCAGTTCTACCAAACAGCCAAACACAGATATACAGCCCCGTCGAGCTAAGTAGTAAACGGACAGCAAACGTTGCTAAGCGAGTCACGCCAACACCGCTTTAATACGCCGCACTCCAGCCGAAGATGATTCCTCTTTAGTGATTTTGAATCTCTTATCACCTTCGCCAATCTGGCCAGTATGCTCAACGTGCGGGCCACCGCAAATCTCACAAGACACGTCGCCCATCTGATAAACAGTCACTCTGTCGCTATACTTATCACGGAAACTACCATGGGCATGCAACTCATCAAAAGCATAGTCCTTATCATACTCATCGTGCATAACGGCTAGGTCAGACGCAATCCAGGTGTTCACTTGATCTTCAATAGCCTTGATCTGCTCAGGCGTCAATTTTTCGGGCCAGCTGAAATCAAAGCGCATGCGCTCGGCCGTGATATTACTACCTTTTTGTTCCACCTCTGGCCCCAACACCTTATGCATAGCTGCTAATGTTAAATGCGCTACCGAATGGTACTTCGTGGTCATTTCACCATGATCCTCCAGCCCGCCCTTGAACATGCCCTTGACGGCCGTTTGGCTGCGTTCACGCTGCTCTTGCATAGCAGCGTCAAATTCAGCACGCCAGTTCTTCGACAGCTCTATACCTTGCTTAAACGCCTCCTCTGTCGATAGTTCCACTGGGAAACCATACGTATCGTACAGCACAAATAGCTCTCCACCGCTCAACTTCTCAGAGTTAGCCTCCGAAAGACGCCTTAACTCCTTTAGCCCGTTGCGCAATGTCTGACGGAAAGCTCTTTCTTCACGCTCCAAAACCGCTATGATCTCAGCCTCTCGTTCGCTCATCGCCGGATAATAGTCAGCATACATGTCAGTAAGAATCGGTACAACTTCGAGCAAGAAGTTCTGCTCGATACCCAACTCAAAGGCCTTGCGAATTGCTCGACGTACCAAGCGACGCATCACATAACCCTGTTCTTTATTACTAGGCTTGAGCCCTTGGCTAGCCAGGAAAGTTGCGCCCTTGATATGATCAGCGATCACGCGCATGCTATCAGTGTGGCTACCGTAAGTTTTACCACTAACCTGCTCAAGTTTTTCGACCACTGGTGTAAATAGACTAGTCTTGAACACGTCAGGCGCATCAATTGCTGCCGCCGCGATGCGCTCTAGCCCGCCGCCAAAATCAACATTTTTGCTTTTTAGCGGCTCAAAACTACCATCCTCAAGCCGACGATATTGCATGAATACCTGATTGCCAATCTCAATAAATCGCCCCGAGTCACTGGCCGGATGCGCTAGGCCAAAACTAGTGTCATGGGCTTGTTCGCCAAAATCATAAAATAGCTCGCTATCTGGCCCACATGGGTCACCGATTGGTGTAGTATCCAACCCGCCGCCACGGCTCCACCAGTTTTCGTGATCGTCGTAAAAGAAAATTCGCTCACCGGGTTTTATGCCACGTCTATCGCCATCTTCGGCCGAGCCGATCTCGGCAATCTTAGCTTCCATACCAGCCTCTTCAAACACTTTCTGCCAAATCTGGGCCGCCTCGTCGTCACGCGGAATGCCGTACCTATCATCACCAATAAAACAACTCACATAAATCTTGTTCGGGTCTAGCCCCACCTCACGTGTTAAAAACTCAAATACCCAGCGAATTTGGTCTTCTTTAAAATAATCACCCAAGCTCCAGTTGCCTAACATCTCAAAAGACGTCGTATGGCGATTATCACCTACGTCTTCTATGTCTTGCGCCCGCACACAAGGCTGGCTGTTGACCAGACGCGTGCCCTTGGGGTGTTTTTTACCAAGCAGGTACGGCATAAGTGGCTGCATGCCAGAACCAGTAAACAAGGTAGTCGGGTCGCCCTCAAGCACTAGCGGCGCCGGCTCTATCACTGAGTGCCCTTTTTCAATCATGAAATCAATGTATTTTTGTCGAATCTGCTTAGCGTTCATTAACATCAATTATACTACACGCGATTGCGCACCACTCAAACAAAACTGAGCTCATTTTGTTAGCCGCCAAGCGTCTCGTAATCCGCTAGCGGTACAACTATACGCACACCCGGATCTCTGTCCCTTACTTTTTGGTAAAAGTTTGACTGAACGTGGTAACCGTTTAAGCCATTACGTTCCAGGCCTTCGCAGCGCACGTTACCAACTTTATCAGGCGATTCGAATGATCTGACACCAGAAACTCCCAACGCTTCATCCTCAGATGGAGAATAGTGCCGCATACCCTCAAGTATCAAGCATTGACGCATATTAGCCGAACGTGGTCTAGAAAACGCATTAACATCAAAATCTCGTAACGAGAAGAATCCTGTATATTCAAGAACTAATTCGTTCATCGCCTGTTCTTGACGATCGCTCGACATCTTACTGTCCTTTAATACTTGGCCACTTGTTAACTGATTAATATTTCCATACTTATCACACAGTACCAGATATAACGTCATACCGTTGATAAAACCGCCATATTCAAGACCGTCTATGTCGGGCTGCCAAATTCTACCCTTATTAAAGTTTTCTGTAAAACACCTACGATTATTACCAAACACTGGGAAGTCAACGAATGGGATACCTCGCACACCGATATTTTCAAACACCTGCTCAGCCCTATCATACGCTTCGCCTATTATTTGACACGTAAGGTCGAGGTACTTATCCTCCCAGCCTAATAAATTTCTTAGCAATAATTCGGTTTGGAGTTTGGATCTCTGAAGAATCTTCTTATGGTCAAACTCATATTTGGTTAGCGATTCAGAACCTGTAGTATTGATAGTTAGTAGCAGGTCATCATCCATCTCCCAGTACTTTGAATTAGTAAGTAAGTTTTCGGACAGCTCGCTTTTCAAGATAGTCTGCTCGCCCAGATCAAATCCTTGTTGGCCCAAAGGTCGAGTACGATTACGCGGCGGTAAATCATACTTCCACTCAACATAATCATAAAGTAGCACCATTATCTTATCTCTGGTTGTTGGCACACTCCTCCTGCGCCACATTGGATCATTTTCTATATCCTCATCCTCAAAAAACTGGTTAAGAAGTAGCGTTGTAGACCGTTCACTTTCATCGATATACCAATGTTCTTGCCCATCTTGGGCGGTATAGTAACAAATCCCGTTCCATCCCTCAGCAGGCACCTCTAACTTACCAGGTTTGATGTATCGGTCTGCTTTTTCAAGAGGAACATCCTCAAAAACACCAAGTTGTATCGGGCCTTCGTTTTCCATCACTTTATTTTATAAGAATTTACACCCTAAGCGCAAACATGAGCGGTATCTATAGGGCTGCTTATACCACTACCCCGCCACCAAAGCAGACTTCGCCATCATAAAACACAACTGATTGCCCCGACGCCACCGCCCGTTGTTCATCTTCAAACTTCACGACCGCTTGCAAGCTCCGTTCTTGCAAGGTCGTATCTTGTAAAACCAGGCTGGCTTTTACTAGTGGCGCGCGATGTCGTACCCTTGCGAGATACGTTCCCGTAGTCTTTGCAAGGTCGTACCTTGTGAAGATGTCTTGAAGTTTTAGCTCTTTGACCCATAGGTTTCCATCATTCAGATTTGTTGTAATAAACACAACGTTTTTACTCATATCTTTCCGAGTTACATAATATGGCAATCCACCGCCCACGCTTAACCCGTGACGCTGGCCGATTGTATAAAATATTGCCCCATCGTGCTGACCAACCACCTTTCCTGTCGCTTCGTCAACGATATCGCCCAGCTTCGGTTCTACGTATTCGCTCAAAAACTCACGGATTCCCACATTACCCACAAAACACACGCCCATTGATTCTTTCTTGCTAGCCGTCACCAAGCCAAACTTGCGCGCCAGTTCCCGCACCTCGGGCTTATGCAGGCCACCCACCGGGAATAGCGTATACCTTAAAGCCTCTTTGCTCACCCGATACAAAAAATACGTCTGATCTTTGTCTTCGTCAACCGCCTTGAGCAACTGCCCGCCCTGCGCCTGCGCATAATGCCCGGTAGCAATAAAGTCCGCGCCCTGCTCGCGTGCCACTTCGTAAAACAACTTAAACTTGATCTCTTGGTTGCACATCACGTCCGGGTTGGGCGTGCGGCCAGCCTGGTATTCCGCCACCATATAGTCCACCACCTTGTGCTTATATTCGCTCTCAAAATCAAAAACTTTAAGGTCAATTCCCAGCCGCACCGCTACGCGCTTGGCGTCGGCTAAGTCTTCGGCCCATGGGCACTTCATGCCAGGCAAGTCGCGGCTCCAGTTTTTCATATACACGCCGGTTACGTCGTAGCCTTGCTCCACTAAAAGCGCCGCCGACACACTTGAATCCACACCGCCGCTCAAGCCTACAAATACTTTTTGGCTCACCGCGCACCCCCAGCTAAGCTAATATAAAACACTATTATCTTACAAACCTCGCTAAGTGCTAGCCACCAGCCGAGTGGCGTCATCCACCACAGCTTACTCCAGGCGCCATCAACTTCGGCCGGGTGATTAAGCACCTGTGTGTTTTCACCCAAGGCTCGCTTAAATTCCAGTCCGGTTCTGCGCTGATGATAGGGTGAAGTTACTACAACCACTTTTTTCCAACCATGACTTTCAATAATCCTAGCGCTAAATGTAGCGTTCTGTTCGGTGTTCATAGCTTCACTTTCCATAATGATGTCGCCTGACGGTACGCCTGATTTCAGCGCGTAGTGGCGCATTGTTTCCGCGTTGCTAGGACCAAGTTTATCGGCCGCCGCCCCAGACACAATAACCTTACCAACCAAGCCATTTTTATACAATTGCACGGCAGCGCTAACCCTAGAGTTTGTATCACCACCGCTAACCACTACTACTGCATCAGCCTTGTCACATGAATCAGTTTTTAGGCAACTTGCTAGATCATCGGGTGATAAAAACTTACTTAGCCCAAACACCACACCGAATAGTGCCAAAATGGCAATAGTTACTATTACTACTATTCGTTTAATCGCGCCCTCTCTTTCTGCACGGCTGCCACTATCAATTCGGCCGCCTGCGCCACGTTTTCCGTGTCGTTCAACTTACCCAGGCTAATTCGCAAACTACCCTGCGCTTCCGTGTCGTCAAGCCCAATCGCCGCTAGCACGTGCGACTTTTCACCTTTGTTTGCTGCACAGGCCGCACCGGTCGACAGCAGCACACCATCCTGTTCGAGCATAAAAATCAGTCGCTCAGCATCAATACCCGGTATAACGACCGGTAAAAAACTCACCAGTTGCTTTCTGTCGCTGCCCAGAAATTCAATATCATCAATCGCCGACAGCTTATCTTTTAACGTTTTTTTAAGCTTGCCCAGGCGCTTAACTTCACTTTTCATGCTCCGCTTAGCCTCACTAACCGCCGCTGTAAAGCCAACCGCGCCAGCCACGTTTTCGGTGCCGCTCCTTAGCCCCATCTCCTGTCCACCACCCGTCACTACTGGCCGCAAGCGAACGCCAGGCTTCACCCAAAGTAGCCCAACCTGCTTAGGCCCATAGATCTTAGCGGCATTTAAGGTCAGCATATCAACGCCTAAGCGCGCCACATTTACGTCAAGCAATCCAAAGCCCTGGCTGGCATCGCAGTGCAGATAAATCGGTAATTTTTCGCCCCCTTGCAAGCGGCGCAATCGCTCAGCCTCAACCAAGCGCGCTATATCGCTAATCGGCTGAATCGTGCCCAGTTCGCCACTTACTAACGCTACGCTAACCAACATCACATCAGGCGCAATCTTGCTCTCCAAGTCGCCTAGGTCAACTAGGCCATACTTGCTAACTGCGAATGTTTCGCAATTAGCATACGCCCGCGCTGCTGCCAAAACTGCCGGGTGCTCAATTGCCGAAACTAACGCCCGTTTTTTGCCAGAACCCCTTTCCAAGGAATCCCCTTGGAAAAGTGAGAAGGCTAAGTTGATTGATTCGGTCGCACCCGCTGTCATGACTAGGTCGCTCCCCTTCGCACCAATTGCGGCGGCGATCTCGTCCTTGGCGGCCTCATAAGCCTGCCGCACTCTCACGGCTGGTAAATACGGGCTCGACGGATTAAAAAACTGACCTGCAAAGTATGGCTGCATAGCTGCCAGCACTCGCTCGCTAATCGGCGTTGCTGCTGCATGGTCTAGGTAAATGACTTCACTCACTCTACAATAATATCAGATTAAGCAGCTTTGCCGCGAGTCACATCAATCGGCTGGCGGCTATAAACCTCGCGCGATACATAGTCGTGATAAGTAGCAGTTGCGCTAAAGAAATTCGCCAGCTCTGTTCGGTCAGCCTCGTTGTCAACATCCAGAATATGGTGTTTTTTATCGCCATGCCGCTCAACCAGGCCGCTCTTAATAACATAGAACACCTTTTCATGCCTCTCTACACCCATCTCGTTGGCCTCTTCGTGATAAAACCACTCGCCAGACTTGGTGTTTGCAAACCCGCATTCCACGCTATCGGGTTTAAAGCCGAATAGTTCAGCACCGCGAATTACCGCTTCGCTCTCGTTGTTTATAAGATCGGAGAGGCCTATTTCAGATTCGGTAAACGGCGATGAGCTAGTGAATCGGTGATTATAATGGTAGCTTTTTGGTTTAAGGCCGGCTATTTCTCTACCGAACTTGCCCCAACTAAAATGTATGTTTTTCAAAGCGTATTCTCTATGCTCGTCAAGGTCCGCCTCGCGCAGCCCAACATATTCAATATTTTGCTGCAACCACAACTGGCGCTGCTCTTTTTCCGGATCAGCTAACCTTTCGGCAAAAAATACAGCTGCATCATGGGCTTTCCGAACCGCCTGTTCATGATGATGCTCTGGCGCAATTTCAACTTCGCGAGTTTCGACCGCGCCAAGCACGGTCTCTGGCGACCGTTTCTTCTGCAGATACTCTGCAAGATATGTCACATTAAAATCAGCCGAAGAAGTCGGCAGCTCGACCTCAGGCGACTGATCTTCAGGAATACTCGGCAGCTCCGGATAACCCGGAACCATCGGCTGTTCCTGAAAGTCGTTGTTCTCTCGCATTTAGATTGAATAGCTCCTCTGTATTTTTGGTTGTGATATCTGCCACCTCTGTTAGCGACCTTTCGCGGTGTTTTGCGACCCACTCCAAAATTAGCCCCACATATGTTGGCTCGTTCATTATACCACGCTTAGCCGACGGGGTCAAGTAGGGAGCGTCAGTTTCGAGCAATATTCTATCAAGTGGCACATTAGCAAAAGCCTCGGCCTGTTCGGGTGTCTTTTTATAAGTCACGATGCCGTTTAGCCCCACGTAGAACCCACGCCCTAGGCCCTTTTCCAAGTTGTCCAAGTTATCCGAAAAACTGTGCAACACGCCCTTCAGCCCCGAAAAGCCATCGACCACCGGCCAAAAATCGTCGTAAGCTTCGCGCACATGAAACACCACTGGCAAGTTCAGGTCTTTAGCCAACTGCAGCTGTTGCTCAAACAGTCGAATCTGCGCCTGCCTGTCGTACGGCTGGTAGTGATAGTCCAGCCCAACCTCGCCCACCGCCACGGTTTTTGGACCGTTCAAGCTTGCTAATTGATCTATATCTTTAATCTGTTGGCCGCTGGTATCTTGGTCGTCAATGTCGTGCGGATGCGCGCCGATAGTAGCAAAAACTCCTTCATGCGCCGCCGCAAATTCCACTGCCAGCTTCGAGTCTTCTAGCCCGGTGCCAATACAAATCACTTTGGTCACACCAGCTGCCCAAGCTCGCTCCAAAACCGTCTCTTTACCTTCAGGATAATCGGTAGAATGCAGATGGCAATGTGAGTCAACCAGCCGCAACATCGCTAACGGGTGGTTCTGGTTGAACAGGTTCTGGTTCTGGCGCTGGCGCAACCGCTTCCACTACTGGCTCAGCTACTGGCGCCGGCTGTGCCTCAGCCGTTTCTAATTTGGTTTTCGGAAACAGCACACCTTCTGCCGGCTTAATCACACCCGTACCAAACATATCAGTAATCTTCTCGCTAGTAGCAGGTAAAAACGGATAAAGCATGCTAGCTGCCTGCAACAATGAACCCACCACATGTGCCAAAACTTCGTCGAGATGTTCTTTTTCCTCAGGGTCATCAGCTGCTGATTTGGCAATCTCCCACGGCTTCACACGATCGATAAACTGATTAGCACCTTGCACCAACACCCAAGCGTCATCGATCGCATCTGAAAACCTCAGCTCGCGCATGGCTTCGTTGTAAGCAAACATGTCATGTTCGGCCTTTTGTATCTCACCCACAACACCCGCCTGATAACGCGTTACCATATTAGCCGTTCGACTCACCAGATTACCAAGATCGTTAGCCAGCTCATTATTATAAGCATCCTCAAACTTACGCCAATTAAAATCACTGTCTTCGGTGGTACTTACGTGTCGTGAAAAGTAATAACGCAAAGCCTCTGCGCCAAACTTATTAATAATCTCGACTGGATCAACCACGTTACCCATGGTTTTACTCATTTTGGCACCACCCACCGTCACGTGACCATGCACCAGCAGCACCTTGGGCAACGGCAGACCAAGCCCAACCAACATAGCCGGCCACAATCCAGCATGAAACCGCATAATATCTTTGCCCACTACTTGCACATCAGCTGGCCAATAGTCCTTCCAGGCCGCATCTTCAGGGTAACCCAGCACTGTAATATAGTTCGCCAACGCGTCCAACCACACATACATCACTTGTGTGTCGTCTCCCGGTACTGGCACGCCCCAACTCAACGACTTTTTGGGTCGGCTAATCGACACATCAGGCATACCATCTTTAATTAAGTTTAGAAATTCTTTTTGGCGAAATTCCGGCACAATTTTTAGCTTATGCGCTTCTATCGCCTCACGCACTTTGCCGCTAAATTCGCTAGCTTTAAAATAATAGTTCTCTTCGCTTAAACGTTGGTACGATTTGCCATGATCCGGGCACACGCCATTGGTCGCCGCCGCTTCTTTATCAGTTACGAAACTTTCGCAGCCTTCGCAATACCAGCCTTCGTAGGTGCCTTTGTAGATATACGGAGTCAGCTGTTGCCAGATGTACTGCACGGCCGCCTGGTGTTTGGGATCAGTCGTGCGTATAAAATCAGTATAGCTAATATTCATACTGTCAACGAATTTTTTGAATTCAGCGTAGTTTTCGTCTACAAAAACCTGCAGGTTCTGGCCTACATCGCGAGCCTTGGCGGCAATTTTGTTGCCATGTTCGTCTGTCCCCACCTGAAAGCGCACCTCGTGCCCCATTTGTTTTTGGTAACGCGCCCAAATATCAGCAATCAAGTAATCCATCACGTGACCAACGTGCGGTTTTGCATTGACATAAGGAATAGCCGTGGTGATGTATAACTTTTTACTCATGGTTACATTGTATCATTTTTAGAGGTGCAAAACGACCCGCCTCGCGGAGTTAAGTTAACCTGGCTACAATAGCAAAGCGTTTATTAAGACCCTCGCCAGTCTTGAGCGACTGCGAATGCGAAAAATAATCATGGCTGATGGTAGTGTCGGTTTCGTCACTAGTGATATTTTTTGAGTTTACGCTCGCTGCCGCAAATTGCTCCAGGGCTAATTCGCGCAAGCCTTTGTTGTCGCGTGCCCAAATCGGAAAATTCTCTTTGCCACCCGCTGGTGACAACCATATCTGCAACCTCTCGGGCTTGGAGCTAAACTGTTTGGTCATAAACTCCACACTTCGCGTAGCACCATTTTGCAACAAATTATGCCGCCCCAAGTGACTAACCATCAAGGCTTGATGTTCAGGATCGTATAATACCACGCCCAAACAGTCCGCCAAAGGTAAAAACAACCCCAAATCGCGCGCGGTAGTTGCCAAACCGTCAGCAGCTGGCACTGCTTCCGCCAAAGTCATGCCCTTGCCGGCCCAAGCGCCATCTATCACTTGGTACTGCGTAAAATCGTCCTTGTCATAGCGCATCAGCACCAATGCCGTACCCTCTAAAGAAAATCCCGTGCGGTGCAAAAAGTTAGCAATATTCGCCCGCACTGCAAGCAGCGCATCACCAGTTTTTTCAGCCAGGCGCATATCACCGTCAGTCACCGTACTTAGGCCAATAACCACCTTGCCATCAGCAAAAATTATCGGATCATTTCTCATCACTCGCCTTCCTGGGGTCGACTGCCGCAAGAATCGCCAGCCAGTCTGGAATAGACAAATCCTGAGCGCGCAGGTTGATACTTAACCCCAACCGATTAAAGCAGGCCTCAACTTCGGCGCGCTCAAGGTGCAACCCATTTACCAGATTGCTCACAACCTTTTTGCGTGGGCTAGAAAACCCAACTTTAACTAGCCTAAAAAAATCTTTCTCTTTATGTGATGCGACCTTGCAAGAGCCATGTGGACGCATGATCACAACTTGCGAATCCACTTTTGGTGGTGGCGTGAACATCTTGGCTGGCACAACCTCAGCCAATTCGACATCAGCATAAACTTGCGCCGAAACGCCCAAAATACTCAACTCGCCTGGCCTTGCCGCCATGCGCTCCGCTACCTCTTTTTGTACTAATAACACGATCTCGCTCGGTTTGTTCTTGGCCGTTAACAGTTTTTGCACAATTTTACTCGTTATGTAATAAGGCACGTTAGCTACCACCTTATAGCCCTGCGGCAATTGTCCCAGGTCATACTGCAAAAAATCAGCGTTAATAACTTCAAGATTTTTACCCGGAAAACTAGCTGGCAATTTGCGCGCTAGTTCAGTGTCAAATTCCACTGCCACCACCTTAGCGGCACTTTTTAGCAACACACTAGTCAAGAACCCCAGCCCTGGACCAATCTCCAGAACGGTACTTCCTTCTATATTAGCATAAGCGGCAATTTTTGTCAATATGCCCCGATCTTTTAGCCAGTGTTGCCCGAGTGATTTTCTATTCTTCATGGTTACCAGTTTGTGGCGATATCCCAGCCATCAGGGTGTTTAGCTACAAACCCGCCCGTGTCATACACCTTGCCAGGCCCTAAGCTAGTTTCGACTATCGAACAGCGTGGGTACTTGGCCAAGTTGGCCGCGATTATCACATAACCGTCGCGATCAACTTTTACGCCATCTTCGCGTACTGTATAGTGACCGCCCTGTCCGCAATTACGCATCACGACACTCATATTTAAATTGTAATAAGTTTCACGATGCATCACGCCGTTGCTGTCCTGGAAGAAATTCACGCCCTTGCTGGCCGTTAGCCCAGTGCCAGGTTTGGCACCTACCACTTCGACTTGCTCCACCGGCTGTTTGGTGACAACGCGGCTTACTTCGCGCCGCTCCAGCACCTGTCCGCCCTGCATCACCAACTCATAAGTTACCGTCTGCAAACCGTTTTGCCCCGGCGTCTGTACAGCCCGATAGCTCGGCGGGCGGTCATAGTCTTTAACTTGGCGCACCGTAAAGGCTACCTCTTCGTCCTTAGTAACCAAGTTGCTACCGTTGCGCCAAATTTCAAGGTTCATGCCATCGATAATCTTAGCTGACCTATCGGCCGACAGATAATCACCAGTGCTGGTTTTTAAGCGATTTTCGCTCAAAAACTCGCCCACCGTATCGGCTTGAGTTCGCAACTCGGTAGCTTTGCCATAAAAACTCAAGTGGACGGTCTTGGCGCGGTGTACCACATACTGACTATTAACACCAGTTGCTACATGATCGTGCGCTAGCTCCAGTTTTACTTCGTCTTTATTTTTAAGTTCAATGCCAGCCTCCTGGGCTACCTCGGCAGGTGTTTGAGCAGGAGTGAGTAATCGATAGCGTGCCGCACCATCAACAATCACCACTGGTCGAGCGCGATAGATATTGATATTAAAGTCGCTACTTAAAATCGGTTCGTTTTTGGCAGGCTCTACCTTGTCGATATCATCAACTTCAACTTCGGCCTGTTTTAGTGCTTCGCTCACGGTTTTAGCATCAGTGCGAATGACTTTTTTGTCGCCACGATCATAAATTGTTACCAGATGCGCCGCACCGTTAGCGCCATCGTCGGCTCGCGCGGCTACACCAGTGGCCAAGCCAACAAACACCAAACATGCCGCCCCAAAAAAAGTCGCGATCAAAAAGTTTTTACTTCGCAATAACTCTCGCATTTGTATGTACTATTATAGCACGCCTCTATGCTATAATCTAAAGTGTTCTAAACCTAAATCGCAGACTAGTAGCACGCTAGCGGTTCAGCCGATCAAAACGGCACCGCATAGCAGGCTGAGCCAAAAGCTCTAGTTTGTGAATAGGTTTAGAACACCCCTGCGGTGTCGTTTTTGTTTCTGGCGACAGCAGGCGCAGAGATAATAACCAGAAACAAAGGAGTTATGTATGGAAAAGAAAAAGTCAGTCTTTAAAAAATGGTGGTTTTGGCTAATCATTGTCGTGATAATAATAGGCGTTGCTGCAGCAGCGGGTGGCAGTAAGGACGAAGCACAAAAAGTCGGTGAAAATAAAAGTACATCGCAAGGAGCCAACAACACCACTGAACAAGAAGAGAAGACTGAGTTCAAAGTTGGCGACATTATAGCATTCGACGGTAAGGAGGTGACCGTAACATCTGTCGAAAGAAACTATAACTCAGGTAATCAGTTCATAACACCCGCTGAAGGCAAGGAGTATGTGAAAGTTAACGTATTAATTGAGAATAAGTCAGACAGTACAGCATCATACAATGTGCTTGAGTGGAAAATTGAAGATGGTAACGGAGCCATTGAAGATGCGGATGGGCTATCTTTTACGATTGACGACGCCTTAAGTTCTGGTGAACTTTCCAAAAACGGTAAAAAATCTGGTGCAATTGTCTTTGAAGCACCACTCGGCGACGCCCTTACGCTACACTATCAGCCTGGTTTTTGGTCGAACAAAGAAGTTACAATTAAGCTATAATCTGCAGTTCTCACAAAAAGAACCACCTTTTTTGCAAGGTGGTTCTTTTTCTGCCAGCTACAATTTCTCTAACCGTGCATATTGCACGTTGAGTAGTTTTGATACGCCATCGTCGAAATTAACCCGCACCGCCAGGCCGTCCACATCCACCACTGAGCCTACGCCAAACTGCATAGATTTCACCCTATCGCCAACTTCGTAAGGTTGAATCTCAAAATCCTCAAACGTATTTGCAGGGGTCGACCCTGCAAAGAAGTTCCCAGCGCCCTCTTGCAGATCCTCTAAAAAGCGTGACGGCAAAACATATTGACGCTTACCATAGACAAAACGCGAGCTGGCGTGAGTCATAATCAACTCTTCTTTAGCGCGTGTCATCCCTACATATAGTAGACGTCGTTCTTCTTCTAGCTCGCTATCATCGCCCGTGTAGTCATTCACCCGCGCGTGCGGCAGCAGCCCTTCTTCGAGACCAACCACAAAAACCACCGGAAATTCCAAACCTTTGGCCACGTGCAAAGTCATCAGGGTTACTTTATCTTTATCGCCAGTGTCTTCGTCGGCACTGGTAAGCAGTGCCACGTCGTTCAAAAACTCATCCAAAGTTTCGTAGTGTGCCGCCTCACTGATTAAAGCCCCAAGGTTTTCTAGCCGATCTTCGGCCTGCGGCGTGTCGTCGTTGAGATGTTCCTTGTAGCCAATTTCTTTGACCAACTCTTCCACAACCTCACCAGGTGTGGCCGTACCGTTTTCTACCTTATCGCGCAATAGGTAGAGTAGGTTGCCCAGATTGTTTAGGTTTTGACGCGCCCTGGCGGTTAAGCCGCTGTCTTCGTCGGCCGCAACCAGTGCCTCAACAATACTGGCACCACTATTAGCCCAATAGGTATTGAATTTAAGCAAACTAGCCTCGCCCACACCGCGTACTGGCATGTTGACTATGCGATTAAAACTCACCAGATCGTTCGGCTGATACAACAGACGTAGATACGCGATAATGTCTTTTACCTCGCGGCGATCATAAAACCGCACGCCGCCCACTAGCCGATACGGCACATGGGCTTGCATAAAAGCCCGCTCAAAAGCGTAGCTTTGAGCGTTCACACGATATAAAATCGCAAAATCACTAAATTTGCGCACGCCAGCACTCACTCGTTGCAGAATTCGCGCTGCCACCATAGCCGCTTCTTCGGTTTCGTCATTTAAGCGCGTAATTTGCACTTGCTCGCCTTGTTCTATGGCCGTCCAGAGCTTTTTGTTGGTACGATTTTTATTTTTGGTTATCACCTTATGCGCCGCGTCTAAAATGGGCTGAGTACTGCGGTAATTTTGCTCTAGTTTTATCACCTTGGCACCCGGAAAATCCTTTTCGAAGTTCAAAATATTGGTAAAATCCGCGCCCCGCCAACTATAAATACTCTGCCAATCGTCGCCCACTACGCAAATATTTTTGTCTTTGTTAACCAATAGTTTGACCATTTTGTACTGCACGGCGTTGGTATCCTGATACTCATCGATCAGGATATACTTAAAACGCCCCTGCCAGTGCTGGCGGATCTCGGGGTGATTCTTGAGCATGCGCACTGTCTCAAGCAGTAAGTCGTCGAAATCCAACGCGCCAGTGTCACGGCGAGCTCGCTCATAGCGTGCATAGATTTGGGCCACGGCCTTTTGGATAGGGTGATTAGCGGCGGCTGCGAACTCATCGGGCCCCACACAGTCATTCTTAGCTTTACTAATCATGCTGCTTACAGCGCGGGGTTTAAGCTGCTTGTCATCGATACTAAGCTCTTTCATAGCACGTTTAATTAGAGCCTGGCGATCATCGTCGTCATAAATCACAAAGTTTTTCGGCACATGCTCCAAGTTTTCGGCCTCGATCTTGAGGATCCGCACACAAATTGAATGAAACGTGCCCATATAGGGGAAGAAGTTTCGCGAGTTAGCGCTGAAGGAGCTGCTACGAGAGGGAGTAACCTCGGCCAAGCGGCCTTGAGCGCTCCCTGGAGTAGCATGCTCCGAAGCGCCGCCCAGCAAGTTGCCCAATCTCTCCCGCATCTCGCCAGCTGCCTTATTAGTAAACGTCACAGCTAGTATTTCACCAGGCTGAACTCCGTGATTGACCACTAGGTTAGCTATACGATGCGTTAAAGTTTTAGTTTTGCCACTACCAGCACCAGCCAGAATCAAAAGCGGGCCACGAGTCACCTCTACGGCTTCACGCTGGGCGTCGTTAAGATTTTTGAAAATATTCATTAGAACAATTGTACCACGCCTAACGATTGAGCCTCAACGGTTCGTTAAGGTTCAATTGTAGCATACTTATGTATAAAAGTCAAGCTTAAGCTATTTCAGCAAGAAACTATAAACTAATGCACCGCCGACCGCCAATAAGGCGACTGCAGCGACTATCACAAGGATCCATATCAAACCGCCCTTGCCTTTTTTAGGCGCACCGCCGACCGCCGCTACGGCAGGAGCTGTGCCACCAGGCACAAACGCAGGCTGAGGTTGGTCGGCTGCTGGCGCTACCACTGGGGCAGGTGCATCAGCCGGAGTGCTTTCGGTGCTATCTATCGTATCTTCTGGTGATGGAGCACCACCAAGTGGCCGCTTATCCACCTGAGCATCTGGTATAAATGGCGAATTCATCTGATCAGCATCTTCTGACGCTACATCTTCAGCAGGCGCATCGGTCGCCAGAGCATCTTCAGTTGGCTGGTCAGCTGGCTCAGATGCAGAAAAATCAATTGATCCAATACTGTCACTCAAAGCCGCCTCTGGCGACTCGTCAGTGGTGACTGGCGCTGAAGCATCCTCAACCGTATCCGGCGCAGCCGACTCTGCCTCTGGGGCTGGAGCTTCGGTCTCGTCGACCGGCGCTAGGTCTGGAGCCTCGCGTGAAATGGTTTCGCTTGGAGCGGCAACGGGTGGCACAGCAGTTGGGCGCTCAACAGTCATATCTGAACTGCTATGCACCATATCCATGAACTTACCCTGTGACCTTGCAATAGCTTGACCGTCTGTGGCCGCATCTTCGCTTGGTTCTGATTCTGGTTCAGGTGTAGCATCGTCTGCCGGCAAGTTCATCGCCGCCATCGTTTCAACATCAGCCAGCGTCGTGTCACCTCCAGAAGCCGCTGAAGCAGGGTCGTCTGTTACTGCCGGCTCGGCTGGTGCCACAGCATCATCTGCAAGAACAACCGGGTCTGCACCTGCTGGAACGGCATCACCATCAGCTGGAGGCGTGTCACCGCCTGCGCCACCGATAGCTTTGTCGAGTTCATCAAAGTCTAAATCGTTCACTTTCCACCTCTCGTGTTTTTAGTTAGTTTATTGCTTATGTCTATAATCTCACAAAATTCTTCAACATTCAAGCTAGCGCCGCCCACCAGCAGGCCATCCACGCCAGTAACCTTTAGATACGATTCGGCATTAATAGCATCTACGCTGCCGCCATATACTATGCGGACTATAGTAGCAGCTTTCTTGCCATACAGATGCTCAATGTGCCTTCGAATAGTTTTAACAGTCTTAGCGATATCATCCGGCAATGGCGGTTTGGCGTCTTTGGCCCAAACTGGCTCGTAGGCCACCACTACATTCTCGATATCTTCACTCGTTACGTCACTCAGGCCGCCCACTAGTTGATCGTAAATCACATCGGCAGTTTCGCCCAGCATCTTTTCGGTAGCCGTCTCGCCAATACACAAAACTGGCGACACATCAGAGCGCACCGCAGCTGCCACTTTAAGCCGCACGTCATTCGCAGTTTCACCGAAAATATAGCGCCGCTCACTGTGGCCGACGATTGCATAATCCACAAAGCCTCTCAGTTGTGCAATAGAAGTTTCGCCCGTAAAGGCTCCGAAATCTCGGTGGTAAAAATTCTGAGCCGCCAGCTTAAACTGCTTACGGCTAACCTGTAAACTGAGCGACTGAATCGTGAACAAGGCCGGCGCCAATACTACCTCTACATCCGCGCTAGGCTTAGCTTTGCCAGCCAAGCGATGTAAATGGTGGCTGGCTTCATCCACCGTGAAGTTCATCTTCCAGTTGCCGATTATCAATTTTTTAGACTTTATCATGGTTCATCCCGTTTATGCCTACTTTACACCTTTCTTATCTGTCTTGCAAACTGACCAGCCCCGGCAGTGGCTTGCCGGCGATAAAGTCAAGTGCTACGCCGCCGCCAGTGGAAATTAAGGAATATCTCAAGCTAGAATCTTGCTGCATCAGCCCGCGCACAAAGCCAGCCGTATCACCCCCACCGATAATAGTCAGCGCGCCCTGTTTACGGCCAATTGCTTCAGCCACTGCCTTTGAACCGTTTGCAAATGGTTCAATCTCAGTTATCCCCAGGTTGCCATTCCACACCACTGTGCTAGCTTTTTCTATCTCCCGCAAGAATAATTCGGTAGTTTTCGGGCCAATATCCACTATGATGTCGTCCTTGGCTAGCTTACTAACTGGCTTAACCTCCGTTTTGGCCGTGGCGATTATCTCTTTAACGGTTAATACATCCTGTGGTAAAAATAGCGGTATACGCCTAGCAGCTCGAGTAGCAAAAAAGGTGTTAAGCGCTGAGCCTTGGCCTTCTTCTACCTTACTGACACCCACATCATTACCACTGTACTTAAGGAAACAGTTGGCCATGGCGCCACCAATCAGCATGCTATCGGCCAGGCTCATCAAATTAGATAGAATACCAACCTTATCGCTAACCTTGGCACCGCCATTTATTGACAAAAATGGCCGCATAGGGTCATATATGGCCTTCTGGAGAGCTTTAACCTCATTTTCCACCAAAAGCCCAGCTACGCTTGGCAAAAGCCGCGTAATGGCGTTTGTAGTAGCTGACTCGCGGTGCAACACCCCAAAACCATCTTGCACAAATAAGTCTGCGTCTGTTAATTGCACCAGGTCGCGCGCGAACGCCTCACTATTAGCCTCTTCACCAGGGTTAAAACGCAGGTTTTCCAGCAGTATCACACTGCCGCTTGAGCTGCTAGCTACCTTATCTAGAAACTCTGAGCTGCCGCCAGCCACCCCTGGCACGAACTTGATAAACTCAACCTGGGTGCCGCTAAGCAGCTCACGCAGGCAATCAGCCACAACACCTAAAGAATACTTGCTATCCACCCTACCGCCTGGACGCCCCAGATGGCTAACCAGAACCACCCTTTTTGCACCGTGGCCCAGCAAGTAGCGAATCGTCGGCAGCGACGTAGCGATACGGTAATTGTCGGTTATCTCACCCTTGTCATTTAGCGGAACATTGTAATCTACTCGCACTAAAACAACCCTACCGTTAATGTCAACGTCTTCGATAGTCTTTTTATTAAAAACTGCCACCCTTTTACCCCTTTAACGTATTTTACGTAGCTGAATAGTATCTGTGCCACCCACCACGTTTTTATGTCGGCCCGACACTATTACTACTGTTGGTACTTCAATTTCGAACTTGCCCATATCTTTTAGCTCTTTAGCCATATCGAAACCGTAAGTGTCGCTGTAGGTGCGCACAAAGGCCGAGTTGGCGTAGCATAGTGCCAATTGTTGCGCCACTCGCGGATCGCTGGTAACAGTGTAGATCGGTAAATTCGGCCGGTTGGCCGCCACTGCTGTGGCTGTCATGCCAGTCTTTGTTTCGCAGATGATAGCGTTAGCGCCAATTCGTTCGGCTAAGCTAACGGCGGTTTCGGCAATGGCGTCATATTTAATACCCTGTTGGCCCTCAACCGTCGTGCCGAGGCATGCATCTACTGCGCAATTATCTTGCGTGTACAAAATCACCTTTTTCATGGCCATCACTGTTTCAATCGGATACTTACCAACGGTCGACTCGTCCGACAGCATAACAGTGTCAGCACCTTGGATAACCGCCGTTGCCACATCATTCACCTCTGAACGCGTCGGTGATGGGCTGTCTACCATGCTGGCCATCATCTGAGTGGCAATAATACACAACTTGCCATGCTTGCGGCATAGCGCCACTAGTTTACGCTGAATCACTGGCACCACCTCTAGGCCAACTTCGTAGGCCATATCACCACGTGCCACCATAATTCCGTCTGTGGCTTTAACAATTTCTTCCATGGCCTCATCTGACTCTACGGCCTTCTTGGTCTCAATTTTGGCAATAATCTGGGCTTCTGAACCATAAGTTAGTAAAGTTTGGCGAACCTTTTCAATATCTTCAGCCACCTGCACGAAGCTCACTGCCACGTAGTCAAAATCACGTGTGGCACCAAATTCTATGTCTGTTAGGTCTTTAGGTGTCAAGATGTCGCCACCCATGTCGGTATCGGGTAGGTTAATGCCCTTTTTGCTCATCAGGTAACCGTCGTTCTGCACCTTTACTTTTATGGCTGTCTTAGACACTGAACCCACCACCTCGGTGCGGATCCTGCCGTCAAAAATATAAAGTGGCTCGCCAGGCTTGACCTTTTCGGCTAGGTTGTACTGCACCGGTAAGGTTTTACCACCATCATGTTGCTTCATGGCGTAATCTAAAATCAGCTCATCACCATTTTTAACGTCCAGGTGATCGTTTTTGATGCTACCTAGGCGAATTTTTGGCCCCTGCAAATCTTGTACAATCGCCACGGCTCTGCCAGTTTTTTTGCTAGCATCACGGATCCACTTGATTTGTTCGTCTTTTTCTTCGTGGCTACCGTGGCTAAAGTTCATGCGACAGCCATTAACACCCGCTCTTAAGAGCTTTTCGATCATTTCGCCTGAAAACACCGCCGGCCCGATAGTTGCTAAAATTTTGGTTCTTTTGAATTTTTTGCTCATACTTAAGCATTTTAACACTTTTAAACAAAAATACCCACCCTTAAAAGGTGGATGTTTTGTGGTGATCCCGAGGGGAATCGAACCCCTGTTGCCAGGATGAAAACCTGGTGTCCTAACCGTTAGACGACGGGACCGTGTAGTCATAGTAACAAGATTTTTTTAATCTGTAAACCTGCTGTTCCAGATGTAAACATAAACATTTTATTGCGTTTATGTATAAAATGGGTGAAAAGTATTGACAAATTTTATTTTTTGTGATAACATGGGGGCAGTCTGAGATAAGCAGACCGTTTGAACTGCTCTATCAAGAAGACCATTAACAAGTCAGACCATTGCAGAAAGATTCGTTCTATCTGCAATGTCACATGTGATGTGACTCCCATTAACTTCCGAGTGGGTGGTCGCGCACCCCTCGTAGTTTTATACAAATAATAATATGCGGGGGTGGGCGCGTAATCCCACCAGAAAGGAAGTGTACTATGTCTACAGAGCTATTCTTGGCAGGAGCGGTGCTTATTATAGCCGCCGTTCTGATCGTGTTGTATCTCATTGATCGACGCGCTTTTAATGAACGCGTTGTCAACATAGTTGGTAACGTGTTTGGTGTAAGGCCAACTCTACCGTCGGATCAGTGGGCTGAAGCCCACCGTGCACTAACGGCAGCAGCAGCTCCGGCAACTCCGGCGGCAGCAGCTCCGGCAACTCCGGCGGCAGCAGCTGGTGGCTATTTCACCGGCGGCAGCGTCGGTATTGTTATCACTCCCGAGGCGGCAGCCTACGGAGATGAGCTAGACAACTGGGCGGCAAGCAGGCCGTCGAGACCATAGGAAAAAGGAGGAGAGGATCATGAGACGACCCGTTCTATTGGTTGCGGCCGCGATCTTCGTGATCATAGCCGCCATTGCAATAATCTGGGGAGTGTCTCATGACAGCTCCCCAAGCACTACCCCATCACCCCAGGGCGAGCAATTGCCTACGGGTGTCAACCTGGACGAGACCACCGGCGTGCCGGTAGTTGATCCAGACGGGATCCAAGCCCATTCTTTGGATTGGATGGAGCCGACCTGGGAATGGTCGAACCTGTCCATGCCCCAAAGCAATGAGGAACGGGCGAAAGCCACTGGGTTTAGTGACCCGGTTAATTTCCCGTTCGGCGGTACGACCAACAACGAGCGCAGAAGGGAACTCTATGTTTCCTTGCTCACAACGCCGGAACTGCTAGACAACCACCTGCAAGGGTGGGCCTGGATGGCGGACAACGGCGACGACCCTGTTGTGGCCGAGGTTGTAAAGGCCAACCCGTGGATGCGGGAAGCTCTGAGCCTCGTCGACCGAAACATGGCTGGCGACGCTGGGTGGACGGTATTCATGGAATGGCGCAAGAACAGCGCCACCGGCGAGTACGTGACGACGCCCCAAAGGGCTGATGCACTTATACTCGACGGCAAGGTAACGTACGTCAACGAGCAGTACAGAACGTACGCAACAGCGTACATCTACCTGCTTGACTGCCTACCTATTGTGTCAGTCGATGCACGTTCGGCTCTGAACTGGAACATGCTGCCGCAAGGTAGCGTAACGCTCCATCGTTCGGGGATGAACACCGAGCTGGAGAGCCGCGAGGCTATCTGGTTCGAGGTCGTCCTAAAGGACGGCCGTACGGGTATCGTGGGGGTAAACCTCTTCGATAAGCGTATCGAGTTCCCAAGGGAGCCCGAAACGCCGGAGAGCGAAACGCCCCCCACAGACGGTGGCACACCGCCACCAAATGGCCCTACACCACCGCCTAGCGGCGGCGGCAAGGATACCGATCCCGATTGGTATCCTGGAGAGGGGACGGTGCCTCCGGGCACTGTCACCGACCCAGCTAACCCGCCGCGCACCACGCCGATTAACGTCGGCACCGGTGAAGATGGTGGTAGTGGCGGCACAGTGCAGCCAACTACCCCGCCCACCGCCCCGGTTGATACCGGGAACGGTGGCGGACAGGCACCTGGCACCCAACCGCCACGCGACACCAGTGGTGCCGCTGACGGCGGACAAGGGACTGGAGTCATCTCCGGGGGCGAGGACGTAGTCCCAGCCCCCTAACCCATCACATGTGCGAGCGGTTCGCGACAACCGCTAGCACCTTAGGTCCCCCGCCTTAGCTTTATAAGCGACGGCGGGGGCACCCCAAGTTATTTTCTGTAGTGGTCTGATTTGTTTTGGTTCTTTATGTCAGATGAAGTTTAACAATTTGGCGTCCATCAAGGACAACTTTTAAAGTTGTTGACTTTTTTAATTTTAATCATATTTGACATATAGCAACTATAGACATTTTTTGGAAGGAGTGTTTTATGAAACAAGTCATTGCTGCTGTTCGCCGAGCTCCCAAGCGTTTTATCGCTCTGGTAGCTGTGCTTGCAGCCGTGATAGTACCTGCGGCCATTGGTGCGTGGGGGCCGAGCGATCGCCCGACCTTTACCATCGAAAAACCTGCAGATTACGTCACGTTTAACTCAATCACAAACAACCCCAAATATGGCGACGAACGCAATTTCGCCCATATTAAGGAATCTGGTGCTGCCGACAGCACTTATACTAACAAAATTAACCTAAAAGCCGGTCAAGAATACACGGTTTTTGTTTATTATCACAACAACGCAGATGCCAGTCTTAATGCTAGCGGCAAGGGCGTAGCCCACGGTGCTTACATTAAGGCAGAATTGCCTGCCGTTGTGAACAAGGGTGCAACTAACGCTGGTAGTAATATATTTATCGGCGCTAGCAACGCTAACCCTACCCAAGTATTTGATAACATTTACTTTGCTAACAGCACGGGTGCTGATATAACTTTGCGTTATGTACAAGGCTCGGCTGTGCTCACCAACTTTAAGAGCGATACAGACAACACGCTCAGAAGCTTTAACCTGCCCGACTCAATTGTCGGCGGTGGCGCTGCCATCGGTTTTGACTCGATGAACGGCGACCTGCCTGGTTGTAACCGTTATTCTGGTTATGTAACCTTTAAGATTAAAGCCGTGCAGCCAAACTTTAGCGTTCAAAAAGATGTACGCAAGGGCGGCACAACCAGTGGTGGATGGGTCGACAATATGACTGCCAACCCTGGTGATGAGATCGAATATCTGATCACCTACAAGAACACTGGTAGTGTTAACCAAGAAAACGTTGTTGTGTCGGATACTTTGCCAAGTGGCGTTACTTATGTAGCCGGCTCTACTAAGCTAAGCAACGGTAACGGCGCTAACCAAGTGATGCCAGATGGTGTAACCACCAAAGGCTTGAATATTGGTAACTACGCTCCAGGCGCTGTGGCTTACGTTTGGTTTAAAGCCAAGATAGATGCTGCCGATAAACTAGAGTGTGGCAAAAACCTAAGCCTAATTAACACCGGTCGTGTTGACACACCGAATGGTGCTAACACCGATACGGCTACAGTTACAGTGAAGACTCCTGACTGCCCACAAGTTCCGGTTTATACCTGCGATGCTTTGGGTATCAAGAAGATCACTCGTACCAAGTTTGAGTTTAACAACCAGTACACCGCTAAAGATGGTGCTGAGTATGTTAAAACCACTTACACCGTGAAAGACAAGAACGGTAAAGTTGTACAAGAAAGTACCAAAAACACCTTCGAAACTACCACTACTGGTGACTACACCGTAGTAGCCGTGGTGACAGTCAAGGTGAATGGCCAAGAAAAAACGGCTACTGGTAAGGCTTGTGAGAGTAATTTCACAGTTGTACCAGATGGCAAACCAACTTGTGAGATTCCTGGCAAAGAATACTTGCCACCGGATGATCCAAACTGTAAAAACGATCCGCCTGTAACACCACCCGTAACACCCGGTGGCCCAGGCACACCTTCTGACCTGCCAACTACTGGCCCAGGCGAAGTTGTAAGCGTGATCGTGGGCGCAGGTGCTTTGACAACTGCTACTTGGTATTACGTAGCAAGTCGACGTCAAATTGTTTAAGAGTTGACCGCTCTACCGAGAGATCTCTAGAGCGAGTGGGCTCATAATACAGAAAAGAACCTCCTGTAACAGGGAGGTTCTTTTCGTATCTTGCTTAGCACTAGCGTGGCAGCCAAAAGCCAAAGGTGCTACCTTGGTTTTCCTTGGATTCTATAATCACACCACCGCCATGCGTGGCAGCTACACGCTTGACCAAGAATAGCCCCACGCCCGTGCCGTCGGGGCGGCGTTTACGAGCGTTAGTGGCCCTGGAAAATTTCGTGAACAACTTGGCTACCTCCGCTTCTGGCACGCCGATTCCAGTATCCACCACCTTAAAAATGATCTTTTTTGGCTCTTGAGACAAGCGCACTGATACCGTACCACCATCGTTCGAATAAAAAAGTGCGTTATCTATGAGATTATCTATAGCCTGACGAACTTTCAGTTCATCAATATTCATCATGTAGTTACCGTCGTCAATCTGCACCGCAATCTTTAGACCACGACCCACCGCTAGATCTACCAACTCGCCCGCTTCGTGACGCACAATTTCAGATAGATCCTGATTTGTTTTATCTAAAATAAACTTACCAGTTTGAATCCGTGACACGCTAAGCAGGTCGTTGATGATCCTGAGCATATTATTGCTGCTTTGATAAGCCTCAGTTAAAAAATGTCGCTGCGTAGCATTTACCTTACCACCATCACCATCTAGCACCATACTCAGATAGCCTTTTATGCTAGTTAACGGCGTACGCAACTGGTGTGAGGCCATTGACATAAACTCGTCCTTAGCCTCGTCAAATTTTTGTAGTTTATGGTTGCTATCGCGTAGTTTGCTGGTGGCCACAGCGATCTCCTTGCGCAAGTTCTCGTCAAAGCTTCTCACTTGCTGGTAATAATTAGCGTTTTCGATTGCTAGCGCCACCAATCCAGATGCTGCGTTTAATAGTTCAACATCTCTTTGCGAGAACCGCCTGTCTTTAACTTTGTAGCCAACCATCATATATCCCACCGTGTCGCCATCTTCAGTGTCCGACTGGTATCTAATTTGGACCAACATACTCACCTTGTGCTTACTCACGATAGGCGAAATTTCACTATCTTCTGGCAGCGTGTCAACAAATATGACCCTATCTTCACGACTACCGATAAAGCTTGCTAACGCCAGGGCTTCTTTATCAGTAAGCGAACGGCGCGGTGAGCTCGCCACAAGTATATGCTGCGAGCGACGCAATGTGGCAAAGCTCACAAAGCGTGTACCCAGAGCGTTGTTGACCAACCGAGCACTATGCACTAGTAGCTGCTTTGTGTCGTGATTTTTAATAATCACTCGATTAAGCTTCGATATGATATTATCTAAGCGGTAGCCATCTGGGTGGAAGATCTTATCTAAGTGGTAGTTAATTTTATTTATCAACGGTAGCAACATCACTACGACAGCTATCATGATGGCATTTAGTGCATTCAGCTCCCAGCTCACATCACCTGCACCAATCATGTTTGCGGCGAAGCCAAAAACAATCAGGTAAACCACCGCCACAGCTGCCACGACCATGATGTAGGACATGGCTCTGATAGCCAGCTCCTTAAAGTCAAACAGTTTATAGTGGATAATAGCCCAGTAAAACATAATAGCCAGCACCAGGATATTGATCGGGCCGATCCAGATTAGACTGTAATTTCCAAGCCACGGCATGATCAGATTAAACGTTACACCAATCACAAAATCTACCGCATAAGCGCCCAAAATATAATAAATCTGGCGCCTCAAGGCTCGATCTTTAGTATCTTTGGCTTCCCGATACAAGAAATAGGCCGCCACCGAACAACAGGCCACAAAATATAAGCTATACACGGCGTACCCCATAGAATCAATTGTCACGGAGTTATGCTCGCCAACGCTAACCGAAGATATCAAGCTGCCCGGCCGCCATAATATCATCACGATGATATAGGCTAGAGGTAAGGCAGTCATAAATGCCGGTACAGCTACGTCTTTGCGAGACTGAAAAAACACATACGATAACGGCACTAGAGACCAAGCAATAACTGCCGCAGCTATGTAGTAAACTTGAGCAGCACTCACTAGTGCGCCCTCGTCGCTAACTGACAAAAATACAGCAATACCCGCCGACCACACAGCACAGGCCATATTAGAGATAAAGAAAAACAGAGACCTTAAGAAAGATCCACGCTGAAATAAAGCAACCAAACCAATAACAACCGCCACAGTCGCAGCCACCAAAAGAATCGAACGTTCTGCCCACAACATTTACTTCTATTGTATCACGCTTGCGGTTTTTGTAGCTTATAGACACTGAAAAACCCAGTCGGGTCGGCGTGGCGCGTGATCTTGGCTGGCTCTATACCAGCTCGGCTGATCAATCTTTGCACCTGTTCAGGGCTGCGCTGTTGCATTTCTTTCCAACCAATTGTCTGGATAGTTTTTAATTGTAGACCAACGAAATTATCCGGCTCGCCTTGGTTAATTGCATCCACCAGCATGATACCGCCCGGCTTAACATGCCGCCACATTTGCCCAAGCAGCTGCTCTACACCGGCTTTTTTGGCCGACTCTCGGCCTAGCACCTTATGCGGTAGAGGGTATTGCCACACGCTGTCTTCAATGTACATGCTAATCCCAATACCACTTACGATATCGTAGTACCGCGGTCTGACCTCTTCTGGGGTATCAAGCGGCCAGCTGCCAGTTGCTAGACGCCTTAAAGCGCGCGACAGGCTATTTTGATAACGAAAACCTTTTAGGTCTAAAATGTCACGATCCACCAGGCTGATATCTTGGTAGTCGCAATCGTTAGCTAAAGCCCGAATCTGATGCAAGGCTTTTTTATCGATATCCACAAAGGTCAAGTGCGGTTCACAGCCAGCTTTTTTAGCTTCAGCGGCCGCTAATAGCGGATATCTGCCCCGGCCTGCCGCCAAAACCAGGCTATTTACTTTTGCGCCCTTTGGCTGCGCCAGGTAGTGCTCGAGAGACAGTTCGGTTTCTATTTTAGCGCGATACCTAAGAGCGATACACAGCGGCTTATTAGTTAACCACTCAGCCGACGCACTATCAACTTTAAAAATCGAGCCAACCGTGGCTTGCCCAGGCATATAAAATGGGTCAAGCGCTAAAGACGGCGAGATCTTAGCCGAGGCCATCCAAGCCGCTACACCTGGTGCCACCGACAAGATATAGCCTAGCCCGGGGTTACATTCTGGTGTAATTGTTTGGCCTTTTTCGACAAACTCTTCGTTAATGTCAACCGCTCGGCGCATGTCTGTTACTACGCGCGCGCTGGCCTCCAACGTGGCGTATTCATCTTGACCATCATAAACAATCGTTTCAATTTCAAGCCCACCGTCATTATGGCTTTTCTTCTTCATAGCAATTGACTAACTTCCTAAAACATATTTTACCACAGTGGCGCACGTAAGTTTACTTTTCGGCTACAATAGCTTATTATTAAAGCACTTATGGTTGAACAGATAAAAATCGCCATTATCGAAGATGATCCTACGATTTCCCAAATGTATCGTATAAAGTTTGAGGCTGAAGGGTTGAACACCGAACTGGCCTCGAACGGCAAAGCCGGTATTGAACTAGTCAAAGACTTCTCGCCAGATATTATCTTGCTTGATATTCAGATGCCCGAAATGAACGGTGATGAAGCTTTGGCCGAAATTCGCGCTCACGACTGGGGCAAAGATATACCAGTGATTGTCCTGACCAATACCGGTAAAGAGGAAAAATCAAAGGAACTCGAAAGCCTAGGCATATCTGGATATATCTTAAAAGCTGAGCTAACACCGCGCCAAGTGGTAGCAAAAGTTAAAGAAGTCATCGAGCAACACTGAACTTGCCCGATTCACATCGATTAGTATCAGTATATCACACTTTCTTTGTCTTGTCAATAGCAGCCCGGATCACGTGGTCGAACAACACCGCTACGGTAAGTGGCCCAACGCCGCCTATCTTGGGTGTAATAGTTATGTCTCGCCTGGCGCGCAGCTCGTCACTGGCGTCGCCTTTTAGCACGCCGCCTTCGCTGGCCGTGCCAGCATCTACAACCACAGCACCTTCCTTGATCATGTTAGGTTTAAGTAATCCCGGCACACCCGTCGCCGAAACCACAAGGTCGTACCTTGTGAGTTCACCTGCCAGGTCATCAGCATCACTGATATCAAAACCGCGCACATCATATTCATCTTGCCATAGCTTAGTGAGCGGCGCGCCAACCAGCCGGCCCTGCCCCACAATGGCGATTCGCTTACCACGCAGGTCAATGTTGTAACCGCTGAGCAACCAATCAATCGCCGTAGCTGTCGCCGAAATAAACCCACTCTTTGCAAGCTCCGTTCTTGCAAAAGCGGCCAG
The DNA here is from genome assembly GCA_031257295.1 of Candidatus Nomurabacteria bacterium. GTDB lineage: Bacteria > Patescibacteriota > Saccharimonadia > Saccharimonadales > Saccharimonadaceae > JAIROX01. The sequence continues at coordinate 229,810 of JAIROX010000001.1, read as the reverse complement.
CCCGTCAACGTCCTTGGCTGGTGCAATCTTGCTCAAAACCTCGTCCACTTTTTGCAAGCTCCGTTCTTGCAAGGGAAGTTGCACAATGATGCCGTGGATAGAATCGTCGTCGTTTGCTTGCTCGATCCTGTCTTGCAAGCTCCGTTCTTGCAAGAAATGGCCTTGCAAAACTTCATCTTCCACCTCGACGCCGATTTCTTCGCCGTAGCGCTTTTTTAGCCCCACATACCTTTCAATCACAGGGTTATCCGAGTCGCGCAAAATCAGCAACTTGGGTACGATACCGTGCGTCTGGCGCAAGCCACGCACCTGGTGCGCTTGTCGTTCCTTAATAAAATCAACTAGTTCAGCGCCATCTAGTTCTTTCATGCTAATTCCACCGGCTCTTGTTCTAGCCGAAAACCGAACTTCTTATAAACTGCGTCGCTGATTTCTTGCCGAGCTGCCGCTAGATCAGCGTAACTATGCGCTGATTCGTTAATCAAAATTAACGCCGCCTTATCGCTAACTCGCATGCCGTGGAACTCTTTGCCCTTTAGCCCAGTCTGTTCAATCAGCCAACCACTCGGCACAGTGTTGCGACCGCCTTCTTCATAAGTCCGCACACCTTCGCGCTGCATTTTAGCTGCCGTCGCATCATCTACCACCACATTTTTGAAAAACGAGCCGCTGCTAGCAATCTGCTTTGGGTCGGGCAGCTTACCAGCCCGCACCGCCGTCACGGCCTGGCGAATCGCCATCGGGCTAAAATCCGTCAAACCGTTCTGCTCGACAAAAGCTTGCAGTGAAATATAAAAAGGTGGCCGCAGCTGGCCCTTACGCAACTTGATAGTCACGGCCGTGATGAAATACCGCCCAAATTCTGTCGTGTTAAAAATACTCCGCCGATAGCCCAGCTGGCAATCCGCCGCATCAATCCACAAGGTGCGACCTTGCGAAGTGTCGTAGGCGCTAACGCCCACCAGCACGTTTGCAATTTCTTGGCCGTACGCTCCGACATTTTGCACCGGCGCTGCGCCCACCGTGCCTGGGATAGCGCTCATGGCCTCAATACCGGTGTAACCACGCTCGGCCGTAAAGCCACATAGGTCGTCTAGCATTTCGCCAGAAGCTGCTTTAATCACCACTTCGTCACCCGTCTCGCTAACGGTCTCGACACCTTTTAGCTTATTGACCAACACTAAACCGTCGAAACCTTCGTCACGACCAATCACATTGCTACCATAGCCCAACACATAAACCGGCAGGCTGTTCTTTCTGGCAAAATCGTAAGCTTCGGCCACTTGTTTGGGCTCGGTAACTTCCTGCACATACCTAGCCGGCCCGCCCAGGCGCATAGTAGTCAACTTAGATATCAAAACATTTTCTTGCATATCTGTTATTGTAGCATATAAAGTGGTATTATGGCCTTATGTGTGCCCGTAGCTCAGCTGGATAGAGCGTTGGTTTCCGGTACCAAAGGTCGGACGTTCAAATCGTCTCGGGCATACCAAGAATTTATGACAAACATCACAACTATCATTTTCGACTTTTATGGCGTGGTTCGCGGCGATGGTTTGTTGGCGTGGCTAACCGAAATCGGTTTAGCCGACGACAAAGAGATTCAGCATATTGATGACGAACGTTGCGCCGGCCGGCTAACGCGTGAAGAATACTTAACCCATCTTAGCCGACTCACCAAATACGACTCAGACTTTATTTTGGAACGCATCAGCCAGGCGCCAAAGTTAAATTCACCAGTAGTAAATATCATTGCTAAGTTGCACGAACGCTATCAAACCGCGCTATTATCCAACTCCACTCAGTCTACCCTTCCTTACATAGAACAACACGGCATTGATAAGCTGTTCGACCGGATGTTTTTGTCCCACGAGCTTGGCATGATAAAGCCTCAACCCGAGATTTATCAATATGCGCTCAGCCGACTTGGCGTCAAGCCAGAAGCTACGGTGTTTATCGACGACAAAGCCGCCAACACCGCCGCAGCACGTGGCTTAGGTATGTATGCTATAGACTTTAAATCACCCAGCCAATTAACGAGCGAGCTAGCAAAACTCGGCGTAAAGTGTTAAAATAACTCTACATGTGCCCGTAGCTCAGCGGATTAGAGTACTTGGCTTCGAACCAAGGGGTCGCAGGTTCGAATCCTGCCGGGCATACCAGGTAAAATTAAGTACCAGATATTGACAAAACATAAACAGTATGCTACAATGTGAGCATGGTCACCACGCCTGCCGGTTTGGTGATTTTTTTATTTAAGGTAGCTCCACCACAAAAGCTGTGCCGTCTGTGTAGTCTGGATCAACGTAAATTTTGCCACCATGGTCGTCGATAATTCGTTTTACAAAATACAACCCCAGGCCCGTGCCAGGCTGCTTAGAGTTTATGGCCTCTTCGGTGCGGTATAACCCCTGAAAAATCTTATCTCTATCTTCAGGCTTAACGCCTGGGCCATGGTCAATAATTCTGAACTGATGATACTTGTCGAGCTTAGCATACTTAATCACAACCTCAGTGTCAGGGTAGGCATATTTAAGTGCATTGTTAACGATGTTGTAGAAAGCATGATTTAAGCTCTGCTTATCCCCCTTCAAAACTATATCACCTGTTAAGCTGTCACCCAGGTGGATCCAAACTTTGTGCTCCTTGGCCACCAGCGCCAATGTCTCAGCAATATCCTGGAACAGCTCACGCATGTTAATATCGTCGTTGCCTTTATGGCCGCTGCCCCAGGTTGGTGTACTGCTCAAAATGCCATTAATGCTCGCAATCACCTTAGCGGCGTTGTCATCAACAGCCTTGAGAGTTTTCCTAGCGCCCTCGGGTAGACCGTCGGTGCGCTCTAGCAGGTCGTCTAGCACCCACTTAATGCTAATCAATGGGCTGCGGACTTCATGAGATGCCACTGACAGCAGCTCTTTTTCACGCTCAACTTGCCGCAAGGTCTTCTTGGTATTATGACGATATGTTAGCAAGATACCGGCAAAAACCAAGAAAATCAAGATAGGTGGCGAAGTCTCGATAATAATGTTGGCCAGATATTTATCCTGGTCTATATCAATACCCAGCAAGGCAATCACCTTACCATTTTCGTCTTTAACAGGGGCGTAAGCGGAAATCCAGGTGCCCCAGTCATCAGTGTCCTCACCATCATACAAGTCGTCAAACTGGCTAGCGCCAGTGTCAATTGCCTTCCACATTTTAGTGGTGGGAGTGTCATAAATCTCACCCGGCAGAGCCTGTTCGGGGCCATCGTCAGAATCAATATAGAAAAATAGTTCATGACTTTTGTTCACTCCCATCAAATATAAGAAAACAAACTCGTCATTTACATCAGTGATTTTCTTAAACAACGCTTTTTGTTCTTTATAAACTGGGTTATTTTTATCTTTCTCATAATTACCGTGCAAGGCTCGCACGGTGCTAGGCTCAATAGTTAGAGCGATCGTACTGACGGCCTCTATCGAAACGTTCTCGATATTATACCTAGCATTTCTGTAGAAAAGGTAAGCAGTTGCTATGGTCGCAACCACAACAACAAGCGCAATAATAGCAGCAACTGGCTTTGAGACCTGGTGTCTTGTTGGCATGGTGCCTCTATTATACCAGTTATGGTTACAAAAAGGCCACGCAAATTGCGCAGCCTTTTTATTTTGGCACCTAGTCTTAAATTGACAAGCTTTTTGGCAAGCTGATATCTTTAGTATCGACGCCCTTGTCCTTCAAGAATTTGTCGTCTATGGTTGTGTACTTCGATGGAGCTTTGATACTGTCATCTTTTTGGGTGTCATACTTAAGGTTTAGCGTTACAGAAAACTTGCTACTACTTGAGGTTTTGGAATTGCTCTTGACGGTAATTTTTGTGATCTCACGGCTAGACTTGTTGATGGTCAAAGTGATGCGTGGCAGGTACCTTTTCAAGCTATCTGAACTCTGTTCTTTGTCAGTATCGCTTAGCTTATCGTAAGACTCAATCAGTCCATTGTAAGCCTCATCAACCTTATCTCTGTAGCCATCATCGCAAGCCAGCAGCTTTTTAACCAGTTCAAGTTTGTAGAGCTTTTTAATTGAATTAACGTACCTATCCACGTTGGTCGATATCGTGATTTTATAATCTACTTCGCCGCCGTTGCTATCTCCTGCTTCGGCCTTCAATAGCGCGCTATCACCTGACGTAGTTATATCCAAAATATCTTGTGACAGAGACTGGCGGCTACCTTTCAAAACACCTTCGGTGCATTTAGAGATGTCCTTAGCCTTGTCGCTGCTGTCTTCAAGTTTCTTGTCCAGGAACTCTCTAGAAACGTGATACCACTTGTTGCTATACTCTTTGACCTCCTTGGGCAACTCCTCGCCGCCAACCTTGATATCGTTTAGATTCACCTTAGCGTAGTAATTGTCGCCCACTTTAACGGCGTCGGCCGATAGCTTGTAGGTATCGGTAGTATCTTCGTACTTACCAGGCGTATACTTGGACTTATAATTAGACTTGCAGTCTTTATAAGCATCACTAAAACTGTCGTATTTTTTGGAACCACAAGTATACTCATACCTTGATGAGGTATATTTTCTGTGCTTATACTTATAGTCTAAGCCAAAAGACAGTTTAGCATCATCACCTTTTTCTAACACGGCTATGTCGAATTTGGCTGTGCTAGTAGTATACTTACTATCCGAGCTAGACCATGTAGGGAACGAAAAGCTGCCGTTAACCTTCAGGTCGCTAGTGTTGACCAGTTTGGATAAAGACTGCCGAAAAACTGTTTCTGGCGAGTTGTACCAAACAGCAAAGACAACACCAGCTGTAACCAGGCCCGCACCCACTAGCGCCGCAGCAATGATAGCGATGATCTTTTTGACAGGCTTTTTCTTGGCTACTGGAGCCTTGGCCCCACCGGACACCGCAGCAGGCTCGCTAGCTTTTGGCGCGACCGGTTTTGCAGTACCGTCTGGCTTAGAGAAAATGCCTGTTTTTTCTGGTTGTTTCGGAGTATCGAATAATGATTTTTCCTTAACGTCTTTCTTCTTATCAAATAGTGAATCTGCCATACGTCCTCCTAGAATGAATCCTTATATTCATATAGTCGGTCTTTCAACCTTGAATACTCAGATGCATCGTTGTCTGAGTATAGATACACCAGGTCGGAGATGATCCAAAGCAGCAACGAAAAGCTGGCAATACCTAAAACCGCATAGGTAACAACTGGCAGAATACTAATCTTACCACAAGCTACCGCCTTAGCTAGTAAAGCCAAACCAGTGGTTATAACAGCTACGATCATAGCCGGCAAGAAACCAGATAGCCAGATAGCACCCTGGTCATTACCTTCGACACCTACCGTCAACAGAGATAGTAAGACGGCAGATAGAGCAGCAGATAGAGCGATAACAGTAGCCGTGATTGCAACCACAGCCACAATACTATAAGCCTTCTTCAGTATGTCGGCGTCAGTTATTTTCTTCAAAGTAATGGTAGCAATGACGGCAAACAGAACAGCCGCGACGGACAACACTAGCGTTAGCGGTATGTTCGTCAGACCATTAAAATATGGACTGGTGAATAGCCACTCGCCTTTTGTAAAGTTAGCAGCGGCCGTAAGAACGCTAAACACGCTCAAAACTCCAGCCAAACTAAGTGACACCGTGTTCAAAGCCACGATAAATGGTTGCGGTAATTTTTTCATTATAAGTCTCCTATTAATACCCTAATTATAGCCCTAGCTTGAGATTATAACAAGGTTACAATTCGTCTTTTTTAGACGATAAAAAGCCGTTCCAACGCCGCACGGCGCGCAGTAGGTCTTTCATGGGCAGTTCGACAAAAATATCTAACAGGTTTGACACTAGGTTAATTTTGGCGTACTTTTCGGAAACCCATTGGCCGATAACTACGAACGGCATGTATAAGAAGTCCCGCATCGACTGGCCGATTGACTGATTGTTTTCGCCGCGAGCTTCGACTTCGCGCACTAAGCGGCTCAAGCGGAAAGCCAAGAACGACGCCGTCGAAACAAATATGAAAAAGATGATAAAGGCCGGCCAGCTAAAGCCCAGCGACACCAGTCCCCAAGATGTCAGAGCAACAATTGCAATGAAAAACAGCCAGTAGAAAAAGTTGAACACCGCGCCGTAATTAGTTGAGCTAAACACGCTGTCGTTTTTATCAGACCGATTGAGCACCATGTCTTCGTCTGTTTCATACAAGACTTCTTCAATTTGGTTCTCCAGTAGTTTGGTATTGTGTTCACCTGGCAAGACCAGCGTTAGACTAAGCATAAACATATAGACTGGCGGGAATAGCAGGTTGATGATCAGCGGCAACCAAATTATCTTATCTTCCACAACCAGGTCGTAAGGCACTTCTATAGCTATGCCAATGACCATCTTGGTGATAATAAGAAAAACGATGCTTTTGACAATACCCGAACGAACCGCCCTGCCAGTTTCCTCATAAACCTCCTTAATCGTCCAGCCACATTCCGTCATAAAACGCTCTTTATCGCCCTGAATATTACTGATGTCGCCAGTTTTCTCGACTTGGCGCAGCAAGACCCTAAATGGCGTACAGCGATTAGATACTTTGCGCACCACGCGCTTAGTACGCCGATCCTCAAAAATACCGTCTAGCTCACGGTTCATGGCAATATATTCAGAGTCATTTTTAATCGAAACTCGGTAGCGCGATAATATATCGTGACGAATTGCACCTTCGGTCGGCTTGATCAGTGCCATAGCCGTAGCAATTAGTAGCGTCAAGTGAGCTCGGCGCTTATCAAGCGACTTAGACAACTCCCCTTCGTATCTCTTAGCAAAGTACTCATAGGCAAATTGCACCATCGTGAAGCCTTTGTTGTATGGGAAGAGCACATCTTCAACCCTGGCCGCCAGTGGGCCAAACACATAGGCCTTCATGTCTATACTGCGCGACTGCCTGTGACGGCTGTAAAAATCCCAGTAAGTTTTGGCTAGCTCTTTAATTTGGTCCATCTTCTTTTCGGTGACAGAATCGTTTTCGATATAGCCTGAGAGTGTTAGCTCGACCACCAGTTCTTTAGCTAGGCTATCAATTCGCTTAGCGTTCGCGCTGTGAAAGTTGCGCACAAAAAAACGCACCATGGCACGCTGAAATAAAGTGTGGCTTTCAGTATATTCGGCAGCATTACGCAAAGATTCATATCCCGACACAATTGACTTACCTAGCCCATCAACATGAAAAGTGGTCAAGGCTTCCTTATCTGCCGTATCATGCTGTTTTAGGGCATCCAAGGCAGCGACTCGCTTGATAAGCTCATCTGTCGAGGTGGTAGTTTTATAAGTTTTAGAATTTGTAGTCATTTTCTTTTACCCTAACCATCCTAACACATTTACTGAGTATTGACAATACCGATATTTTTTGATATAATAGAAGTGTTCGAGAGAGAACACGAGCTTGCTCGTAGTTTTCCGAGAACACGTTCTATTACACGCAGTATAATAGAACAGTGGGTTGCAAAACCCTAGGTTGAGTGGTACTATAAATACTTAATGTGGGCCAGTAGCTCAGCTGGTTAGAGCACCTGCCTCTTAAGCAGGGTGTCGAGGGTTCAAGTCCCTCCTGGCCCTCCACAACTAATAGCCACCTTTACGGGTGGTATTTGTTTTGCTAGGACCGATCACTAGGCAGTGGAAACCGCTCCGCAAAAACTTCGACTTCTTGTCGTAGCTTTGATAACACGTGTGCATTGTGGCGATTGTCGATGGTCTGTTTTATCCACTCGGCCAATTGCACCATATCGGATTCTTTCAGCCCGCGCGTGGTGACAGCCGGTGTGCCCAGGCGAATGCCCGAAGGCTTGAATGGCGGTAGTTCATCATCAGGCACAGCGTTAGCATTGAGCGTTAGACCAACCTCGTCGAGCGCTACCTCGGCCTCCTTGCCATCAATTCCAAAGCTCTTGTAGACATCGGCTAGAATCAGGTGGTTCGATGTGCCACCCGTAACCAACTTAAAGCCGCGTTTTCTTAGTTCATCAGCCAGCACAGCGGCATTTTTAACCACTTGCTGAGCATAGCTGCGGAACTCGGGCTGCAGAGCCTCGCCGAACGCCACAGCCTTGGCGGCAATCACATGCATGAGCGGCCCGCCCTGCGTGCCCGGGAAAACCGCGCGGTCAATCAAAGTTGGAATGTTTTCGATGGTATGGTCGGGTTTTTTGAGTGGGTTGCTTATTTTACCGCGGCTCAAGATCAACCCGCCACGCGGCCCGCGCAAAGTTTTGTGCGTGGTGGTAGTAATAACATGAAAACCATGCTCTAGCGGGTTGGGCAGCACGCCAGCCGCAATCAAGCCCGCAATATGCGCCATGTCGGCTACCATCAGTGCGCCAACGCGCGCCCCAATCTCGGCCATGCGGTCGTAGTCCAGATCGCGCGGGTAGGCGCTAAAGCCAGCCAAAATAATCTTAGGTTTATGCTTCAGCGCCAAGCGCTCCAACTCGTCATAGTCAATCTCGCCAGTTTCGATATCTTTCATTTTGTAGCGCACAAAATTATAGATGTTGGCGCTGCGCGTAACTGGTGCACCGTGTGTTAAGTGGCCACCATGGCCGAGGTCCATAGCTAACACCGTGTCACCTGGCCCTAACCACGCGTAATAGACCGCTTCATTAGCGTTAGCGCCTGAGTGCGGCTGCACATTAGCGTGATCGGCACCGAATAACTTTTTGGCGCGCTCTATAGCTAGCATCTCCACTTGGTCGGTGTTTTCTTGGCCTCCATAATAGCGCTTACCAGGGTAACCTTCGCTGTATTTGTTAGTTAGCACTGAACCCATGGCGTCTAAAACCGCGCGGCTCACATAGTTCTCGCTCGGAATTAGCTCCAGCCCACTATGCTGGCGCTGTTCTTCGGCTTTAATTAGTTCAAAAATCTTATCCACAGTTACATTTTAACACGAAAAACTATAGACATCCTTATATCATATGTGGTATATTTTTCAGAGATTTGCGAGAACTATAAACCATGGATACAGAAGACTACAAAGTAGAGATTGGCGACCTAATTCAAGAGATACGGCAGGACCGTGGCTTGACTCAGGCCGAGCTGGCGAAAAAGCTTGGTACTTCGCAGAGCGCAATTAACCGTATCGAAAAGGGTAAGCAAAATATCAGCCTTGATATGATTGCTAAGTTAAGCGATGTGCTAGATAGCACAATCCTGTCCGTTAATCAGGCCGGCACAGTAAGCTTTAAAATTAACGGTGGCCGAGAACTGCATGGTGCCATCAATGTTAACACCAGCAAAAACGCCGCCGTAGGCTTGCTGTGTGCATCACTACTCAATCGTGGCAAAACTACTCTTAGGCGGGTGGCCAAAATTGAAGAAGTTTACCGTATTATTGAAGTGCTAGAAAGTATTGGAGTCAAAGTCCGCTGGATTGGCGATGACGAAAAAGACCTTGAGATAAGTACGCCCAAGAGGTTACAACTCAGCAAGCTAGACACCGAGGCTGCCCTGCGCACTCGCAGCGTTATTATGCTGATGGGGCCGCTGATTCACTTGGCGCGCAACTTTAACTTGCCTCACGCTGGTGGATGCCACCTGGGCAAGCGCACTGTCGAGCCGCACTTGCAAGGCCTGGAACAGTTTGGCCTATCGCTCAACTCACATTGCGGCGACTATTACGGCTGTCGCGTTAAGCCTATTGAGCCAGGCGAAGTAAATGTAGTACTGAGCGAGCGCGGCGATACCGTGACTGAAAATGTACTGATGGCCGCTGCCTTACATGACGGCGTTACTACCATTCGCGGCGCCAGTAGTAACTACATGGTGCAGGACGTTTGTTTTTACCTAGAAAAACTTGGCGTGAAAGTTGAAGGGGTTGGCACAACTACGCTCAAGGTGCACGGCAAACCCGAAATCGACGAGGTGGTTGAGTATTGGCCAAGCGAAGACCCGATTGAGGCTATGAGCTTTATAGCCGCTGGCATCGTGACCCATTCAGAAATTACCATCAAGCGTGCGCCGATTGAATTCCTCGAGATAGAACTTGAGACCCTACGCAGCATGGGGCTGAAATTCGAGCTTTCTAGCGAGTACATGGCGCACAATAAGCACACTCGCCTAGTTGACCTAACTATCAAAAAGAGTGATCTAGTGGAGCCCAAAGACAAGGTTGCGCCCATGCCGTTTCCTGGCCTGAATATAGATAACCTGCCGTTCTTCGCCGTAGTAGCCGCTTCGGCTAATGGCCAAACGCTCCTGCATGACTGGGTGTTTGAAAATCGCGCCATATACTTAACAGAGCTGTCTAAACTTAACGTCAGCGTGCAGCTTCTAGACGTCCATCGAGCAATAATTGAAGGGCCGACCAACTGGCGACCAGCCGAAATTATTGCACCACCGGCTCTGCGCCCAGCAATTGTTATTATGCTTGGCATGCTGGCCGCTCCCGGTGAATCTATCTTGCGTAATGTCTATTCTATAAATCGCGGCTACGAAGATCTAGCTAATCGCCTAAATTCGCTAGGCGCTCATATCGAAACGCTCACCGGGATTTAGCGCTGTCACCATCAGCCTCATGGAAAGCTGGAGGCCAATAAATAATTGTTTCGTCAAAGCCAAACCCCTTATTGATTTCGCGCTTAATGCGCATCATTTCGTTTTTAAACTCTTTACTATGCGGGCTTTTAGCCAGATGCACCTTAGCTAGCAGAATCTTCGACTCAGGTCCATAGTCGTGCACGTCTAGATCGGTAGCATATTCAACGATATCATAATCACCTAAAATGGCCCGAATTTCACGGGCTTCTTTAGGTGTCAATCCTTTGCCCAAAATCAGCTCCAAGTTATCAAGAAATGACTTGATACCAGAATACAGGATAAAGGCCGACACTACGATACCCAGTAGACCGTCCACTGGTAAATCCGTGTGTGGCGCCAGTAACAACGACAACAAAGCCACCGACGTGGCCAACGTATCAGAGATATTATCACGCGCTGCTGCTGCCAAAGTCTGCGAGTGCACTTTGCGATTGCTAAGTTTTACAAAAACCGCCATACCAATTTTTACAGCTATGGCCACAACGCACACTGTTAGCGCAACCGATGAGGCATCAACCGGCTCTGGGCTAACCAGCCGACGAATCGCTGCCTCGCCTACGCTAAAGGCCGTCACGATAATTACCATCGAAACCGTCAGACCCGCCACATATTCCATGCGACCGTGGCCGTAAGGGTGGTTCTGATCGCGATGATGTGCCAAGCGAAATCCCAAAAAGCTAGCGATAGCCGACACGCAATCAGTCAAATTATTGAAAGCATCAGCCATGACGGCAATGCTATTGCTGAGCGCGCCAATGATAAACTTAGCTGCTGATAGAACAATGCTCAAAAAAAGACTAACTAGGCCGACTCTTTGGCCGATTCTTTGTCGTTCGGACGTTTGCTTTTTAGGTTTCATATATCAAGATAATCATATCATGCTGAAACCAGATAGTAACCATGAAGATTGTCATCTGGTTTTGGGGCGAGCGATGGGATTCGAACCCACGATCCTCGGAACCACAACCCGATGCTTTAACCAGCTAAGCCACGCTCGCCACGCCTGCATATTTTACCACATAAACCCAAGTTTTGACCACTCAGCGGTTTTTGCTAGACGACGTAAAGCTGTTAATATATAAGTAACGTAGGATAAATTGCATGAAAATCCGTATCGAAACTGACGATAAAATTAGCGAGCCCGAAGTCATCATTCGCTGCCGTGACATTGATGGCGAAGCGGTCAAGGTTCAAACCGCGATTTTGGACGCCCTGAGCAAAAACCGCAAGCTAGCACTTTTGAAAGATGGCAAAGAATATTATTTGTCGCCCGAAGCCGTGCTGTTTTTTGAAGCGGTCGACGGCAAAACCTTTGCGCACACGCCAAGCGACATTTTCGAATCTAAGCAAAAATTATACGAGCTCGAAGATAGTTTGCCTAGCAGCTTTGTGCGAGCCGGTAAATCGGTGGTGCTCGGCACTAAGTATATTTTAGCCATCACCCGCAACCTGACCGGCCCCAGCACCGTGCAATTTCGCAGCAGCCACAAGCAAGTTAATGTTTCGCGCAGTTATTTTAAGCAATTGAAGGATAAGTTAAACGAAAGGGTTTAAAAATGAGTAAAACTAAAAAAGAAGATGGCGCAGCACGAAAATTTGCGCGTCTTGTCACCGAAGGTCCAGAAGAGTACCGCAAAAAGTTTGAGGGCAAAAGCCCCGAAGAAGCCGCAAAAGTCGTTGAAGACGAGATGGACGCACGAGCAAAGAGCCGCGCTGTGCAACGTGCGGCAAGACATAATATCAACAATAAGGCCATACATCGCCCAAACCTAGGCGCCCGAATCTTTTGGGGTGTGCTATTGTTAGTCGCAGCTGGCATACTTGGCGTGCAAGCATTCGATGTCTACACTTTTGCCGTTAACCCCTGGTGGTTAGTGCTAGCCACATTTTTGGTGGCGTTCGGCATTGCAACAGCAATTGGTCGTGTGTGGTTTTTCACTTTTGGGTCAGTCGCCGGACTGCTAACAATCGCTAATTACCAAACAGATTGGCTACCGTTTTCGATGAACACCCAACAAGTTTTGTGGATGTGGGGTGCGGCGATTTTGCTATCTATCGCGTTTAGCGTATTATTCCATCGTAGCCGGCCTAGTAAGCATCTCCACGCATATCACGACGGCCACACTCACTTCGACCGCCACAATCCAGACAAGTACGAAAATGTTATCAATCAAGACGACGACAGCGAAGTGTTCGTAGATGTCAACATGGGCGCAACCATCAAATACATTAACACCGAAGATTTCCAGCGCGCTGTTTTGAACTGCCGCCTCGGCTCAATCAAAGCCTATTTCGACAACGCCAAAGTTAAGGGCGATTCGGCCATCATCGAAGTCAACGGTTTTATGTCGGGTTTTGAACTTTATATACCCAAAAACTGGCGCGTGGTTGATAGCGTAAGCAACACTATGTCGGGCGTTAACGAAAAGAACACACCGCGCTTTGTCGACAAAGGAAGCGGGAAAACCGTCACCATCACCGGCAGCATGACCATGTCGGGTGTCGAAATTATCTACGTTTAGCGTCGCACATGATAAAATTAAGTGAAGCGGGTATCGTATAACGGCTATTATGTGTGCTTCCCAAGCATAAGACCGGGGTCCGACTCCCCGTACCCGCACCAGCATCTTGACAAATCATTACGCTTGTGCTACAATGTACGCAAGCTGTAGATTCAGTGCTTGTTGGGTGTTGCTTGCAGGCGGGTGTCGTATAACGGCTAATATGCCTGCCTTCCAAGCAGGCGCTACCGGTTCGATTCCGGTCACCCGCACCAAGTTTAGCAACCTCCAACGATATGTCTGGTCCAACGAGCCTCCGTAGCTCAGCGGATTAGAGCAGTGGGCTTCTATCCCACGTGTCGCAGGTTCGAGTCCTGCCGGAGGTACCAGATAAAGATCGCAAAAACACCTATCTAAATGATAGGTGTTTTTATATGCTTTTCTAGCCTGTTGTCTTTTTATTTGCCGCCCAAGCCCATCTTGCGCCTGGGTTTTCTTTTTAGCGCAAAGGCGAACGCTACCGCCACTGCCGCTGCAACGGCCAGGCCAATACCAAACTTACCAACTTGGGCCATAAAGCCAGTGTCTGGCGCTCCAACTCTTCTAACTTCTACATTTACGCAGCCCGTCCTGCCGTCATACGTCGCACAGATCTGGTGCTCCGAGGCGTGAGTAAATGTCACTTTTGTGCCAGAGACATTATCTGCTTGGCCGCTAGCAGTGTCTTTCGAGGTGATCGTCGGGGTAGAAGCATTAGTGACATCATCCCGTGAAGCATCGCCATACTTAGCAAATACGCTGACATTAACACTTTCACCAACCACAAAACTGGTTTTCGGCACAGCCACGTCGACTTCTTCAAGTGGTGTATAATCGCCGTACACTGGCAGATTTTCCACCAAAGTTGCGCCCGCATATGGCGTCCACGGGAAGGTCAAGGCCGCATCGGAAAGGTCGGCCCTGAGGTGCCAACCCAGCAGTTTATACCCAGCTTCACTCACACTTGGCTGGTCAACGTAGGCGCCGCAACCAAAATTGTTTTCCTGGTGCGCCGTCGTCGAACCATCGCGTTTCAAGAACCGAATGTCGGCTGTTTTGGCCGCGTTGGCGTTGCAAGTCGTGATAAATTTCACGCCAGATTTAAACGCGTCGTTGTCTACCCCAGTGATAGAATCGCCCAAGAACTTCACCGTGTCAATCGCAGTATCTTGGCCAGGCGTAAACCACTGGCAGTCGTCATCTGAATGAAAAGCACCCGCCGCCACCGTGTTAAGATTGGCCGGGAAGTTGATAGCACCAGTTAGATCCGTGGTGTTGGTAAAAGCCCCTTGTGTTAGTGTGAGCGGATATGGCCCTTCGTTAAAAATCACGCCGGTAATTGCTGAATAGTTAAAAACCCCGCTGCCCATATAAGTTAGCCGACCAGGAAACTCAACCACATTGGTGGCTTTGGAGCTATGAAAAGCACCCGCGTCAATCGTCAACGCAGCCGTTCCTCCATCCTCAAACAAAATTGTTGAAATATTTTGGGCACTCCCAACAGCACTGTCCCTGATAGTCTGCACAGTATTAGGAATGATTATCGTACCAGAAAATGTGCTACTGTTGCTTAACCCGCCTTGCCACATTCTGGTGACAGTCTTGATCGTGCCGCTACCATCCACATTGATGCTTTTCGGAATCGCCAAAGTGCCACTGCCGGTAACAGACCCAGAAACAATATCGGCCTCTCCGGCGGGCGCGGAGCCGCTGAAATCAAAACCGATGGTGCCAGACAGCCCGGAATCAATGGCACTTGCGTCAACATAGCAAGAACTTGGCCCGCGCGGCCCTGGCGTGGTGCAAGTGACGCTTGATGGTGTTGTGCCGTCTGGGGCCAATGTGGCGTCGGCCTCGCTGTATCACCTAAGCATTACCAGCCCACTTACTGCGACCAAGACCACCAAAGCGCAAGCTCCCGTTACAAACATCCACTTACGGATGTCGAATAATATTATTTTGATTTTTTTGTTTTTGTCATAGTGATCCTCTCTCTCGACCACTACAAACGTTTGTTTTTGTTTTTGCTTATTTTTGTTTTTTGTGCTATACGTCACTAATTCTACGCTACCCCGTCCTAAAATGTCAAGGCTTTCTGTGGATAACTAGCGCACACCCGAATTTGGCGCTAGTGGAATTACCTCCCACTTCGCCACCAACCAAACATCCCCCATCAAAACCGCCCCAAAATCATACAGGTTATCGCCCAAATACCACCCGACGAACCGATAGCCACTCCGCGCAGGGTCGCTCGGGCGCGTGGCCGCACCGCCCACCGGCACCAATTGACCAGAAACAGCCGAACCGCCCGCGGCATCAAACAGCGCCGCAAAAACCTGCGTGCCGCCAGTATAGTTGATATCATAATTATTATACCCATACCCAAACGGCGCCGTGAACGACCGCGTCGCAATCTGCGCATCGTGCAAAGGAATATCCGCTGCGGCAATCTGATACGCCGCCTGCGCACGGTTGCGCGCGAACACCACGCCCGGGCCGACCGTCATTTTTTCGTAATCGGTCGCCGCAATCGATTGGTTTTGTTGCGGTTCGATAAAAATCCCGCCGCCATTTTCGGCCGAGTAATTATCAGTAATCTGCACCGCGCCGGAAATCGTCAGCGCCGGATTCGGCACGTTGCGCCACACCCCAATCCCGCCGCCGCTGCCCACCTCGGCCCGATTGCGCGTGATTTTGACATTATCAGTAATCGTCACGTTAACCGCCACACCAACAACCGCCACCCCGCCAACGCCCATCTGACCATCGGCCGATATAAAGCGCCCCGTCGCAACATTGCCGCTGATTTCGGCATTACCGCCAATCGTCATCGTAGAGTTAACTATATACAGACCACCGCCAAATGTTGCTTTATTATTCAAAATCTTCGCATTACCGTCCAGCCGCGAACCCGTGCCACAGGCGTAAAAAATTACCCCGCCGCCGTAAGTTCCCGCTGTGTTGTCGCTAACTTCAACATTGCCCGACATTTCGCAAGTTACAGCCCGCAGATAGAGACCGGCACCGTGAGCCCCGGATGCATTGTTAATGACTTTAACATTGTCGCGCACACTAACGTGGGGCGGTTCCACATCGGCATCACTCCAAATCCCAATTATGCCACCGTTATCAGTGTTGGTATTTTCGGTTACTAGCACGTCATCATAAACATCCAAGTCAACCAAGCCAATCGCCCCTAACCCAGCAGTTCGACCAGTATTACCCCGAAAAGTTGTGCGGCCATAAACATTGACTTTGATGGTGGTGGCTTGACCCCACACCAAAAGTCCGGCGCCATACGAAGTAGAGGTGTTATCCTGAATCTTGACATCATCGTGGATGTTGACGGTGTATGGCGTGGTAGCGGCCGCCGAGCGAAACGCCATGGCACCGCCGTGTTGGCCGCTGTTGTTTTCGATGATGGCGTCGCCGTAGATGTTGGTGTTGCTGTATGAATAGACCGCTGCGCCGTAGCCGCTGGCGATGGCGGCGTTGCGCAGGATAGCGCCGTTGCCGATGTTGAGGGTGGCCTTGCTGCCGCTGACGAACTGGATCATCGATGCCGAAGCCGCGGCGGTGACGTTGGCTTTGTTGCCGTCAAGGACAAGGTTGGTGATGGTCAGTTCCGAGGTTGACACGGCCGTGTTCGGCGACGTGATGAGCGCGCCAGTATAAGACGGGTCGCGCAGGAGCGTGCGGCGCGTGGCGTCGGAATGGAGCGAGATTTTTTGGTTGGTCGGCAGCGTCAGCGCCGCGGTGATGGGGATGTCAGCGGTGATTTCAATGTCGTAATTCGTGCCGTCGTTGGGGGCGGCGGCGAGGGCCGATTGTAGCGACGTGAAGTCGTTGGCAGTGGCGTCAGGGGCGGCCGCGTGAGCGTTGGGCTGGTGGCTGATGACCAGCCACGCTATTAGTGGCAATAACACCACCACGCATAGTGCGCCGGTTAGGAACTTTATTCTTTGGAGCAAACTTATTTTTATCTTCATATCAACCTCACTAGTCACATTTTACTTACTACTAAGTATACCCCCCCCCCGCTAAGGTAAGTCAATAAGCATAAGAGACTAGGCATTTAGGGCCCAGTCTCTTCGTTGCGCTACTTATGCTATTTGGCGTATTCAATGGCCCGCGTTTCGCGGATAACATTTACCTTGATAATACCCGGATATTGCATGGTCGATTCAATCTTGTTAGCAATATCGCGCGCCAGTTTGATAGCACTCAGGTCGTCGATGGAAGTTGGCGACACAACCACGCGAATCTCGCGGCCTGCGCTGATAGCGTAGGACTTTTCGATGCCATCAAAGCCGTTGGCGATGTTTTCTAAGTCGCGCATACGTTCGGCAAAGTTCTCGGCGCTAACATTGCGCGCACCCGGGCGGGCGGCGCTGATAGCATCTACCACCTTCACGATAATTGCTTCAGGCGTGGTTGGCTCAACATCTTCGTGATGGGCCTCCATGGCGTGCGCCACAGCTTCTTCAATGCCGTATTTACGAGCCAGCTCAGCCCCGATCTCGGCGTGCTTACCTTCAATTTTGTGTGTTACGGCCTTGCCGATATCGTGTAGCAAGGTGGCAGTTTTAGCGATGCGTTTATCGGCGCCAATCTCTTCGGCAATCATACCCGCCACGTGAGCCATCTCGATGCTGTGCATTAGCACGTTTTGGCCATAGCTGGTGCGGAATTTTAGTTCACCCAGCAAGTGCACAATCTCTTTAGGGATGCCTACAATACCAACCTCACGGGCAGCATCTTCACCAGCCCGGATGACTTCCTTGTCGATTTCTTTTTCGGCTTTAGCGACGGCATCTTCAATTGAGCTCGGGTTGATGCGGCCATCTTTCATAAGGCGCTCTAAGCTCAGCCGTGCCACCTGGCGACGCACTGGGTCAAACGAACTTAGCACCACCATGCCAGGTGTATCATCGACTAAAATATCTACACCCGTAGCGCGCTGCAAAGCTTGGATATTGCGGCCTTCTTTACCAATGATACGGCCTTTCATTTCGTCGTCGGGCAGCTTAAGAGCTGTTACCGTACGATCGGCCGTTACCTCGCTGCTCATGCGCTCCATGGCAGTTAGTAGAACCGTTTGAGCCGCTTCGTCGGTGTCTTCAGCCATGTTCTTTTGCTCTTTTTCGACTAACCCCACCAGGTCGTGCTTAATATCACGCTCGGTCATTTGCAACAGTTTATCCTTGGCGTCAGCTTTGCTAAGGCCAGCGATTTTTTCTAATTTTTCCTGCTGCCTGTCACGAATCTTATGAATTTCGTCTTTTAGGCCATCAACCTCAGACTCTTGCTTGCGTAATTTTTCAGCCCGCTGGTCGAGCTGCTCAAGCTTTTTATCGAGGTTGGTCTCGCGATCAGCCAGACGCTGCTCAGTTTTTTTCCACTCTTTGCGGTGTTCGCTTTCTTCTTTCCTGGCCTCATCGGTGATTTTGCTAGCGTCGTTTTTCGCCTTCAATACAATGTCGCTAGCTTCGTTTTTGGCCTTAGACACCAAGCCGTCAAGTTTTTCTTCACTCTGGTTTTTCTTGACACGGCGATAAACGACTGCGCCACCGCCTGCCAAACCAGCACCTACCACAAAAGCAATAATTGCTTCTATCATATTTGCCCTTCCTACTCTAGAATTGCGGACACCCTACTACTGAATGTCACTGATATCAATCTATAAGTGTATTAAAATTTAACCTTTAAAAACCATTTCTGGTTAGGCCTATTATATGCTTTTTTGTCGTGATTTGGAATAGTTAAGTATGTTGTTATATTTACAACATACTACTTTTTAGGTTTAGTTATATTAGCCTCAGCACCATAAAATGGTAGCACCAGTTTTTGGTTTTCGTGTGCAGCAAGCTTTTGGCGAGCTTGTCCCAACCAATCGTCACCGCGAGCGCCCACGATCGGAATCCCCTCGGAGTCCGCCAGCGTATTTGCCACGGTCGCGCCAATGCGCAGGCTCGTAAAACTACCCGGGCCTTCGAAAAACCCAATACCATCTAGGTCTGGCCAGCTTGCAGCTTGTTTTTGTAAGCACTCATGCAGAAACTTTAGCAAATCACGCGCTAATTCGCGGCCAGCTTCCCACTCATAGCGCACATCATCCAGCCAGACCTCACATTTAGAATCGGCTGTTTTCAAAAATAACCTCATAGCTCCACTCCACTTGCCGTAACCGTGCGGCTACCATCTTTATTGTAAGCTATATTGATCTTAATACGCTCAGTCAGTAACACATCTTGTACTGCGCCAGCCCATTCTACCACCACGATAGCGCCCGGATCAGTCAGAACCTCGATAATTTCATTCTTCATGATGCCCGCATCTTCAAGACGGTAAAAATCGTAATGTGACAACGTGCCCTCACCCTTTGCAAGAACGGAGCTTGCAAACTGGTACGTCTTGTTGATTGTAAAACTCGGGCTAGTAACCTCGTCGACCACACCCAAACCACGCGCCAAGCCTTTTACCAAAGTGGTCTTGCCGGCTCCAACATCACCAGTTAACTCAATCAAAGCCGGCGCCGTGACTAGCTCCGCCAGGCGCTCGCCCAGCTTGATCATTGCTTTTTCGTCATCAACTTTCATCTATGTAATTGTATCAGCTACAAACCCAGCCAAGCAATTGCAGACTTTAGGTAAGTCGGCAATGCCCATGGCAAAACTAATTTCTCATAACCACTAAGTGCCGGCTCTGTGGGCTCTGGTTCAACCGCCGGCTGCGGTTCAACAGTCAGCCGCTCCACTTCACCATGGATCATCTTTGCTAACTTTTTCGAGCCAACTACATGCGGATGCAAGGCGTCCCAGCTACCATCGCGCACCGCCTCCCAGCCAGCCCGACCAAGATCAATCACATAAACCTGACCATCTTCTGGGTTGCTATCTAGATAGCCTTGCACACCCTGGCGATAGACACCTAGGTAGTTAGCGTACTTTTCGGCTCGGCCAAAATTAAACGGCACAACCATATATATCTTAGTCTGAGAACCACTAGCCGCCCGCGCTGCCTCAAGCCAATCTGTGATATCACGGCGCATCACTTCGGGATTAACACCAGTATTCGCGTCATTAATGCCCATATTATTATAAATAGCATCTGGCGTATCTTGGCTCAAGTCTCGCTTGGCGCCAGCATAGTGCCACTGCCAGCTATTTTTAAGCGGACGACCAGCCACGCCAGGCTGCTCCCAACCCTGTCCACCAAAACCAACTGCGCCATACTCCGCCCCAAGGGTTTCACCCAACACCGAAGCGAAGCTAGTTTCTGCACCAAATTCTACAGACTCAACAATTGAGTCACCATAGACCAATACCTTGCTCGACCGAGCGTTCGCATCAGTTAGCGACTCAACTGCCACCGCGCTAACAGTCAAGCGATTAGTATCATCAGCCTGCCAGTGGCCGACTGGGTTAGACTGAGCTACAACTATCTTGGCTTGGTGCGGCTCTATTGATAGCGCATTCGCAAAAACCAATTCACCAGCTTCAATTTTGGTTAGATCACGCTCAACCGGCTTCTTGTCATCGTCAATATAAGCCCTTAGCTTATAGCCTTTTTTGGCCGCTTCGGTCATGCGGTCGGCCTTAATTTTTAACCCTAGGTGCGAGCCTTCAAAACCAACTTTTACATAAGCCCCGGCCGTAATGGTGCTTTTGTAACCCTTGTGGCTATGCCAGTTGTAGGGGCTCCAAGTCAATCTGCTGTCGCTAGTAGAAATGGCCCTAACGCCGTATCCATCAGCTGCTGAACCTGGCAATAATATAGCTGCCAGCAGCAGTGTGAACATAAAAAAACAGCCTTTTTGGAGCAATCTCATAGTAGCAGTATTATACTCTTTACCGGTGGACTTTTCAACTACTCTACAACATTAGCGTTATGTAGTTTATAGCCCGTTACTCTCGACAGATACAGCCCCAGGGCGATCAACGCGGCATAACAAACCACCGCGCCAACCGCGTTTAGCTCGGCCGGCACCATGGCCCACTCTAGCGAGCCAAAGTGCTCCATCACGTTTAAATGGTAGCCTAAAATGATATTGGCCAGCCAACCGAATAATTGTCCGAGAGGGAAAACCACCAGCACAAACAGGCCAGCTAAGAACGTCAACAGCATGGTGATAGGAATAGTTGGCAAAACTAGCATGTTAGCGAATATCGACACGACGGAAATCTGGCCAAAAAAGTAAATTAAAATCGGTAGCACCAGCAGTTGCGCCGAAAAGGTCTCGAACAAGACTTGCACCAGAAAATTTGGCTTACGTTTGCCGAAAAAGTAGGCGTATAGCAAGGGTGCGAAAATCATCACACCCAC
Organism: Candidatus Nomurabacteria bacterium; assembly: GCA_031257295.1. Classification (GTDB taxonomy): domain Bacteria; phylum Patescibacteriota; class Saccharimonadia; order Saccharimonadales; family Saccharimonadaceae; genus JAIROX01. The sequence continues at coordinate 208,364 of JAIROX010000001.1, read as the reverse complement.
AAACGACCCGAAGCTTAGCAGCCACCCTAGGTCCATGATATAGCTCGGGTTAAGCAGCAGTGTAGCAGCGGCCACCAAAACTAGCAGATTGACCGGATGGAATTTGCGCCCATAGTACCAAGCCAGTAAGCTCAGCACCGACACCAGTCCAGCTCTAAGCATACTTGGGCTAACGCCTGTGATCATGATAAAACAGACAATGAGCACTAGCGCAGCAAACAAGGCCGCAAAGCGAGATAGTTTATAAAAGGTTCGGCGCGAAAACCGCACCAGAACCGTCAAATTATAACCGCTGGCCACCACAATATGTGTTAGTCCAGTGATCTTTAAAATATCCACCATATGATCAGACAAGCTGCGCCGCTGGCCGAGCAGGTAGCCCAGGCCTAAGTCAACTTCTGGCTCACCTATCACCTGGCGAATCAAACTGCCAAACCAGTCGCGCGCTTGGCGCGCCAAGTCACCTGGCACCGGCCGATCAACTGCCTCAACACTCGGCCGCCACATGGCTCCAGCAAAACTGCCAAACCCACCGCCCAGCTTGCCGCTAAACGTCACGCTGTCACCGCGCTTAATGTCTTGGTTTTTCAACTTACCAACATAAATACTGCCAGACAAAGCCCTGTCACCTATCGCCAGATTATTGATCTTAACCGCAAATGACCCATCACTGCCAGTATCTGGATCTTCAAACACAGTGCCGCTCACCGTTATGACCTGGTCGTCAAAACGCTGGATGTTCTTGATATCCACCAACGTAGAATCGGTTCTAAAAAAGCCCAGTAGTATCCCGGCCAGCACAGCCACAGCCAGCGCATAAGTACGGCAATTAATCATAGCCAGTAATAGCAGCCCTACAGCCAACAGGCACCAAGCCACCGATGTGAAATATGGCAGACTAAGCCAGAACGACAGCACAGTGCCAGCAACCACGCCACCAGCAAAAGCCAACACCACGTCCGATACATGACGCCGGACTTCCAACCGCCATAAAAACATAAGTACCATTATATACAAAGAAACCACCCGAAGGATGGTTTCTTTTTGGAGGGTCCAGTGGGGCTTGAACCCACGACACCCTGCTTAAAAGGCAGGTGCTCTAACCAGCTGAGCTATGGACCCGCATCAGCTTAAATAATGGTACTACTTAACCTAGGGTTTTGCAACCCACTTCCTTATATTAGCACAAGCAGCTTAAAAAGTCAATAGCGTCGTTCGCGGTGGCGGCGGTACATCAAGATATCAACATAACCAGTTGCTGTAGCCACCACTAATATATATGGCAATAAAGAGTCAAGTATGTTCGTGATATTAACCGAGAGACTATCGTAAGTTACCAACTTGGCTAATGGGTCAGCGATAATAGTAACTACTAGAAGGGCAAAAACAGCCGTTTGCAAAGCCTCAACTGGGCCATGTCTAAAACGATGGCTTTTAAGATACAGGATCATCGGGAAGCCCAGCACAAAAACTAGGTAAACTATCATAGTGACGAGGTCACGGGTGGATTCACCAGATAGCTTAGTTATCCAGTCGACTAATTGACCGCCAAATTCGACGTTAACTGCCACACCGGCAATCGATGCCAAGTGTGCTGGGCCAGAATATCGCCCTAAAAGGAAGAACAGTAAGAACAACCCGATGAAAACAAAGCCGATAATCATAAGTGTATTATACTACTTTAGCGCTTGCTGCGCACCAGCCTGCGCCAGGCGAGTGTGGCACCTAGGGACGCCACGATTGCTGCGCCAATCTCTACTACCACAATATCGGTTGTAATTCTGCCCACACCAGTATTCGGCGCGCTAGGAAGATATTCGTACTGGACAGTTTGCGAAACGCCACCCAAAGTGATTGCGATATCCACCACCCCAGCCGCGTGCGCCGGCATCTTCACCCGCAACTCGGTACCAGAAACCACCTCCACATCACCCGCATCGACCGCTGCACCGCCCACGGTCACAGACGGCTTCAAATCGTAGTGCGGATTAGTATCAACAGTGCCAGTTTTAGCCAAGCAACGCACCGAGTATGGGTAGCCGCGACTGGCCGAGCCTTCGGGGCCGACGAACGTCGCACCTAGGTACCAGAAGTGCGCTTGGCTAGGTGCGGAATAACGCGAATACGACGAAGACCACAAGGTGCCAATAGTACCTTGGTCGCTATTCCCATAACCACCAGAGAAAACACCTCTAAAAGGCCCGTCAAATTGCCAGTTGGCGGCATATTTCATGGTCCAGTCGTTAGCATAACTACTGAAACTTACACCGGCCATAGCGGCACTAAGTTGAGAGAATTCATTATTAGCGTCCGTGTCGGGACCGCCTCGCGGCAAACGCCAATTGACTGGGCAAATGTCCTGGGTAGCATCAGCCGGCGTGACACCACTAGCCGTACAGGTGGCTGGGTCGCCAGCAGTAGCAGCACACCAGTTGTAGTAGTAGCCGTAAAAAGTTGGGTCGTTGATGTCGCTGGATTGTGGGCTATACGTGAAAACCAAGGGGGCGGTGTAACTATACGAGACTGCTGCACCGCTGACTTGAGGCAATGTCCAGTTGCGCGTAATGTTGGTGTCACTTGTTGTAAGCGGTGTTGAGTTGGTTTCCGAGCCCAATTTGAGATTGTTCAACATCCAACAGTTGCCGTCGGCTAATTTACCAACGGTGTAAATTTGGCCGCCACGAGTGTCTTTGAGAACTAAGAGCGCACCGATGTTGCTGCCATTATATACGGTCATTGTGGTGCACCTGTCAGCACCAAAATTCTGTAATGCTGGGACGTCGGGTTCAAAGCCACTACCGGTAATAGTCACTATATTACCGCCATTGACTGTGCCAGTGTTGGGGGTGATGTTAGTTATAGCTAGGGCGCTCACTAATGCCGTGGCTGCAAAAGACGATACCAAAGCTATAAATAAGCCAACAGACAACTTACGCATATATGAAATATCCTTAACTCCCTCGCACTAGGTTACATGTTTGTTACTCTACGGTTCAAGTATACCCCCCCCCAGAAAATAATGTCAAACCGCTTTAGCTAAACAGCCCGCGCTTTTTGGCAGCCTTGAACTCTTCGAGCAGGTCTTTTTGCTTTTTGCTTAGGCCTACAGGTGTTCCAACCTTAATGGTTACGATGTGAGCGCCGCGAGTGTTGCTCCGCAGGTGTGGTACACCATGGTTGCTGAGTTTAAAATCAGTGCCAGACTGCGTGCCAGCTGGTACTTTCATGCGTACTTTGCCGTCCACCGTTTCTACGTCGATCTCGGTGCCAAGCGCAGCGTCTATCATGTTTACAGATTGCTCGCTAAGAATCAGGTCACCCTCGCGGGTGAACTTTTTGTGAGCTTTCACCTTAATGTGAACGTACAAGTCGCCCTTCTTACCACCCGCAATAGCCTCACCGCGACCTTCTAATCGAATAGTTGCGCCGTCGTCGATACCAGCTGGGATCTTGAGTTTGATAGTTTGGCGGCGACGCTCAATACCGCTGCCACCGCACACCGTGCAGTCTTTTTCTGGCACCTTACCTTTACCGCGGCAGGTACTGCACTGCACCACTTGCTGGATTGCACCAAATAATGTGTTAACCACTTTGTTAACTTGGCCCGCACCCTTGCAGGTAGGGCAAGTTTTCATACCATATCCTGGCTCAGCACCCGTACCTTTACAGTGCTGGCACTCGTCGTCAAGTGTTAGAGTAATTTCATCCTCAGTACCAAATACCGCTTCTTCGAAACTAAGCGTTAGGCTAACTTCAACATCGCGACCTTTGACTGGCCCGCGCTGCCGTCCGCCCATACCACCACCAAAAAAGCTACCAAAGATATCACCTAAGCCGCCATCGCCAAAGTCAAAGTGGACACCCTGACCGCCGAAACCTTCAAACGGGTTCCCGCCGCTAGCGCCACCGCCCGTAGCGCCACCTACGCCTGCGTGGCCAAATTGGTCGTAGCGCTGGCGTTTTTTGGAATCTTTAAGTACCTCATAGGCTTCATTAGCCTCTTTAAACTTGGCTTCATCACCACCCTCCTTGTCTGGGTGATATTTAACAGCCAGCTTGCGAAAAGCTTTTTTAATTTCATCGTCGCTGGCGCCTTTCGACACGCCCAGCACTTCATAATAATCTCTTTGTGACATATAAAACTATTCTACACTTTTAGCACTCGGATTGCAAGAGTGCTAACTTGGATGTCTTTGTTTAGCATAAAAGTGATACAATAGGGACTATGGAAAGATTAAATAAAATTATAACCGCAGTATTAGCTAGTAAGATTTCGATCGCTATTTACGTCTTAATGTTTATCTATCTAGTGCCGGTGCCGTTGGTCGCTATGCTACCTGGTATGGAGTGGCTAATGCCAACAACCGCCGCTATGTTGGTGGGCGATAATTATACTTCAGTGTTAGCGGCACTTGGCGCTTCGATTGCTTCGTTGGCGGGCGTCAGCGTCCATCAAGATATCAAAGAACATCGCGTCAAACATGACCAGATGCAACAATCAATTAACGACCTACACACTAAAATAGACAAGCTTACAGCCGAGAAAGCTAAAGAATAAGCCCCACGCTTAGGAGACTTATTCTTGTGCTAGGGTGAACCTATCTTTTATTTTTCGTCGACAACTTCACCTTCAACAGCTTCGTCTGCTTTGTCATCCGGCTTGGTTTCGCTCTCGCCTTCAGTCTTAGACTCTTCTTTGGCGGCCGACTCATACATCTTGGCGCCAATCTGTTGTACGCGCTCACTTAAGGTTTTGAAAGCTTGTTCTAGCTCATCCTTGTCGTCAGAACTCAGCTTCTCTTCAGCCTCTTTTACGCTACCTTCGATGGCTTTTTTATCATCATCACTAATCTTGTCCTTCAGCTCATCGGGCATCTTTTTAGCTTGGTAAATCATATTCTCCAGCTGATTGCGTGCCTCGGTTAGCTCACGCTTCTTTTTGTCGTCGTCGGCGTGGGCTTCGGCATCTTTTTGAGCCTTTGCAATGTCGTCCTTGCTAAGATTACCACTGTTTTGAATAGTGATGTTATTCTCTTTCCCTGTACCTTTGTCTTTGGCGGTTACATTCAAGATACCATTAGCGTCAATGTTGAATGTTACTTCAATCTGTGGCACGCCGCGTGGTGCTGGCGCAATACCATCTAGTACGAACGTGCCCAAGCTCTTATTGCCGTCGGCCACCTCGCGCTCGCCCTGCAGCACATGGATTTCAACTTGTGGTTGATTGTCGGCGAAAGTACTGAAAACCTGCGACTTGCTGGTTGGAACGGTTGTATTACGGTCGATCATCGGCGTACGGATACCACCAGCCGTTTCAATACCTAGCGTCAGTGGCGTAACATCTAGCAGCAGTACGTCTTTGACATCACCAGCTAACACGCCACCTTGAATCGCGGCGCCTACGGCCACAACCTCGTCTGGGTTAACACCTTGCATGGGGTCTTTACCAAAAATCTTTTTGACGCGCTCAACAACAGCTGGCATGCGAGTCATACCGCCCACCAACACTACTTCGTTGATATCGCTGCTCTTAAGCTTGGCGTCGCTTAAAGCCTTTTCGCAAGGCTCCGCCAGACGATTCAATAGATCGGCTACTAATTCTTCTAGCTTAGCGCGAGTTAGCTTGTACTCGAAATGCTTTGGCCCGCTGGCATCAGCCGTGATGAACGGCAGGTTAATTTCGTATTCATTAGTGGTGCTGAGCTCTTTCTTGGCTTTTTCGGCCTCGTCTTTTAGGCGCTGCAAGGCAGCATTGTCACCCTTAAGATCAATGCCAGTTTCGTTCTTAAAGTATTCCAAAAAGTGGTCAACAATCCGGTTGTCGAAATCTTCACCACCTAAGTGCGTATCGCCGTTGGTTGACTTGACCTCAAACACCCCGTCGCCTAGTTCCAAAATCGATACATCGAAAGTACCACCACCAAGGTCAAACACAGCGATTTTTTCCTCAGCCTTTTTCTCGAGCCCATAGGCCAAGGCGGCCGCAGTTGGCTCGTTAATGATACGCTTCACCTCTAACCCAGCAATCTTACCAGCATCTTTAGTGGCCTGGCGCTGACTATCGTCAAAATAAGCCGGCACAGTAATCACCGCTTCAGTGACTGGTTCACCGAGGAACGCCTCGGCGTCAGCCTTGAGTTTGCTCAGAATCATAGCCGAAACTTCTTCGGGGCTTTTGACTTCGCCACCGATCTCAACTGCTGCATTGCCTTTATTGTCAACAATCTTATACGGCATAATTTTAAGATCGCTCTGCACTTCTTTGTCGTTAAATTTACGACCAATCAGGCGCTTGATACCATAGACTGTATCACTAGCATTAGTAACACGCTGACGCTGTGCTACCTGGCCTACCAGGCGTTCACCCTTTTTGATAGCCACCACGCTTGGTGTAGTTCGGCTGCCTTCGGCATTCGTAATCACCTCTGGCTTGCCTGCCACCATGTAGGCCATAGCGCTGTTAGTTGTGCCCAAGTCTATACCAATTATTTTTCCCATTGTGGTTTTCCTCTCCTTTGCAAGAACGGAGCTTGCAAGATAATTATGATTTAACTTATGCTGGCACTCGGATGCTCCAAGTGCTAATAACTCCATTGTAGAGCAAACTAGCACTCATGTCAATAGAGTGCTAAACAAAAACCTTGCGGAATCTATTAGACACTTGACCCCCCCCCGAAAATGGCTATACTTGTAACTAAGTAATTTAAGGAGCATAAAATGAAACAACGTAGTCCTATAGCGGTATTTATATTTTCGTTTATCACTTGCGGCCTATACTCTTGGTACTGGCTAGTCAAGACTAAAAACGAACTAAACGAGCAAGGTGTAGAGCACATCCCTACTGCATGGATTTGGCTCATCCCGGTCGTGGGTGGAATCTGGTGGTTCTGGAAATACTCAGTTGGCGTAAACCAGTTCACCAAAGGCAAACTCAGTGCCCCAGTGACCTTCTTGTTGATCTGGCTGCTAACCCTGATCGGCTATGCCATCGTTCAAGACACGTTCAATAGGCAATTGTCAGAAAAAGCATAGCCTAAAAGTTAAATAAAAAACTTAAGTGCGCCCCCTGGAGGGCGCACTTATTTTTGAAGTTTTCGAGTACAACCAAGTACCCCACCCTTCGGCGATTACCTACATTGTAGCATAGTTAAGCTAACTTGTCAATAAGCTGGTTGGCGGCAAACACCATTTGACGGGCTTCGTCGGTTTTGACAACATAAATCGGGTTATCGTCTTCACTGGCGGCCACGTTGGCGTAACCCGACTCCAAATAAGTCGCGTTGTTTTTCTCAGCATCAATCTTAAAGCCAAGGTAGCCTAATTTTTCCATGATCGGCAGGCGAACTTCAAAACCGCGCTCGCCAACCGTGCCGCTAAACACAATGGCATCAACACCGTTCATTTCGGCAGCCATTTGACCGATCAGGCACTGAATGCGGTGCACATAGAGCGCAATCGCGAATGAAGCTTTGGCGTTGTTGTCCTCATCGCGGGCCTGCACAGCCAGGCGCATGTCATCTGTAAAACCAGTCACACCGAGTAACCCAGCTTGTTTATTTAGGTACTTCTCTAGCCCGTCGTCGTCAAGACCCAGGTATTGCTTGATGCGCAGCGCCGCCGCCACATCTAGGCTGCCAGCTCGCGTGCTCATCATCACACCTTCAAGTGGTGAAAAACCCATCGAATTATCCATGCTCTCGCCCTTGTAAACCGCCGAGATGCTTGAACCGCTACCGATATGACAGACTATCATCTTGTCGGCCAAGATGCCCTGCTCTTTCATATAGCGCACAATGCTGGCTACACTCAGGCCATGGTAGCCATAGCGCTTCAAACCGTACTTATCGGCAATGTCGGTATCAAACGGATAATATTGCATCAGTTTGGGCTTGCTGGCGTGAAAAGCGCTGTCGCTGACGGCCACTAATTTGATGCCTTTGAAGGCCTTACTTAGGTGCTCAATCTCGGCCGCTGTGACTGGAGCATGCAGTGGCGCGTTTTTCTTGGCCGTCTCAAGCTGCTTAAAGAACTCGTCATCTACTACGTGGTCGGCCGTGAAATAATCGCCTGGCGCCGCAATCCGAATCACAATAGCGTCGAAACTTTCGTCTTCGTGTAGGTAGCCATGTTTTACCAGAATGTCATGAATCAGGCCAACCGCTTGGTCGATTTTTGTGATGTCAATTTTAACTGGGGTTTTATTGTCTTCAGCGTCGCGCAGGTTGCAAACCGGTTTGTTGTCGACAAATTCAAAATGTAAGCTAGCCAGCAATTCTTCGCCGCGATACAAGGCGTATTTGCGGCTGGCGCTGCCGGGGTTAGCGATTAATATTAAGCGGTCGGTTTTTTCCATGTCCATTCCTTTATCTCTGGCGTATCATCGCCGTGTTGTTTTATATAGTCTTGATGCCAAGCCAATTTAGCCGCGTACCTGTCGGCCAGCCCACTCAGCTCTTCTGTACCTATTATACCTTGTTCAGCGGCACGTTCAAAGATGCTGATTGCCAAGTGATAGCGATCAGTCTCGCTGCGCACCTGCATATCAAACGGCGTGGTGGTGCTGCCGTGCTCGTTGTAGCCGTGGATATCGAGCCGCTCGGGCGTGGTGTAATTAAATAGTATCTGTTTCATAGTGCTCGGGTAGCCATGGAAGGTGAAAACAATCGGCTTATCGAGTGTGAAAATATCGTCAAATCGCGCTTTAGTAAGTTTGATTTTGCTAGTGCCAATTGCACCATAGCTAAATGCCGACACGCTCACAAAACGCAAGCGAACCTGCGGGGCCTCTTGGCGCACAATCTCTACAGCTGCCAAGGCTTCCTTGCTAACATAGTCGCCCGCCCCAGCTAGCACCACGTGCGGTTTCTCGTCACTAACAAAATCAAATATCATAGCGCCGCCATTTAACAATTGAAAACGAGCTTGGTCCAGACTTAGATAGCGACCTTCGGGAGTCTTGCCAGCCGTGATGATATTGATGCAATTTTCGGCGCTGAGTGCAAATTCGGTGGCTACTAGTGCAGAATTGTCATCTAGTGGCAACAACACATTAACTAAGTTATTTGGCCTGAGCAGCATGTCGGAAATAAAGCCCGGGTTTTGGTGGCTAAAACCATTATGATCTTGCCGCCAACCAGTAGAAGTTAGAACGTAGTTGATAGACGGCAAGTCGGGCCGCCAGTCGATCTTGATCGCCTGCGCCAAGAACTTACTGTATTGATCGACCATGCTAGTAACGATGGGCATAAAAGCTTCGTAACTACTCATCACGCCGTGCCGGCCGGTCAGTACATAACCTTGCAATAGACCTTGCAGAGTGTTTTCGCTGAGCATCTCAATCACGCGGCCATCGGGTGACATGAACTTATCCCAACTTTTGAGTGGCTTTAACCAAGCGCGGTTGGTGGCTTCGTAAACTGCATCGAGCTTATTACTACTGGTCTCATCGGGGCAGAAAAAACGGAAAGTTTGCGGATTACCTTTAAAAACATCGCGCAGATATTTGCCCACCGAGTTCATTGCCAACGACGACGGCTCTCCCACCCTAAACTTAGGGTCACCGCTGAGCGCAGGGAGTTTTAACTTTTCGGGCTCTTGGCTAGCATGCTTGCTCTGGCCCATACGCTTTTTGGGCTCTGGCATGACAGCGTTGATAAAATCGCCAAAGCCTACCTGCTTGTCAAACAATTCGTCGAACTTATAGCTTTTTAGCCACTTTTCGAGCATGGCCAGTTGGTTTTTGTCAGTTTTAGCCTCTGTAAGAATCACTTGGTGGCTTAGGTAATTACCTTCAATCTTTTCACCATTCAACTCTTTTGGCCCAGTTTCACCCTTAAGCGTGCGCATGACGATAAACGGCGTGCGGAAAAATCCGTCTTCAGGCGACTGCTTGATGCTGCGGATCGTTTCCATTGCTTTGTCCAGTGCGGCGGCCATTTGCTCGTCGAAACCTGGCTCCTCACCCTCGTTCACAATAACCGGATCGTAGCCAAAACCAGTGAACAAGTCAATCAGTTCTTTGTCACTCATGCGGCCGTAAATGGTGGGGGCGCTAATCTTGTAGCCGTTTAGGTGCAAAATCGGCAGCACCACGCCGTTGTGCTTGGGGCTAACTAGTTTACCAAGATTGAGAGCCGCTAGCAAGCTGGCAGTTTCGGCCTCGCCGTCGCCAATCAAGCAGGCGGTGACTAAGTCTGGGTTGTCTAGCACCGAGCCATAAGCCGTGCTCAGGCAGTAGCCGAGCTCACCACCCTCGAGGATGGCGCCAGGTGTGAGCGGGCTAGAGTGGCTGGGGTAGCCATAAGGCCAGCTAAACTGCTTGCACAAGTATTCAACGCCAGCTACGTCGAGCGTGGCTTTGGGGTCAACTTTTTGCAGGCTGCCCTCTAAAAACAGCGCGGCTTGCAACCCTGGGTAACCGTGCCCCGGCCCGAGCACAAACATCATGTCTTGGCCAGTGCGTTTGATCAGCGCGCTCAGGTGCGCATAAGCCTTAATAATACCGGGCGTGGAGCCAAAATGCCCCAGTAGCCGCGGTTTAATATCTCTATACTCTAGAGGCCGCTCCAGTAAGTAGTTATCTTGTAAGAAAATTTGTGCTACCGTTAAGTATTCGGCCGCCCGAAAAAACTTCTTGATATCATGATGAAAGTCTGCCCGCCCTTGCATGGATATATTTTATCACACGCTTAGGCGACAGACCACCATACCAAACAGTCCCTGAAGGCGACAGTCGAGTTGTCGTTCCACTGATTGTCAGACCAGTTGTCGTTGACATAAGCCTCATCGCTGTCACGCTTGAAGTTCAGAACGTTGTCGTCGTTCACGACCACGCCAGGCGAAATTGTACAACCACCATCAATGCCACCAGGCCTAGACGCATCCGGGCCTTGTATATTTTGCGAAACGTCGGTTGTTTCCAGTGATTGCACGGAGTGTTCGGTAAAACCTTACTTGCGCTCCCTGGCAGCCCGTAAGCAGCCAAGCTCCGGCAGAGGCAAAGCACCACGTTTATCATATCAAAATGGAAGCGAGCCGCACATAGTGCGGCTCGACAAAGAACCAAGGCTCCAAGAACCTAGGTCCAGATTACCCCCTGAAGGCGACAGTCGAGTAGTCGTGCCACTGATTGACAGACCAGTTGTCGTTGACATAAGCCTCAACGCTGTCACGCTCGAAGCTCAGAACGTTGTCGTCGCCCACGACCACGCCAGGGCTTATCAGCCCAGGCATAGTTTCGTAGTCAATGGCGTCCCACACCTCAGGGTTGAGACATAGGAGCCAATAGGCTTCGAGTGTCGTCAGGCGTTGGCCAATGGCACGCACCTGGTCAGCACTAGTGCCGTTTTCACGGTCCCAGTACTTTTTCAGATCTAGATGGGCAGGAGCGAGCTTTAGCTCATTCGGTAACGTGATGTCACCATAGAGCTTGACCGACGCGCCGTTTTTCTGCGGATAGTCGGTGAAATCTACACCGATCTCCGCTAGGGCGTCTTTGGCCCAAGCGGCTGCTTCGGCCCAGTCATGCGCAAGGCCCTTGCCCAGTGTGAGGGTTATACTCTCGGGCTGGAGTGGGCCAGCGTGGTCCTGCAACTTGACAGCCAGCTCTAAGAGTCGGGTGTCAGTCAATCCCCAGTCACGCTCAGCGTTACGCTTCGCGATCTTCTGCACGTAGGTGCAGACTGGGGACCAGGGGATGGTCTTGGTCTGCAGCGCAGTCCCATCGATAATTGCCTGCAGATGCGGGCGGATTACCTCAGGGTCACGATCTCCAGCCACTACAAGCTTATCCAGCTCGTTACGCTGGTTGAAATAACGGATAATATTGTCCTTAGCCATGGTAAGCCTCCTTTTAGACACACCGCATCTATATTTCAACGCCTTTGTGGCATCAAAACCCTCAACTTTCATCAAGGGCGGCGGGCCGGGTTTTAACTAGCAAAACCCAAGACGCCGCCCTTGATAAGGGAGTAAACATTTTAAGTTACTTACCAGAACCAACACTAAACCTTGGCATATTTGTTTTAACAAACAAATATGCGTGTATACACGCATTAAAACGTGCGATTATTAGTTATATCTGGTACCTACATGGGGCTAATATCCCCATGTAGGTACATTGTAGCATAAGTAGTTTAAAAAGTCAATAGTGAAGCACCGTTTCGAGGCAAAAAGAAACCGCCGCATGGAGCGACGGCTCTTGAAAAAGTGCTATGCGGAAAATGTTGCCGTCTCGTAAAAGGACAGCAGGTTTTGGTATTGGCCATCGATGTAGACTCCGTCACTATCTCGGCCGACGACTAAAACCTTTTCTTCTTTTATCCCCGTGTCTGCATCTTCCCGGGTTAATATGAAACCGGGTGATGCTACGCGCAAGCCAACGGGGCACGCGTCCAGATAAAGACAGAAGAGGAGCAGCACCTCTATCGATGGTATCACATCCGCCTGGCGAACAGTATCGATAGAGCTCTCCTCCACCATCTTAAGATCATTTGGACCTAAAGATTGGCTAATGGGCCATTTGGCGTTGGGGTGAGCGCTTACCGACCAGCCGTAGCCAGTCAGATGATCATTGAACGTCAGCCCCTTCTCGGCACAACGTTTCTCCAACCATCTTAGCTTTTCGAAGTATTCACCTTCGAAAGTTTTATTATCTGTTCCCATAACAGACCTCCTTCTTGGACCAGCCGCAGTCTTGTATCGACACGCCGGGTGCGTGCGAAGTACTCTTGATATTCATCAAGAACGGCGCGCTGAGCTCTAGAACGCTAGAACCCAAAACGCCACTCTTGATGACAAGAGAATGCATATCTTAAGTTACTACCCTTTGCTTAGATTATATCACAGATGTTCGTATCTGTAAAGCTACTGGCGCTTGACGCGCACCATAGCTGGGCGTATCACTTCAGCACCGAATTTATAGCCCGTGCGCAGCTCCTCGGCGATCACTTCGTGTTCACCGTCGCCATCTTCCATAGTGACGGCTTCGTGTAGCTCGGGGTTAAATGGCGTACCAGGAGTAGCAGTGATTCTATGAACATTCATGGCCTCGAGGTTTTTCTCTAGTTTTTTAGTCAAGTTAGCCACACCTTTCGCCCAGTCGTCGCCAACCAGCTCAGCCGGCACATGAGCAGCGGCTAGCTCGATATCGTCTAGCACCGGCAGAACCTGGAAAATCACCGACACTTTGCCGGCAGCCCGAGCGGCCTCCTTTTCGCCTTCCATGCGTTTGCGATAGTTTTCAAAATCGGCTCGTAAGCGCTGTAAGTCAGCCGTCAGCTCAGTAACCTTTTGGTTATCTTTTTTAGACATTACAATGCCTCCTCCAGCATGGCGCCAGCGTGTTGCACCAAGTGCATCACTCGGCCATAGCTTTGGCGGGTCGGCCCAAGCACACCAATGTAGCTTTTATCAGAATATGGCGAACGAAAACGGCTAATAATCAAAGACGCACCAGAAGCTTTGCCGATGGGGTTTTCGTTGCCGATAAACACATTGAGTGGTTCGTTGGGCGCAGCCTCACGTAGCCACGGTTCAAGATTATCTAGCAAGCCAGCCACCGCCTGTACGTGCCCATTGCTGACAAACTCGGGCTGCGCAAACAAGTTGGCTATGCCGCTCATATAAAGCTGGTCGCCAATTGTAGCTAGGCCCAGGTTACCCGTTAGCTCCACCAGGCTATCAACAGCACTGCGGATGGCTTGGTCGGCTCGGCTCACACCGACCACGCGCGCCTCAATCGCTCTCGCACTACGATTAAGCTTAGGCGTGTCACTTGAGGTGCCGTCTTCCGATAGGCTATTTACATAAAGCCGGTAGCCAGCGTCCGAAGGTATGCGGCCAGCACTAGTGTGCGGTTGTTCAATTAGACCCATTTCTTCTAGTTTAGCCATCTCGGCCCGAATAGTAGCACTAGACACGTCAAACAGCTTGGCTAGCGTGACACTGCCAACTGGCACAGCCACCTCGGCGTATTGCTCAATAATAGCAAACAAAATCTGTTTTTGCCTTTCAGTCATGTTGTATATTTTACCAAAGATATAGCACTCGCGCAAGGCGAGTGCTAAACCGTAAGCTAGTTGCCTATTTTTTAGTTTTTTGGCTAGCTGCCGAAGCTGCAGCTTTGGCTACTTCGGTGGCATTGTCGGCATGAGTTAGTGTATCAGCCTTTTTAACCTTAGAGTAAACAATGGCGTACTGTACCGCACCAGCGACAAATAGTACGGCGCCAACTACTGGCCAGTACCAGCTAAAGTAATAGTTGCCACCGCCAGCCTGGTGCATAACATAGTAAATCTGAACTGTTGGGATGGCCGCTGAAGCCACGAAGATGGCTGCGCCAATCAAGATATTGCGCCGCACACCCTTGAGCGACATTTCTTGCTTACCTATAGTTGCCGTTCCTTGCTGGTTGCGTGTCACGATATTTACAACAATGGCAGCAGCCAGACAAGCCACCGAAACAACCGTCAACACAGTCCAAAATGCATAGCTTGTGTCACCGCTATCTAGCGGGTTATTCACCATATACTCGTTGGCCTCGTCAATAGCCTTTTGGTAATCGTTGGCCGCATTCGAGAATTCGGTTGCTGCTGTGTTATAGGCCGTTGCGTCCTCAGTGTCTAAGGCCGCCTTAAGCGCACCCGCCGACGAAGAGAGTTTATCAACTGCCGCCGTCATTTTGTCGGCAATTTTTTGCCAGCCGTCAGACTGTGCTTCATCTGTAATGCGCTTGAACTCAGCCTTGGCTTTGGCAGCTGTCTCTTGCAGGCTAGCAAACGCCGCTGCGACAGCACCAGCGTCCTCACTGTCAGCCGCACCCTGTACATCGCGCATAAACTTCTCCACTGAAGTAGACAATGACTCATCAGCTGCCCGCAGGTCGTCTGCTGTGCTAGCATATGTTGGTGCTATTGGCGCCAGCGTGAACGCTAACGCAAAGGCGACTGCGATAGCAGTTAATATTAATCTCGCTTTTTTCATAAACCCTCCTTGGTTCTTTGTATAAATAATAACCCATATTCTAGATATTTGGTATGGTTTGAAAAACTCACAGCAAGTGAAATCGCACTTGCCTATTGACTTTACAAAGCGCTTGTGCTATAATGTTAGAGAGTTAGCTCAGTACTAGAACTGGGTGTAAGTTAAGGATAAAATAAAAATATGCAAGAAAAAGATAAAATTAGTGCCATAAAGTACTGGCTGGGCAACGGTTCGATCAACTTGTTTGGCCTACCATATGCTGGCAAAGATACGGTCGGTGCGCGGCTGGCCGAAGTACTGGGTGCCAAACTAGTTAGCAGTGGCGACATTCTGCGTGAACATCATGAAAAAAACCAAGAGTCTGGCAGCTTAACGCCAACTAATCTATTTTTAGAGATAGTTCTGCCCTACTTTCACCATGCTGATCTTAAGGGCCATCCGTTGATTTTGAGCATGATTGGGCGCTGGCACGGTGAAGAAGAAGATACTTTGATGGCCGCCAAAGAAAGTGGGCACGAAGTTAAGGCGGTGCTTGAGCTAAGCTTGCCGGAGTCAGAAGTTCTTAAACGCTGGGAGGCTTCGTTTGAATTGCACGATCGCGACGACCGGCTTGACGGCACAGATCGCAGCATAGTGCAGCATAGGTTAAACGAGTATGCTGATAAAGTGGAGCCTGCGCTAGAGTATTATCAAGAGCTGGGTTTGCTAAGCAAGGTCGACGCTAACCAGTCTCGTGATGAGGTATTTACTGCGGTGATTGATAAGCTCCATGAGTTGAGCCAAAAGTAGGCTATGACTCTTGGCGAATGCTAGCCAGAATCTTTACTACTTCTGGGTATTCAGCTTGGCTAGGTTTGCCGCTACCACCAAATGACACGAGATTATCTTTGGTAACGATTTTTTGTTGGAAAAACACATCGTACACGACTGAGCATGTGTTAACTGGCGTATCGTACGGACCAGCAAAAACTGAGGCGTGAATTTTGAATTCGGCATCATCGGACGGTGCAGTGTAGCTTACCACGTTTACACCAGTAATTTTGGTGCTAGCTTCTTTATGAACAATCATCATGACACCATCCTCTGGATTACACACGCCGCCGACACCACCTACTTCAGTCTCCATAAGAGATATCTTGTAACCTGAAGGAGACTCAATATATGTATTGTAGTTCTTACCATCTTCGCCGCTAAAAGTTTGCGTCTCAGTGTTAACTTTCCAGCCCTCCGGGTACTCAAAAGTCAGCTTGTCATGACTAGTGGTATACGATAGGTATTTGACGGCTGGCTCTTTTTTTGAGCTGTCCTTCTTAGATTCGTTTTTGCTAGTTTCGGATTTCTTAGTCTTGGCTGGCTTATCACTAGAATTGTTGAAAAACATAAAATAAGCCGCGCAGCCAGCGACTAGTAAAACCGCCACCGTGACTAATATGATAATCAGCTTCTTCTTGGACTTTTTCTTTTTGACTGGCTTGAACGGTGAGGATGCTAGGGCCGACTCCGTGGCTGGTAGCTCGGCTAGTGCAGGGGCAGCTTCGATGGCTGGTGTAGTTGGGGTTGGTTCAATCTCAATAGCCTCCGGCGCTGACTCCAGCTCTGGCTTCTCTGGTGTGGCCTCAATAGTCTCTTTTGGCTCTGGCGCTTCTAGCTTATCCTGCCCCTCTTCATTATTAGCGGTATTGTCGCGTTTTTCTTCTTCGTCCATGTTAAGATCTCGTTTATGGTTAATTACTGGTAGTATAACAGAAAATTATGATTTAGCCGAGCTTACTACTTGACCTATAACGAGGTTAAAAATCTGCTTTCCGTTATTTCTATGACGACGCACTTCTGGATGAAACTGAAAGCCAAAAACCGGCTTGGACTCATGGCGTAAAATCTGTACGCCGCTGGCCGATTCTGCCAAGCTGATGAGCGGCGAGGCAACGCGCCGTACATCATAGTGGTGATTCACATAAACCAGCTGCTGTGCAATTGGCAGAAAGCCAGCTGCCGCTGAGTTGGTTCTGTGCAGGTGGACCAAACCATGTTGACGTTTTTGACGCTGGTGAAGGTGTGCGCCAAAAGCATGGGCTATCAGTTCAAACCCCAGGCAGACGCCGACGATTGGGCCTTCGTGATCACGAATAAGTTTTAGCTCAGCGTCATAAACGTGGTGGTGCAACACTGGCGTGGTTGAACTACCAGACAAAACCAGCAGCGCGCCAGAATCAATTTCGGTTTTGTATATATCTTCAACTTTAATTACTTTTGGGTTAAACACGGCTAATAGCTTTTTAAGTTTTCTGAGGGTAGTGGTGTGATTATCAATAATGAATACTTGCATCCTAACCCCTCTTTAGCATGACAGTAAACGCTTCGCTCGGAATGTCGACCTTGCCAAAACGCTTCATGCGCTTTTTGCCCTTGGCTTGCTTGGCGAGAAGCTTCTTCTTGCGCGACACATCACCGCCATAAAGGTAGCCCGTGACGTCTTTACGATAAGCGCTGATGTTTTCGCGGGCGATGAATTTGCCGCCGATGGCTGCCTGCAGAGCCACCTGAAAACTTTGGCGCGGGATGACTTCTTTCAGTTTTTTAACGGTTTCGTTGCCGATTGCAAAAGCCTCTGTGCGGTGCGCCATCACGCTTAGCGCATCAACCACCTCGCCCGCCACATAAAAATCTACGCGCACTAGGTCTTCGGCGCGGTAATCGTCGAGCTCATAATTGAACGTGCCATAACCGCTAGTAACCGATTTTAGCTGATCGTAAAAATCGGTCAGCAAGTTGGCCATTGGAGCCTCGAAACTTACCAGAGAACGGCCCTCAATGTAACTGAGGTTTTTGTGCAAGCCACGCTTGTTAACTATCAGCTGCAGCACCGCGCCAACGTATTCTTTGGGAACAATAATTTCGCCCTTAACCCAAGGTTCACGAATCTCTTTTACTTTGCTCACGTCTGGCAAGTCGCTGGCACTTTTGATATCTAGCGTCTCGCCTGTTGTAAGTTCTACTACATAATCAGTTGACGGGTTGGTAACAATCAGGTCTAGGCCGAACTCGCGCTCCAATCGCTCGCGGATAATGTCCATGTGCAGTAACCCGAGAAAACCAATTCGTACCCCAAATCCCAGCACCGGTGAGTTTTCTGGCGCAAATTGCAAAGCACTATCACTGAGGCTGAGCTTTTCGACGGCATCTTTCAGGTCTTGGTAATCCTCGTTTGACACCGGGAAGAAACCGGCATAAACGAACGGCTTAACTTCTTTATAGCCGGGGAGTGGTTCGACGACCTGGTGCGAACTAGCCACTTTATTCACAGTCCTTTTCTAGGCCAACACTATACGGCTCAAAGCCCACGCTTTTGTAAAAAGAAACCGCACGCTCGTTTTTCGCATACGCACTGACAAAAATCTTCTGCGCGTTCTTGCGCTTGCTCCAAGCAAAAAACTCTTCCGCCAGTTTTTTTCCGATACCCTTACTCCGGTACTCTTGCTCAACCAACGTATTGTCAAGCTCGGCTTGGACAACTTTTCGACAGATAGTGCGTACACGTAACACACCCGCTAGATAGCCAACGACTTTACCCTTCACTTCAGCAACAAAGCAACATCTGTCATCGTCTAATATCGCACTCCGAAAATACTTCTCGCCCCCTTCTTCATAAGGCCAGTCAAGGTTCAATAGTGGGTCACTAGACGAATCAGAAACGAACAACTTATAGTTTAAGTCTTGCACCATTTTTAGGTCATCGATGGTCGCTTCGCGAATCTTAAAATCGTTCATTTCGTCTCCTTAAAATACTTTTGCAAAGTCACTGTATCGCCAACTTTGGCGTCGCGCGTAGTTTTCAAGTTTGTCACGATATAGCCAATCTCACCGGTCGCCAGTTCGGAGTCGGCGGACATCGCGGGCGACAGATGCCCAACTTCGAGAGCCAAGCCGTTGGCGTGCGTCGCCATCATGTAAATCGCGTCGCTCTTTTTCACGCAGCCGTCGACCACGCGCACATACAAAATCACACCACGATAATCGTCGTAGTAACTGTCGAAAATCAGAGCCCGGGTTGGCTGAGTTGGCTCACCAGTCGGTGCTGGCACTTTACCAACTACCGAGTCCAGAACCTCACGCACACCGTCACCGGTTTTGGCACTAATCTTTAGAATGTCGCTTTCGTCGCAGCCCAGCAAGTTAATGATCTCTTTGCTAACACGCAGCACATCAGCAGCCGGCAAGTCGATTTTGTTAAGCACCGGAATTATCGCAAGGTCTTGCTCCATCGCCAGGTATACATTCGCTAACGTCTGCGCCTGGATTCCTTGGCTGGCGTCGACCACCAGCACCGCACCCTCGCAGGCCTGCAAGCTACGCGACACTTCGTAAGAAAAATCAACGTGGCCGGGGGTGTCAATTAGGTTTAGATCGTAGCCTTGCCAGCGCATACGTACTGGCGCCAGCTTGATAGTGATGCCTCGCTCTTGCTCTAGCTCCATCGAATCAAGTAGTTGCGATTTCATGTCACGCTTTTGCACTGTGTCGGTTATTTCTAGCATACGATCGGCCAGCGTTGATTTGCCGTGATCAATATGAGCGATTATACAAAAGTTGCGGATAGATTCCTGCTTCATTAGACCTTCTTAAACAGCCTTTGCTTGATCCAAACTATAGCACTTTTCGTTTCACCCAGCTGAAGCGCAAAACCAGCTACAACATAGCCGAGTGCGCCCACACAGCCAATGATGATAAACTTCGGAAAACTAGCAAAGAAGCTCTGGTCGCTTGCTTCAAGCGGCATAAGCCTTGTGAAAATATACGTCACCACACCAGCAATAGCTGCCGCAACTGTCATTCTAACAATAGCGCCCCAAAATTCTGGGTTAAACAATCGCTTGTTGCGATGGCCAAGAATAAACAACAAAATGGCAATTTCGATAGCTGCCCCAATCGACTGACCATAAGCTAAGCCATAAGCACCCATCTTAAACACCATTGTAAATAATATCGCCAGTAGAATATTAAGCCCGATGGCAAAGATTGAGATCTTAAAAGGTGTCTTGGTGTCTTGGTGCGCATAAAAACCACGGCTGGCAATGTGAAAAATTGACCGGCAGAAAATTGAAACGATCAGTGCGCCCAATATACCCGCAATTAAGACATCACCCCCATTTTTAATGAAATTGACAATATAGCCGCGCATAAAATAGAACATTACCGACACCGGTAAAGCAATCCAAACTATCATCCTAAGCGCCAAGCGCAGGTCTTTTTCAAAGGCAGCCTCTTTACCTTCACCGACGCTTTCAGTTAGCTTTGGGAAAAACGCAGTACTAATTGCTACGCCAATCAAGTTAATCGGCATCATATGCAAGGTTAACGCTTGTTGATAAGCGCGTACCGTACCGCTTGCCATATGCGAGGCTAGGTTAATTTCAACAATACCATTCACATAGTCAATACCCTGGTCCATAGAACGAGCTGGCAAAAGTTTTAACACTGTGCGAACGCCAAGGTTTTTCCAAAAAATCTTAAATTGATAGTCAAACCCCATACCAATTATGCCGATCACGCTGACTACAAACTGCATAACCGAACCAAGCACCACGCCTAACGCCACACCCATAATGCCGCCCTCAAAAATCTGCCAGCCAAAAATGTTAATACCACTTGTGAAAAATACCGTACCAATAATGATGCCAATGTTATAAATGGCTGGCGCTAAGGCATAAAACACAAATCGCCCCACAGCTTGCTGCATACTGGCCAGCACCGTGCTAATTGCGAACAAAAATGGGTTGACTGCGATTACGCGCATCATGCTAACAGCCAACGCTCGTGTCGCCTCGTCGAACCCTGGACCGACTACATAGCGCACCAGAGGCTCGGCAAAAATGATTATTAAAACACTAGCCACAAGTGTCACTATGGCCATTAAGTTAAGTATGCTGGAGCTCAATTCCCAGGCTGATTTTTTATTACCAGCCACTAAGCGCTGGTTGAACACAGGAATAAACGTGACGCTTAGCGCACCGCTAACTAATATAAAGAACATGAAATCCGGAATCGTAAAAGCCGCCGTGTAGGCGTCAATACCAGTGGGGTAAGTATCCAGGTAATAGCCGTTCAACAAGCGATCGCGGAACAAGCCAAGCAACGCCGAGATCAGCGTTGAGCCAGACAGCACCAATGCCGCCATTTTGATTGACAGCTTGGTGCTGGCGAACCTTTCTGTAACTTTTTTAAACCCGTTGGCCATGTTTAGTTGTGCAGCTTAGCCGTACCAGGCAAAGTTGTGCCTTTCAAAATCTTACCTACTTCTTCCTCTTCAATAGTTTCTTTATCAAGTAACACTTTAGCTAGTCCATCTAGATATTTACGGTTCTCGGCCAATACTACCTCGGCGCGTTTGCCAGCTTCAGCCATTAGCTTGGCAACTTCTTCGTCAATTTTTTCAGCCGTTTGATCACTATATGGCTTAACTACGCCGAAAAAGTCACGGTCTTCAGTAAACACTTGGTTGCGCAGGCCCGATCCCATTCCCTCTTCGGTGACCATACTGCGTGCCATCTCGGAAGCATGTTTTAGGTCAGAACCAGCACCAGTCGTCACGCCGTCATCACCATATACGATTTTTTCGGCCATGCGCCCACCCAGTGCTCGCGCTAGAATGTCTTTAAATTCATACACGCTGGTATAGCTTTTGTCTTCGGGCGGTAAGAACCATGTCACGCCGCCAGTCTGACCACGTGGGATGATAGTTACCTTGTGCACAGGGTCACTGTCGGGCAATATATGGCCCACGATAGCGTGTCCAGCCTCATGATAAGCGCTCAGCTCCCGATCTTTGTCATTCATGATCTTACTCTTGCGTTCCGGGCCAATGGCCACCTTCTCAAAGGCTGAATCAACATCTTCGCCCGTGATGGTTTTGCGGTTAGCGCGCGCTGTATTAATAGCCGCTTCGTTAGCAATATTAGCTAAGTCGGCACCACTACTACCAGCGGTCTTGGCAGCCAGCTTGTCTAAGTCGACCGAACTATCTAACGGCTTGTTTTTAAAATGAACCTTTAAAATTTCCAGGCGATCAGCCCGTTCTGGTAAGGTTATTGTGATGCGGCGATCGAAACGCCCCGGGCGAAGCAGCGCTGGGTCAAGCATATCTGCGCGGTTAGTCGCTGCAATCACAATCACGCCAGTTTCGTTATCAAACCCGTCCATCTCCACTAAAATCTGGTTTAGGGTCTGCTCATCTTCGCGGCCATTGCCACCACGAGTGTCGCGCTTATGTGCCACCGCATCGATTTCATCGACGAAGATGATGCTCGGCGCGTTCTTCTTGGCTTTGCTGAACAAATCGCGCACGCGGCTAGCGCCCACACCGGCAAACATTTCGACAAACTCCGAGCCAGAAATTGAAAAGAATGGCACGCCGGCTTCGCTAGCCACAGCTCGCGCCATCATGGTTTTACCAGTACCCGGTGAACCCGACAGCAACACACCACGCGGAATTTTAGCACCTAATTGCTCATATTTTTTAGGAAATTTCAAAAAGTCGACAATCTCTTCCAGGTCTTGCTTGGCAGCTTCGTTGCCGGCCACGTCTTTGAACAATACTTTCTTCTTATCAGCACCATATAATTTAGCCTTGCTCTTACCAAAGCTCATGGCCTGGTTGTTTTGCCCCTGTGCCTGGCGCATCATAAACATGAAGAAACCGATAATAATAGCGATCGGTAGAAAGATCGTTATCACGCTAAGAATAACATCGCCAGCTACGGATGGCTGTTTAACGTTAACCTGCACCTTGGCGTCCTTTTTTAGACCTTGGTCGTAAATCGTGCCGTCTTCCTTGATAGTCTTTTCGGTAGGTCGGTCTTCGCCCTTAACAGTCACTTCTATATCGTTGCCAGTGATATCCAGCTTCACCACCTTGCCAGCATTAGCCCTAGACACCACTTCGTTAATCGGCACTTCTTTAAGGTTACCACCAGGTGTAAATAGCGAAATCACCGCCAAGCCAATCAGACAGGCAATCACCCAAAAAGCCGTCAGCCGTGTGATTTTCGAAACTTTACCCTTCTGCGGTTGATTTTTCGTAGCCATCAAAAATAAGTCCTTTCCATCTTAGATTACCTATTAATTCTACCACGAAACGACAGAAGATGAGACCCTTTCCGAAAGTTAGCGCTGATTAGAACCATCCTCGCCCAACCTAAAGCGAGTTTTGCCCATTTTGACCAAAAAATCGCCCGGCAGATTGAACTTTTTACCGGTTTCGTAAGTTCTAATGGCCTGCAAAAACCCCTTGAGCTGCGGTCGAGTGGCTGAGCGACCAACCTTCTCCAGCGCCGCTCGCAAAAACTCTAGCGCCACAGCCTCATCTAGATCAGTGAACCAAGCCCGCTCATAAATGTCATCCACCGATAACATCTCTTGCACCAACGCATCAACCTGTTGTTTCAGCGTTTTCTGCTCTCTATACAGCCGCAGAATGTCCTGCTTATCTTGCAAAGCCATCCTTTGCAAAGCGTGCCGGACGCGGTTGCGAAGGTAATCCATGCTAGAATTAGTGCTATCTTCTCGCCATTCCAGCCCATGTTCCTCGGCATATTCACGAATATCCACCTTAAACATTCCGAGTAATGGACGCTCAATATCTGGGCTGTCTAACGGCACCAGCCCGCGCCAACCAGTACCACGAATCAAGTTAATTGCGATTGATTCAACCACGTCGTCAGCATGGTGCGCCGTACAGATCTTACCGCCATGCCGAGCCGCCACTTCACGCAAAAACTTATACCTTCTCTCACGAGCCAGCTCTTCGCTAGCGCCACTACCCAAGTCTTCTTTTACGTGTTCGTACTTTAAGCCATACTTTTTAGCCAAGTTCCCTACAAGCGCTTCGTCTTCATCGCTGTCTGGGCGGATACCATGATTAAAATGCGCCACCACAGCAGCATCACTTGCTAACATATCTAGCATTACTACTGAGTCTACACCGCCCGAAACTGCCAAAACCTTCATGCATTCATTATATACCCTCTGGGTGTGGTAAAATTAACATATGAATTTTGGTGGGCTATTTAGGAAGTTTTTAGCTGGTGATATCACAGACGCTAATTTCTTAAGCCTTATCGACAACCTACACAGTGAAGGTGTATTCAACATCCACCTAGATCCGCTTGACGATAGTACGCTAGTGCGGTTAAGGCAAGGTAAAAACCTGGTTAGCGCTGGCGAATACAAAAATGACGCCAGTGAAAAATTCACCAGGTACGTCAAGGCACGCTCCGGGCTTAAAGCCCACCGTTCACGCTCGCCAGAGGAAGGCGGTTTTATATGCGGTGACTTTTTGGTAAAAATCTATAGCCTACCAGTTATTGATGGCGAAAAGATCAGTCTTAAAACAGCCAAGAGCAACGGCAAAATAAAAGACTTGCGCGAACTTGGCCTATGGGGCGATGGGCTTAAAGCTGTTCAAGGTATAACTAGGCTCAGCGGTGGTCTAGTGTTCGCGCTAGGTAAAGGTAGCCTGCAAACTATGTTTAGCATGCTGGCACGGTTTGATGCCCACATCACCAACTTAGCTACAATCGAGCACCTACAAACTGTTAACTTGCCACTAGTTAATCAGTTTGTAGCCGAGCAAAACTATGACGAGCTAGCTGAGAAGGCCCTTCGAGTAGCCATGCGACAGAACGCAGATGTGATCATGATAAGTCGCATTGACACACCCAAGTTAGCCGAACTAGCTTTAGAAGCTAGCCTGAGTGGTAAGCTAGTTATCGCTGGGTTACCGATTGATGATAGTTTTTTGGTGCCGTCCTACATAGCACATCTGGGCGTTCGACCATTCTTGGTGTCCAGCCAACTGCGCCTGATTGTTGGCCAAAGCCTAGTGCCAGCCGCACCAGTCGATGCGCTAAGGCTCATTAAAATAACACCTGGAAGGTCTACGCAAATTCTTACCGATGTCTCTATAGACGCACAAGGCTTACACAAGCTTGAAAAACAAGCCAAAAAAGCTGGCCTAAGCCAACACCTACCACTTAGTAGCAGTGAAAAACATATAACTCGACTTTACCAAACAGCGCCAAAGAACCTGACACGCCTATTAGCTATTTTCGAAGTTATAGAGGCGAACGAAACCACGAACGGCTATTTTTTGCCCGGTCTGCGCCCTAAGGAAATTCGTAACACGTTTATCGCTAGTGGCGGCATAACCAAGGAACTTGACTATCTAGCAAAAGCTTTGCGCGGTTTATTGCCGTATGATGTATCATAGAATAAAAGGAACGCCATGCTATTACTCGGATCAAAACTAATCGGAACTAACGTGCTAAGCCTGCAAACTGGCCGGCCAATAGGTGTGGTGGAGCGTCCAATTATTAACCCGTCAAACCTCAAGGTTATCGCATATTTTGTGGATGGGCCTCTTATCAAGCAGCAACCTGAAAACATTCTGCGCATGGACGAAGTGCGTGAATTTGGGTCAATGGGCATGATAGTCGACTCGATTGATGATTTGGTATCAGAAGAAGATGTTATTAAAATCCGCGATATATTGAAGCTTGGTTTTGCGCTTGTTAAATATAAAGTTGTAACCAAAAAAGGCAAAAAAGTTGGCCGCGTGATAGATTATTCAGTTGACTCTAGTTCGTTTATGATACAGCAGTTGATCGTCCAGCGCCCAATTATGAGTAGTCTAGGCGCGTCGGAGTTGACAATTCACCGCTCGCAAATTGTTGAAATTGATGACTATAAAGTCGTTATTGACGATGACAAAGACAAGGTGAATGTCGTAGCGCCAGTAGCCACCAAGGATACATCTGGATTTGTTAATCCGTTTCGTAAAGAAGAAACCCTAGTAGAACCCGCCAAAACTGAGCTCAAATAAAAGGGGCGCCGCACCCTGGCGACTGCCCCTATTACCATAACTTCGGCTAATCTTTGACTGGCTCAAAGATGCTCTTTGGTGCGCCACAAAGTGGGCAAACCCAATCTTCTGGTAGATCAGCAAATGGCGCCTCTTCTACCTCATCGTCATAAATATAACCGCATGGTGGGCAAATATACTTCATCTTAAATCTCCTCTGCTTTAATTTCAAAGAACGCCTGTTCGTGGCCGCAAATCGGGCACTTTTCCGGTGCAACCTTAGCAACGTGAATGTTGCCGCACTTGCGACAGCGCCAAATCACTACACCATCTTTTTTGAAGACCTTACCGGCCTCGACCACTTCTAAAATCTTGTTGTAGCGTTCCTCATGAGTCTTCTCGACTTCCGCAACCTTTTCCATCTTAAACGCAACCTCGCTAAAGCCTTCTTCTTTGGCTTCTTCTGCCATACGAGCATACATATCGGTCCACTCGTAGTTCTCACCCTCGGCAGCATCTTTTAGGTTTTCGGCTGTACTGCCAATACCATGAAAATATTTAAACCACTGCTCAGCATGCTCCTTTTCGTTATCGGCCGTTTCCTGGAAGAAAGCCGCGATTTTTTCGTAACCTTCCTTGCGAGCCTTCGATGCATAAAATTCATATTTGTTGCGCGCTTGGCTTTCACCCGCGAATGCATCCATTAAGTTTTTTTCTGTCTTAGTGCCTTTTAATTCTGGCATAGTTCCTCCTTTTAGTTAAATTATCGTTCAAACAATGTTTACAGACACCGGTGCCGACAAGCTGCAGATCATCTAATATCACACCGGTACTGCGTTTAATTTTATCACTTAACCTGCGCGTTAGTGCTATATCAATATCAAAAACCGCGTGACATTTATTGCACAACACGTGATGATGCTCATGGGTTGCCCAATCAAACCTATCTGACTTATCGGGCATTGTGAGCTTTTTAATCTCACCCAAGTTAGCCAGCTCACTCAAGTTGCGATATACTGTGCCCAAACTGATATGCGGATCAAGCTCGCGAGCAGTTATATAAACATCCATAGCCGTCGGATGGTCGTAGCGGTGTATAACTGCCCGTCTGACTACTGTTTTTTGTCGTGAATTCCGCATCGTACCTTTCTGTTTTGCAAATCAATATTCACAAAACACCTCTTCCAAAAAAACACCTCAAGTTTTATATAAATTAGCTACTGGTTTGATAGCTGGTCATCTAGTAATAGTAACTATTACTATTTAGAGTATAACGTGCTATAAAAACATTTGCAAGTAGTTTTGTGCTAATGTTCGTTTTTTAGCGCAGCCTTGATGTCGTCGTAACTAAAGCCCTGTCTGGCAAGATATGTCATCAGCTTCTGTTCGTCGTCGTACTTACTTGCCTTTTTAGAAATCATCTTGCGAAGTTCTTCTGCGTCATCACGCCCAGAGTCACCCAAGGCTTCGTTAATGATATCTTGGCTGATACCCTTCTTTATCAGCTCCACAGTCAGCTTACGTCGTGACGCGCCCCTTGTGAGACTGCGGTTTTCTACCCAAAAACGCGCGAACTTGACATCATCTACGTAACCGCGCTCAAGCAATCGTTTTAGCACCGCGTCGGCTACCGCCTGGCTCACACCTGGTTTGGTTTTTAGCTCACTTTGGCCGCGCGGTTTGTACTTTTTGTCCAGAGTTTTACGACGCAGATAGTCGCACATCTCACGCTGACTATGCGGACGGCTCAGCGCATATTCTAACGTGCGAGCATAAAGCTTGCCAAACTGACTAGCCTCCTCCAGCTTACTTCGCTGGGCCTCGTCGATATCTACACCAACTTTAACACCTAATTCACCCACCTGAGCGATATCCAGGCTAAAGGCATACTTGCCGTCAATCGATATATTCACTCGGTTCTGATCGCGCAGCTGCGCGGTAATAGCTGTGATCTTCATATTACAATTTTACTACGCCAGTTTGACAACTAACACCCTCTCCCGATACAATGCAAGCACGTTCCAGGTATGACCTGCCCTGAGATAATTGAAGATTGCAACTTTAAGCCCCGGATAAGCTGCAGAGTAACTCATGCATTCTTCACACCTCTTCAACGCCCCAGCGTCGAACATTCGGCGCTGGTACTTTTTATCACAACCCGTCAGTGTAAGACTATTCGCCTTCCTCTTTGGACTTTTCACGAACCTTCTGCTCAATCTCAGCCAACACCTCTGGATTGTCCTTCAGGTATTGTTTAGCGGCTTCACGACCCTGGCCGATATTTCCATCACTATATTTATAAAATGCTCCGGACTTTTGTACAATATCGTGCTCAACGGCCAGGTCGAGTACATCACCCGTACGGCTAATCCCTTCATTGTACATGATGTCGAACTCGGCCACGCGGAATGGGGGCGCTATCTTATTTTTAACAATCTTAATTTTTGTGCGGTTACCAGTGATATCATCACCTGATTTAATCTGGCCAATACGACGAATGTCTATGCGAACCGAAGCGTAGAACTTGAGCGCGTTGCCACCTGTGGTTGTTTCTGGGTTGCCAAACATCACGCCGATCTTCATGCGGATTTGGTTGATAAAGATCACTGTAGCCTTGGATTTACTGATAATGCCAGTTAGCTTGCGCAAGGCCTGACTCATCAAGCGCGCTTGCAGCCCCATGTGGCTGTCACCCATATCACCATCAATTTCAGCCTGTGGTACCAAAGCTGCCACCGAGTCCACCACAATTAGATCGACTGCGCCACTACGCACCAGCGTTTCGGCGATTTCTAAAGCTTGCTCACCGTTGTCGGGTTGGCTAACTAGCAGATTTTCCGTATCAACACCTAGGCGCCTAGCATAAGCTGGGTCGAGTGCGTGCTCGGCGTCAATGAAAGCAGCTGTGCCGCCTTGTTTTTGGATTTCGGCAATAGCATGGAGTGTCAAAGTTGTTTTACCGCTTGATTCTGGACCGTAGATTTCAATGATACGACCCTTGGGGTATCCACCGCCCAGCGCCAAGTCCAAGCTCAGTGCGCCACTAGACAATAATTCCACGTCTACTTTATAAGTATCACCCAGTTTCATGATTGAACCATCACCAAACTGCTTGGTAATTTGGTCCATCGCCAGGCCTAGCGCCTGTGCCTTGCCGTCTTCTGCGACCTTGGTGGGAGCCTCTTTCGCTTCTTTCTTTCTTGCCATTTCATCCGCCCTTTTTTTGCAAGCTCCGTTCTTGCAATAAGTTACTTGTCATACAGGCATACTATCTACTTATCATGCTTATGTCTAGCGTTTTTGCGACTTTTCTTTGCAAGCTCCGTTCTTGCAAAGATGTTAGCGATTAATAATTGCGTGGCAGGTCTCCTTTGCAAGAACGGAGCTTGCAAAGTGGTCTGCGAAACTAAGAATTGCCAATAACACGTTTATATCTGTCGTTTTGCCGTTTCACGTCTTCGTAATCATCAACAAAATCTAAATATTTTTGTTTAGACGCGAACATCCCTAAAATAAAGTCAGTAGTCACCCAGTCTCGTGCCTCATACACATGGTCACTATAACTGCTGTGATCCCACAAACGGTATCCCACTGGATTTAAGTGTATATAGCGCGAAACATGTCTCAGCTGTTCGTCTTCAGTTATCAAAACGGCTTTATATCTAGATTCAAAAATAGGGCCCACCCTCTTGTATTTTTTGTTGAAGTACATGGAATAGGCCACATTGAGGCTACGCATAAACTTCTCTATCTCACCCTTATTCTTCTGCAAAATCAACAAGTGGTAATGGTTAGGCATTAGGCAATAAGCATGAATTTGAATAGCATCGAAATAATTGCTATATAAACGGCCATATTTGTCTTGTACTGGTTTGCGTGACAAGCTGCGAGCCAACAACTTTTCAAAATAGCTAAAATCTTCCTCCTCAAGAAAAATGTCCATTTTAGCGATACCACGATTGTAGACATGATAGAACGAATCATCACCATCGTGCCTAGTAGTATTTTTATAAGCCATGAGCCCATTCTACCATAGAACTCTCCTTTGCAAGAACGGAGCTTGCAGTTCACCTACCTCAAAACCAGGTTATGCTATAATAGGTAACATGAAAAAAGGTTTCACTGTCATTGAGCTGATCGTTGTTATTGTCGTGTTTGGCCTGGCAACTGGGCTATTTTTTGTTCAAAAATCAAACTACGACGCCGTCAAACGTGACGAGCAGCGCAAGACCGCCATCAACGCGATGTTCTACAACTTAGAAGAGTTATTCTACAACGACAACAACCACTACCCAGAAACAATCGGCGAAAACAATCTAAAAGCTATGGACCCGCAGTTATTTACTGACCCATTTGGCTTTAACATAGGCGACGAATACTCAAGCTACCGCTATGAGCCAACCGATTGCAAAGACAGCAAGTGCGCTAGCTACACCCTACGCGCCGAGCTCGAAAAAGAAGACGATTTTATCAAGAAGAGCCGACATTAAAAGTCACACCAGGGCCAGTCACATTATTAGCCATGGTACGCTTGCGAGTTTCTTCAACAATCTTAGTGACGTCTTTAGCCTGCTGATCGGGGTCTTTCACAAAAGTGAACGTATAGGTAGTCTCATCGCCGATAGTCGACAGGCGAATCTTGCCAAAGTCAAACAGATACTGGAAAAACCCAGATTGCGTGTAGCTGATATCTTCTATCATAACCAGGTTTATAGTCTGGATCGTCTTATTAAATAAACCGCGCACAATATGTTGCTCAACTTTTTTGTTAGTAACGATAAACTGATTATCACGGAACAATACAGTAGCTATGTAGCCGGAGACGCCAGCTAGAGCCAACACCGCCACACAAGCCATTGCAATATAACCATCTGCGCCAGAGCCGACCATGCCTGGTAGATAGTTATCAAAAAACAGGGCGATTATCACAGTTATCAGCATTGCGATCACCACAGCACCGGCCACCGCCCAAATAAGCACATAGCCCAACTTGTGCCGCTCAACAGACATTTCGACATACTCATCATCATCTAGTTTAACACTCGGAAATTCTCGTAGCGACCGATCATGCTTGAGTTTGGTGAGTGACCCATCGACCTCTTCTTTTTTGACCTTAGATTCAGCTGCCTCTGGGGCCGCCGTACCTTTGTGATGGAAAAGTGGCTGCCCTTCCGCGTCGTATGCCACGACTTGTTCGTCTTCACTCATACGCCGTCCTCCGCTTACTTTTTGCTATTATATCTTAAATGACAAGTTAACGGTAGTTTTAATCTATAGCAAACTGCTCTGTTTGTCTTTACCTAGATGCTTGATGGCTTTATGAGTCACTTTGCGCCCCCGTGGGGTACGCTCTAGTAGGCCCAGTTGCATCAGATACGGCTCGTAAAAATCCTCTATAGTGCTAGCTTCATCGCCGGTTAAGGCCGACATGGTACCCAGGCCTACAGCCCTGTCGCTGTAATTATCTATCATCTTAACCAGAAGGTTACGGTCGCCTGCGTCCAGCCCCAAGTCGTCGATCTCCAAAAGCTGCAAGGCTTCAGTGGTAACCTTCGTGTCAATGATTCCGTCGCCATTAACATCAGCGTAGTCGCGCACCCGCTTCAGCAAGCGATTAGCAATGCGGGGCGTTAAGCGCGAACGCGAAGCCAGCAGCTCAGCCGCACCTGGCTCGATTTGGCTTTCTAAAATCTTGGCCGCCCGCCGAATAATCTTCACAACCTCGTCCTCTTTATAGAACTCCAAGCGATGGATATGCCCAAAGCGATCACGCAGTGGTGCCGCTAGGCTGCCAGTGCGCGTAGTAGCGCCAATCACGGTGAACTTTGGCAGATCTAGTCGCACCGAGCGCGCCGCCGGACCCTTACCAATCACGATGTCCAGCTTGTAGTCTTCCATGGCAGAGTACAGTACTTCTTCAACCGTACGATTTAACCGATGGATCTCATCGATAAATAAGATGTCGCCGTCGGCTAGATTGGTTAGGATGCTAGCTAGGTCACCAGCCCGCTCAATGGCAGGCCCACTAGTTACCTTAAACCCGGTACTCATTTCGTGCGCAATCACACCAGCCATGGTTGTTTTGCCCAGCCCTGGCGGGCCATAGAGCAAAACGTGGTCGACCGGCTCACCGCGTTTTTTGGCCGCTGCAATGGCCAGTTTCAAGTTGTTTTTCAGCCGCTCCTGGCCAATGTATTCTTTAAAATTTTGCGGACGAAGAGTAACCTCGATCTCCTGCTCATCACCCGATTCGTGCGCATCAACATCAACTATGCGTTCAATTGCCATATTCTCAGTATACCATATTGACATTTTATAAAGTTTATGCTAAAATGGCATTATCTGGTTAGGTCGAGCTGCTATTTGAGCTGCTTGGCCTCAAGCTTAACTATATAGCGATCCCCCAGGTCTTTCTGGCAAGAGATCAGGGTTAATTCTCGTTTAGCTCTATCTTGCCTCAAGACAGACTTATCGTTCGGATCAGTTACAAACGAGTCAATCACCACATACTCAACTTTGTGACGGCTAGCATCAACTACAACCGCTTTATCGCCTTTTCGCAAGTAGTCAAGGTCAGTAAAGAATAGTTTACCATTAGCTAGGTTGCCGGCTAGCACAGCATTGCCGTTTTCATTCAAGCCAGCTCCAGCAAACCACGTGATAGACTGTTCCAAAGAATCCGGCGAGGAATACTTAATAATCGGGTAGTTGATACCTAGAGTTTCGATCTTCAGTGTGCCGATCACCTTGTTGTTATTTAGCTCCAGGTTCGCTAGCGGTTCGCTGCTATTAAACCGACTTGCCAAAGAAGCCAGTGTCTCGTTGGTATATTCAACGCGCTTGCCGTTCCATAGCACGTAAGAGACCAGTACTAATATACTGGCGGCCAACACAAAGCCAAACACAGCCAGCAGTTTGACACGAATGTCAGCTTCCCAGTTGCGGATGATATAAACCGCAGCAAATATCAGCATGATAGCCAAAACTGGCAACGCTATAACGCGCACAAAACCGCCTGGTCTGTTTAGTTCATTAATAAAATAGGCCGTGGCGTTAGTGTGAAAAGCCTCACGACCGATATAGTTATCGCGCGCCACAAGAGCCGGATCTGCTACCATATTATGATCGCCTTTAGTGGTAAATCCAGCATCGGTGACCTCGATAACCCGGTGAAAGGCCATTTTTCCGCCCATAGCTTGAGCTCGAAAAGCAATCACATCGCCCTTTTTCACATCATCGTAGCCACCTTTTTTAACCACTACCATGGAGTTGGCCATGTAGTTCGTCTCCATGGATCCAGTAGCAATGATGAATGGCTTGTAACCAAATACGTAAAAATCATCTGCTCTTCCGAGCAGTACACAAAACACCACTACGACGGTTAGTATCGCTAGGCAAACAATGAAGAAGGTATTAGACAAAACCTTGTTAATGACTTTTTTCATGCTTAATCTCCAGCCCACTTCGTCTTTTTGGAGTATAGATTGGTTTTTTCTTGTCGTCATCGTCTTTTTTGCGGCTAAACAATACCAGCAAGCCAAATAATAATGTCAAGAACAAGCTACCAACGATAAGCCCTATGCTTGTTTTGAGGATAGTTGTGCCCTCTTTGGT
The DNA here is from genome assembly GCA_031257295.1 of Candidatus Nomurabacteria bacterium. Taxonomy (GTDB): domain Bacteria; phylum Patescibacteriota; class Saccharimonadia; order Saccharimonadales; family Saccharimonadaceae; genus JAIROX01. The sequence goes on along the minus strand of JAIROX010000001.1, from coordinate 174,913 downwards.
TGGCGGCAAGACTGTACCACCAGTGTTTGGAGGCAGGGGGGCACTGTCAAAACCCGCGCATGACTGCACCTCGCTAACTGAGAAATTAAACAATAATTTAAAATTAGTGGCTTGCAGACCATTCCCGGCAGACTTATCAAAATCTACCTTAAGGTCTAGTTTGTCGCGCGTATGGGGAGCAACGCATATCAGCTCTCGGTCGGTCAACCCTGGTGACAGATGCTTACCTGCCGTTATCTGTTCGCCGTTATAATAAACTGCAAATGTCACATATTTGAGCAAGTCACTTCCTGCTGGCAGGTCTTCTGCGGTTGAATCAAGCTTCACCATAGCGAGTGAGCTTAATCGATTATCAATAGCGACCTCGTACGTAGATGAAAAACCGGGCACAATATCATGTTCATCAAAAATCATCTCCACCGGATGCGAAGTTGTTGCGTTGCTAATAGTAATCGTCGCATCAGCAGCTGAAACTGGCGCAGACGATAACAGGGCAATCGTGAACGCCGCTACCGTTAGTCCATACAAGCGTAGTTTCATGGTGTAATTATAGCATAAACGCAAACAGCAACCTCATCGGCTGCCGTTTGCAATTATTAGTTTTACTTATCTGTCTTGGTTCATAGCGAGTTTTAGCTGTCTTACATAAAAGCTTCGGTCTTGATAGTTTAGCTGTCTTAAAAGTTTGTCTATTAGCTACCAAATGCGCTAGTCACAACATCAGACCAGTCAGCGGCAGTGTTGTTACGATACTGAACGGCCTGAACTTTAGCGTCGATGCTTAGAGCTTTACCCTGAGCAGCGTTGCCCGTAGTCGATGGCAAGCAAATCAAAATACCTTGATTATAGCTACTTACGCCAGCACCTTCAGTCTCAGCATTGGCACCGGTACCATTCAAAATGGCCGCAGCTGTTAGGTAAGGACCACCGGCTGGCGTGAGAGCTGCAGCGCCCGTACAACCCGCTAGCGTTTTAGTTGTAGTGCCGGCTACAACCTTAACCAAAGAAGCCAGGTCGCCGCTTAAAGCAAAGTTGCCACGCACATGAGCACTCTTATTACCAGCATTAGTGGCAGCACCAGAAATGTGGATCAAGTCACCAGGGTTTAAGTTTGGTATCGTGGTGTTAGTCTCGTTAGTGTCGGTGAGTTCCGTACCGGCCGCATTATAATGCTTCATAGTGAAGCTACCTGTTATGTCGAGTGTACCAGCTGTAGCTGTACCGCCACCGATAATCACGTCACTGAAGAACGCGAACACTGTACCGACAATGATGCCAACAGCTACAAATAGAAACAGAAAGCCAAATAGAACCTTCCTGTTCTTTTTTTCTTCTTTTTGTTTTGCCATATCTTCTCCTTTTTTGTTTTACTCTACACGCTCAAACCTGGCAGTTTGCGCGCCATACAAGGTGAGCATATATCGTTTATGCTAATTTGTCAAGAGTTTTTCCACAGCCTTACTTACTTTTTAGCGCCTGAGTGACTCGTTCTGAGGTTGATAAGCCCTGCGGCACATTCGCCAAAGCCTGACTGGCATCGTTCAAACTATAGCCCAGCGCCATCAGAGCCTCGAGTGCTTCATCACCGCTCTTTCCAAAGGAATTCCTTTGAATGCTCATGTCGGGTAGACCTACCTTGTCTTTCAGATCAACGATAACTCGCTCGGCAGATTTTTTACCTACACCGGCTGCCTGGGCAATAAAAACTACGTCGGAATTAGCAATAGCGCTGCGCACTGCCTCACTTTCGCCTATACTCATAATCGCCATGGCAGCTTTTGGCCCCACGCCCTGCACCGTAATTAGTAGCTCAAATAGGCGCTTAGCCGACAAGTTGGCAAAACCAAATAACTCCTGGCTTTGTTCGCGAATATGGTGATAGGTCTTAAGCTCAACCTCTTCACCAATACCAATCCTGTCAAAGTCTGGCGCTGCCACGACCACTTCGTAGCCCACACCGTGCACATCAATAATTATCGACGAACCGTATTTTTCAACAACCTTACCAAGTATGTGAGCAATCATATTAGTAGTGTACCACAACTCTAGTACCGACTGGCGCAAAGTTGTACAAGAACTCTGCGGCCTCATAAGTCATATTGATGCAGCCGTGGCTCATGGGTGTACCAAAATTGTTGTGCCAGTAGGTGGCGTGAAAAGCCTCCCCGCCGTCAAAATAGCTAATCCATTCCACATTTGGCACATTATAGGCCTCGCCGTTAATTATGCCCTTCATAGTTTGAACTCGCACCTTGTGCCAAACCCTAAACTCGCCAGGGCGAGTTGGCGTGGCAGCCGTGCCAGATGATATACGGTGACTTGCAACCACGGAGCTGCCCGTCCATAACGTAGCCGTTTGGGTAGATAAGTTTACCTCAATCCAGCGTTCACCCTCAGCGGCAGTTATAGTCACCCGGCCATGGCCAGCTTCTTCAATGTCAAGCTCTTGGTTGATACCTTGGTTGCTTTTAACGGCGCCCACCAAGGCCCGAGCGGCCGCAGAGGTGTCACGGATTTTATAACCGTTACGGCCATGGGTCAGCACAGCGATTTCTCGACCGCTTTTGTCAACCAACACTTTAGAGTCAACCGGCGTGGAAGCAATATATGGCGCCACCGTGCCGTTCAAGAACCCAGCCACAGCCTCTTCACTAAAATCTATACCAATTTTACCGCGATCTTTATCTGGCTTGGCGATAATCCACTTTGCAATATCTGGCGGATCAGCGTAGTAAATCAAGCGGCCCTTGTAATTAAGGTTCAGGCGTAGCCCCAGGCGTTGGTTCATATAACCAGCAGCCTCCTCGGCGGCTTGATTCGAAATGGCCGGCTGCTCCACAGTTGGCTTCAGTTTTAACTTTTCAGCACGCGGGTTTTCAATCAAGCTAACAACAGTTGGCTTCAAACTTTCTGCCTTAACCTTCGTACCAGGTTGAGCCGCAACAACCACAAAGCGCCCTACGCCATCGTCGTACTGGATGCCGGCGTCTTGCACCCACACCAGTTGGTCAACGAAAGCCTTATCCAGGTACTGTTGCAGTTTTTTGTTATCGCGAGTGGCAACTAATCTAACCGGCCTTTTAACCAAAAAGTTGGCCGAAGACATCGGGTTAGAACCTTCATAGTTCAGGATGTTATCAACTGTTCTGATAGTGTCTATCTTAATACCCAGGTCATCCGCCGTAGCGGTGACAGTCTTTTTATCGACGGTAATTTCAAGCTTAATACTTTTTTTAACTTTACCAATCATCTCGGTCAGTTCTTGCCGATCTTTGCCCGTCACATCGATACTCGCCAAGCTAGAGCCCGGCAGAGCCTTGTCGTGAAAATAGGTGTTCGCCAGTATAAAAGCACCCGACACCACAGCTATCGCTGCTGTAACGATGCCCCATGCCAGGAAGTGATGTTTGGTTAGTTTTATATCTTTTCGTTCCATATATGCAGCCGACAACCTAATATTATACCCGTGAGTACGGGTTTATACTACCATTTTATCACAGATTGTTAAATATGTCAATACTTGGTCGGGACTGGCGGATTTGAACCGCCGACCTCACCGTCCCGAACGGTGCGCGCTACCAGGCTGCGCCAAGCCCCGAATGTATATATTTTACATCTATTCTATTGTTCAGCCAAATTACGACGGTACCAACTAATAGCACCAACAGCCAACAATGCCAGACCGATGAGTGACATTGCGATCAGTGGCCCAGCTGCGATTGCTTCGGCAGGCGCGGGGTGGATATGGACCATTGGCGACAAGTCGCGTAGCCAGTTTGGTATGCCAATTAATGCCGCTAGCTCACCCACAAACACCACCCAACATAGCCCGAGCCACGCCACCAAGCTAGCCGCCATCGGTAAGATACCGAAAAGTAAGACATACACGCCAGTGAACACCAGCAGCAATGGCCAATATGATAACGCCCCACAAGTATAAGCCCAGATATCTGCCGAGCCACCACCAGCCACATTAACTGAAATAGCTAGCACTGCACCACTTAGGGCTAACATGGCTGCACCGCCTGTTAAAGCAGTTGCAACGTGCAGTGCAAGCCACTTGATACGCGACAGCTTAGTCGCTAAAAGGTTTTCCAGATGAGAGCTAACCTCCTCAGAGCGTAACTTTCCAAGCGACTGGATAACATAAGCCAACGTTAAAGCTGCTACATAAGTTAACATGGCTGACAAAAAAGCCTTTTCAATAGCACCACTACCGCCTAACGAAATGATAAAATCCTTTAACTGCGACGATGCACTATAAACCTTATCCATTTGGTTGCTCATGGAGCCAATAACCACTACCAGCACCAAGTTGCCTACCAACCATCCCATAAAAACGTTCTTCTGCAGATGCCAAGTCAAACCAAACGGCGTACGCAGTAGACGGCTGGCTCTAGCCCGTCCGCGTCGGCCCGGTAAAAGCCCTGCGCCCAGATCACGCCGGGCCAACAGCCAAAATGCACAAGGCACCGCTGCCAAACAGAATACTAACGGTATAAGCAGAGGCCACCAATAACCAAATGTTGTGGAGTGCGTTAGCTGCATCCAACCAAACGGTGATAAGTACGACCAAAACGCTGGTGTTGGCACACCCGCCACAACTGTTCCAAGTACATCACCGGCTCCGCGCAGCAAAAACGTAGCACCAATTACGCCTGCTAGAATGCCGTTAGCCGCAGAGCTGGTCTCAGTGAGTTGTGCCACGATGCTAGCAATCGCCGCAAAGGCCAAGCCTAGACCGCCCATCGACAGTGCATACAACCAGCTTTGGCCAACTGGCCATTCGTTAGCAATCGTGGCGATACCTAATCCCATCAAGGCCGTTATCAAAATATTGCTTACCAGCGCCACAGTCAATACCGCTAGAAGCGGTGAATAACGTGACGCTCGACCACTTAAAATCAATTCTTGAGCACCCAGCTCTTCATTCTGACGGGTGTGACGAATCACCAGAAGCGTGTTAAAGAAGGCCAAAATCAATGCTGTGTAAAGCGAAGTTTTAACTAAAAACAGCCCACCTAATGTGGCTTGGTCAAGTGGTCCAGTCAACAGCTTCACTACATCATTGAGCTGCATACTCGTCGCCAACTCAGCCAAGCTAGCAGCCGAACCTGTGGTTTTAACGAGCAACGGCACCATTAAAACCGCAAAGCCAGCGGCGCTCAAGATCCAAATTGGCAACTTGATGCGATCACGCCGAAGAATCAGTTTTATCAGCGTCCACGTACCGGCAAACATTACTGTTCCTCTTCGTACTTACTTAGAAATAGTTTCTCAAGATTTTTGTGATCTTTTTGCAGCTCAGCCAAAGTATATTCAGACACTGCTTTGCCTAGACGGATAAGTGTAACGCGGTCGCACAGTGCCTCAACTTCGCTTAGAATATGGCTCGACAAGAAGACTGTTTTACCCTGCTTCTTAAGATCGCGGATCTCTTCTTGAAAAACATTTTCCATCAGGGGGTCCAAGCCACTAGTTGGCTCATCCAAAATATAAAGTGGCACATCACTACTCAGCGCCGCTACTAAGGCAACTTTTTGGCGATTACCTTTGCTATAAGTGCGGAATTTTTTGGTAGCATCTAGATCAAAACGCTCCAACAAACTCGCCCGACGTTTTTCATCTAACCCACCACGCAGTTCACCTAGTAAGTCTATAATTTCACCGCCCGTTAAGTTTGGCCAGAAATTAACTTCACCCGGCACATAAGCCAACTTCTTATGCAGTGTAACCGACTTTCCCCAAGGGTCTTCGTCAAATAAAGTCGCTTCACCACTAGTTTTTTTGAGCAGGCCCAGTAGCACGCGGATAGTAGTTGATTTGCCGGCGCCGTTCGGTCCTAAAAAACCGTGCACTTCGCCTTCCCCGACAGTTAGGTTTAATCCGTCTAGTGCCGCTAGCGAACCAAACTTCTTAACAAGTTGTTTAGTTTCTATAATGTTCATGCTTTAATTCTAGCACAATTTTAGTTGTAATAACCTAAACCCGGTAGACCTTTAGAGAAACTTAGCTAAGCGAAAAAGCACATCATATATTCGCTACAGCCGTGATAGTCACGACTCTTGTATAACTGGTCGCCGGCATAGCTTGGCTAGCTCTGGCACCAAACCACAGGCGGAATTTATCACCAATATTGTCAGTATAAATAGTAGGCGATGTAATACTGTAGATCAACTTATCACTAGATGATGAGGTAGTAAGCGGAATCAATCGCCAGATCGACGGTGGAGTTGCTACTCCTGGGTTGGTTGGGTTTGAGACCACGTCGACATTCCAACCCCAAGTACCATCGCTCAGTGCACCACCAGTCGTTATTGAGTTAAACCAAACACTTGAGCAGCTGGCCAACGTTGTGCAGGTTAGCCGATTATCAGTCGTAGCCATCGACAGGTTGTAGCCGCGACCGTTGTTGGTTTGAACAGTGATAATATCATAACTCGAACTGGTAGTACCCGATGGATTGACCATAAAAGATACTAATCCGCCCATTGAATCCGACGCTAACGACAAGAATAGTCCAGTATAAAGCCACCCGGAATCAACATTATCGCCTGATATATCTCCCGATGTGGCATTGCCGGTATCGCTCCAAATTGGTGGCATCATAGCGCTGTCAAAGCCGTTATCAACTACTACCGTCACTAAGTCCGAATCTCGCGCCGCGGTTGTGCATTTTATCTGGTCGTTAGTGGTGGTGCCGGTACCAACTTGGCAAATCGTCTCGACCTGTAGCGGCGCGCGATAAGTATAGCCGTTGTTCAGCGTACCCGTTGCGCCCATAACCGACACCATTACCGCCGCCGCGCCCTCGGCGTGGCTGGTGTCTAAGCCGCTTTCCGGTGGCACACAAGTTAACTGCGTATTCGACAGCAAAACCACGTTCGCACAATCCCGCCCGCTGATCTTCACCACCGGTGTGTAATAACTGCTGCCGTCCGAGCTTGACGGCACTTGAAAGCCGTTGCCGTTAATCGTCACCTGCCCTGCTGGGTTGTAGCTGCCGCCAAAACCAGTCCCACCGTCAGTCGACCCTAGCGTAGGCGACACGCTCGCCACGCTCGGCGCATCGACATAAGTATAACCATTCGGCTCGTTTAACGCCGAGCCACCAATCCCCAGCACTACATCTACCGCACCCTTGGCGTGCGCCGGCACAGTGCAAGTTATAGCCTCGTCCTGCCACGACTGCACTGGGCAATCCTGCCCACCCACCGTCACGCTCGGCAGTTTAGTAATCGCCGTGACTCTCGCATAGCCGTCGCCAGCTTTGCCAGTCATAAAGCTCACATTCGCCGCCGTCGGGTCTGGAATCGTCGCCAAATTCCCCGCCAAAGTTTGCGCTCGCGCCAACATACTGCCAACATAGCCCGAACCGCCACCCCCGGCACCACGACCATTGCCGCCCGCCGCACCACCGGAAAAAGTCGTCGCGCCACTGCCGTCATAAGGCTGTTTACTGCCACTACCAATCCCACTGCCAGCGCTAGCGCCGCCACCAAATCCGCCCATATTACTAGCACCAGAATCGTTAACACTTCCGCCACCCCCACCCCCGCCGGCCACAATCACCCGGTCGCTCAAAGCCGTTCCATTCAGCCGAATATCCGTCCCACCGCCACCGCCGCCCGGCGCATAATTCCCAGTCGAAACCATCCTCGGCACCCCGCCACCGCCGTTATATCCACCCACAATCGGCACACCAGAATTGATAAACCCGTCCTGCCCCTTACACCCTACAAAAATGTTCAGCTCCTCGCCCGCAACTAGCGAAATTTCGCCCACCGAATAACCACCCTTACCGCCCGGATGCGACCGCGTGGTGCTATACCACCCCGTGCCACCCTGAGCGCCCCACACCTCCAACTTATACGTGGCAGTTTGCGGCGCCGTGAATGTTTGGTAAGGGCTACTCGTCGAGCCGCAAGTGGCGAATTTGGTAGACGAATCGTCATAAGCGCCAAAACCCACGCCCTCAATCGTAATGGTACTCCCGCCAGCCGTCGCACCCGCCTCTGGCGCAATATCACCAATCGCCGCGCCCGACGACACATATAGGTAACTCTGCGGCAGCGTCGATGGATCGTGCACCGTGTCGTTGATCGTCACATCGACCAGCCCCGCGCTGTGCACCGGCGTCAGACACTGCACGCTCGTGCCGTCGGAGGCGATATGCGTGGTGATATTATTAGCGCGCGTGGTAATGTCCTTGCAGAATTTACCGCCAAAAGTAATGGTTAGCGGCAGAGGCACATGGTCAAAATAGGTTTTGTCAGTCGCCACTGGTGATGTAGCGGTACCGCTGGTGCTATCATCACCCAGCTGGCCATAATTGCGACGGCCCCACGAATACACCTGGCCGTCATTTGTTAGCACCGCCGCATGATAATAGCCCATCTCAATCTGCGTGACAGTCTTACCGCTCAGTACTCCAGCCATACTGACCGCCACCGGTGTGGTTTGCGTGGAGGTCGAACCAATACCAAGCTGGCCGTAGTTGTTATAGCCCCAAGCGTAAACTTTGCCATCACTACCAAGCGCTAACGAAGTGCCATCTATGCCACCGGCCGAAATATCGGTGATGGTTTTGCCGTCAAGAACGCCTGCGGTGCTGACTGCCACCGCGGTGCTGCGGTTGGTAGTGGTGCCGTCACCCAGCTGCCCGCGGTTGTTATAGCCAAAACCATAGACCGCGCCGCTATTGTCGAGTACCATAGTATGGTAGCTGCCACCAGAAATTTTAGCAATGGTCTTGTCAGCCAGCGCGCTAGTTGTAACATTGACCGCCACTGGTCGCGAGCGGTTACTAGTAGTACCGTCGCCCAGCTGGCCATCGTTATTATATCCCCACGAGCAAAGCACGCCGTCAGTGGTCAGCGCCAACGAATGCCAGCCGCCTACCGCAATTTGCTTAACGGTTTTACCATTCAAGCAACTACTACTGCCGCTCATGTCAGTTGCCACGGGCGAGGTGTTATTACCACCATTAGAGCCGTTACCAGCTTGGCCGTAATAGTTGCGTCCCCAAGAGAAGACCTTCCCATCGCTAGTAAGGACTAATGCGAACTCACGGCCAGCCGCAATCTGCGTAACGGTTTTGTTTGCCAGTACGCCTGAAACCATATTAACTGCCACCGGTCGCGGTTGGTTAGTGGTGCTGCCGATACCCATTTGGCCCCGGTTGTTATAACCCCAAGCGTAAACTTTGCCATCAGTAGTTAATGCCAACGAAAACGCCTCGCCGCCAGCTATCTGGGTAACCTTCTTACCAGCCAGTGCCCCTGTCATGTCGACCGGCACCGGCTTGCTGTGGTTTGTTGTGGTGCCGTCACCCAATTGACCATAATTATTGCGCCCCCAAGCGTAAACTTTACCATCAGTAGTTAGCGCTAGTGTGTGGTTATAACCGGCCGAGATATGCGTCACATATCTGGTAGCAATTCCAATATCCAAACCGTTGATAGTCACTTCGTCGTAGCCTCTGGTCGGCCCGGAACCAGGCGTTACGCCAGTGGCCGAAGAGGCTCGCACGAGACTTGTCATCCAAGAAATCACAGCTCCAAATAAAACCGCCACAACGAGAACAATTACCGCTTTTTTCACGATATTACCCCTGTTATGCCGATGCTTGACTGCGTTCAAACAAATCCCCATAACAGAGATCATTATAGCAGGGTATTTTGTTTGACGTCAAACAAAATACTTAGTTGTCGTGGCTGTCTCCTCTGATCAGTTTTATCATGGCGTCAGTAACCGCCCTATGGCGCTTATTCCATTGTTCGATATTGATGGAGGGGATTCGGCAACACGCAGCATAAAAATAATCAAAGGCCGTAACGGTTGCGATGAAACCTTCAACGTCCAGAGGCTCGATAACCTTGGACTTAACCAGCGCCGGCAAAAAAACACTGAGGTATTTGCGAGGCGTTCCGAGCACGGTTTGCTCAAGCAACCGTTCAGCCCGCTCGTCGTGGCGGCTTTCGGTGATGATAATCGTCAGGATTTTTTGGATTAGCGGATCAAGGAAAACATCTTGAAAATAGGATTCCTGCCAGTTTATAAATTGTTGTAGATTATTCTGCTCTGTACCAGCCATAGTTTCGGCCGATGGCAATTTGCTAAAATAATAACTCTCGAAAAACGAATAAATCAGTGCCAAAATGTCGTCCTTGGTGCGGAAGTAGTAGTTCAAGTTACCAGCTTTTTTGCCGACTGCCTCAGCAACCTCGTGGAGTGAGACATTGCCATAGCCTTTGTCAGCGAACAGCTCCACGGCCGACTCGAAAAACTGCCGTTTGAGACCTGTCATGTTAGTGCTCACACACTGCTTGCTTTTTGCCATATTAGTAAAATTATATCATATTGAGGCGAATAGTCAAAATCTGATGGCCGTGGAAGATTTATGAATCAACCCCATTACTTGACAATGCTAATACTTTGTGCTACAATTACAACAGTCGGTTAGCTCCGTTGTGTTAAGTGTAGCTAATTGATATAATTTACGCACACCCGCGGGGTGTGGCGCAGTTGGCTAGCGCGCCGCGTTTGGGACGCGGAGGTCGGAGGTTCGAGTCCTCTCACCCCGACCAAGACAAGTCAGTCGCTTTAGTGGCTGGCTTGTTTTGGTTAGAGAGGACGAGAACCGTATTTTTGCTTTAGCAAAAATGGTTCGGCGAAACGAGTCAAAGCGAAGAAAGCAGCCGTAGGCTATTTTCTGAGCGTGCGAGCGAAGGAGCGTAGCGATGTCCTCTCACCCCGACCAAGAAGAGATCGTTTTTGCGGTCTCTTTTTGGTACACTATTACCATGAACAAGTTTATCATCATTGAAGTGGGCTCGACTAACACCAAGCCCTACTTAGTTGAGGGTGATAACATTACCGAACTGCCCATCAAACCCATTCATTTTAAGGACAATTACCGCAAATCTGGCAAGATTCTGACCAGCGACAAGCAGGAACTTTTTGACCTGGTTGAAAAGTTAAGAACTATCACGCCAAACATATTTGTCTATGGCACGAGTATCTTCCGCAACTTATCTAACAAAGAGTGTGCGGCTTGGCTTAAAGAGTTTAAAACTGCGACAGGCCTGAGCTTCGAGACCGTTACGGCAGACATGGAAAACGACTACACTGTACACGGCGTAACTTCTGGCATTAATTATAGTGGTCGCCTGGCCGTCATGATTGGTGGTGGTGGGTCCACCGAACTAGCTATTATTGAAAACGGGCAGACAGTTGAAACCATAAACCATGGTTTTGGTGCTGGTGATATCACGCACGCTTTTCCAGACCTCGCTGGCGACAGGGCTACTTCGAGCTTCGACCAGGTGTTGGATCATGCCAAAGGGCTGGCTAGCCCGCCCCAAAGCCAAGCTGACCTATTGGTACTAGCCGGTGGCGATTACTTGATGTTTTACGAAACTCTTGGCTATCCGCTGGTTCGCAACAGTTTTTACACCGATCAAAAACAGCCGTTTCAAATTGACGCCGCCACTATGCATGCTTGCGACCAAGATTTTTTCTACAAAACTTCGCTCAACGATGTTATAGAGCGCGCCGGCAACGAGCAGTGGTGGCGCGGCACTCGTGGCATGCGTATTTGTGTCAAAACCATAGTTGACCTACTGGACGCTAAGCATATCATTCCATCACGTATTTCGATGGTTTATGGTATCGCGAGAGATATTGGAAACAGAAAATAAACTCATGGTCGGGACGACTCGATTTGAACGAGCGACCTCACGGCCCCCAGCCGTGCGCGCTACCAACTGCGCCACGCCCCGCACCCAATTAGTGTATACTAAAACCATGCGATTTATCAAAAAACACAAGTTTTGGTTTGTGCTAGTTGGCGCGGCTTTAATCTCGTTCGCACTGTGTCTGGTGCTGGCCGCTGGGCAACAACTGTGGTTCGACGAGTCCTACTCGGTGGTGGTAGCTAAGAAGCCCCTAGGAGATATTATCAGCCTAACTTCTGTTGATGCCCACCCACCGTTTTATTATCTTTTGCTGCACTTTTGGGGCGGCCTAGTTAGCTGGAATGAGCTGGGGCTGCGTGCGCTTAGTATCGCCTTTTACTCAGCATCAATCGGGCTGATGCTATTATTCATCAGCAAGTTATTCTCTAAAAAAACGGCGCTCTACTCCGCGCCGATACTGGTTTTGGCGCCGTTTCTATTACGCTATGGCTTTGAGGTACGCATGTATAGCTTAGCCTCACTCGTCACAGTCGGCTCATGCTTCGCCCTGTGGTATGCGCTCAAAACTGGTCGCAACCGCTACTGGGTTTTGTATGGTTTGCTGGTGACGCTTGGTGTCTGGACGCTCTATATGACTTTCATAGTATTTGCAGCACAGTTTATCTTGTTGTTAGCTCGCACTATCAAAAGGCGCGGCAAGTGGTTAAAGCAAAAATGGCTGCTCGTCTACGCTGGCGCGATCGCGCTTTATATACCCTGGATACCAACCGCCTTACATCAAATGACAGGCGGAGCGCTCAGCGGCGCTAATGTAACTTTTGGTATCAACCAACTGATCAATGTGCCTTCGTTTGGCCTGATTTACACTACCAGTGATCAGCTCGACTTTATATACTGGCTTCTGTTGGTTACAGTTCTAGCAGCTATAGTCGTTACTGCTATCAATGTGACCAAGAAAAAGCTGGTTGATAGTAAAAAACTACTTTTTCTAAGCATGCACTTCTTGATCCCACTAGCACTATTCATGATCATCGCCTCGCCGATCTTTGGCTGGAAAATTTACTTGGAACGCTACTTAGCGCAGCTTATCATTTTTGGATATGCCAGCTTAGCTGTAGTATTTTCGGCTCTGGCGTTTGCAAACAAAGCTAAGCCGCGCTATAGCGCTTATATAGCCATCGTCTTAGTCGTGCTAGTTGGCACAGCCAACCTGTTCGAAGCTGGTAATTTTAACTACCAGCGGCTAGATCGGCCAGCTAATCGTGATATCGCTAAGACACTCAGCCAGTACTGCGATCAGTCAATAGTGGTTGACGACTTATACGTATACACTGAGCTGGCGCCCTACATGGCTGATAACTGCCACTACTATTTCTCGTCACCCGGCGAGGTCGATTATAACGGTGGTTACGCGCCCCTGCACGGCTCCGACCGACGCATTGCAAAGCCAAGCAGTATCAACACCAAGCAGCTGGTGGTCGTGACCGAAAAAGACCAAGCCAGTTTCGTGCCAAACAGTAAGTACACCAAACTATCTAGCCAGAAAACCACTTCAAGGAACCTGTCGGTTTACACTAGGAATTAGTCTTGCTTAAGTTCCGCTCGACGTTTTCTTTAGTAACAACTATCACACTGCCACTGGCCGCTTCACCAGCTAGCATCATCTTAGCTACTTGGTTTTCTACCACGCGTTGCACCACGCGGCGCATCGGCCTAGCACCCAAGCGCGGATCATAGCCCGCCTCAACCAGCAGCGCTTTGGCCTCTGGGTCAACTTCGACCTTCACCTTTTGACTGGCTAGGGTTTTGTTAACTCCAGCAATAATTAGATCGGCCACCTGCGTAAGCTCTTCTTTGCCTAGCGGTCTAAATAGCACGATTTCATCAAAACGATTCAGAAATTCTGGTTTAAACTGATGACTATCAATCAGTTCATTCACAAATTGATCTTCAAACTGCGTAATATCATAACCGCGGTCAATATATTCGCGGATTCTATCGGCTCCAGCATTCGATGTGGCGATCACGATGCAATCTTTAAAGCTCACCTCGCGGTTTTTGGCATCACGTAGCACACCTTCGTCGAGCACCTGCAAAAGTGCCGTTAGCACATTTGGGTGGGCTTTTTCAATCTCGTCGAGCAGCACCACACTAAACGGATGCTTCATGACCTGCGCCGTTAGGCTGGCCGGGTTATCGGCGCCATCAGCCGTTAAGTTTGCCACGTCGTCAATCGACACGAACTGATTTAGGTCGACCCGCACGATGTTGTCTTCGCCGTTAAAATAAACCTCTGCTAAAGCCTTGGCCAGCTCTGTCTTACCCACACCAGTTGGCCCCAAAAATAGGAACGTGCCAATCGGTCGGTCTTGATTGCGTACACCAGTCCGTGCTCGGCGCAGCGCATCGCTCACTACCTCAACAGCACGCACCTGGTTTATCATGCGCTGATGAATTAGATCTTCTAGGTTGAGCAACTTTTCTTTCTCGTCACCCACACTAGCCACACCAACTTTCACGCCCGTAGTTTGTTCAATGGCTTTTTCAACTGATTCCGCCGTAACAAACTTGTCATCAGCATGACTAGCCGCCATCTCAAGCAACTTAATCGCCTGGCCTGGCATAGCTAAGTCGTAAATATAACGCTGACTTAGGCGATAAGCCTCTTTAAGCGCCTGGTACATATAGTAAACTTTGTGCTGAGACTCAAGCACGATAACCGCATCCTCCATGGCGGCCATAGTTTCAGCTTGGTCGGCTGGCTGAACGTTGATGCGGTTTAGGGCGTTCACCAGCCCTGGGTTGCGCTGGCCGATCTCTAGCAGCCGCTGTTCGTCCATAGTGAGAATCATGCGCACATTACCCGCTTCCAAAATGGGCAGCAGCAAGTTTGACAAGTCCACCGAGCCGATGCCCTCTTCGAAAAATAGGTGCGCGTTGTCTAGACATAAAATGACATTTTTAGCACTATAAGCCTCAATTAAAACTTGGTTGACTAGCTCTTCAACTTCACCACGGCCCGGTGCGGCTGAGATAATCGCCGCGCTATCCAGCAGAAAAACCTGGCGAAACTTAAGGTTTGACGGGACTTTACTCGAAGCATCCAGTAGGCGTTCAGCCAAAGCTTGCACTATGGTGGTCTTGCCCACACCAGCCGCTCCCACCAGCGCCACACCTTGGCGGCCACCAGTTGAAAACGTGTCGATGACTTGGCTGACAACCTGCTCGTGAGTCGGAATATCCGCCGACATACGCCGGCCAGCGCTTAAGCTAAGTGACAGGTTGCGCCCAAAACGGTTCAGCAGCGGTGTAAAACCAAACGACCAGTCGCGCGCAATACCGCCAGTATGCATCGGCTTTTTCATGGTTTCAATCATCATATAAATATGGTCAAACCATTTCACGCCGTCCATCAAGTCGTCCATGTCAAGCTGTAAGCGGGCCAACAGTTCCTCATGTTGCGGCAGAGTTTGCAAGATAGCCAGCGCTAAAATCCCGCCAGATATCACCTGCACACCAAGCGCGTTGCGGATATTGATGGCGTTTTTCCAGACTTCGTCAGCATGCTCGTGCGAATCAGCGGCTATTTCCTGCAGGAAACGCGCACCCATACCAAACCGCACCGCCAGGAACTGGCCCGATTGCACTTGCCCAACCGCCAAAGCAATATCTTTAGGTGACGGGTCACGTGGCAGGCGCCCTAGCACACTGCTACTAATCAGCTCATCTATAGCATCAGAATCTGGGTGATCAACATCCAGCCGATGTAGCTCTCGCCTATACCAAACTAGTAACACCACAGGCACAGCTGCTAGTCCAACTGCTACCCAGCCAAGCGCCGACCCTAGATACAACAACCCCAGCCCAGCCAGCACCAGTGCTACGGCCGTCAGTCCGAGCAGCATGCGAGCAAACTTATCGAGCTTGGCCGCAAAACGTGCCTTGGCAGCCCTTTCGCTACCGTAGTTAAAGCTTAAAACGCCCATGACGGCACCCACCCAACTATATACATCACTACGCCGATAACCGGCAAGAATGGTAACAACAAGTATACGGCCACAGCCAGCACGCTACCGACCAGTTGCACCGATAGGGACAATATGCCGATAATAATAACTATGGTGCGCATAAAAGCGCCGATAAAGCGCGAGACCAGCCGGTCAAAGAACATACGTATCTTGATATCAACCGGAGCTATGGCAGACTGACCAGCATCAATCTGGCGAAACGGTGCAAACCAAGTTTTAAATAACAGGCCAATCGAAAAATAGTCTATGCTGCGGCTCATAGCCTCCAGCAGATAAGCCAGCTCTTTTTTGACCCCACCGCCATACCACCACGAAAACAAGCTCATCAAAAGCATAAGTACATTGTAACATCTTTAAGGTGTCGGGACAATTAAACGAAACAGCGCCGCTCATGATGAGCGGCGCCTCTGTGCACAGAGTTTTTTGAGGGTCTCTGCTTACTCTCTGCCCCTATGCGTTGGGCTTGCCTGCGTCGTCGATGTCTTCTCCACCGTCCGGTTGAACGCCGATGCCGAAACATTCTTGCGCAAGTCTTATCTGCCCTCTGCCATATTTAGCTTCAGCAGTTTCCGCAAACTCAGGCTCTCCGCCGAGAACCTTCACGAAACTAGCCGAGCCTTCGTAGCTTTCGGCAAAGATCGTCAAAGACCTATGTTCCCCAGTGAACACTAGTACGTTTGGGTGTGTCATTACGCACTTGACATCGTCCACCGATGATCCGAGCTCAACTTTAGTAAGTGGCTGACTAAAAAACAGAAATAATGTACTCATTTTGTGCCTCCTTTTTTGGCAAAACGCAGAAACAGCTAACTTAGGCCGTCTTTACGACCTCGTGTACATTGTAGCACAGATTGCACTTTTTGTCAATATGTAACAGGTTATTTTTCGAATACTAAGCAAATTGGGGTCTGCTCGTGGGCTTGGCCAAGCGGGTTATCGGCAAAAATGTCTTCGTATAGCTTGGGGTCGCCTGATGCGTCGGTGCCGAGCACGTTGCGGCCGATGTCGTTAGAATCCATCACCACTACGCCCGCGAAGCCATCACGGTACTTGGCCGGCAAGACTTCTTTAACCTTTTTGGTTAACCTGGCCGCTACCTTTTCGGGGTCCTTGGGGGCTAGTTTAGCCGATACATTAGCCGGATAGACCGAGTATTCAGTTGGGCCATCAATTGCTCGCACATTACTGCCCACCAAAATATAGAACAAGCCGCGCTTGCCAACTAACTTACCCAGCACACCGCCGATTGAAGCAAAAATGATCCGTGGTAAACCAACTTCCTGAATGGCTAGCTGCATGGTAAACGGGCTGCCCAGGCCGATACCGGCCGGTGTGTGCGTTACAAACTTGCTCAGCGTACGTGCCCAAAAACCAGCCTTGATATCCCAAATAAAATATGATCGGCCCTGCGTGATAGCCACAATCTTTTCGCTAATAAACAGGTAGAACTTGCCTTCAGCTGTTTTTTGATGCTCGGAAGTTTGAGCCTTTAGCTCTTTAAAAAAGTTCTTGATATAACCAGTCACAAAGTCGTCGAGTTTGGTCTTGGCATCAACTTTTTCGGTGCGAATTGGGTAACGACGGTACTCTTTGCCGTCAGCCACTATGTCGAGTTGCTTGCCGTCGTTGGCTACAAAATCGCTGGCCTTAACTTTTGGTGCCGGCTCGGGCTCGTCAAAAAACTCACGCAGCCATAGCTCCACGTTGATCAGCCGCCAAAACGCCATGCTATCAACTGAGTTTTTGCCCTTAATAAAGCCCTCAAATGCAGTCAACACTTCGTCTTGGTTAAAATATGGCCGGCTAGCAAACTTGCTGGACAGAAAAATGTCGTAAAAGTAGTTTTTGAGCCGAATAAACCACTCATGCTCGGGCGTAGTAAAGCCAATCTTGTTGCGGCGGCGAGCGATCATCTCTGGTAAAACTTTTCTTAAGCTATCACGCAAAATACGTTTATTCCAGCCATGCTTGATAATCGCGTCGTCGCTTAGAGAGAACACGTAGCTAATCAAGTCTTTGTCCAGGAACGGCACGCGGCCCTCAATGCTAAAATGCATGGTGTTTTTATCTTCGTAGCGCAGCAGCGACGGGATGCTGTTTTCGAATAGGTCCTGAGCCAAGCGCTCTTTGAGGTCATCGCGCACCACTTCAAACTTTTCGCTTTTGTGACTGCTGCGGAACCTACTGTTCAGGAAACTGCTGACTGCTATACCTTTACGGAACTTTAGCCTGTCTGCCAACCTAAAGCGGGCTAGCCTGAACAAAACGTCTAGTGATGTTGTGAGCTCTACAACAAGTTTAAGGTAGCGCTTTTGTTTCTTAAGTGAACGCATATAGACAAAATAGTACGGAATGTAGCCGGCCATGGTTTCATCAGCACCTTGGCCATCGAGCAATACCTTTACATGCTGCGTGGCCTCTTGCATCACTTTATACTGAGCGTACGGGCCAGTGCTAATTAGCGGTTCTTCCTGAGCGCGCACAAATTCTAAAATGTCTTGCTTGAACTCATCAGCTGTGGGCTTGATCTTGTGCACAGCCAGCTTTTTGCCGCAAGCTTCCGTAGCCGCATCAACATACTTTTCTTCGTCATTGATTGAACCCGGGAATATAGCCGAAAAAACATTCTGCTTGGCGCCCACAGACCTGGTCGAGTCTTTGTCCTCGCCCATCAGCTTACTAATCAAAACTGCCACGGACGATGAATCTAGGCCACCGCTCAGTGACGTACCAACCGGTACATCGCTTTGTAAGCGCAGGCGCACCGACTTCTCCAGCTCATCGTAGTACTTGGCGCTGGCCTGACGGCTATACGGTAATTTCTTTTTAGCTAGTTTTGATAGGTCTTGGCGCAAGTCGGTGTAACTTTTAACCTCTGAACCGCTCTGGCTGATAGTTAGCATCTCGCCAGGCAAAAGCTTAACAATGCCATCAAAAAATGTTTCGTTAGAATCTTCGTGCACTCTAAAACGCAAGTAGCGATAGATAGTTTTGTCGTTTGGCTTTTTGGGCACTAAGCCACTTTCCAAAATCGGGCGAATTTCAGACGCAAAGACTAAGCCCTTGCCAACCCGCGCAAAGTAGACCGGCTTAATGCCAAAGTGATCGCGGCAAAGCGTCAGTTTCTTAGCAGTTTTGTCGTAAATCGCCAAGCCCCACATGCCGTTAAACTTATCAAAAGCTTTTTCGCCCCACTCGGCGTAGGCCTCTAACACTACTTCTGTGTCTGAATCGGTTTTAAACACATGGCCCAGCTCTTCTAGCTCAGCCTTTAGGTCAAGATAGTTATAAACCTCACCGTTATAGACGATCACGTAGCGGCCATCGCCGCTTTCCATGGGCTGTGCACCAGTTGCGAGATCAATAATGCTTAATCGGCGATGCGCCAAGCCGGCTAGGCCATCCGTAAATACGCCTCGGCCATCCGGACCACGGTGCGCCTGGCACTGGTTCATGTTCTTCAGCAGTGTCTCGTCAGCCTCGACACCAAAAAATCCGGCAATTCCGCACATATGGGTCTATTCTACTACACTTTAGACATTAGGTCATGCGTGATTGCAGCCGCCAAAGCATCTGCCGCATCGTCAGGCTTAGGGATCTGCTTGAGTCCTAGGTGCAGCTTAACCATTTCTTGGACCTGCTTTTTATCAGCTCGGCCATAGCCAGTCAAAGTCTGCTTGATTTGCAGCGGCGTATATTCAAAAATCGGCAAGCCAGCCTGCGCCGACACCAACATAGCCACACCGCGAGCATGCGAAACTGATATGGCCGTGGTGATATTCTGCGCAAAAAACAACTTCTCAATCGACACTTCGTCTGGGCTAGTCTCGGTAACAATCTCTTTCAACCCATCATAGATTTCTATCAATCGTTCGTGCAATGGAGTATGAGCCGGCGTCTTAACCACTCCGGCCGTTACCATCTTTGGTTTTTTACCTGTTGCGAACTCTACAACACCAAAGCCTAGAATCCCCGTACCTGGGTCGATTCCTAATATTCTCATTTCTTGGCTTTCCTGAGCAGCTCAACCCGCCGCCCATGGACTAGCAAGCCGTCGCTATCGCGTAATTTAATGGCTTTTTTGCCAGCTTTAGTGATTTCACGAACAGCTTGCTTAGCATAGGGGCCAAACCAGTCGGTATCATAGTGCGGCACAATATATTCGCGGATGATGCCGAGACCGTCCATGATTGGCCAAGTATCATAGCCTTTCGGAGTTTCGGTCGGGTCATCGTCGGGGTTAATATAATAGGCCAGGTCTTTGCAAACAATCACCGCGCCAGCCGAACCGCCTGCGTAAACATACTTATCTTCTTTCAAATCTGCCACCAAGATATCATCAAAACTACTTTGCTTATAAGCCCGGCGCAAAATAAACGTGTTACCACCCGCGGCATAAATCAGTCCTGGGCTTTTACTTTTTATAAACTTTTTTAGCTTAGCTTTTTTGTCGAAAAACTTACGTAGGTCGAGCTCGACCGGATCGAACCCAGCACGGCGCCAGTGGTGTAAGTGTTTGAACCTTTTCCAGGCTCGCCCTAACCCACTTTTGCGATCGCTAGCATTCAAAATCACCAGCACGGTTTTGTTGTCGCCCACTAGTTCGTGAAGCGCGCTTAGGTGCTCGCCCCACATTGATTCCAAAAACAATCTCATCGCAAAACCTCTTTTTTAAGGCCGTCAACTACGTAGACATCGCTGTCGCTCAGAGTTATATATGGCAAGTCTAGTTCACGAAAGGTTTTTTGACGGCTAAGCGCGCGCGGGTTAGATGAATCACAGTGCGGCACAGTGCGCTCCTGCACAAAGCCCAAGCCTCCCCAAACAATGCCCTTGTTGTAACTAAGCGGCACTACGTACTCATCGCCAGTCTCGTAGCAAGCTAAGTTTGGCTCGGCTACAATGGCGCCAGCACTATGGCCAGCGTAGACGTACTTGTTGTCATAAATATCCGCCTTCAATATCTCGTCCAAGCCGCTTTGATACAAGGCGCGGCGCAACAGAAATGAATTACCGCCAATCAGAGAAACTACCCCAGGCTTAAACTTATTTATAAACTTACGCAACTTGGCCGGTTCGCCAAAATACTCCCGCAAATCCAGCTCGTTAAATTCAAAACTAGCTTTCTTAAAAAGTTCCTCTTTCCTGGTAACCACTTCTGCACGAGCTTCCGGTGTTTCGTAGTCACGGGCGTTAAACACCACCAAAGCCTTGTTGTTTTTGCCAACCAGCTCAACTAGCCGATCGACATGCCGGCCAAAGTCTTGAGAGGCCAAGAATAATCTCATGGTACTATTCTACTACTTTTTGCCAGAAATATGCGGTATTTTCTTGGCGAGTGCGACTATCTCACGTCGAAATTCAAACCCGACATAAGCTAGACCAGCCGCAACCACGCCGCCGAACGCCAACCAGCCGATGAAACTCGCCGTATCGCCGTGCTCACCTGGCTCCACTCCATACCCTGCGCCGTTGTTTACGCGGGTTTTGCGACAACGGTTAGTTTCCGGATTGCGCTCATAACCAGCCTGGCAAGGCTTAGACCCAGTTTCGCTAGCTATCTTTTTGCAACGATTTGTCTCGGGATTGCGATAATAGCCTTCTTTACACGGTGAATAGGCGGTTGCCAAACTAGCTAAGCTCTTACAGCGGTTCGTTTCAGGATTGCGAAACTTACCCTCACCACAATCTGCCGGTAAAACGGCAATCGCAATTTTGCGGCAACGTCCCGTATCTGGGTTGCGCTCCCAGCCAACTGCGCAAGCTGCGAACTCTTCATAAACGTTGGCTTCGTTGGGCGTTAGCGCATAAGTCTGCAACCAGTTATCGCCAAAGCGCGCAAATGAAGTGCTAGATTTTAGACCTGCGTAATAGGTACTCTCCATCGTACCTCCTGCCGAATTAAGCAGGTAAACTGTGCCAGTGGTAGTTTTAGTTAGCGTTAATCCGGTATCCGTCACCCGAAATGCTAAGTAGTCATTGGCGTCTAGTTCTAAGTTTTCAAATGTAAAAACTTTGCTACTACGATTAGTTTTAAGCCCACAACCAGAAATATCAAGTGCTTTGCCGGTCGAGTTGTGAACCTCAATAAATTGCTCACTGAGGTTTGCGCCGATCTCACTTAGTACCAAGCCAGCGCAAGAGTTGACAACCTCAAACTCATAATCGCTGCTACCTGCACAGCTAACGCCTCTTCCTGGAGTTGAAGTTTCATAATTAGCAAAATCATCAGCATTTATATCTGTATCTAATATGATTCCAGGCGACTTCTCGCAGCGCTGTACCGACCTACCAGTTACCTTACCGGACGTAACGGGCTTGCCGCCCTCGGCGTTTTTGGCGTTGGCAGCCGAGCCATAGCCTAGCAGATCAACAGTTTCGCCCTGGCCGTCAACTATGCGGACATAGCCCTGAGACGCATTAGTTGTCACAGTATTAATCTTGATATCATCCTTCTCCGCTGCGCCCACTACCACGTAGCCGTGCGGGCCAAAGTCCAAGTTGCTAAAGTCCAAGTTGGCCAGCAAGCGTACTTCGCCGAAACCACTAGCGCTAGTATTAGCCACCGCATATTCCAGCCGCCAGTTAGTCTCTATAAAATGCTCGTCGGAATTGTTATAAAGCTCAACAAAGTAGCCCGGTGTTGTTGCTCGGCCCGATAACTGGAACTCACTAATTAGCAACCGCGATTTACTGCTGCCCGATGATTTACTCTCTTCTATCAGCTTGGCATCAGATTGCGTGACGACCTCTAACTCATTGCCAGAACTTGCGAGTTCAATAGCAAGTTCTGAAGTCGGAACCGACTTGGTTTCGTCTTGCACAAGGTCGGTATCTTCCAAAATGTCACCTAGCGCTCGCGCTGGCATAGTTGATATCATCATGAAAAAACTTACCAAAACCAAACTACAACGAAAAAATTTTTGCACCAAGCGCCCCCTAATTTTCTTAAGATATTTTATGAGACAAGAATCAAAATCGCAAGCGAGCTAGTCTAATTTAGCATTGGTATGCACATTCGTAACATCGTCAAGATCATCCAGCGCGTCCAAAATCTTCAAAACCTTAGCTTTGGTTTCTTCATCGGGCAGCTCAACTTCGCTGTTTGGCACATATTGTAATTCGGCATCTTTAACTTTCAACCCGGCGTCCACTAAAGCTTTGCGCACCGCCATTAAGTCTTTGTCGGCTGTATAAACGGTCATTTCACCGTCTTCTTCGACAGCGTCTTCGGCACCAGCATCCAAAACTGCCAACAGCGCATCTTCGCCCGCAGCCTCGACAGTCATCACGCCCTTGCGCGCAAACTGGAACATCACCGAACCAGGGTCGGCTACGCGACCGCCATTTTTGGTTAGCGCCGTGCGCACTTCTGGCATGGTGCGGTTTTTGTTATCAGTCGCAACTTCCACGATAATCCCCACGCCACCCGGGCCATAAGCTTCATAAGTTTCTTCGATCAGCGCGGCAGCGTTTTTATCGGCCACGCGAGCAATCGCCCGCTCAATGTTAGCATTAGGCATGTTGGCCTGACGAGCCTTCTCAATCACCATAGCCAGGGTAGTGTTCATAGTCGGATCAGTGCCGGCACGCGCCGCAATGGCGATTTGGTTGCCAATTTTAGTAAATACCGCGCCGCGCTTAGCATCAGTAACAGCTTTTTGACGCTTGATGGTCGACCATTTGCTATGTCCCGACATATCTACTCCTTGACTTTAATAGGTAATGTGGTGGGGCTAGTAGGACTCGAACCTACGACCTCACGAATGTGAATCGTGCGCTCTAGCCAGCTGAGCTATAGCCCCGCGCTCACATTACAATGTCATTTTAGCATATCTTAACAGATGCGGCCAACTATCCTGCTATGATTCATGCCCCTCTTCACCATCGTAGGTTGGCACTTCTAGCACTTGACCAGGCTGAATTATGGGGTCGTCCAAGCCATTTATATCTTCAATAGCCATAACTTCATCGCGGACATCCATACGGTCTTCACCCACTGCATCCTTTGCAATAACCCATAGCGTATCGCCCTTTTGCACCATCACCTCGTTTGACGAATAGTCAGGATGATTTTCGTAAAACCTTTCGGCACGTTCCTTAGGTGTTAGGTCACCTTCTGCTTCCACCTTTGCAGTAATCGTGTCAGCAGCAAACTTACCCCCCCCCGCAAGAATAACACCGGCTAGGACCAACTTAATAATCTTCTCACCGGCCTTTCTGTTTTTGCGGCTCTTTGCTCGTTTTTCTTGGCGTTCAAGCTGCCTGGCCTCTATCTCGTCATCATGCGGGGTTCTGAAAATGTCATTTCCTGTTTCTATCATTTTTTATTTCCTTTTTTTGTGTTAGTTTATGATCTAACTCTTACTTATTGTAGCACAGATGGGCTAAAAAGTCAATAGTATAAGCACGTTTTATAGATATCTGGTACTACCAAACGGAATTTTAGCCTTGACTTTATCGTTGGTCGGCAAAGTTTCAGCCGAGTGAATGGTACGCGGGCCAAAACGTAGGTTAATATCATCGACCGCGCCCGTGACCAGCCGCTCGCGAGCTAGTGCGTCGCCGAACAGGCTCAACTGCTCGCTACCAGGCTGACAAACGCCGTAACAGGTAACACCAATCTCGCGGATATCGGGCGGGGCATCGGCAAATAACGCTTTGACAATATGCCAAATAGTTTGGTTAGTGCAAAACGGAAATTCAGCCCTGTGGCAACGGTGCCAAAAGCCGTGAGCATGCGTTTTGGCGTAAACATACACACCGTGGGCTTGCCTGTTTTTAAGCCGCAGCTTAGCCCCTACCTCCTCAGCCAGGTGGGACAATCTCTGCAAGATCTGCACATAGGTTAACTTGTTGCTCTCTAGCACGTATTGCCGACCAACCGACTTGATATCCGAATCGTAGTCGTCAACCTCGTAGCCGCGCAGGCGCTGATGCCACTGCCTGCCGCAAACACTTTTAAAAACCTGCCTGGTAAGGGTTTCTTCGCCAGCATCTAAAAACTGCAGTGGTGTAAAAATCCCCACCGCGTTCAGGCGCGCAGCATTGTGCTTGGCAACACCAGTCAAGTCTGTTAACTGCAGCCTGGCCAAGACATCGCGCAGGTTATCAGGAGTTATGGTGTCTAACCCATCTGGCTTGTGCAACCCAGCCGCAGTTTTGGCTAAAAATCGATTTGTGCTGATACCAACGTTGCAGCGCATCCAGCAGCCAATCTCAGCTTTAAGCCGTTGCTTAATTTCGTGCCCCACTTCTTGCAAGCTCCGTTCTTGCAAAGGTGGAGCCTCGGAAAAGTCGATCACGCCTTCGTCGATACTCTTCATGGTGACGTGCGCCGAATAGTCATTCATAATATCAAGCAAGCGGTGGTAAACGCAGCGATATTTGCTGGGCTCAGCTTCAATAAATACTAGGTCGGGGCAGATCTGCAAAGCCTCTATACGACGCATACCCATCTTTACACCACGCGCTTTAGCCTCGTAGCTGGCCGTGATGATGGCCGAGTTTTTGCTGGTGCGGTTGCTAATTGCCACCGGCCGGCCGCGTAGCATCGGCCGCGCCTGCTGCTCGCAGGTAGCAAAACAGCTGTTCAAGTCAATGTGCATGATAAGCGGCTTGGCATCATTCATACCTATCCCCCTCGGCCGTCAGCCGCCACACCAAAGTCTCGCTATCAAACTCTAGCCGATAGTCCGCTGCGCCGTCTGTGACATCAAACACATGGCGGGTTTTGATACCATCGTGCTTGGGGTGAACCAAGCCAATTTCGGTAATCACCACCTCGCGGCCACTTTTGCGCCTAAACTTAACTGGCCGGCACGGCTGCCAGCCTTGCTCAAAAACCGCTACTACCGCCACGCGTTCATTCAAAGCATCGTATTCCATCAAAAAATCTCCCAAAGTTAATTGAAAGAAACGTTTTATTGATGTGTCGCCGGTGTTTTTGGCCCGTTTCTTAGCAAAAAACCTAAGCGACAAAGCTGAATCAATGCCAGTGACCGAGGTGTGGCAAGATGGTTTTATTATAACATGCGTTATATACTAAAAAGGTGTAATCTTAACAAGTTAGTGCAGCCGACCACCACGAGGAGGTGATTTTATGGCGACAGACTTCCAAAACAAGGTGCTGCTTTGGCACGGGCAACCAGCCAACGTGTCAGATGGTGCAAAAAAACTAGCCTATAGTACAGAAATTGATGGGCTGGTGAACACTATAGCCAAAGTATTCCAAGATGTGCCTACCTACAAAACCGATGAATACAAAATTGGCTTTAAGGTTTGGCGCAATGGATTATGCTGGGATTTAACCAGTTACGCCAACGGGCAATTAGGCCGATATCCCGAGCTTAGCGCTGCCCTATACAACAACGACGATGAGCTGCTTGAAGCGTTGCGCTACAGAGGAGCCCAAGAGGGGTTCAAGATAGTAAGGGCCTATAGCTCCACCTGGGCAAAGCTAAAAAGTCTCGTTATTATGTTTGTTCCCCCAGACGAAGAGTAAGATTATACATATAACCCCCCCCCAGTTTTGGGGCGGGGGTGCAACCATGATATAATTTCCTTGCAAGCCACCGTAGCTCAGTTGGTTAGAGCGCAGGACTCATAAGCCTGAGGTCACAAGTTCGATCCTTGTCGGTGGTACCACCATATTGACATTTTAACTATTTTATGATACACTTGAGATAAGTTCCGTTAGAGCCGGGCTTTGTTAAGTGATCTGGTAAAACGAACTCTTTTAGTAAGGTAAAACCGCGTCTAAATGACGCGGTTACACAAGGTACCTTGTGGTTAGCATTGTGGCTTATAGATTTCCGGAAGATTCTTTAGAACTTCCGACAGGGTATTCGTGTTTACGCCTGCTTTTTCCAGGCTAAACTTGAAATACTCTGCTATGCCCTTGTGCGCCCAGTAGGCGCCTTCAGGCCCAAGAACACCTATCCGGTCCCCGTTGTAGTCCGAGCACTGGGACACTGGGCCCAATAGCAGAACCACCTGGCTACCCGGGACATACACCGCGTTTTCACGGTGCGATCTCCTTATCCTCTTCCTGAAGATCAGCCCCATGCTGTCGACCACCTCGACAACACACTCCCTGCCGTTTCGGCGAGAGTAATCCTTAAAGTCTTCAGCTGCCATGCCCCAAGTCCAGGGCTGGTTGCTGGTTTTTGGTGTAGCCATATACTACACCTCCCTTCTTTGTAATGTACAACCTTATCTAATTAAACATATATCGGCTCTCACGTCAAACAACGTAAGCTTTTTGACACTTGTAGGCCTCTTATGCTATAAATAGTTTGGGGACTATTGAAAAAGAAAAATGAACACCATTCTTAGCTTCAGCATCATCCTACTAGCCGCACTAGTACACGCCAGCTTTCAATTAAGCGTGGGCTGCCTACTTTTGCTGTTTCATCGCAACTTTGGTGGCAAAAAAACCCGAGCCCGCACGCACGAATATGTAGGCAGCTTTATCGTTGGGGCTGGATTAACTATTTTCACTGTGTTATCGGCACTAAGCTTCTGGGTGGTGTCGGCTTTTCATAGTGGTATACCAGCCTCATTTTGGATAACCGAGATTGCGCTGAGCGTTGGGCTAGGGTTGTTCTTGCTGCTGTTCTATTATCGCCGTGGCAAACATACTGAGCTTTACCTGCCACGCAAACTGGCCAAGTTTTTGTCTGTTCAGATTAAAAAAGCCAACAATAACCATGAGGCTTTTGGGTTTGGTGTGGTTAGCGTGGTGGGCGAACTGCCATTTGTGATCATCATTACACTAGTGGGCGCGACTAGCCTAGCCGAGCTAACCAGCTTTTGGCGGCCGATCGCCAGCCTGATGTACGTGCTAGTTGCCATACTGCCATTGGTGATCATTGGTTTTACCTTGCGCAGTCGGCGCACTATTAGCGAAGTGCAAAAGTGGCGCGTGCACAACAAGAATTTCCTAAAAGTTATGAGCGGGCTATGTGCGATCGTACTGGCCGCCTATCTATTAGCCTTTAAGTTAGTACCACTGATCGGGGGTTATTAAATGCCTGAAGTCACAGTGCGCCACAGTGATAAAAAGTCTGAGCTATTTTCGGTCGACAAGCTACGGGCCAGTATTTTAAGTGCTGCCTTAGCCAATAGCGTACCTGAAGGCCAGGCTACGCAAATTGCCGATACGGTAACTAAAAATGTCGACAAGTGGTTAAAAGGTCGCGCGGTTGTTACTCCCAAAGACATTCGGCGGGTTGCCGCTCAAACTATTGAGCCGCTTCACCCTGGTCTAGCTTTTTTCTATGCTCATGGCGACCGGATTATCTAGATGAGTGCACCTGGTATTTATAAAATGTTTGTGGTTAAATAAAGCGAATGGCACAAAGCAAATTCAATTTCGACTTAGTTATTATCGGTAGCGGGGCCGGCGGGTCTACCGCAGCGGTGGCAGCGGCCAAAGCTGGGCTTAAAACTGCCCTAGTGGAGTCTGGCACCTTTGGCGGCACAGCGCTTAATAGTAAAGATATCCCACTCAACGCTTTGCTACAAACAGCACACTTATACGATCAGGCTCGGCGCGGTTCGCGCTTTGGACTCAGTTCAACTACTCTGCGCTATAATTACCCAGCTATCAATCACTTCAAAGATATAGCTATCAAGCGCGGTGGCGGCGGTGGCAACCAACGATTCTACAGTGGGCTGGGCATTCACACTTACAGCGGCTTAGCGCACTTTTTGAGCCCTTCTGAAGTCTCAGTTGGTGGCGGCAGCCTATCGGCTAAGCACTTTTTGATAGCCACTGGTGCTAGGTTCAAAAAGCCCGACATCAAGAACCTGGATGCTATAAAGTACCTAACTCCTACCGACGTACCGAACATAATTCGCCCACCACGCAGCACCTTTGTGGTTGGCGGCGGGCGCTCGGGCGTGGAGCTGGCCCAGTACCTGGCTGAGTTAGGTTCTAAGGTGCTAGTGGCCGATAAAGCCGCTCGGCTACTGCCAAACGAGGACGAAGAAGTCGGCGTACTGATTGGCAAAGTACTTAACGACAAGTACGGTATTAAAGTTTTGACTAAGTCTAAAGTGGTGTCCGTAACTAACGGTGCTGGTGTGAAGAAAGTCACTTTCCTGCGTGGCGGCGAAGAAAAAACTGTTAGCGTAGATGAAGTTTTGGTAGCAACCGGGCTGGAACCCAACACAGACTTGGGGCTAGAAAATGCTGGTGTGGCGTTCACAAACGGCGGTATAACTGTTAACGAGTACCTGCAGACTTCGAATAAGCGAATCTATGCTGTTGGCGATGTGGTAAACGCCCATCATTCTACCAGTCGTGCCATGGGTGAAGGACAGCTGGCCGTTGAGAACTTAGCGCGGCGCAACAAGCTACCACTTTTGGCCGCCGGCATCCCAAGCATCACAAATACTTATCCAGAAATCGCATCAGTCGGCTTAACCGAAGACGATTGTTTGAAACGTGACACCAAGGTCCAAAAATCGCTCGTGCCGCTAAGCGCCGTAGCTCGCAGCAATGTGTCCGACTTTCATGATGGTTTTGTAAAGATCGTGGCCAACGACCACGGCAAGATTCTCGGTAGCTCAATCGTTGCGCCTCAAGCTGGCACTATGATTCACGAGATAGCCCTGGCCATCCGCCACGATATTTTGGCCAGCGACTTAGCCGAAATGCCTCACGCCTTCTTGAGCTGGAGCGAAGCGATTCAAATAGCTGCTAATAAGCTTAAATGATGAATGATATTAGTGTTTTTTACTCCAGCCTGGCAACGGTGGGAGTGATTATCGCACTGGGATTTGTGCTAGGCAAAGCCAAAGTTGTGACAGCCGAAACCAACAAGCATATAGTGAATTTGCTGCTAGTCGTAGCTTGGCCCTGTGCTATATTTAGTGCTTTTCCGCAAGAATTTAGCCTTGAGGCCTGGCGCAGGTTTCTGATTGGCTTAGGCGGTGGTGTGGTGGTGCTTGGCCTGGTGGCCATCGTTTCAAAGCTGATTTTCACGAAAAAACTGTTCAAAACTGAGCTCAGCCACGAGAGTCAGTTTGCTTTCATCTTTAATAATGCTAGCTTTTTGGGTTATCCGCTAGTGCTGGCCATGTTTGGACGCGAAGCGCTCATGCCATACTGTGGGTTTATCCTGGTATTTAATGCAGCTTTATTTTCGTATGGGATTTACCTGTTTGAACGTAAGTTAAGCCGAAAACTATTTAAAGAGACTCTACTTAACCCTTGCTTAATTGCCGTAGTGCTCGGTACAGTGTTTTTTGTATATTCCCTTAAGCTACCGACGCCTGTTAATGGTGCCATTGGCTACCTGGGGGCTATGATGACGCCGCTTAGTTTAATTTGTATTGGTTATATGCTTAGCCGAGCTGAGTTTAGCAAGTTATGGCAACATAAGAAGCTGTTCGCCACGGCGGCCCTACAACTAACACTCGGGCCGTTGATAGCTTATATCGCGCTGACTTTGCTAAACGTACCAGCCGAAATCAGAAATATCTTGGTATTGATTCAAGCTTTACCAACCGCCACTAGTCTAGGGCTATTCGCTGAGCGCTACGGCGGGAACCCTGTTGAGGCTAGTGAGCTAGTGGCAATTAGCACGGTATTATCAATCATCACTTTGCCAGTAATGATCGGATTGTTAATAGTATAAAGTAAGACACCCATCGGTGATGAGTGTTTTATCTTGGTTGCGGGGGGTGGATTTGAACCACCGACCTTTTGGTTATGAGCCAAACGAGCTACCGGACTGCTCTACCCCGCGGCGTACCTAGCATTGTACCACCTTACAGAACATACTGCAACCAGTTAATCACCTACTTTATTCTGATTCGCCCCAAACAGGAAATTAATCCACTGAGCAAGGTTACTCTGAGGTTTTTCATCGTCCACGGCCATGGTAGCCTCACTTTGGTACTTGCCTTTAGCTTCTTTGCTATTTTCTGGCAAGCTCAGCAACTTCTCACCCGGCAAAGCTAGGCCTAATTTCTCCCTGGCGGCTAGCTCCTGATACTCCTTGGTTTTATGAAAACCACTTTCGTATTCCAGAGTGGCAGCCTGAAGCTCCAGCACTAATTGCCGGCGACGCTTATCGTCAACTCGTTTCTGCAGCTGGTAATTCTTATCCATGGCCGAAACGGCCGACCACACCCAGTTGACACAGATGAACAGCGCTATAAGCATCACGATATTGTTCACCGTAAACAGATCGTGCTTAGTGCGGTATTTGAGTTGGCGAAGTTTTGTTTTTAGGCCCATACTGCTTTATATTATATCACTCAATGGGGTATAATTGTTTCAAGGGGGATTAGCTCAGTGGTTAGAGCAGCCGGCTCATAACCGGTTGGTCGCTGGTTCAAGTCCAGCATCCCCCACCAAGAAGCCCTTATTCAAATCGCTCTTTAGTCTACACGTCTTCAATAATGTTGAACTTATCCGCATCTTTGTGAAAATTCTCCTTGAATACCATAGCATACGTTTTGCCAGAGGCCGCCAGTATATTGTCGTTGGGCATATTTTGTTCTACATCACTTCTAAGTAACGGTGGTTTGTCAACAACTTCTTTACAAAGCTTATCGGGCGCCTTACCTTTTAGGCATAACTGATTATATGCTTTTAGGTTAGCATTTTTTCCTTTCCCACTATCAACATTAATATTTCCAGGAAGTTCTAGTGACCTATATAGGTAGCCTGGAGCGGCGCACTCCTCTTGGAACTTGCATAGATCACAAGCAGCCTTCGCAAGATCTTTCATTGTTTCATACGACACTTTGTTCTTGCTTTCGGCATACTCTGCAGCAGCATCAACTGCTTGGATTATTAGTTCACTCTTATTTCCTAGTATTTCTGCCATACTGTTCTATTATATCACACTTATGTTTAAAAGTCAATGCTAAATGAGTAAAAGAATCCGCCCGAACTCCACATACGGGCAGATTCTCTTTAGCACCTTTTTGTTTTATAAGACTAGTGTAATACAAAAAAGCTTATGCTGCAACACAAAACTCACCGAAATCATGCGAAATCGGTGAGTTTATAGTCTGATCGAAACTATTTCTTGCGTGAAACTGTCAAGAAACCGTTGCGTGGGTTTTCGTTAACCTCGCGATCTGCTGGCAGATCGGTTGGGGTACCCTTTTTATTCTTCTCTACCTTAGCGAAGAAGTAAATCGTCTGTGGTTTGCCGCCACGTAGAGTCACGTCTTGCTTATGTAGGTAATATTTTACACCCTTTGAGTTGGTATGACTGTAAGCCATGGTTTTCCTCCTTAATACCTTACCCCTCTAGAGTACTACCCCTAGTAACAGATGTCAACGCTTTTTTAGACTTTTTTGGTAGCCAAGGAGTACAGCCTTGAGTACCAGATAAAGAATTAGTTTTATTAACAACACTAAGATGAGTAATATACAGATCAGCACCGAGAAGCCCACGAAGTCTGGCGCCCAGATTGGTGAAGCGTAATTTAAGCGATATAGCTCGGTGCTCGGCAGGCTTACCGCCAGTGGGGTCTCGGCAGCAGCGTTAAATTTAGCCAGCTCTCTCGAGAAGCAATCAAAATAAGGTTGAGAATAACCCCAACCATATTGCCTAGCCAGTGGGTCGCAAATGTCTGACACCTGCTTATAGATGTTGCCGTTAGGGTTGTCTTTGGCGCTATTAGCGGCCTTGCCAAGAATGGCCTGGGCGTCACGTTTATAGCTGTTTTCTAGGTAAAACGTGTCGGTGCCAGAGTAAATCTGGGTGCCCTGGCCGTCTTGCTTGATGCCAAGTGTGACGTGCGAAAAAACGTACTTTTTGAGCTCTAGTAAGCGGTGGTCCAGCTGATCACGGTTGTCATTTTTATCGGCTGTTAAAACAGCTTCTAGGCGGCTAGTCATGCCTATATTATTCAGCCTAAGCAAGGTGGCCGTTACAAATAACATAATGAGAAGTATCAAAAACAACTGCCAAGTTTTAACCTTGTGCACGATTTTTAGATCTCGCTTAACTTTTGCTTTGCCCACTGCTTGCCTACCCTTATCTGTAATAATTGTAACATAACTGTTAAAATACGATTATGAATATCTATTTTTCGGGTATAGGTGGTACTGGTATTGGGCCGTTGGCACTACTGGCTAGCGATGCTGGCCTCAAGGTGTTCGGCTCGGACTTAGCCAGGGGTGCAGTTTACGACGACATCCTGGAAAGTGGGGCTGAGCTTGAGATTGGACCGCAAGACGGCAAGTTTTTGCAAAAGGTCTACGACCGGCACGGCATCAACTGGTTTGTGCACACCTCTGCCCTGCCGTCTGACCATCCGGAGCTGGTGCTGGCAAAAAAGCTTGGTATAAAAGTCACTAAACGCG
The DNA here is from genome assembly GCA_031257295.1 of Candidatus Nomurabacteria bacterium. Taxonomy (GTDB): domain Bacteria; phylum Patescibacteriota; class Saccharimonadia; order Saccharimonadales; family Saccharimonadaceae; genus JAIROX01. The sequence continues at coordinate 141,845 of JAIROX010000001.1, read as the reverse complement.
ATGATCTGATAAATTACATAATTAACGAAAAAAACCTGGAGCTAATTGCCATAGCCGGGACACATGGCAAAACCACTACAACCGCCATGATGATCTGGGCCTGCCAGCAACTTAGTTTACCGATTAGCTACGCCGTGGGCACCACTTTGCCGTTTGCCCGCAGCGGCCAGCTTGACTCGAATTCTAAGTACCTAGTTTACGAATGCGACGAGTACGACCGTAACTTTTTGAAGTTTCGCCCCAAACTGGCACTTATCACTACCGTGTCGTATGATCATACCGACATTTACCCGACTAAAGAGGATTACAGGCGGGCCTTTGAGCAGTTTGAGGCTCGGAGTGAGCAAGTGGTTCATAGTGCCAAAAACGCCGCAGCCGGGCTTACCCTGCCGGGCCAACACAACCGAGCTAACGCAACTTTAGTGATTGACGGGCTGGCAAAGCTCGGCATAGAGGTGGACCAAGCCAAGTTGGTGGGCACATTAAATCGATTTCCTGGCAGCAATCGGCGTTTTGAGAAATTGGCCGAGGGCTTATACACCGACTACGCACACCACCCAGACGAAATCGCTGCTACTATCCAAATGGCGCGAGAACTATCTGACAAAGTGGCGGTGATTTACCAACCGCACCAAAACACGCGGCAGCATCAAGTGAAAAGTGGCTACGTCCACGCCTTCGACCAAGCTAGCAAGGTGTTTTGGTTGCCAACATACTTAACTCGCGAGGATCCTAGCTTGCCAGTTATCACTCCTGCCGAATTTATTGACAGGCTAGCCAACAAACAGGCCGCTCAGCCAGCAGAGCTAAACGATGAGTTATGGCTAGAGATTCAAAAACTACGCTCTGAGGGTTTCTTGGTGTTACTACTGGCAGCTGGCCCAGCCGATAGCTGGCTACGCCAAAAAGCGCAAGAAGTGATACAATAAGCTTATGAATGATTTCTTTATATGGTTTTATGAAAAATTTGTAGTGGCAACCATTGACTGGCTTAAGGATAATACCATGGGCATCTTGATATTACTGGTTGTCGCGGCGGCGGCTTACATTTTTGGTGCAAAACTTATTAAATGTATCGTCTACAGCATTGTAATGCACAAACGAGGCGGCACCACCAAAGATAAGCAAAAGCGCGCTAAAACAGTCGAGTTACTGGCAAATTCTATCTGGAAGGCCTTGGTTATTGTTCTAGCCTGTGTATGCTTGGTCAAGGTGTTCTCGCCCAGCACCAATATATCCTCCCTGATAGTTGGCCTTGGGGCGGTTGGTGTGGCCATTAGTTTTGGTGCCCAGTCGCTCATTAAAGATTTCCTATCAGGGCTGTTTATAATTACCGAGAATCAATATCGTGTGGGTGATATTATAGAGGTAGCTGGTGCCGGCATAAGCGGTGCGGTTGGCCGAGTTGAGCGAGTCGGTATACGTTCTACTACCCTGCGTGATCTTGACGGTAACGTGCACTTTATACCGAACGGCTCAATTGTGCATGTTGAAAACAAAACTATGGGTTATAGTTTGAGCCACTTTGATATACAGGTGAACCCTGATAACGATATAGAAAAAGTTATTGAAGTTATTAATAAGGTGGGCGAAGAGCTGGCAGTTAGCGAGAGTTGGGCCAAGAAGATTATTGAAGCCCCTCATTTTTATCGCATAGGCGATATATCAGCTACGGCTGTTACGATGTCAATTGTCGGCAAAACCTTGCCGGCCGACCAGTGGCAATTATCATCAGACGTTAAAATGGAATTATTTAAAGCTTTCAAAAAAGCTAAGATTAAACTTGCTTGAAACTTTACTCAGCAATACCAAAAGCGTCGTTGCTCAAGGCTTCCGGACCAAAAGCGTTGATGTTTTTGATTTTTTGAGCGCGAGCGCTGTACATATTGTTGAACTCTGACACCACGCTATCGCTGAGTGAACCCGTTGGTGAGAAATCATCTGAAGTGACTGATTCCGACTTGTCACGAGCACTCTCATAACCCGGCCGGCTTAGGTCTAGCTGAGCAGTGCCGCTGACTTTATACAACAAGAGTGCCATGCCCAAAACTAGCATGGTTACTAGGAGCGCTGAGACCGTTAACAAAAATAGGTTATTATACTCGCGAAGTCTGCCCATGATACCGGCCAGCAACTTCTTACTTCGACTCACCACGACCGCTCCACACACTGTTTAGTTCGCTGCTATAGTCACCAATCAGCTCATTCAATTTATCGTAGTTGAATCGCAGCTCACCGCGTAACTTGCGAGCTTTTTCGAGCTGTTCGTAAAACTGGCTTGGGTCTTTCTCGCAATTCATCTTTCTAAGGTCGTCAATTTTTTGATCGTAACTGATATAGTTCTTACGAAAATACTCTAGGTTTTTGCTGAATTCCACGGTTATACCTGGCAGCTCGCCAGAGCTTACACGATTAGAAGCCAACCGATTGTTCATGGCGTCCATTAGCTTGGTTAACATATTTTCGTAGTTTTGGCCGAGCACCACCCGAACTGAAGCATCATCAGACTGAAGTTGCTTGAGCCGCAGCTTGATAGTGCTGCAGCCATAGCTAATCGACTCCTTGCGTTTGTCAGAGGTGCCATCGTTCGCTGACACCTGCACAACCAACAAACAGGCTACTACGACAATAGCAATCAGGAGCAAAAAGACTGTTTGCAAGGTTTGGCTAGTTTTACGATTGGCGCTGTTCATATTATGGCGTTAAGCGGTGAATGTCCCTTGGGAACAAAATCGCTTCTTTTACGTTATTTAAACCGATGGTTTTTTGGACTAGCCTATCCACGCCCAGGCCGCAGCCACCATGTACCGGCAGTCCATATTTGAAGGCTTGCAGATAATATTTAAATCCAGGATGGTCGACATCTAGCCCAGCATCTGTCATTTGCTTTATCATCTGCTCATAAGCGTTCTCGCGCAGCGGGCAGGTAGCAATTTCAATACCACGGAACAGCAGGTCGGCCCACTTAGTAACACCTTTTACAGCATCAACTTTGTGGTAGAATTTAGCAGCTTCCAGCGGAAAATCAGTCGCATAGACTAGGTCGCTGCCGAGCTCCTTGCGGGCATAGTCACAAATAAAGCGCTCTTCGTCCGGGATCAGGTCTTTCTCTTTAGTCGTGTCGGTTTTAGTGGCCTTAGTATACCTTTCGTGAATCTCAGCAATAGTGAAAGCCGGGATATCGTCAGCCAACTTAAGCTCCGGGGCTTGCAAGCTTTTTAGCTCGTCGGCGTAGCTTTCGTAAACCTTAGTTAATGTGTGTTTAACCGTACCACCGATCGTATCTAACACCTCTTGGTGGTCCTTTACAAAACCCATTTCAATATCCAGCATCGTAAGCTCAGATACGTGGCGCGTGGTGGCGCTTGGTTCAGCGCGATAAGCGTGGTTGATCTCAAACACACGTTCAAACACCCCGACCATGATTTGCTTATAGAACTGCGGGCTTTGCGCCAGGTAGGCGTGCTGGCCAAAGTATTCTAGCTCAAATAGCTCTGCACCACCCTCGGTGGCTTCGGCTATCAACTTCGGTGTGTCAATTTCGATAAATTCGTTTTCAACCAAGTATTCACGCAATGCCTGAGTTAGTGCCGCGCGAACCTTAAATATCTTCTGCTCTTGCAAGTTGCGCAGGCCGAGCACTCGGTTTTCGAATAGCGTTTCAAGATGCTCCGGTTTATGGCTGATTGGTTTGTCAATTTCAATTGGCGGTTCGTCGGTTACTGGTGAGACCACCGCAACTTTAACGTCGTGCAGCTCTACTCCACCCGGCGCGCGCTCGTCGGCAACAACCTTACCAGCAAACTCCACTACAGTACCGATTTGCATACCGCGGAGTTTCTCTATCTCGATTTTATCTTCTATCAGGCTTTGCACAACACCGCTACGATCGCGTACCGTAATAAAATTCAGCCCACCTAACAGGCGCTTTTTATGTAACCATCCTTGGATCGTCACAGTCTTATCTGTATTTTTCGGCAGGTCTCTAACTAGCGTTCTCATTTTTCCCCTTTTTCTAGGGAGTATTGTAGCATATTACGGGCGTGCCGTCACCGTATATACTACCGTTGCCTTATACGTGCCGGCCTGCCTCGTGAGGTCAACATTAGCAGCGTAGTATATGCTGGTGTTGCTCGGCAACTCACCATTGGCTGACGTAGTGTTCTTAACAGTTAAAGCGCTAGTCGGCACCTTTGCGTACTTGGCCGTATAGCCTGATTGACTGGTTACGCTAGTGTAGCTATTGTCGAAGTCGTTGGATACCAGCGCACTATCTGGCGTAGTTCCGTCTGTGGTCTTGGGTATGGCAAAGCCCCAGGTGTTAGCAGGAAGAGCGATCGGGTTAGATAGTATGCCGGTGGTTACGCCATCACCAACTGGAGATATATAGTAAGAACTGTTAGCCGTATTTGCCAGCCTGGAGTTTGCGTCCGTCGTATAGAGGGATAGGCTATAGCCAGTTGGGTTATTAGTTTTAGTAGAAATACCTTGAGAACTAGAAGAGGCCACGCTGCCAGCGCTTCCCGGAGCAATGCTCAAATTAGTGCTAGCGATTGGCTGTAGCTCAACATAAATCGGTTGGTACAAAAAGCCAGAAGACACATTGGCGGGGTCGTTAAGGTCACCAGATGGGTTAGTATAGACCGCAGGGAGCGTAGCGCTGGTATTGGGGTTGGTAATGGTAACAGAGACGAGGCCAGCAACGTGGGCACTGGTAGTGCAGACGATTTGGGTATCCGTCCAGGAGCTGACCAGGCAGGGTGCTGGGGTGCCGCCGGTGTCAAAAACGACCGGGAAGAACCCCGTGGTTTGTGGAGTAATGCGTACATACCCATCGCCACTATGGCCGGTTTCGTTACCGCCGCCAGGTGCCGCAAACGAGGTGTTACCGGCAACGAGCGAGGTGTTGGATAAATAATATTGAATGTTTGGGATATTGGCGCCATAGCCAGTTTTATTTGAAGAAGTGGTAAACACATAACCCGATCCACCAGCCCCGCCGGCAGCGTCATCATATCCAGAATAATCTCCTGACGAGCCACCGCCACCAAACCAACCACCACCACCGGCGCCGCCCGATTGGATCAGACTGCCAGCCACCTGGGGTGTGCCGCTGTCGCCGCCCCGACCGAATATGCCAGCCGTGCTGGTTATATTGGTACAGTTACCGCTGTTAGTACAGCCGGTACCACCCGCAGTTTGCGTGCCAGCCGTACCGGCTTGACCATAGTAATTCCGCCCCTGACCACCGTTTAGCCCGCCGCCGTAGCCGCCATACGAGCCATCGTCGCCGCCCTCTGAACCGCCGCCGCCGGCCACAACAATGCGGTCAGTCAACGCCGTGCCGCCAATGCGAATGTCCGTACCGCCACCGCCGCCTGGGTACGGAGCGCCCGTTCTGGCACCTCCGCCGTTCCAGCCGCCATTATTACCGGAACAACCAACGTTTACCTGCACAGTTTGCGCCTGCGTCAGGACAATATCACCAGCCGAATAGCCGCCTTTACCGCCGTTGTTGGGGTTATTGGGGCTAGACGTGCGGTAACCGCCCTGGGCGCCCCAGGCTTCTAGCCTGTATGTGCCAGCGGGAAGTGTGACCTGTTGGCTGGCGCCGCAAGTACCAAACTCCTGAACCGTAGTGCTAGCAGTGGGTTCACTGGCGCCAAAGTTCGCACCGCTAATCGTTACTGAAGTGCCGCCGGCCTCGAGGCCGTGGTTGGGGGTGATAGCAGTGATGCTAATTGAGGCGACGTAAGTGTAGTCGTCGGCAGTGGGAACGCTCGGGACGGCCGCAACACCATTCACAGAAACATCAACATCCACTTTCCCGGCGGCGTGGGCCGGCGTGGTGACGGTGATGGAAGTGTCGGTATAAGAGACGACCGTGGCTGCGGTGCCACCAAAATCAACCACCGGAGTGGAGTCACCACCAGTAGCGAGACAGCGGACAGAATAACCAACCACACGACTGTCATAGTCGTCCACGTGGACGTACGACGAACCAAAGTACGGGCGAAATGCGATACTGGAATTATCCGGATAGGTCGAACTTGACCAAAAGTTGCCGCTGTCACCTTGACCGTTGAAACTGTTGAACCAGTAGCCAGAGGACACACCCCGGAAAGGACCGTTAAACTGGAAGTTCTGGTAATAGCCTGTGCCACTATTGGTTGATGGACTAGTGGCTGCAACATTATTCATTTTAGCGTTAAGCCAAGCGAATTCGCCGGCACTGCCGCCGGTGGGCATGTGCCAACCAGCTGGACAAATAGAGTTAGGCGCGTTGCCAGAATTATTAGGCATAGTAGTGCGGGATTCACCAGCTGTGGCAGCTGGCCAGTTATAGAGGTAGCCGTAATTAGTGCTACCCGTACTAGTGTCGCCGGTGACGGGACCGTAAGCACCTGGATTGTCGTAGCTAGAGGAACCGGAAGTGATTAGTTGTGGTAGAGTAAACTGCAAGGTGCCAGAGCTGTTAGTGATATTAGGGTTGGAAGCAGTATGCAGATCAGTGTCGTTGCTAGTGAGGGCCATAGTGCCGGTTGTGCTACCCAGCTTCAGGTTATCCAACATCCAACAGTTACCATCTGCCAACTTTCCCACTGTGTATGACCCACCACGAGTGTCCGACAGGGTTAGCAAGGCTGTTGTGTTGATGCCGTTATAGACTGTCATGGAAGCGCAATAGGCCTGGGTCATCTGTTGCATGGTAGTGGGAGTGGTTGGAGTAGGGTTAAAGCCGGTGCCAGTGATAGTCACCACCTGCCCACCAGTCGTTGGCCCAGAGTCAGGTGTTATCGAAGTTATAGTCGGGGTGGATGATCCTGCCGTTAACTGTGTTATCTTAGCATAGCCGTTGTTCGCACTATTGCCACTAGTAGTGGAAGCATTGGACAGATAGTAACTGGGGCTTAGCAACCAACCGCTAGTTAGTGATGAAGACGCGTTAGCAACCCAATATGAATAAGTTGGAGCAGTATACACCCAACCCGAACCACCGCTGGCATAGTCACGGCCACCCCCATCACAGTACCAACCACCTCCCCCACCTGTCCAGCCCCTATCACTTTGGGAGCCATTGGTGCTACAACCGAAACCGCCGCTACCAACAACTTGGTTGGTCACTCCATCACAGCTACTTGAGCCACCCCCACAATCACCGCTAGCGCTACCACCGCCAGCTACGATCACTCTGGCAAAAGCAGAATCAGTGTTTATTCGGATGTCTGAAGCACCACCACCCCCACCGTTGCCATCACCGTCACCACCACCATTAAAGCCGCCCGAGTCTCCGTTTGGCGCGCCACCAGCATAAACATAAAGCACATCCCCACTGTTTAAGCTAACTGTTCCAATAGAATAACCACCGCTATAGGCACCCCACACTTCAAGCTGGTAAGTCCCTGTCTGTGGTGCAGTGAAGGTTTGAGCTGCACCGGTGTAGCTAAAGTTTTGGGTGGTTAGAGCACTAGCTTCCTGGCTAAGTTGGCCGGAGACAAGGGCGACAACAGGGTAAATAAACACGACTAATAGGCCTACCAGTATTGAGTAACGCTGAACCTTAGCCACCAGTGAAGACTTATTAAAAACATCACGCTGTCTAGACACGGCAAAGCCAGCTAACCAAGTAAGCCTTATGATAGCTCTTGTAGGCTTTAACAAGCCCTTCTTTATTTTAGACAACTGCAAAAGGAGTTATTTGCTTTCTCTCTCGTATGTTTATTAGTTATGTTTTTTACACTCTACTAGCTAGTAGTATACCCCCCCCTAAAACGCTTGTCAACACTGTGCCCTAAAATCTAGACATCTACACCACCCCTGGGGCGGTTATTGGGCCTGGCAGCTACAGCTTTCTTGTCGTGATCAGCGTCAAAATCATCCTTTAGCGGCTTGCCAAGCAATGACTCCATCAGATCACGCAAGGTCAGTACACCCATCGTTTCGCGGTCTTTATTAATAACTACAAACAAGCTCTGGCCAGTACGCGCAAAAGCGCTCAGAGCGTACTCTAAACTGTGGTCGTCGCGAATGTAGTGGATCTTCGCAACCATCGCCCTTTCGGCAGTCAATGAGCTCTTAATATCAGTGGTCAGAAGCTCTTTAACCGACAAGATACCAACCACGTGGTTCTGGTCTTTTTTGGTAACCGGAAACAGGCTAAAAGTTGTCTGGTGCAGACGGTCAAGCACCAGCGGGCCAAGAATCTCGTCGGATTCAACAAACTCCACCCTCTCCACCGGCACCATGATATTACAGACCTGCTTGTCACTAAACTTCAGCGCCGATAATATGATGGTTTTCTCATCTGGGCCCACCACATCTTCGCCCACTAGCTCTATCTGATGTTGCAACTCCTCCTTCGACGAAGTTTTTTTGATAGCCTCATCAGACAGGTCCTGGAAGAAGTTAAACACTGGGGCAAACTTGGCGACAAACTTGAGTAAGGGAGGCTCCAGCTTTTGGTAAAGCTTGCCCACTAGCCGCGTAAGCGTCTTAACTTTACTAATTGGCCCCAGGCAAATCGCCACCAGACCAGCCAGAAACAGCGCCATAGCAAGACCGTAGAGCTTGCTAGCAACACCAACCAAAACCAGTGCTAATACTAGCATCAGGAAATGCCGGATAAGCATAATACCGGGTAGTAGCTGCTCACGCTCCAGGACCTTTTTAGCAGCCTTATCACCACTGTCAATGCGCCGCTCCAGTTCGTACCAACTCATAGTGCTACGTGCTGGCTGGATACTGTTGACAAGCACCACCACAAGAAATATCACTATCAGAATAGTCACCATGCAACCAGTATACCAAATGTGCTAAAATTAACTATGTAATAAGGAGTTATATGGGTAAAAGTTGGATCATATTTGGTGTAATTGTGGTGGTATTTGTCGGCCTGTTCGTGTTGGCGTCTAGTAGCAATAAAAAAGTTGATGTTTCGAATGTCAACATTGATAAGATCCAACCAGCGGACGATCAAAATGGCCAAATCGCCGACCACGTGTTGGGTAATAAAAATTCTAAGGTCGTGATTATTGAATACGGTGACTACGAATGCTATGGCTGTTCCACCTTGGCGCCACGTATGAGCGAAATCATGGAAGAATACAAAGACCAAGTAGCTTTTGTGTATCGCAATTTCATCATTCAAGGCCATGTGAACTCACGCGCTGCTAGCACAGCAGCTGAGGCGGCTGGCTTTCAGGGCAAGTACTGGGAGATGCACGATGCGTTGTTTAAAGATCGCAGCTTATGGATAGGTGCCGATATCAACGGTCGCACCGAAGCCTTTATGACGCTAGCTAAACAGATCGGCATTGACGCGAATAAGCTAAAAGAGGACATGGAATCGTCCCGGACAAGTGCCAAGATTGACTTTGACCTAGCACTAGGCAAAAAACAAGATGTCTCAGCTACTCCGAGTGTGTACGTAAATGGCAAAAATATCGACGGTGATACGCTAGGTAGCGATGAGAAGCTTAAAGCCTATCTGAACGAAAAGCTCAAAGAGTTTGGCATCAAACCACCAACAGCCAAAGAAGAGTCTAAAGACAAGTAAACCAAGCAAAAAGAACCTCCGGTGCCTTGGAGGTTCTTTTTTAGTTTACCCTTCACGGGTAGATTGATTTACTGTTCAATATACAGCTGCCATTCGGCAGGCACCACGTCAACCTCAATCTTTTTGCTCCGTGAAGGCGCAAATTCGACTGTAATTGGCATGTTACTCCTTTGGGTTTGTCCCAAACAGGCCAAACCTTTTTAAACACGACCTCTGTTTCGACCTTCCTTTTACGATAAATTAACAGAAGCCACGTACTATCTTATCAAACATTTAGGCATCAGTCAAGAGTCTGCGCTTACCCCAAGCGCTTATGTTTTAATGTTACCACACTTTAAAACTAAGTGCAAGTGCCATTTAACATAAACTCTTTGAGTGTTGTTGTTTTTACAATAATACTATGGCCAAAGCGACTGCTGCTACCAATAACCGATACCAGCCAAACACCTTAAGATCGTGCTTAGACAGATACTTAAGCAAGAAGCCTATAGCAAGCATACTGGCCAGGAACGCTACTAGGTTAGTTAACAGCATGGATGACAAGTTTTGGCTAAAGTATGCTCTGTCGCTGGAACTAAGGAATAATTTTGCGCTTACACCTAGCATGATCGGTATAGAAGCCAAGAAACTATACTCTGCGGCCTCTTTAGAACTAAGGCCGCTCAGCCGACTGGCAATGATGGTTGAGCCCGAACGCGATACGCCTGGAATAAGTGCAAATGTCTGGGCTAAGCCGATCACCAGTGCTCTACGCCACGACAGATCATCGCCTGTTTTAACTGGTGATGCCTTGGGGAGTTTTTCGAGAACTATCATTACTACGCCCACAATAGCCAGGGCTACGATCACTGTTATAGAACTACCGAAAAAACTGTTTTTAGCGATAAAATCGGAAAGTAAGTAACCGATTAGGCCAGCAGGGATAGAAGTGATGACCAGGTTACGCGCTAAACGATAGTCTTTAGTTTTAAAGATATCGACTAAGATACGCCAGATTTTTTTGCGGAAAAATACCAGCAGAGCTAGCAGTGTGCCCAAGTTAATAAATTCTAGGAGTAAGTGATCGGACCCACCCGCGAATAGATTCTGAATCAATACTTCATGGCCTGAGCTGCTAACCGGGATAAACTCGGTTAAACCCTGTACTAGGCCTAAAATTAAGTCTTCAATTAAATTCACTTATCTATTGTAACATGCGTTGTAGCATTACTTGCGGTAGATCCGGCGATAATCAGCCCAGGATATGACCGCGAGAAGAGTCGCGATCACCAGCAAAACTTCGGCTAGCGCCAAGACAGTTTGCCAAACCGCGCCAAGATAGGTCTGGCAGGCTGGTACCAAAAATAATAAGCAGATGGCCGCCATCTGCAAGGCAGTTTTGAGTTTGGCTGTGAACTTGGCTGCAATGTCGACCTTCTTTGACGCCTTGGCCCGAAGCTTCATTACATCAGTGTCACGCACGATCGTGATGGCTAGCGATAGCACTACTATCGCCGCGGCTAGCCAGTTTGTTGTGGCTAGAGCCCAGGCTGCAAACGACACCATACCCAGCCAAACCAAGAGCTTGTCGGCCCGCGGGTCCCATAGTTTGCCCCAGTTACTGACCTGCTTTAGACGCCGAGCCGCCCTGCCGTCCAGGAAGTCTGTTATAGCCAGTAGCGCATAAAGCACCGCCCCGCTGAGCGGCAACCACCACCATATAGCTACCGCCACAAATGCTAACGCCATGCGAGTTTTGGTTATAGTGTTTGCTAAGTTTTTGACGCACCTGGGTCGCTTGCTCGGCTTTGTTTTGCGATACTTTTCTATCAGCTCTAAAAGCGCTATCACGCCGAGAATCGATAGACCAACCAAGAGGAAAGCGACAGCCAGGTCTATCATCCTAACCCTTCCACAGGCCAGAATGGCGCTGACCATCATAGAGCATAGTCGGTATCATTTTAACCCGAATATCATCTTCGACCAGCCGTTTATCATCTGTGATAACCTTGCGTACTTGATTAGAATTAGCCAGATCGCCAATTTCTTTGACCTGCTCCTTGGTATAGCCAAACTCTAAGAACCATCCGCGCAGAACTTGCTCAACTTTCGCACCGTTGTAGTTTTCGTCGTTATTAAAAACGTCTTGCCAGTTTTGGTTCTTGTCGTTATAACCAGTGAAGATCTTGTCGACTACCTGCCAACCAGCCGGATAAGTTGAGTCCGTGAGCGGCACAAAGTGCGTGGCTACGATGTAGCGTGAAATCAGATAGGAGTTCTTGAAACGGTAGCCGTCGTGACCGCTAGTAATCGGATACGGTACAAGCGCCACATTATATTTATCAAAAAACCCCTGGCGTTTCTGTTGAATATATGAGTCGCGACAAACAAAACAGCCCGGGTCAAAAATGTCGAGTGCGACCGGCTTATTTGAGTCAAACCTGCCGTAGTAGTCGGCTGTTTCGGGTACGTAGTCGCGCGCTTCCCATTGCTTAACACGAGCTGGAATGTCGGCAGCCAAAGTGCCCCACTCGGTGAACCAGGTGCCAATTGATTCAAAGAAATTCTTGTCGGTCTCCTCTCCAACCGCGCAGAACTGGCTCTCGCCCACCACGCAGCCTTTAGGGTTGGACACGTCGCAGGTACCATAAACATAAAGTGCGGTACCACTTTTGATGAGTGTTAAAATACTCCAAACTGCAACCACCACAATCAAAAAGGCCACGACCTCAATGCCAACCGAAACGGGCTTAACAAGCTTAGGCTTTTTAAGTACCACTTTGCGTAACACTGAGTTTTTGATGTCGTCCTTGAAGTTTGAGTCGCATTTACGCAGCGTGACACGGCGGCCCACACAATACCAAGCTTTTTTGAACATACCGAAATACGGCTTAGTGAACTTGGCGACTTTAGGCTTAAACCTACCGATGGCCGACAGTACCACTACTGGCAAAGACAGGGCCAGCAAGACTATAAACGCCGCTACACAGACCATTTAATTAAACACTTTCTCTAGCACTTCTTTAGCCTTGTCAATATCCGCCTGAGTGTTATGATGGCCAAGTGAAAACCTGACTAGCGGCGGATAGTGCATCACGTGGTCAAGGTAGTAGTGGCAGCAAAAATAGCCGCTACGCGCCATAATACCAGCATCGCTCAAGGCTTTGGCCAGTAGGTGTGAGTCTAGCCCGTCGTAGTAAAAAGCCATAGTGGTGCTTGGCTGTTTATTAGTTACGTGTACTTTCGGCTGTGCCGCCAAAAAAGCGTGCAGCTGTTCAGCTAAGTCATGTAGTTCACTCTTTTTCTCAACCTCGGTCAACCAACTGATAGCCTCCCCAAGGGCAATAATCTCACCCCAAGCCTGCAGGCCAGCTTCAAAAATCGTATAAACGTGATCTGGCGAGTTAGCTGACAGTTGATAACTATCAAGTGCCACGTCGTCCACCATACCGCCACCAATGAAGGTGGGGTTGATACGTTTTACCAGCGACCTTTTGGCTACCATCACACCCAGGGAAGCCGAGTACATCTTGTGCGCCGAGAAACAGATCGCGTCAGCATCAAGCTTTTCAAGGTTTTGGTGGTAATGCGCCATAGATTGCGCAGCATCGATGATGATGATACCCCCCTGTTTGTGGACTTTCTTGACCACCTCACGGATATTACCGAGCGGGCGGCCATCGATATTAGAATTAGTGTTAACCACTACCAGCGCGCTATCAAAGTTGGCTTCATCTAGGTTGATCGAGCCATCGGGCTCGCGCTCCAGCACCACACGCGGCAAGTCGTGCTTACGAGCAAACGCAATCGTGCCAATAAATGGCGAGTTATGTTCAATATCTGTGGTTATGACCTGCTTAATTCCATCTGCCTTAAGCTGGTTTAAGATCAAATTGATTCCGTAAGTAGTATTGAGAGTAAAGCTCGTAAAATATTCGCGCGAGGAAAGCTTTAAGAACCTTAGCACCTGCTCCCTAGTGTCTTCTACCAGCTCGTCTACCTTCTCGCCCCAAGCATACTTAACACGTTCACCACATGAATTATATTCATAGTAATACTCGTTTAGCGCAGCAACAACTGGCTCGGGCCGTAAAGTCTGGCAAGCTGAATCAAGGTAGATCTCGTCATCGCTCAAGTACTTAAAATCTTCTGATCGCATTAAAAATCACCTCTTACTAACTATACAATTGTAACACACTAGCGGGATACTGGTTGACAGCTAGTGTGATTTAGCCCTCGACAAACTGCGAGTTATATAAGCCAGCATAAAAACCGTTTTTGGCCAGCAGCTCGCGGTGTGTGCCCTGCTCAACAATATTGCCCTCATTCATAACCAAAACCAGGTCGGCGTTTTTGATGGTGCTCAAGCGATGGGCGATCACAAAGCTAGTGCGACCACGAGTTAGTTTCTCCATAGCACTTTGAATTAACACCTCGGTGCGGGTGTCAACGCTACTGGTAGCTTCATCCAGAATTATCATCGGCGCATCAGCCAGCATGGCGCGAGCAATGGTTAGCAGTTGCTTTTCACCAGCCGATATATTTTCGCTGTCTTCTTCGATGCGCGTACGGTAACCATGCGGCAAGCCGCCAACAAAGTGATCAACACGCGCAGCTTTGGCAGCCTTTTTAATCTGCGCTTTATCGGCCGACGTGTCGCCATACTTTAGGTTTTCGCCAATCGTGCCGCTAAATAGCCAGGTGTCCTGTAGGACCATGCCAAAGCCATCTCGCACGTCTGCCCGCTTCATATCACGCGTGTCCACGCCATCAATTTTGATCTGCCCACTATCTGGGTCGTAGAAGCGCATTAGCAAGTTAACCATGGTAGTCTTACCCGCGCCAGTCGGCCCAACGATAGCTACTTTTTGGCCAGGCTTTATATGCGCCGAGAAATTTTTAATAACTGGCTTATCCGGTTCGTAGCCAAAATGCACATTCTCGAAAACTACCTCACCTTTCACTTTAGTAATCTGTTGCGGCTTGGCTGGGTCTGGCACCTCTTCGGTTTCTTCTAAGAATTCGAAAACGCGCTCAGCTGCCGCTACAGTGGACTGCAGCAAGTTGGCAATCTGCCCCACCTGCACAATTGGCTGATTGAACTGGCTAACATACTGGATAAAGGCCTGGATATCACCAATGCTGAGCCGGCCGTTCAAGGCCAACCAACCACCCGCTACCGCTGTAGCCACATAGCCAAGGTTGCTGATAAGGTTCATAATCGGCATCATCAGGCCACTAATAAATTGTGACTTCCACGAACTTTCGTATAGTTTGGCGTTAACTGTGTTAAATTGCTTCTCAGCTTTGGCCTCACCGCTAAAAGCCTTGACTATGGTTTGACCAGCGTAGTTTTCTTCAATATGACCGTTAAGCTTGCCCAAGCGATCTTGCTGATTCTTGAAGTGCTTCTGCGACCGCTTGGTGATGAAGGCCACGCAGCCAAAGCTCAGTGGCAAAACTAGTAGCGCAATGATAGTTAGCTGCCAGCTGATTGTCAGCATCATAACTAAGATACCTACCAACATGATAACCGCCGATATCGCCTGGCTAGCTACTTGATTGAGTGACTGAGCTAAGGTGTCAACGTCGTTTGTTACGCGGCTCAGAGCATCGCCGTACTGGTGCTTGTCAAAGTAGCTAATCGGCATGCGATTTATTTTGGCGCTTAAGTCTTGGCGCAATTTATAAACCACACGTTGAGTGATATTAGTAAATATCCAACCGCTGATATAGTTAGCTAACGCGCTGATTATATAAAGAATAGCCAAGAATACCGCGATTCGCCCTAGCACATCGTAGTGGAACTCTGGCTTTACGCTAAGATCGAGATTCTGAATCAGCTCCTTCTGCGCTTCAGGTACTTTTTCGAAGTCGCTAGCACCGCCTTGTTTCTGTAGTTGCCCCATAGCACCCAGCTGCTCGGGCGATAGCTCACCAGCCGTCGCCATAGTTTTTAGGGTTTCAGGTAACTTTTCAATAGTCGTGCCCTTAGGTAGTTTCACATCCTTTAGGTTATCGTGCACCGAGTCATAAACTTTAGCCGAAATGTAATCATCGACAATTTGATTAGTCATATTACCCAGAATCTTGGGGCTAACGATGCTAAACACTGTGGCCAAAATCGTGAGCGCTACGGTCACCGCAATCAACACTCCGTGCGGCTTTAGAATACCAAGCAGTTTGCCCAAAGACTTCTTGAAGTGTTTCGGCTTCTCAACCGCCATTTGCACTGGCCCACCATGGCCCATTGGACCACCACGACGGCGCTGTTGTTTAGCCGGCTGCTTATCCATTTGCAACCTCCAGCTCAGCGTTCAACTCATCTTCACTTAGTTGCGAAGCGGCTATCTCCTTGTAAACTGCGCAAGATTTCAGAAGCTCGTAGTGCGTACCGATACCAGCCACTTTACCATCATCAAGCACAACGATTTGATCAGCGTGCTTAATCGTGCCGACCCGCTGGGCCACAATCAACACTGCGGCTTTCTTAGTAACCGGCTTCAAGGCCGCACGTAAGCTCAGATCAGTCTTAAAGTCGAGTGCGCTAAAGCTATCGTCAAAAATATAGATTTCTGGATCCTTGGCCACAGCCCGCGCGATACTGAGGCGCTGTTTTTGGCCGCCACTGACGTTGCTGCCACCCTGGGCAATATGAGCGTCAAACTCGCCATCTAGCTTTTCAACAAAATCATAAGCTTGGGCAATTTTAGCGGCTTTTTTAATCTGTTGACCACTGGCATCGTTAGCACCAAAAGCAATATTACTTTTAACGCTGCCACTAAACAGCACACCTTTTTGCGGCACCAGGCCAATTTTTTGCATCAGATCTTTTTGCTCGTAATCTCGTACGTTCACGCCGTCCACCAGCACCTGACCTTTCGTCGCGTCATAAAATCGCGGCACTAGGTTGATTAGCGTCGACTTGCCCGAGCCCGTCGAACCAATGAACGCCGTAGTCTGCCCAGGCTGGGCCGTAAAGCTGATGTTCTTTAGTACCGGCTCCTCGGCATCTTCATAAGCAAATGATACATTCTTAAACTCCACTGTCCCGCGCTTACTACTCTGCGCTTTTTTGGGCTTTTTGGCTGGCTTTATTGATAGCTGAGTATCCAGCACTTCAGTGATGCGTTTCCATGACACGGCGGCTCGCGGCACCATGATAAACGCCATGGTTAGGAACATAAAGCTCATCATTACCTGCATAGCGTATTGCATAAAGGCCATCATGTTGCCAATCTCAATTGCGCCGCTGTCAATGTAGCTAGCACCCACCCAGATGACAAGCAGCATAGTGAAATTGAGCACCAGCTGCACTACCGGCATCATCACCACCATGACGCGGTTGACAAACAAGTTAACCTTCATTAGGTCTGTGTTGGCCGTGTCAAACTTGGCCTCCTCGTGTTTTTCGTTATTAAAAGCTCGCACCACACGCAAACCCGTCAAGTTTTCGCGCGTTACTAGGTTCAACTTGTCGACCAGCTTTTGCAGAATCTTAAATTTAGGCAAAGCCATGCAGAAGACCGTGACTATAACTACCAAAAGCGCTGCCACAGCCAGCATGATAATCCAGCTCATACCTGGTGCAGTATCCATGGCCTTGATAATCGCGCCCACGCCCATCAGTGGTGCTTGGCAGCTCATGCGCAGCACCATGGTGGTCACCATTTGCAGTTGCATCACATCGTTGGTAGTGCGAGTAATTAAGCTGGAGGTCGAAAACTTGCCAATTTCGCTAATCGAAAAACTCATAACTTTTTTAAAGACATCTTCGCGGACTTGGCGGGCCAGCCCAGCACCCACGCGTGCCGCAAAAAACCCAGCCACCAGCATGCCCACGCCACCAACCAGTGTTACCACTAGCATCAATAGACCTTGCGTCATGATAAAGCCCTGGTCGCCGCCCACAATGCCCTGGTTGACGATCTGACTCATCATGTCGGGTAACTGCAGGGCACTCCATACCTGTAGCCCCAAGCCCGCAAACAGCACCAGCACCTGCCACCAGTACGGTAGCAGAAAACGCAGGAATTTAGTCATCAAACTTTTCCTCAGTCAGGATCTTGTCTTTATTTTTCAGAGCTTCATCCATAAAGCCAAGGTGGTGCCGGCGGACATGCTCCATGTGTTCCTCAAAAGCTTCGTTATCCATAACGACCACGGTTTTTTTGCTCGGAAAACCAGCCACCACAACCCGACCGCCTGGCTTCAAGCCAAGTTGCTCGCGAGCTTCAGCCGGAATAACCACCTGCCCCTTTGGGCCAATCTTGCCCACGCCATAAATTTCAAACTTATCTTTAAAATGTCTCATGTATAACATGTTATACAAGTTATACCTAACTGTCAATAGTTATTTGCTAGTCGATTTACCAAAGATAATCACGAAATCGGAGTCAGAAGCAATGCCAGCCGGTAATTTGGTTTGAATCGTTTTGACGCTAAAACGCTTTTTAAGCGCTTTAGCCGTGCCAGTCATCTTAGAGTTCAGCTGATAGATCTCTATCTTACCGCTGATTGTCGACGGCGCATTACTAACATTCACAACATTATAGTTAGCCTGCTCCAGCTTTTTGGCCTCGGCAGCCCCTAAGCCTTCTGTATCAGATCCGTTCAGCACGTCTATTGACGCATATTCACGCGCCACTGGGTCGTTGCTGAGCACCTTCTTAATATACGAGTGGATAGCCTCGTAGTTGCCTTGACCGGCCGTTGGTACCACCACACTGATCCCATCAATATTGGCTGTCTTCATGTAGTGGATGTCCTTTTCACCATCCAGTAATGGCACCGATATAATATCGTCATTTTTAACATCCTTAGCTAGCTCAATCAGAGTCTGCACTTCGCTAGTATGGAAACTGGTATGCAAGTTTTGGCCCAAGGATTCCATCAGGTCAAGCACTCGCTTTGGATTTGCCAACACACCGGCCGACAAGGCCTTTTTCTGCAGAGCCGCTAAAACAAGCTGCTGATTGTGCTCGCGGTCGAAGTTACCGCGCGGCAAGCCATAACCACCGGCCGCATTGCGGGCTCTAGCAAAGGCAAGGGCGTGCTCGCCATCCATATGTGCCACCTCGCCGTTTTTGTAATTTACAAAGTAACACTGATAATTACACACCCAGTCGAAATTCCTATCTAAAATGCCCCGCGGGTCGCTACTTTCAATCGTGACGTCAACCCCGCCCACAGCTTCAACAGATTTACGCAGAACTTCCCAGTTAACATGTACCCAGTACTGAATATCTAAGCCAAGAATCTTACTGGCTTCGGCCTGCAAAGCTTCAGCGCCGGCCTTTTCCTTAGCTTCATCGTCTTGGTAGGTGCACCAGTAGGTCTCATTCAGCTTACCTGTGGAGGTGCAAGTGCCCACATAAAGGTCGCGTGGCAGACTGATCATATAAGCGTCTTTGGTTGTCTGGTTAATGCTTAGCACCATTATGGAATCCGTTAGGTCTGCACCCGGGTGACCGGCCTCCTCCGTGCCGAAAATCAAGATGTTAGTGCGGCCATTAGCGTCTTCTTTAAGCTTTTCTTTCTGGATTAAGCTAATAATACTGCCCTCAAATACGCTGTCGCCAAACTTAATAAACCGATAGATAAAGTAACCGAGGCCTGCTAAAAACAGAATCAACAGGACCAACAATACTCTTTTTATGATCTTTTTCTTAGGTTTACCTTGCTTTTTGGCCTTTTTACGCTTACTGCGAAGCTTTTTAGGGCTTTCCTCAGATGGATCTGGTAGATTTCTTAAAACTTCATCTATGTCATCCTTTAGTTCTGGTTTCCTGGCAGTTCTGCCGTACTCTCGAGAAGTTGTAGTTTTAACATCACTAAGGTTGCGCGGCGCACGCGGCGCATCACCTGTTCTACGGACTAGGCCGTCTATTGACTTGTCATTTCTGCTCATAGTCACCCATTCTAACAGATTCTATGTGGATTTTAAAGCGCGCGGACTACGCTTTTTGGCACTAGCCAGGAGGTAAGCCACTCCTAGCAGTACGAACACATGCATAGCATTTGGGTAGCCGGAGAAAAAGCACCATTGCACAGCAAAAGCCATAAGGATGGCTATCCATACTAATTGTTTAGACTTGGCAAGATAAATCACCAAACAAGCCAGCATAGCCAGAAACGCTAGCAGGCTTAACAAGCCACCTTCTAGTAATAACTCCAGGTATTCATTGTTCACAATTGCCTTGTCCGTGTGGTAGCCCTGATACTGCTTGTAGGCATACCCTGTGCTGCCCAGGCCAACCCCTAGAGCTATATTCTTGCCGTCATCCTTCCAGATGCTCAGCGCCATGTCCGAGTTTGATAAGCGAGAGGTGGTAGATTCTTCCACATAACCATGCTCTGTACCCTGGCTACCCGCCGGCGCCAAACTACTTGTTTGATCGGGTAAGTTAACTTTACCAAGCGTGTAATGGCTAACTGCTCCACGGATACTACCGTAAAAATTTGCGCCAACACGTTGGTTAACCTGCGCTGCCAGCCCAACTGCGCATAGCGCCAAAAACGTGCCCAGTACAAATATACCAACTGCTGCCAAGCAGCGTTTTACATACTTGCGGTCTACAACCAGTAGTGCTACCAAGCCGATAGCCAATCCCAGAGCAGCGCCACGCGACACAGTAGCTACTAGCGTGGCAACCAAAAACAGCAGTATCCAGGCAGTTTTTTTAGAATCATCTTCTTTTTTAATAAAGCTATGCGCAAGCAGCAATATGGGCGCAACTAGTAAACTTGCCAAAAATTGCGGCTCGGCCGCAAGGGCCGTCGGGCGGGCAAAGCCAAAAACTCCGGACCCATAGACATCCGGGAGCAGCGTTGCCCAAGCCGGCAAGCCTAATGCATCTCCAACTATCTGGTACCAAGCGAAAACTGAGACGCCAACCGCGGCAACCACCAGTACCTGCAAGAAAGCTGGTAGTAATTTCTGCAACTTTTTGTTAGAGACCATCGACAAAAACACAGCAAAAAGCAGTAAGATCACGACTAGCGTCATTGTAGCGCGCACTAAGTTCAGCGCCCAAAATAGGCTTACCGCCTGGATGACCACGAAGAGCGCCGTCAGCCAAACGGCTCGGTTGCGAGCTAAGTCCTTTCTAGCTCGCCAAACTTGTGGCAGGCTAACCAGCACGAACAGCCCGAGGAAAATCTGCAGAATACTTAGGTCGAAGTTCATGCCAAAGTACGAGCCAAAGTAAATATGTGGTTGGAAGCCAAAAAATAAGAACACCGGGAGCAGCAAAAACAACCTCTCACTCCACGAGAGCTTGTCCCAGTTAATGACTTTCGTTCGCTGCTTAAGCATTAACCTTATTATATACTATATGCAGACTGCTCAACACGGGCTAAAGACCCATAGACTTTAAGATATCGTTGGCGTTTTCATCGCTCCCAACAGTAGCCAATACAATGTTTGTCATGTGTTCAAGCGAAGATGGGTTTGAAGCTAGACGAATCTTACTGCGCAAGTTCACAAGTTGTCTAAAAGAAGCATTTTTTATCCTCGCTACCTTTTTAAATCCATTTGCACCATTTTTATACTTATCATACATTTCGTCATCAGATAAGTAATCAGTTTTGTCTATACAAAAATAGCTAGGACCATCCCTAAGCGGCTGAGCGCTACATGTGTCATAATCTGTCGGATGTTCAAATCTCACAGATTTATGACTTGGATATCCATAATTTGCTGACGTAGAAACCCAAAAAAGTACCCCGCCAACCGGTAATCGATTACCTGCCAATTTATACTTTGGTTTTATAACACCGGTCCTTTTTTCTTCTGAGTGTACATCTAAATGAACATTGCGTTCTTCAACAGTCTGTAGAAATAAGTTCTTGGGTAGAGGCATGCGAGGAAGCTACTTAGCCGTTAAGTCCAGTTCAGCTCCCATATTCTCAGTACCGCCTAAAGTGGCTCCGAGCTTAAGCATAGGTTTTGTCTTGTATGCCACTAACGTCAGGCCCTTTGGGCCATAACCCTTAAGACTATCTAAAACTGCATTTATATGTCCAAGGTCTTTTTCATTCAGCTCGTCAATGTTGGGCTCGTCGTCATTATCAATCTTATACTTCACATAATCAGTTCCGTAATCTGTATAGGCAATTTCAGATGCTATGTCCCCATTTTTGACCAGTTCGCATAGAACTTCCTCTATCCTACTGTCATAGGGCCCAAAATGCCACCTAATATATTTGAAGTCCGTTATTTGGCCATTACCAGCACCAACACTTACTAGATCACAAAGATAGCAGAGCTTAATTAGGCTCGTCACCGTAGACAGTGAGTGCTTTGATATTAAGTAATCTACCGCTTGTTTCGTCTTTTTGCCCACATTTTGGCTTTTCATTTAGCCCTCCATACCGTCATTATTGCATATTTCTAATGTTTTGTACAAATATTTTATTCAAATTATACGCACGAACAGGTCTCGTCGTTAGCCTAAATCTTAACGATTCTTTAATATTTTTATCAAAAATATTAAGTTAAAAACCAGTTATCGTATAATGATTACATGAGTTTAGTCGGTGATTTGAAAAAGCGCATAAAGACCCCTGTTAAAATAGTTTTTCCGGAGGGAGACCACCCGCGCATTCAGGAAGCGGCCAAGCTGGCCCAGAAGGACGGCATTTGCGAAGCCGTGCTGATCGGCAGCGATACAGAAAACACCTTGCAGGTTGCTGCTGATATGGCGGCTAATGGTGAGGCTGACGGCATAGTGGCCGGCATCGACTATACTAGCCGCGATGTAATCCTAGCAGCCCGCGACGCTATTGGTTTAGAGCCCGGCCTCAAAACCTTTTCAAGCCTATTCTTCATGGAGTTTCCAGATGGAAAACTAGTTACGCTAGCAGATTGCGCTACCTGCAAGCACCCCACGGCTGATCAATTGGTGGACATCGTCAAAGCTACCGACAAGACTGTGCAGACCGTCTTGCGAGTCAAACCAAAGGTGGCGCTGCTTAGCTTCTCCACCTATGGCAGTGGCGGTAAAGACCACACTATAGACACCGCCCGTGAAGCTTTAGAGAAATTAAGGGCCGAATATCCACACATCGTAGTTGACGGTGAAATGCAGCTTGATGCCGCCGTGCATTCAGAGATTGGTGCTAAGAAAGCTCCGAGTTCACCTGTGGCTGGCCAAGCTAATGTGCTAGTGGTACCAGACATTAATACCGGCAACGTTCTTTACAAAGCCCTGCAGCAGTTCGCAGGCGCCAAAGCCTATGGCCCGATTTTGCAAGGCTTCGCTAAACCAGTCAGCGACCTGTCGCGCGGGGCTACAGTTGACGACATATACGGCGTAATCGCCGTTACGGCTTTGCAGGCTACTTAGTTTTAGGCTTAGCTTCTGCTTTCTTTTCGGTAGCTTTGGTCTTTTTACCAAGCAAGTGATCATAAAAATTAGCTTGAGCCAGGTACATATATGGCGTTACCCATAGCATAGCGATACCCAACGTGACTACGCCCAGCAGTATCCAACCCAGGAAGCTCAGGCAGAATACAAAGTATTCCCACTTGTGGCCCTTCATCATCTCCCAGCTTTTGCTGATGGCTTTTGTTGAGCTAGTTTCGCCATCAGATACCAAGTAGTAGACCATGGCCAGGCCAAGCCCGATAATGATACCAGGGATAACAAGCAGCAGAGTGCCAAGGAAAGTTAGCGCGCAAACTATGATTGCTATAATAACAATCGTCAAGATGTCCTTGTAGCTGCCAAATAGGTCAGCCAGTTCGGCCTTTTTACCACGCAGAAACTTAAGATAATAAGTAATCATACCAACAGACAACGGGAGTACGGCCAGTGCGTTTAATATGTTTACAGTTTGGTAGCCCGCTCCATGACGCTCTCTAGCAGTCCAATCCACTTTAAAAATGAAAGACAATATGCCAACCAGGGCAAACTCGATGACGGCAACTAACAGAATCGGTTTGAACAACGTCCACCAGTTGCCTTTTAGCTTAGCCTTCGCCTCAGCTTTGATTTGTTTGCGGTTCATAAGTTTCTCCTGTTAGTTAGCTAAATAATACACGATACAGACGAAAATTGACAGCATATTAAACCAGTTATTTACTCAGCCTATCTCTTAATTCTTTAACAAAAAACTCACCCATTGTCGCACTATAAGTTGCTGTAATGTGTGAGTTCCCTACGTCGTCGTTATTGAAATAGACCGGTACACCGCCGATATGTGAGTAGCAATATTTGTTGTCGCAAAACAGCTTGTCTGTGTATATTACTTCGTTGCGCCCTATACTTTTGTCTCTCAACAAGGTTCTTAGAAGGAAATCACGACCCTCGTAATCCTTGTCGGTCTTACAACCCAGATTATGATTCAAGCACAACTGTCCGCCGCCTATACCGCTGTATGGTACGTCCTGTATATAAATTACCTTTTTACCATTATCCCGAACGACTTTTAATACTTCCTTAAAATCGTCTACGCCGTCCTGCGGAAAAGACCAACTATTCTCCAGGTGAGAGAAAATCACACCATCATATTTTGGAATGTCACGAAGTATCTTTTCGCGAACTTTTTCATGATTGTAGTCAGCACTATTATCACGCATATTCTTCCAAGGATAATAAGTTATGAGGCTTATTCTAATGTGAAGCCTTTTGCTCATATAATTGTAAGCATTGGCCAGTTGCTGGTTGTGAGAGTTACCGATCGCTAAAACTTTTTTGTCGGACTTTAGGTCGCCCAGCTCGCACTCGAATGCAATATTAGTACGTCTGCACCAACCATAGTCTGCGATCAGCGTTTCGTACAAATCCTGATATGAAAGTTGCGCATAGATTGTGTTTATTTTTCCGTACGGGTTACCACACAAGGCAGTATTAAGAGTAGCCTTAGCGCCAAAACAATGCTCGCTATCATCCAGCGCCTTATTGTGCATCTTTGCCAGACCAGTTTTTAAGTAATCGCTTGCGTAAGATCCAATCATCTGTGCCGGCAACAATACTAGGATTAGACAAGTCACACCAAGTACCCAAGACCTAACCGTAGATAGCTTCAGCTTCCTAGCTGGTGTTTCCACAAACCTATAGGACAACCACGCCAAAACCAATGAGGCTACCAAGACAAGCGATTTCAGCCACAAGTAGCTAACTTCCGTAGGCTGCAGGTCTATACCGAGAAATAGGGGTACTAAAATTATCAATGGCCAGTGCCATAGGTACAACGAATAAGATGTATCTCCTAAAAACTGTATTGGGCGAAAGCGAGACAACCGGTTAACAGAATATTTACTATCGCTCGCGCCGTAGATGATTAGGGCCGCGCCAATAGTTGGTATAAGCGCATGCCAACCTGGGAAACCAGCTGCGTCTAGTTTAAACATAGAATACAGGCACATGGCGACGCCCAACCACGGAAGTAATAGCTGTAGGTCCTTATGCTTAATCTTAGGCAAGAAAACTATGAGGCCACCAAGGCTTAACTCCCAAATTCTGGCTGGTGTCACAAAATAAGCTGCTGCTGGATTTGACTTCGTCAAAAAATATCCATAGATGAACGCAGCTGCCGTGAACAAGGTCATTGCGGCAAACACGAGATTCCGCCCCCCCCATTTCAGAAACCTACGTTTCGCTCGCTTATAGATTGCCCAGCCTAACAAACCACTCACCAAAAGTAGCAATGGCCAAATCATGTAAAATTGCTCTTCAACCGACAGGCTCCAGAAATGCTGCACGGCCGTAGCGTCTTTGGTGTGCGCCAAATAATCTACTGCCTGGTCGGCCAGGTACCAGTTTTGCACGAACAATGATGACCTTATAACTTGAGTGGACGTTTCCTGTTCAACGGACAATTTTCCTAGGGCGAAGACGGCTAGCAAAACTGCCAACAGTAAGACTGTAGCGGCAGGTGCCAGACGTTTTATGCGCTTAGCGTAAAAGGCGAAGAGGAAACTCACCGAATGCTTAAACCTGTGCTTCTTTTCTTTTTTAACCTTATCTACGCCCTTCAAAATAGACAGTGTCATCAAGTAGCCCGAGATTACAAAGAATATATCCACGCCCATAAAACCACCCGCTAAGCGGTGAGGCCATAGGTGGTAAATCACTACTGCCATTACAGCTAAAGCTCGCATAGCTTGTATATCTAAACGGACCTTACTCTTCACGCTCTTTTTCACTTGTGCAATTATAGCACAGCCCCGACAGCACTCTTGACTTTTTAAAGCGTTTGTGCTAACATGCTATAGTAGGGGGGATTTATAGCCCATGCGAATACAAAAAAAACACAAAAGAACCAAACGAACCTTGCTAGTCACCTTGCTAGTTGTTTTGGTTGCTGCAGGCAGTGTTGGCGCTGTGGCTATAATTGATAAAAACTCTAACAAACAAAGTTCGTCTTCTGAAGAAACGAGCAGCAAAAGTAAAGACCAGTCAAAAGAAAAAGGCTCAACCAAAAACGCCGATAGCGAAGACCCGTCTTTCAAAGAAAAGGCCGAAGAGGCCGCCAAGGATGGCTCCTCGTCCCAGCCTGAAGGCGCCACGTTAGACGTCGCTATTACCGGTAAAAATGTTTCTGGTGGTAAACTGTATATATCAGTGATGATCGGCGCAGTTACTAATTCTGGTGAGTGCAAGGTCACGCTGACAAAAGGTAGCGCAGTTGTCACCAAAACATCTGGTATCAACGCAATGCCACAATCATCAAGCTGCCAAGGTTTCGAGGTACCAGTTTCGGAGCTAAGCAGTGGCACGTGGCAAATTGGCTTAGTTGTCACCACAGGCAACCGCACTGGGCAGGCACAAACGGAGGTTAGTATTTAGTGAAAGATAGCAAAGTAGACAAAACTCTAAAAATATTGTTGGTCCCAGCCAGCCTGTTTGCGGTGTTCATGGGTCTACTTGCCTTTTCTAGTCCACCATACGCCCAGGCCGCCGACTTGTCCAAGTTTAAGGCTGGCAACATTATGAGTGACTCAGTCATGACTAACAAAAGTTCGATGAATGTGTCACAAATACAGAGCTTCTTGAACAGCAAAGTCAGCTGCGACACAAACGGTACTCGCCCAGCTAGCGAATACGGCCGCTCCGACTTAACGCACGCTCAATATGCTGCGCTACGTGGTTGGCATGGGCCGCCATATAACTGTCTGAATATTTTTACTGAAGGCGGGCGTTCGGCGGCGCAGATTATCTATGACGCAGCTCAGCAATATGGTATCAATCCACAGTCGCTAATTGTGCTGCTCC
Source organism: Candidatus Nomurabacteria bacterium (assembly GCA_031257295.1). Lineage (GTDB taxonomy): Bacteria > Patescibacteriota > Saccharimonadia > Saccharimonadales > Saccharimonadaceae > JAIROX01. The sequence continues at coordinate 115,088 of JAIROX010000001.1, read as the reverse complement.
AAAAAGAACAAGGCTTAGTGACTGATACCTGGCCTCTTAACTCGCAATATCGTGGTGCGACAGGCTATGGTTGCCCAGACACCGCGCCGTGCGATGCTGAATATTACGGTTTTACGAATCAGGTCAATATGGCGGCTAGACATTTTAGCTATATCATTAAGGGCACGTGGGGTTCAGGCTATCATGTTGGTAATAATAGCATTCTTTATAATCCAAATTATGCTTGCGGGTCTTCTAATGTTTATGTTGAAAACCGCACTACACAGGCGCTGTACCTGTATACTCCATACCAGCCAAACGCCGCAGCTCTAGCGTCCGGTTACGGCCAAGGCGATGGCTGCAGTGCACACGGCAATCGCAACTTTTTTGCGTACTTTACGGATTGGTTCGGGCCAACTACTGGCCCAGACTATCACGCAACGTGGGTAAGCCAATCAGCATATCCAACATTAAACCCCGCTGAAGGCACCACCTGGTATATTACCTATAAAAATACCGGGCGAGTATCGTGGTATGACAATACCAACACTCCCGTTAGAATGGCTACTTATAATCCCATTAATCACCCTAGCCTTTTCGCAGACGACTGGGGCCCTGACAATAATCGTCCTGGGAGAACCTTTGATAAAGTCTACAAGGCTGATGGTAGCGCGTATGCCACAACACCACACGAGGTGAAATCGGGCGAGTCGGTACGTTTTGCAGTTAAAATAAAGATACCAGAAAACCATCCCAAAGGAGAATACTATGAATACCTTCGCATCATTCAAGAGGCAAGTGACGAACCTTTGATAGCAACTAGCCACAATAACGTTTGGGCCACTATAAACGTCCGAGAGGCCAACGTGGCTACCTTCCAAAGCCAGTCCAACTACCCTACTGTCAAACAGGGGTCTTCATCTGAAGCTTACTTTACGTTTAAGAATACCGGCAACATAGCCTGGCATGATTCAGAGTCGGCTCAACCAGGTATAAAACCAGTAGTGCTAGCCGCCACAAGCCCCATTAACCGTAACAGTGCTTTTAATAGCCAGTTTATTTCAAGTAGTCGACCAGCTATAAAGTTTGATAAAGTCTATAAGGCTGACGGCAAGACTCTAGCGGACAACCAGCACGTAGCGCAACCTGGTGAGATTGTTAAGTTTAGTTTTAAGTTTACAGCTCCTCAATCTACAGCCGCAGGGACTTACCGTGAATATTTCCAGCCGATTCTAGAGGGTGGTAACCCATGGGATATGGGTGGCATGGTTTGGCTAGACGTAAAGGTGGAAAAAAACTAAAGTTAATTTCTCTTATTATCCTTGATACTACCAGGTACCAAACCGGATACCATGTCAAGGAGCGCTTTCGAATACTCTTTAAAACTATAATACTTTCGCGTATATTCCTTTGCCTTGGCAGACATATGCCGTAGCCTTGAGCGGTCGCTGTATAGTTCTAACATCTTCAATAAAATATCGTCCATGCTATTAACTTTCACGGCTGCGTCGTCTGGTAATTCAGAAAACCAGCCTATGTTACGTACTATGGGAACTACCCCAAAACGCATGGCTTCTAGGACTGAATACGAAGTTTCACCGTGGTAGTCTAACCTATAATTTACCACTACGTCCGTGCGTTGCAGTTTCGATTGGAATTGAAAGTCAGTTATATCAGCACTAACATTGACGCGATCAAGCGCATTAAGCCTGTCTTTATAGCTTTCGTCAATAGCTGAGGCTCCAAAAACCTCAATGCTGAGATCGTCAAACAGGTCTGAGCTAGCTATCTGTTCAACCACATCTAGACCTTTTCTAGCATTTATAATACCAGCAAAACCCACTCTAAACGTTTGGGAACGGAATATATCTAGTTTAGGAGTCGAAACAGCTAAATTAGCTAGGGTTACAGATTTATTATCATTGAGAATAATTTGGCTAACAGCCTTTTGCGCATAGTTTGAATGCACCACGCAACCTTTTTGACAGTTGGCTAAGCTGACCAAGCGAGAGCTTCCCTTGCTATGCACTTTTTTATCCAGTAGTCCTTCGGCATCGACCCTTTCTCTAGAAAAGTATCCGTTCTTTAACATTAATTCGTCATAGAACCACTTTAGATCTAAGTCGTGCATTATCCCTATACCCGGTAGTGCTAGAGCAGTCAAAACCGTTTGCACATGGAACTCGCTGCTACCGATGTGGTATATTACCGCATCGTATTTTTTATAATCACCAATGCTAAAAGTATTTGCGTCCTTACACCTGCCAGTGGAGCTTAACAGGTCAATACGGATGCTCGGTCGACCGGTTATGCCATCCTCAAGATAATAATCTATGTCGAAATGGCGGCTCAGTTCAGGATGTAGCAGCATTGTAAATTTACCTATTGTAGATAGCGAACTTGGGTTTGGAGAGAATATCGCTATTTTTGGCTTAACACCGCGAACAACATCCACGTCAACTAAATTGGCCAGAGACTCTTTTGCGACTTCAGCAGTATTGCCCCAAGTATAATGCTTCTGTATAGCTGGATATTCACTAGTTTTAGTACTAAAGTCTTCCCGGGCTAACGCCTTGTCTATGGCCTTTGCTATATCTCGTATGCTCCTATAATCTGCATAATAAAACGCGTCGTTTGACATTTCTCGAAAGACCGATATATCCGAACATATTATTGGTTTATTGAACTCCATAGCCTCCAACACTGGCAACCCTAAGCCTTCATATTCTGGAACAAACAATACGGCTTCTGAATTACGATACAACCACGCAAGCTCTTCCTCAGTCACGTTACCAGTGAACACACATTTACCAAATATCTTGCTCATTGTCTGTTTCATACCATCGGAAAAGAATGATGTCGCTATTAAATAAAGATCGTTTTGCCCGCTAGTCGAGCAGTAGTCTGCAAAGGCTTTTGTTGCGCGTATGTTATTTTTTCTTAGTTCCTCCCCTGTAGGCATAAGGACAAAACGTTTTGGCACGCCATCCGGTTTCTTAGCCTTTAATTGAGATCTTTTAACCGCAGCCCCGTCTATATTAACCAACCTATCACAGGGCATACCCAAGTATATGGCCAGATCATCAGCTACTGTTTGGGAAATAGTCCATATCAAATCCGCCTCATACAAGATACCATAACGAGCTATATAATTAGCGTAATTGGGTTTAGATGCATATCGCTCAGGATACTGAAACGGTATCAAGTCGTAAAACAGTAATACGCGTTTAACATACTCTAGTGCAGGAAACACGCTACATACCTGGTCTATAAATAGAGCTAGTATAACAAAATCTACGGTTTCAGAATCAAGACCTCGAATGAACTTATCGACTACCATCTGGTTCTTACTTATAAATGGTTCTAGCGGATGCCAGGTTTTAGTGTCAGGCAAACGATAGCTCAAGAACATGAACTCAGCTGCTGGAAGCGCTTTTTTTATAGCATTTTCTGCATCAGGCTTTAAAGTTATTATATCGTTAAATATCATGTACACCTTATCGTAATCGCTCAACCCAACATTGCCCAAAGCTATTAGGAGGTTTAGCGAATATTTACCCATACCCCTATCCCAAGCATCACTTTGAAAGACTTGGCCGTCTATGACTAGTGCTTTTTTTATTTGCTTCACCTTGTCCTCACTAGCTTTATCATGCGTAGTAAACTTCTGGCTACTTTATTCATACAACCTTCAAATACCATATACGTTGTTTTAACCAGCTTGTACGCTAGGGGCGTTTTATCTTGGTGCGGTTTAGAAATTAACATAGCCTTGTCATAGTTTCTGATCTTATCAAGAAGAGACTCAATATCTTCGCTCGCACCCACATCAAGTGTTTGAGTTTTAACGTTCATATAATCTGCTGGCTTTTTGGTATTAAGCTTTTCAATCCCGAACAAAAAAGATCTGTTTATTGCCTCAGAAAACAACTTTGTGGCACCTCTCAATGTTCTATAGTCATCAATTATCCCACATAACTCGGTCTTCACAGTTTGATTATTCTGGTCTGCGAAAGCAAGTCGTTCATTAATATCTTTTATAACTCTTACATCACGGGCCACACTTGCCTGAACAATAGGTCGCGAGAGAACGGTATCTGCGTAAGAAAATTGGCCGAGACTATACCACTTTTCACTTGATAAAAAATACTTGTTTATACCATCGTCAAACAATAATATGTATTTATTGTCCGACATTATCTCACAGATTTTATCATGTTCGTCGTGTATGGACTCAATACAGACAACCCAAGGCCGATACAGAGTCCAATCATTTCCTTTTAGTACTTCAGGCTCCAAGCCTTCGACGTCTATCTTAAGAAAATGCACGGTCTTCGACGCATGCTTCTTCATGACACTAGCTAACATATCTATTTCCACAAGCCTATCTTCGTATACCCTAGAGGTCCCCAGTTTGTCCTGTTGTCTAACAGATATGGTACTAACGCCGTTACCGTCTGGATAGTATCGCAACTTAGCCTCTCCAGGCTTATCACTGAGCGCGATATTGAGATTTACATCTCTTGGCCTAGCTGCCATAAATAAACTGTGGCTTTCGGCAATTGGTTCTATGTTAATACCGTGCCACCCCTTATCATAGAATAACTTCGTCACAGATAACTCAATCGGATGGTTTGCGCCTACGTCAATGTAAAAGCCTTTATCAACATCTTTTAAAATTCCATCCAATAGAATATCTTCTCTGTTTTGTGCATAGCTAATTCTATAATCTAACATTCAAATTAAATCTTTCAACATATGGCTCGCCACATCAGCCCATGTGTGGGTTACTTTTATTCTATTATTGACTATTCTATCACAATCCTTAAAGGCGGCGGCTATCTGTCTAGTTTTATTAGGGTCAACTATGTACCTACCCTTGCTGCTACTAACTTCTTCTAGAACATCAATGTTGGAGACTATCACGTTTGCGCCACAAGCTTGTGCCTCAACAACTGGCATGCCGAATCCTTCATGTTTAGATATTAGTACTAGGGCGTTTGTACCTGAGTACAGTGCTGGGAGGTCAGAACTTTTTACATACTTATCCGGCCGGACGATGTTATATCCTCGTAACCGTAAGTCAGCTATATGGTCTAAAACAGCAGTATTATTCCATCCATCGCCACCTACAAGCAATAGACTCGCCGGGTTAATGGTTCCATCACAGTATACCTTATAAGCATTTAGTAGTTTGCCAATATTCTTTCTGGGTTCAATATTGCCCACAAACATGAAGTACCTTCCCTTAATACCAACTTTCTTCATAGCACGAATGCAATCTTTCCTACTGCGCCTATAAAACACCCTTCCGTCTACTCCGGAACCAGCTACTATAATTTTATTAGTGATATCTGGAAAATACTTGCTAATGTCTCTCGCCGACGCTTTGGATATTGTCACTATACTGTCAGTTCTATTTAGCCAATTCGGTAAGTTAGCGCTTAAATATCGCAGATTTTTAGAATGGATAGTTTCTGGGAATATCTTGTAGACAACATCGTAAATAACCGTCATAGACCTAGACAGCGGAGTATACCAGTTCCTGTAATTAGGGAAGATGTATATACCCCTGCCAAACAACAGGTCGACCGGTAATTTTAACGTTGTCCTTGAAAGTGTTGTAGTAATCAATTTACCAAGAACGGGCCAGCATCTTACTTCAACATTCGAAAGGCTGTGTCTTTTCAGATAACGTTTTTGCCCGTGTGAATCTAGCAACAATATAGTTCTAATAGCACCGTCTGCCGCCATACGATCTAGTTCACGTACCAAGCCTAGCGTCCATTGCCCAACACCACTCAAATAAGGTTTGGCCAAAACGCTAGCATCGACTATTACGGTACGTAACATATTACCTACGCCACGTTTAATAAGGTGAGCCTTATACCATGTCGGATACCGACCGTTCTTACAGCTAAGTATCACCATGCGCAGTTGGCAATTGTAGCAAGCTTTGTCTTCGTCACACGAGGGCTTGATCGATATAAAACTGTCTATTAAACCGCTCCGCTCCATGGAAAAAAGTGGTATGTTAATAACACCTTCGCAATATTCATTATTCTGGCTCCGTGTTATTTCCATGTACTTGCTATCATTGATGGTTACCCAGTAATGAGTGCTCTGTTTTGCACCGACAATCTTATAGCTCATCTTGATATTGCCAGAACTAGAAGTTAGCAGCGGCAGTACTTGCCGGGGCACCGACAAGTATGCCCGGGCACCATCAGGTAGTGTTATCTGCGCAGAGTTTCCTGTCGCGTACTTTAAAGCCTTCTGTGTGAAGACCGTTCTCAATTTAATATTGCGACGTACGGCTTCATTAGCACATCTCGTATCATTCAACATTTGATTTAACGGCATATTAGCATCATAATGGTTCTCATAAACAAATCTTTTGGAGATATAGTCCTCGTATTCAGGCGGCGAATACGCTATGTCGCTCGGCCATCCAAGAGTTTGGTATACCAACTTACGAACTTTGTGAGGGTGTATGGAAGCTATGTAATTACAATATATCTCCCACTCTCCATATCGATCACCATACTCATATCCAAAAAATGAAATCGCTTCTAAAAAGATCCTCTTATTTATGATTTGAGGAGCATGTATTGCATACATTAAGAGCTCCATGTGTTCACGCCGCAGGATCATTTCCGCCGCCTGTTCTCCCGCATCGAAGTCCCCTCGTGCATACTTCCAATTAGGCAGTTCGTCCATATAACGTAGTTTGTGGCTTCCTGCACCGTCTAAATAATAATCTACTCTTACGGGGCTTATCGGTATATGATCATCGTCTAGCATAATAAATTCATCATCAATTTGGTCCTGCAGAGCCAATTTCACACGCAATAGCCAATTTTTTTGCACATGAGTTAGATAAGGAAATTTATCATATTCCTCAGGGCTCATGGTGTCAGATTCATCTACAACTATTAACCGACGCTTGGACTTAATTTGCTTCATTGCGGGCATTTGGCTCTTATTAGTTATCACCACATATTCCTTGACAAAATCTACCATACGATCATGCGCTTCTATGCATTTTCTAACATCGTTCGGCCTGATACTGATCATGACATGCTGCAGCAGTTGGTTATTGATGTTGCGTTCATCTACTCTACTTAAGTTGAGAATTACATCAACTAGGCGATTAGCGTAAAGACGATCGTCCCAAGGAAAATAACCCTTCTTAACTGTAGATGAGTGGTTATTATATAGTTCTTTGTCCAATAAATAATACGCTATCGTCTTACCAATCTCCGGCACAGACATGGTCTGGCCGGCATAATTTAGCAGATTGCCAAAATATTCTTCTGCTAGACATCCCTCCGACACAATTGTTGGTATTCCAAGCGACATCGAAGTATTAATTAAGTTCATTGATTCATATGGTGTTGTTTTATCAATATCACACACATGAACAGAATAAGACCACCCCCGTGGCTTACGGCAGCTATCTGTCATAACTCTAACTTTGTACCCAGTTCGCATATTAACATCACGTCGAAGGCTTTCTAGCCACTCTTGGTTACATGCTATATGACCCGAAACAAGTATTGTGGACGGTGCGTATTTGATCTTATTCTCTATTTTCAGGTTAAGCAACAGACAAATCGTGTGGCATTCCGACAAGTTAGATACAGATCTTTCAATTTGCCTAGAGCCGCATACAGCTAAATCGGTTTGATCAAGAACTCTTCTGAGACGCCAGCTGTGCTTATCCACACGGTGATCATTTAGCAACACTACAATTTTTACACCGCACTCGCGCAGGTGTCTATATTTATTTACTTTTCTAATGAGATTACTTTCGTCAGTAATAAGGTCCAGATATACTTCAATGGTGCTATCAATACCATTTTCAACCACAACTATACGGCTATCGCCGGACAACCTGTTAATGACCTCCTGATAGTTCAATAGCTGTGCATTTGCAAGCTCAGTGCTAATGCCAATGTGATTTTTTTTCACTACGACGGTTCGCTCAGATGATTGCTTAATTTCGATTCCTTTTTCCGCTCCTACGACTAGCTGCTTTATACTTTAAATTAAATTTTGGCGAGACGATATATGGAGTTGATTGATAATTAAAGACGTCGAACTCTGTTGAGTTGCTCCACCATTCAAGAGTTTCACCTGTAGACGTAGCAATTGCCACATCTATTGTATATTTTCCATCGCTAAATATGTTCGGTATACTCCATTCTATATTAGCGACGCAACCCTTCCTAATTTCAACGTTAATATTCTGGTTAACAATAGCCGAATTGGTACCACAAACCATAGCATCAGCACCATTTTTTATCATGAAACCAACTATGACTTCGCCATCAACGTTGACGGACTCAACTTCAGCGTAAAGCGTAATAACGGTATCATCATTAGTAATAGTAGTCTTCGCCAAAGATACCTTATTATATTTAGCACCACCCTTTCCCCAACGTTCTTGCCTTTGCTTGGTTCTATTTGTGTCTTTTATAAATAGCTTGGAATACTCTTTAGCAACATTTTGCGCAGTATCTTCAATCGCCACCCGTCCCTCATCAATTAGAATAGCGCGATCACAGAATTCGCGTATCGCGTCCATACTATGGCTAACAAAAACGACTGTCTTCTTAAGCTTTTTTAATTCCTTAAAATATTCCAAGCACTTTCTCTGGAAGTCTGCATCACCCACAGCCAGTACCTCATCTACCAACAGGATATCAGATTCAGCTAGGACTGTGGCAACCGAAAACGCCAGCCTGACCTGCATGCCAGACGAGTAGTTTTTCAATTTTTGACTCATAAACTCCTCAAGCTCAGCAAATTCTACTATCCTTTGATACTTAGCATCTACCTCTCTACGTGAGAACCCCAATAGAGCACCGTTAAGATAAACATTGTCGCTTCCTGTTAAGTCTGGGTTAAATCCGACTCCAAGCTCAATAAATGGGACTAATCTACCACGGACTTCAACCGTACCGCTTGTTGGTCTGTAGATTTGGGCCAGTATTTTTAATAGCGTTGACTTACCAGACCCGTTACGCCCAACCACACCGAAAAACTCGCCTTTTTTAATATCAAACGATATACCCTTTAGTGCATGTTGAGTGTCTGCTCCACGATCTTTTTTCTTATAGGCATTTACTATTTTAGACTTTATAGAGTCGTTTTTTTCATGCGGTAAATAAAAGTCCTTGAAGATACTTTTAGCACTAATAGCAATTTCGTCATTCACCTATATATCCTCCGCAAAATCTGGTGACCTTTTTTTAAAAAGCCAAGCTCCAATTATAAATATTATTGCTACTAATAATATGGGGGTTAAAGTATAAAATATATTACTTGTTAGGTCTGACGCTACGATATTTGACGAGCCAATAAGTGCATTGCGCGCGCCTTGTACGCTTTGTGTTATGGGATTTAGTAATAATAGCTTCGCTAACACCACATTTTGGCTTACTACCATAGATATCGGATATATAACCGCCGATCCATAGAATAATGCCTGAGACACTATTTCCCATATATACCCAATGTCTCTTAGCCTTACATACAGAGGCGCAAGAATAAAGGATATTCCCATAGCAAACAGAAAAAGCTCGAATATATACAATGGTGACAGTAAGGCCGACCAGCCTATACTTACATGGCCAATGGCCATAAACACCGCTAATACTATAAAGTTCAGGAGTAGGTTTATCAACGCGAGTACACTGCTGCTTAACACAATAATGTATTTAGGGAAGTTAATTTTTCGTATAACATCGCTTCGCCCCACGACAGAGGATAAACCCGTGCTGGTCACCTCAGAAAAAAAATTCCACAGCACGATACCAAACAACATCGATATCGGCCAATTTGGAACATCTCCACCAATACGCAAGAAATGAACAAATACAAAATAGAGTATTATGAACATAAACAATGGCTTAAACAACGACCACAAATAACCCAGTGCTGAGCCCTGATAACGCAACTTAAAGCCGGTTCTGACTAACTCTTTAAGCAGAATCCATGAATATCGGTACTTCTTAACAAACCTATCTCTCATATTATTCTGTTAATTATAACATGCTTACTTTGCTATTTTAAGCTTGAGAATTAACCTGCTATAATTATTATTAATGAACTTAAGAGTTGCAGTCACAGGAGTAAGCGGTTTTGTTGGGCACCATCTTGCCAGAGAGTTAAAATCTCACGGCGCATATATTATAGGTGCCGATAGAAATCAAGCAGCCTTAGACAGAATGGGCGATTTGGTGGATGAGCATGCGGTAGCCGACTTAGCCGAACAGTGGCCAGTCACTTCACACGTAGATGCCGTTATTAACCTTGCCGGTATGGCTGCCGTGGGGCCGTCTTTTGACAAGCCCCAAGCTTATATCAACACAAATTCGTCGATCTTAACCAACATCTGTGAATATTATTTGAGTCAAGAGAACCGACCGCGTATTTTAACGATCAGCAGTGGCGCTGTTTATGATTCTGACCAGTCTATGCCGATTGGCGAATCTGGCAAGTTAAGCTACGGCTCACCTTATGCCGTAAGCAAAATTCTAAACGAGAGTCAGTGTAAATACTACAGAACCCGTGGGCTAGACTGCATCGTGGCGCGACCATTCAACCACATTGGCCCTGGGCAGTTGCCAGGATTCCTAGTACCAGATCTGCTGGCACAATTACTTGAAGCAAAAGAGTCCGGTAGAAAAACTATACCCGTAGGCAACCTCAAATCTAAACGTGATTACACAGACGTACGTGACGTAGTAAAAGCATACTACCTGTTGATCTCTGCTGAGAGCTTAGCACATGGCACTTACAACATTTGTTCTGGCAAGAGCGTTTCTGGCGAGGAAGTCTTGGAAATCATGCAGCATGAGCTCGGTACCGATATCAAAACTGCCGTAGATGAAAGTAGGATCCGCCCTAATGATCCGCCTGTTATCACCGGTGATGCAGCTGCCCTACAAGTCGATACTGGCTGGCAGCTCAGTATACCGATAAAGCAGACCCTGAAAGATTTTATAGGTGATATAAAATAGGTGCACGCAAGCACCTATTCTATATAAGTAGGAGACTACTTATTTTGGCTTTCAATCTCTAGATCATGTTGTACCATCAGCTTAACCAGGCCCGGAAAGTCTACTTCTCGCTGCCAGCCTAAAACTGTCTCAGCCTTAGTTGGGTCCCCTAACAATAAGTCAACTTCTGCAGGACGCATAAAGGCCGGATTTTGTTTAACATATGGTTTCCAATCGTCAATACCAATCTCCTTGAATGCTAGATCTAAGAATTCCTCAATCGAGTGAGTCTCACCTGTCGCCAATACAAAATCGTCAGGTTTGTCTTGTTGCAACATACGCCACATGCCTTCTACATAGTCACCTGCATAGCCCCAGTCGCGCTTTGGCCATAAGTCACCTAATTCAACGTGGTCCTGTAAACCTAGCTTAATACGCGCCACTGCATTAGTAATCTTACGGGTTACAAATTCCACGCCACGGCGCTCGCCTTCGTGGTTAAAAAGAATACCCGAAACAGCAAACATGCCATAACTCTCACGGTAATTTTTAGTAATCCAGTGGGCGTAAAGCTTTGCTACACCATATGGACTACGTGGGTGGAATTGAGATTCTTCATTATAGCCCTTTTCTGGACGATTATATTCAAGGCCGCCGAACATTTCTGACGTTGACGCCTGATAAAACCTAACCGTCTTCTCGCCACCAGTTAAACGAATGGCCTCAAGCATATTCAAGCAACCTTTACCGGTTACGTCTGCAGTTAGCTGCGGGTCTTTAAATGAATAGCCGACATGGCTAATGGCACCAAGATTATAAATTTCGTCTGGCTTGGCGATCTGTAAAGCGCGTACCAGTGAAGACATATCCAATAGGTCGGCTTCAATCAGCTTAACATAAGGAAACTCTTCTTCTGTAGCACGTCGCTTAGGATTTTGCTGCCCACGGATTATTCCATAAACCTCGTAGCCTTTGTCACCAAGCAGTTTCGCTAGATGGCCGCCATCTTGGCCCGTGATACCCGTAATTAGTGCTCTCTTCGTCATTATTCCTCCTACTATGCGTTAATTATACCCTATTTCAGAACCGTGGTCACCAGACTATAGCTCTTCTCTTCACCAGGCTCAAGAACATTCGGCACGCTGTCCTTAAAACTACGGCCATTAGCCGTTGGCTCGGCACAGAAATAATTATCCAAGTTATCTGACCAGACTAAGGTGACAGGTAAGTTCATTGGCGATAGCTCATAAAGTGGCGCATCGTTCAGAAAATACGGATGGAAGGCTGGATCAACTTCAACGCCAGCGTCGCCAGCATTTTTTACCCAGAGCAGCATAGTTAGCTTGTCGGCTTCAAGTGTATAGACCAAACGAGCCTTAAGACCGTGGTACTTTTCTGGTACCTGCTGGTCACCATTGTCAATTTCAAGCGCTAGGCTGCTAGCCGACTGGCTCACAACCCGCCAATCGACCAGGCGGCCATAGCCATGGTGCGGCAATCCGTACTTGTCGCCATTGTCAAAGTTAGGCAGGCAAACATGACAGCCGCCGCGGGTCTTTGACTCACCCTTGGAGTTCTTCAACTCTGACTTTGGGTATAAGATATCACGGCCGTCTACCGCCCAACGTGTCACATAAGCACCTTTGGGGTCAATTTCTACTTCGGCTTTTCCGCTAGTCAGTAACACCTAGGATACCTTCTATCACATAAAGCGTATCTTCCCACTTTTCGACAGCAATAGTCTTAAAACCATCGCGCTTTACGGCATAATCGTTACCTTCTGGGTCTAGCCTGTCACCAACGAACAAGATTTCCTCTTTTTTGACGCCAAGTTGCTCCATTAACTGCCGCATGCCATAAGCCTTATCGATGCCCGGCTTAACGACATCAACGGATGTTGAACCGCCAGACAGAATCTCTAGCCCCATAGCGCTCACTTCGTCCTCTACTTCGGCCTTGATGGCGTTGCGCTTAGACTTGTCCGGATCCCAAACCTTTTTATCTTCAGGATCAGCCAGTTGCCCTAATGCCGACATCGTCACTTGTGAGCCACGGTTTTCGATAATCTCACCAGCTGGATTTTCACACCAGTAGCCTAGCTTTCGGCTAGCTTTCTCTAAGAGTTCCGACACCTTGGTGACTTCTTCGTCTGTCAAAAAGTGCGCGTATTCCCTCTTCCAGTCGCCATCAACAAAGTGCCAATATTGCGTGCCTGTTGTGGCCATAACATGCAGGTGCTTCAGCTCGTCATCTGTCACGTCGTCATCCAGAATCGAGCCTGGACCTTGCAGAACATCAATATCATTTACTTTCATAACTTCCCAGTTTGTACCCGAAATAATGCAAACCTCATATTTGCCTAATAGCTTTTTTATCAGGGCGGCCATATTTGCCGTCATCGGCCGTTTTGACACGGTTAGTGTATCGTCTTGATCAAATGCAATAACTTTAATCACTTGCTACTCCTTTTATTTAACTGTTTTGCAACTTCACCGTTTCTATGAACGGAGTCCCTATGAGCTATCAATAGGCCATCTTCGGTGTTTACTACTACAACGTCCTTCAGACCAATTATCGCTACTGGCTTGCCACCGTCGTCGCGAATATAAGAATTCGTCGAGCCGATCACAAAAACATCGTCACCGATAATATGATTGTCTGCACCATCTCGGTCTAGCACGTCGTGTAAGTCCTTAAAGTTGCCGACGTCAGACCAACCGAATTTTGCAGTTGTTAAGTAGATATTATTCGACTTTTCTATCAGTGAAATATCGACTGCTTCTTCTGGAAAACTACCGTAAAGATCCGTGTACTCTTTTGACGGATAATTGGCAACTTGCCTAAGCTTCTCCAGCCTGTCCTGCATAGGTTGGCTGAACTCTTCAATCTCATTGGTAAACGTACTGTATGTGCCCACAAAGTAGCCGCCGTTCCAGTAGTATCGCCCGGTCTTGAGATACTTTTCGGCAGTTGCAGCATCTGGCTTTTCTTTAAATGAGCTGACTTTCGTTATACCACCCTCTGTCTTGCCTGCTTCAATATACCCAAAGTTGGTCGATGCATAAGTTGGTGATATACCAACCAAAGTGATGGCGTTGGTTTTTTGGCTAATTTTGGCAGCCTCGGTGAACGTCGCCACAAATAGGTCTTCGTTGTCGATGTGGTGGTCGGCCGGCACAAATACTATCGGCTCGTCTTCGTTGACACCCTGCCTGCGCAGCACATCTAGCGCTATAATCACGCAACTTGTCGTACCATTAGCAACTGGCGTGATAATGATCTTATCATCATCAACGTCGGCAAACTGTTCTTTAACATGGCTCATGTGCTCATCTCGCACTATCATATAAACCGCATTCGACATCTTGATGGCTCGGTTGTAAGTTTGCTGTAACATCGACAACTCGTCGCTAAGCAGCTTCCTATATTGTTTGGGGTGCTCGTTGGTCGATAGCGGCCACAATCGAGTGCCAACGCCTGATGCAAAGATAATCGTAATCACTTATCACCCCCCCCCTAAATCTTCAGCCTTAGTCTACGTTCTTCGGTCATAAACAACCCCAGTTTGTCATCAAACCGAGCCAGAACACCGTCAACAACTTTTCGAGCCACGTCTTCACCGTAGATATTGCCAACTTCGCGCATAGATTGGTTGTTATATGCACCCTTGATAATCTCAATGGTAAACCCGGCATCAATTGGCGGAGCCGGCACATTTGCACCAGCCAGGAATGACTCGCCGCGGTCACTGCCGAACCTGAGTGTTACCTGTGGTGTACCCAGAACGTTCAGCTCCTCCTGCTGCGAACCACTATCTATAACCATTACAGGTGAGTTAATAGATAGATTCACGACGTCTTTGTGGAAAGTAATCGCCGGAGTGGTGATAAAGCTGCCTTTATACTTCTTGGCCCATGACTGCACTTCGTCCCAATAGCCGAAGTTCTTCAAAGCAGCCTCAAAGCCGTTAAGCACCACTAGGTATACTTTCATACCTTCTTCAAGCATTTTGCGCAACATATCCATCACAACGGCCATACGCTCTGGGTTTTCAGTGGTTTCTCGGCGGTGCAAAATCACCGGGATAAATTCTTTAGATTTCAGCTCTGGGTGGTCGTCTAGAATCTTTGAGTTGCCTTTTTTAATTTCATCTAGCGCCATATGGCAAGCGTCGGCCACCGTATTACCAACGACCTCGATATTTTCATCCAGAAAACCCTCGTTTAACATAAACTGACGGTCCAGTTCAACAGGCGCCGCATGATAGCCAGTGGCTGTTTCGGCGATTCGGGTATCAAGCTGCTCCGGAAATGGCTCCATCGAGCCAGTTGAAAAGTTACCTTGGTCTTGCATAGCCGCATGGTACTCGTCAAACGAGAACTTGCCTGCTTTGTAGTCGTCCAGGAATTTTTGGTAAACTTCAGTCTTTGGTGTCAAAGTTCGGATTCCGGCCTCTACGTGGCAGCAAGCCACGCGATTGATTATAGAGGCCACACCAATTGCCATAGCGGCGAAAGTGTCACCGTGAATATACGGTACTGCGATCTTATCACAAGACTTAATGTATTCTAATATCTCACCAAATCGTTCAATCGACTGAGCGGTTTTTTGGTTAACCGTGCCAGATATCTCAAGATTTGCGCCAACCTCCATACCAAACTCTTCAAGCACACCGCCTGAGTAGCGGTAATCGTAGTGCTGGCCAGTATGGCACAGTAGTACAAACTCACCGCGGCGGGTGAGTTCATTATACAGAGGTGCCTGTTTGATAATGTCCGGCTTAGTAGCAATTATCACAACGTGAATAGCCTTTTTTGGCGCAGATTTTATCTTTTCTTTCCAGCCCTCTACAAAAAAACTCATCTACTTACTCCTCTTATTTAGCTGCTTGGCTACATCACCAGCTTTATGCGCAGCATCTTTCTTAGCAACTAATAAGCCGTCTTTAGTGTTGACCACTACGATGTTTTTAAGACCAATAACCGCCAATGGCTTTTTTTCTTCGTTGCGAATGTAAGCATCTTCAGTCTCGATTGTGAAAATATCGTCTCCACCGCTGTAATAGTTACCGTTCTCGTCTTTGCTGATAATACTGTGTAGATCTTTAAACGAACCAACATCCGCCCAGTCAAACTCGGCAGGCAGCACAAGAAGTTCTTTGGCCGGCTCCATCAGTGAAAAGTCAATCGCATCACTATCTAGCGACAGGTAAGCTTCGCCGTATTCTTCACTCGGGAATTTCTTAACACTAGTCAACAACTTCCAACTTTCTGCCATGACCGGCGAGCTACGGTCAATTTCTTTCAAAAACGTGTTTACTGAACCAATAAAATAGCCCGCGTTCCACACATAATCGCCCGAGCTCAGGTACTTTTCGGCAGTTTCTAGGTCTGGCTTTTCCTCAAAGTTAGTAACTTTATAGACATCGCCGACTCGTTCGCCTTTTTCAATGTAGCCAAAACCTGTCGCTGGGTAAGTTGGGGTGATACCAACCAGTGTAATGATACCCTCTTTTTGTGAAGCCTCAGCAGCTTTATGGAATGACGCCACAAACGAATCCACATCTTCTATAACATGGTCGGAGTGGATAAAAGCGATTGATTCATCTTTACCGTGCGTACGGCTAATGATGTCCAAAGCCATCAAAATACAGTTGGTTGTGCCGCGACGGCCCGGTTCAATTAAAAAATGGTCGTCCGGTAAATCTGGCACCTGCGCCTTGACATGATGTGCATGGCTAGCCTCAGTTACAATATAAACTTCGTCGCCCGCAGCAGCAGCTCGCGCGTAAGCCAGCTGTAGCATGGTATCTTCACCAGTTAAGCTTAGTAAGTGTTTTGGGTAGCCCGAGGTTGACAGCGGCCATAGCCGAGTTCCCGAACCACCAGCAATAATAGTTACTATCACCAGTAACCTCCTTATTCCCTATTAAAATCATCTTCAACGCGCACGATATCATCTTCGTCAGACGGAGTATCATGCACATGTTGCCAAATCTCTGCTACAAAAGTTAGGCTATCTGGTGCACCAACCAAGCGGTGCCTCTCGCGCGGCGCAAACTTTACAATGTCGCCAGCCTTTGTAGTCTTTTCCTTACCCTGTTTATCAGTCAAGCTCTTGTGATATGCCCCGCCTGTCAAAAAATGCCACATCTCAGCCCGGCGGTGATGATACTGCCAGCTGTTACGCTGACCAGGCAAGTGTAGCAGTATTTTTGGGGTGAGCATCGCATCCGGATCACCCATTCGCACTTCGCTGAGATCAAGTTCTGGGAAAAACTCTTTAATAAACTTGTCTGCCTGGCTGTTCTCAATACTAAAATACAACCCCCACGGCTTAGAAATCTCGATTTCAGAAAATCTATAGTGGGCATCAACCATAGCATTTACGACCGCAGCCGCAAGTTGCGGCCGAGTCATATCTTTGTGGTCTATGAGCAAAAATTTGTCATATACTTTAGACATCAACCCTATTATACAGTATAATCGCTCGTATGTCACACATTGTCATAGACGCGCGAATTATTAATTCTTCAACCGGGCGCTACATAGAGCGTCTGCTTACTTATCTGGAAAAGATCGACAAAACCAATAACTACACCATTCTGGTGCCGTCTGTCGATATCTACTGCTGGAAGCCTGCGAATAAAAATTTTAGAGTGATGCCAGCCGATTTCAAGAACTACTCAATTAGTGAGCAACTTGGTTTTAATAAGTTCTTAAACAGCCTCCAGGCCGATCTAGTTCACTTCTGCATGCCACAACAGCCAGTGCTGTATCGCAAGAATAAGGTGACAACTGTGCACGACCTGATCTTATTTAACACCTACAATTCAGATAAAAACTGGTTGTTATTCCATATTAAACAGGCCATCGGACGCCTGGTTTTTAAGTCGGTCGGTAAAAGGTCCACAGTCGTTATCACCCCCAGCCAGTATACTAAGCGTGACTTTGTAAAATTCGCGCGCATACCAGAAGACAAAGCTCGCGTGATCTACGACGCCGCCGATAAGGTTGGCGTCAAATCGCGTACCTATAAGCTACCCTTCAAAAAATATCTTCTATACGTCGGCAGCCAGACTGATTACAAAAACATCAAACGGTTAATTACCGCCCACCAGAAGGTACGCGACACTTACGACAGAAACCTGGGCCTAGTGTTAGTTGGTCGCAAAAGCTACTACACTGAAAAACACGAAGAGTTCACAAATAAGATAGGTGCCGAAGGTGTTCTATTCACCGGCTTCTTGCCAGATGATCAGCTAGCTTACCTATACAAAAACGCCGCAGCTTACGTTTTCCCATCGCTCATGGAGGGTTTTGGCCTGCCCGGCCTTGAGGCTATGCAATTCGGCACACCTGTGATTAGTTCTTATGCCACTTGTCTGCCAGAAATTTACGGGGGCAGCGCCATATACTTCAACCCTACAGACCCGGACGACATGGCTGATAGGATCATCTCTGTGCTAAGCGACAAAAAGCTGCTAAAAGACCTGTCTAAGCGCAGCAAAGAACGTGTTAAGGATTTTTCTTGGGAGCGTTGCGCCCGCGAGACTCATCAAGCTTACCTTGATGCTCTAGGGCAAAAGAAATAGAGAACCTAAGGTTCTCTATTTTCTCATGGCTCAGCATGTCGTTCATGGACTTTTATTGCAAGCTCTAGCGAAGTAATAGCCCAGGTAGGTTACACCTAAAGTCGTTTTTGAATAATGCGCGAACGGTATTTCCTTATTATCTAAGAATTCTAGCCTAGAAGCAGTAGGGGCCAATAATCTTAACCTATACAGGTTATCGATTGATTGCTCGAAGTCCTGATCAGATAACCCAAACAGCTTTCTTACTGTCGCTCCCTCCATTGATCCTGCATACTCGTTTGTTGGAATAAAATCATTACCATATTTTTTGACAGATTCATTGTAGATATACTGCATTATTTTTGCTTCTGCTGGTTCAAGCTCTTTCAGTATTGCGATATAGCTTGCTCGTACATTATCCGAAGTTGATGCGTTTGCTAGCAAATGTGCCCACATGTCGATAATTGGTTCGTTATCTTCCAAGGAACCATTTTCAAGTAGGGGGACAAGCACCTTTAAATTGATAGCGCTTGGCTCCAGCCCGGAATCTTGCGTTAGCTGTCTTGCCTTAGTGAATATCTTCAATTGTGTTTCGAAACGTTTGCCACGAATGGTGTCTGAAATCCATTCACCTAGTTCGTTTGCGGGCTTTCCGAAAACTGCACCAATGAAATCTTGGACAGGCTTTGCGATTTGCTTCACTGCCTCTTTTGCTATTTCAATAGCGTTTCTGTCATCCATACAGAAATTATAACAAAAATCCACTAGCGCGAATGCTTAGTGGATTGTCTGTAAAATATACGCTCTTGGCTCCCGGGGCCGGACTCGAACCGGCAACCTCGAAGTTAACAGCTTCTTGCTCCACCATTGAGCTACCCGGGATTGCACAAAGTATTGTATACTATAGATATGAAATTATCAATTGTGGCACCAGTTTACAATGAGGAGGCCGTTATCACCGACTTCCATTACAACTTACTTATGCCAGCTATCTCAACTCTTAAAGGTACTAAGTCGTACGAAGTCGTCTATGTCAATGATGGTAGCTCCGATAAGTCTCTCGAGATTCTACAACAACTGACCCAGCACGATAAGCATATCAAGGTAGTCAGCTTATCGCGCAACTTCGGTAAAGAGCTTGCCTTAACTGCCGGTATTGCTGAGGCCACCGGTGACGCCATATTAACAATTGATACCGACGGTCAACAACCACCCAGATATATCCAGCAATTTGTAGACAGGTGGCTAGCTGGCGCCGACGTAGTAGTTGGTGTCCGCGACCATTATCAAAAGCATGGGCTGGTAGCCAGGCTCGGCTCTAGTTTATTTTACTTCCTCATCAATATACTCGGTGCCAAAACAGTCCCCGGTTCAACTGATTTTCGCTTGATCAGCAAGGAAGTACAAGCTGAATTCCTCAAGCTTACCGAGCACCGACGCATTACCCGCGGTATTATTGACTGGCTAGGTTTTAAACAAGACCACTTATACTTTACATACGAAAACCGCCTAGCTGGCAAACCAAGCTATAATTTCAAGAAGTTATTTGGCCTCGCCATCAACAGCTTTATATCAATGAGCCCTACACCGCTCTATATTTTTGGTTGGTTAGGCTGTGCTATCACACTCTTATCTGGGCTATTTGGGCTATTTATATTGATTGAGCAATTTGCCATGAGCGACCCTATGGGTCTCAACTTCACTGGTGCAACCTGCCTAGGTATATTCACCGCTTTTCTAATTGGCTTAGTACTCATTTCACAGGCTATCACTGCGCTTTACATTTCTCACATTCACACCGAATCTCTTGGCCGGCCACTCTACGTAGTTGATAAAAAGAACTCGCGCAACCTCAAATGATCAAAAAGTCGCTTGAGCTTTATCGCAAGCACCAGATGATTATCCGTTATCTGGTTTTTGGCGGCTTAGCCACCATTGTCAGCATTGGCTCCTACTTCATCTTCGCCAAAGTCTGCCACATCGAAGAGGTCACCAGCAATATTCTATCCTGGGTTTGCGCCGTGCTATTCGCTTACGTCACCAACAAAGTTTTCGTGTTTGAAAGCAAAAAGTCAGAAGTTAAAGAGGTGATTAAGGAAATGTCGACTTTTTTTGGCATGCGCCTGGTGTCAGGCCTGTTCGAGATCGCCATGTTCGCGCTGCTCGTCAAGGTTTTCCTGCTCAACGACCTAGTGATAAAGGTCATCCTGCAATTCATCATAGTCATTCTAAACTATATCTTCAGTAAGTTAGTTATCTTCAAGAAAGATTAATGCCCAGCAGCTCGGCAGCCTTTTTCAAAGTTTCGATATCCGCCGCTGTTTCTGGCAAGCCAGCCTCAAGCTCGGCAATTTTCTGCTGGAAAGCTTCACTCTCCTTAGGCGCAGCCGGCACAGCACGAGGCTGCTCAACTGGCTCCAACGATCTGGCCGAACCATCTTTTTTAGCCAAGTACCCTTTAGCCACCAAGTTGTCTATATGCTCCGCTACTGTAGAGATCGACTTGACCTCTAAACCAGCGCAGACTTCGCGATAACTCGGGCTATAACCCCGCTCAGCTAAAAACTGCTTGATAAAATCTAGCACCGCCTGCTGTTTTTTTGTAAGTACCATGCAATCATTGTACAATATAACTATGCCAGCGAAAAATAATCGCTTATTTAGCTTACTCTTAGTCGTCTTGGATCTAGCTGTCTTAACTGTGGCCTTTGTTTTAGCCTACGTAGCCCGAGTCTCCTACGACCCGCGCCCGCTACTCAACCAGATGTACGCCGGCGAATACCTTCTCTCACTTCTAGCAATCGTACCGCTTTGGGTGATAGTTTTCGCCTGCCTAGGGCTATATTCACCCATCAACTACGACCGCCGTTTAGTCTCGTGGGGCAAGATCTTCCTCGGTTGCTTTATCGGTATACTACTGGTCATAGGTTGGGAATACATTGGCAATGAGTCGATTTTTCCGGCCCGCCTGGTGGCCGTCTACGCCTTCCTTGGCGCTTTCGTACTAATTGTCCTAGAGCGCGAGACCACCCGTTTCATCCGTTCATTATCCTTCCAGCACGGCCACGGTATCAATCGCGTACTTTTAATCGGTGCTACGAGCATTAACTACGACATTATCAAGTCGTTATCTTGCGATCAAAAGCATGGTTACAAAGTGGTCGCTGTGGCCGGGCCAAAAAAGTTCGTTCCCGACAGTTGCGACCTCAAACGCTACACCACCATAGACGAAGCCTTGAGGCATCTCAAAAAAGATCGCATCAGCACAGTTATCCAAACTAGTTTCTACGAAGAACAAAAGAAAAACCAGCAAATCTTGGCCGCCTCTCAGGCTGCCCATATCAATTACTGTTTTATCCCTGGCGAGCCAGAGTTTTACTCTGGCAAGAATGAGATAGATATTTTTCTAGATTACCCAATCATCAAAATCTATCAAACGCCCCTAGTCGGCTGGGGTTCATTCTTCAAGCGCATCTTCGACCTATTGGTCCTGTTGGTTTTCGCGCCCATCTGGATTCCGATATTTGTACTGGTCGTCTTGGCCCAACTAGTATTCAACCCCGGACCAGTATTCTTCAAACAAAAACGTCTCGGGCGATACAAAAAACCCTTTAACTGCTACAAGTTCCGCTCCATGAACCCCAAGTATTCCGGCAAGAATGTCGGTGATGCAGTCGCCATCTTCAAGTCGATGGGGCGCGACGATCTAGTAGCTGAATATACCAGAGACCACAAGGTCAAGCATGACCCTCGCATTACTCGATTCGGTCATATTCTACGCATGACTTCACTCGATGAACTCGCTCAATTAGTCAACGTCATCAGGGGCGAGATGAGCCTAGTCGGCCCGCGCCCCATCATGCCCGATGAACTCGGTGAGTTCAAAGGCCGTGGCGCCTTACTGCTTAGCATCAAGCCAGGACTAACTGGCTTAGCCAGCGTATCCGGGCGCAGCAAGCTTTCGTTTGATCGTCGAGTTGACCTCGAGCTATATTACACCCAAAGCTGGAGTTTTTGGTTAGATATTAAAATTCTTATCAAAACCATTCGCGTCGTATTCAGCCGCAATGGTAGTGCATAAAAGGCGCCGCCCCGAAGGGCGGCACGCAGCTTATATTCTATAAATTTCCCTCGTTTGTTTTATTTTTATTTCGGTATACCTAGCAGCCATTTCTGACTGTATACTTTCATTGTAGCACAGATGGTTCAAAAAGTCAATAGCCGTACCACAGGTCAGTATGATATACTCTGTTATATGTCCGGAAAACAACCAAAAATATGTATTGTACATGACTGGCTCACTAATAAAGGCGGTGCTGAGCGCGTGGTAGCGGCTTTCGCCGAGGCTTTCCCAGGTGCGCCTATTTACACCTCCACCTACGACCCTGTCAGCACTGACTGGTTTAAAGACCTAGACGTACGAACCACGTGGCTGCAAAAACTGCCGCGCCCCTTGCGCAAGCTCCACAAACTCTTCCCCACTTTGCGCGTTAAGGCTTTCCGCGCTTTAGATCTCTCAGAGTTTGATATCATCTTGAGCAGCTCTAGCGCCGAGGCTAAGCAAGTCCGCAAAACACGTGAGGACCAGGTGCACATCTGTTACTGCCATACGCCAGTCCGTTATTACTGGAGCCACTACCAGGAGTATAAGAAGAACCCCAGTTTCGGTAAGTTAGATCCGTTTGTCCGGCTAGTTATCCCGCTCATGGTGCCGCGTCAGCGCAAGCTCGACTACCGGGCAGCCCAAGATGTGGATGTATTTATTGCAAACTCTACCGAGGTAAAAGATCGTATCAAAAAGTACTACCACCGTGACTCCATCGTACTTAACCCCCCGGTCGACACTGATCGTTTTGCGCCTTATGCGCTAGGTAAAAACCGAGGCGGCCTGGTGGCTATCGGTCGGCAGACCCCCTACAAACGCTTCGACCTGGCTATTAAAGCTGCCAACCAGCTGGGGGCCGATCTAGATGTCTACGGCCGCGGCCCAGAGCACAACAAGCTAGTTGCTCTAGCTGGGCCAACTGTAAAGTTTTACACCGGTGCTAGTGACCAAGAGGTAGCCGAAGCCTTTGGCCACGCTAGTGCTTTTGTCTTCCCCACCGAAGAAGACTTCGGTATTGTACAAGTTGAGGCCTTGGCAGCTGGCTGCCCAGTAGTTGCTTATGACAAAGGTGGAGCGCTAGACATAGTAGAAGATGGCAAAACCGGTGTGCTGTTCGACGAGCAGACTGTTGATAGCCTAGTTGGCGCCATAGAACGTACAGGCACCATCAAATGGCAGCCAGCCACGCTCAATCGCCGCGCTAGGCGCTTCGATAAGTCATTGTTTATCACCAAGATTCGCAAGATTGTCGCTGACAGCTCTAAACCCTAGAGATAATAACCTTGCGGTCGCGGCCTTCGCCTTCAGAATGAGTTTCAATATCTGAGTAATCACCGGCTATCTTGTGCACTATGCGGCGATCAGCAGCGTTTAAGCCAACTTCGTACGGCTCACCTGTTTCACGCACCCGTTTAATCCACTCCTCGGCCTTTGTAGCAATTCGATCAGCACGTTGCTTTTTATAGTTCGCCACATCAACATTTACCCGAGTGAGTTCGGCATCTTTACTGCTTAGGGCACTCGATACTAAGTGTTGTAAGCTGCGCAAAGTTTCAGCACCACGCCCAATTAAAAAAGCGTTTAGCTCACTGCTGGGCACGCTGAGCTCAATCACATCTTCGTCGTAGCTCGACTTGACCGCCACATTTACCCCAAAGAATGATAAAACATCCTCTAAGAACTTGGTGGCAAAACTAATTGATTCGTCTTTATTCACCTTTTCCTCCTCTTTTTATCAGAAGCGGAAATTCGAGTAATGTTGTATTTTTGTTTTTCTTTAGGCTCGGCTATCACCTCACCCTCTTGGATTTTTGAGATATCTTTACTTGGCTTGCCATCAACCAAGTCTTCCATTTCACTTTCGTCTTTTTTGAATATCATAGTTTGCTGAATAGCCGTCATGATATTTGTTACCAAGTAGTAAAGCGCCAAAGCGCCAAAGAAACCGATTAAGATAAAGAACATCATAATCGGCAGGAACTTACTCATTTGGCCTGATACAGCTGTGTTAATTTCGCCCTGATCAGCCTCTTTACCGCTGGCGGCATCTTTCATAATTTGACGGAAAGTTTTGCGATTCTTGCCGCTGGGCATCTGTTGCTTAGCCAAGAAATACTGGATCACAACAGCCGCTAATATCATGATAAGTATACAAATTGAGCTAAACGATATCGCGCCGGTGGCAGTCTGGGATAGGTCTACCACGCCAAATAGCGAAGGGTGGAATTGATCTGGGTGCTGCACCAGCTCTTGCACGCGCCCGATATTTTTAGTTAGTTCGTAGGCGTACTTTTCCACAGCATCGGTATTCTGCATGATCATCAGGATAACGCGGTACAGAGCAATGAAAATCGGCAGTTGAATAATCAACACCAATATTGAGCGGAAGGGCTTAACATTGTGCTTTTTATAGAGCTCCATCATCTGCATACCTTCGACTTGACGGTTACCCTTGGCGTTTTTCTTGATTTTAGCCAGCTCTGGCTGGAGCTTGCGCATCAGCTTGGCTTGATGAAGTTGTTTTTTAGCTAGTGGCCAAAGGGCCATTTTAACAATAATCGTAAAGATAATTATCGCAATACCAAAATCACCTATCAGCCCGTAGATAGCGAGCAGTAGGTTAAAAATCGGCTGAACGATGACCGTATCAAAAAACCCCATACTTATACTAGTATACCACTATCCTTGGGCTCTGTCACTCGGCGGAATGCTTCAGAAACAGCTAATATAGCTCGGCTTGCTTAAACAGGCCGACTAGCAGGTACTTAAGGTCGTGATACGGCATGTCTTTCACGTCTTTACTAAACACCGAAACCAACACGTCGTGCTGGCCCTTAATCTCTGGTAATTCTAGGCGAATAACTTCATAAATTCGGCGACGGATACGGTTGCGCCCCACAGCGCTCTTTAGCACTTTTTTACTAACTATCACAGCAAAGCGACTACTCTTACGCCCCGTGTCTTTTACTACTGTAATTGATAATCTATCGCCTCTAAACTGTTTCCCGCCATGGGCGTGCTTAATACCGCCTCGGCTATGAAAACGACAGGTTGCCGATATCACTTGCTAGACCGTGAGCCGAGCTCGGCCTTTAATCCTGCGTCGCTTCAAAACTTGTTTGCCAGACTTAGTGGCGTTTTTAGCTCGAAAACCGTGAACTTTTGCATGATGTCGTTTGTGTGGTTGGTATGTTCTTTTTGGCATGTGATTAATTTTATTATAATAAACACCTTATAGCAAGCATTAGCTTACTAGCAAACCCTCTGAAATTATTAGCTAGTTTTAACCTATCCACTACGCTTATCCACAGGATGGCGGTTTTTATCCACAGGCCGTATAGTTTAGGCTCTGTAGTTTCCAAGCCATTTACCCCTGCTAGCTAGTTTTCACGATATTTTCAGAGTTTTTCAACCTGGGTTGTGGAAAACTTTCTAAGTTTGTATTATTATCTATAGTGAAATAAAGCTTTGGAAAGGGTTTTGATGCACGATATCTGGTTAGATGTGCTTAGTGAAGTAGAGACTATCGTTTCTCATGCTGCGTTTAGCACTTGGTTTAAAAACACTGATCTCCTCAGCCAAACTGATGACAAAGTAGTGATTAGTGTGCCGAACATCTTTGTTAAGCGACAATTAGAAGCTAAGTTTAACAACAAGATCAACGAAGTTCTGAAAAAGTATGACGTCACACACGGTAATATCGAGTATGTTGTTAAAACATCGTCCAAGAAGGCTGTAGTCAGCCGCGAGATAACCAGCAGTGCAGTTGAAAAAAAGACTGTCATAAAGCACAGCCCAACAGAAAAGCCTGTCGGCAACGGGCTAAATGAGCGCTATACCTTTTCAAACTTTATAGTTGGCTCCAGTAATGACCTGGCCTACACCGCCTGCCAAACAGTAGTAAAAAATCCCGGCACAAAATACAACCCATTGTTCTTATATGGTGGCTCCGGGCTCGGTAAGACCCATCTTATGCAAGCGGTTGGCAACCAAATCATAAAAGAAAAACCCGATACAAAGGTGCTTTACATCACCACTGAAGATTTTTATAAGGACTTTGTAGATTCTTTGCGCTTCAAAAAAGGAGGGTTTTCAGATAGATATCGCAACGTTGACGTACTGGTTGTTGACGACATGCAATTTATTGCTGGCAAGGAAAAATCTCAAGATGAATTCTTCCACACCTTTAATAAACTCCACCAAAACAACAAGCAGATTATTATTAGCTCTGATCGCCCACCAAAAGAAATTCCTACTCTCACTGATCGCCTGCGTAGTCGGTTTGAGTGGGGTATGGCTATCGACATCCAGATGCCAGACTTTGAAACTCGTTGTGCCATTCTACAAGCCAAGGCTTCACTATCTGGTGTAGTATTAAAACAAGAGGTAGTCGAATTCCTAGCTAACGGTATTAAAAACAACATCCGTGAGCTTGAAGGTGTTTTAAACCAGCTAATGGCCTTCTCAGAAATGCGTGGTATTGAGCCAGACCTTAACACGGCCGAAGGTTTAATAGCCGGTGCTTCTCAGCCAAGATATAGCCAATTAACACCAAAACAGATCATCAACACCGTTTCGGCCTATTTTCAGATTAGCCCTAAAGATATCACCAGTTCTGATAGAAGCAAATATATAGTAACCCCTAGGCAAATCGCTATGTACCTACTCCGCACAGAACTTAACCTTAGCTTTCCTAAAATCGCTAATGAGTTGGGCCGCAAAGACCACACTACAGCCATGCACTCAATTGATAAAATTGACGAGGCAACGAAGGTTGACTTCCTAGTCCGTGAGCAAGTTTCAGAAATAAAGGATAAGTTATATGCCAAGTAATACCTCTACGTGTGGAAAAAACCTGGACAACATGTGTATATATGGTTGTAAAACTTGTGTGCAAAACTGTGCAAAATCTGGCCCACTCGCCAAAAGCAGTAAAACTATGTGCAAAAGACCACTATTTAACACAAGTTGTTCACAAATTTTATACACAGTTTTCCACCTTAAAAAACCTACCTTTCCATCTTTAAAACGGTGTTTTTACACAATTTCCACAGACACCTATAACTACTATAACTATTTAATAAATAAGAATATAATAGTAAACAGAAACGAGGTGCAATGAAACTAGAAGTAAGCCAAGAAAAATTGACTAGGGCGTTAAATATAGTAAGCCGGGTTGCCTCAGCCAAAACCGAGCTACCAATCCTTAATAACGTACTTTTTCGAACCGATGGATCAAGCCTAGTTTTGTCAGCTACCAACCTTGAAGTTGCGGTGGTCGATTATATTAGCGCTAAAATCGACAATCCAGGCACCATAACTGTTCCGGCCAAGCTTTTAACAGAGTTTATTAGTAATCTTCCAAAAAGCGATGTTAGCCTTGAGGTTAAGGGCGGCCACCTACATATCCAGTCGGGTAATTACCGGTCTACAATTAACGGCATTGATTCAGAAGAGTTTCCCGAACTACCGGTCATTGATGAGAAAAAAGCCGTCATATTTAAGATTTCAACCAGTGACTTCAAAGAATCGGTTGCCCAGGTTATTGCGTCAAGTAGCAACGATACCACTCGTCCATCCCTAACTGGTGTGTATTTTAATACCTTTGAAGGAAACCTATACCTAGCCGCCACAGATGGCTATCGATTGAGTGAAAAAATGTTTATTAAAGATGTAAAAAGTGAAATAGCGGCCATCATCCCCACTTCTTCCTTACAAGAGGTTTTGAGGTCAATCAATGAAGATACCGAAGAAATAGAAGTTTTATTTGATGAAAACCAAGTAAAGTTTCGCCTTGGTGAAATTGAAGTAACTAGCAAAATTATTGACGGTAGTTTCCCAGATTATCGCCAACTAATACCTAAAAAGACCGATATTGAACTTTCTCTAGGTAAAGAAGAATTTTTAAGGGTTACTAAGCTAGCCGGTCTGTTTGCCCTAGAGTCTGGCGGCTCAATCGTCTTAGAAGCGATCAAGAAAGATGGTATTTTATCTATTAGTTCAGTAGCCAGTGAGCTCGGCGAAAACCACTCTAATATTGAAACCAAGGTGAACGCTGACGGCAAAATCACCCTTAACTCAAGGTTTTTGGTTGACGGGTTAAATAATTTAACTGAAGAAGAGACTAGTTTTGGCTTCTCGGGTAAACTAGCCCCCTGTGTATTAAAAAATAAAAGCAGCTCAGATTACGTGCATATTATTATGCCCCTCAAAAGTTAGATGAATATCATTTCCCAAGTTAAATTAGAGAATTTTCGTACTCACGACAAGTTTAAATTAGAGCTTAAAAACCCCACTACACTGATTATTGGTGAAAATGGCAGCGGTAAAACCTCTTTGATTGAGGCGCTATATGTGAGTATCCAGGGTAAGTCATTTCGTAGTCGCGACGAAGATATTCTGAAAAAGGGTAGAAAGCATTACAAGGTATCTACTGTTTTTAGTGATGGGCGTAAAAACCAAATGGAATACCGTGCAGAAACTGGGAAAAAACAGTTCACAGTTGATGATAAAACTTACGCTCGCTTGCCACTCAAGAACCGCTATCCAGTGGTGCTTTTCGAGCCAGACGACTTAAACTTACTTTATAATTCACCCGCCCGGCGCCGCGACTGGCTGAATCGCCTAATTAGCTCAATTGACGAAGGATACCATAAGAGCCTACTTCGTTACGAAAAGGCCCTCTCGCAGCGAAATAATGTGCTTAAAAGCGATTTTTACCGCGAACATGACATTTTTGCCTGGAATGTGATACTAGCTGAGTATGGTAGCCATATATTAACTCGTCGTAAAGAGCTAGTGAGCTTTATAAACTCAGGACTGCAGCCGATTTATCAGTCTATTGCTGAAAACAGTGACCAGACTGGGGTGCTGTATAAGTCAGACAGTGTGACTGAATCAGACTATCTTAAAAAGCTTACTGCAAACCTAGAAAAAGACAAAGTGCTTGGCCAAACCACCTATGGCCCCCACCGTGATGACGTAGAATTCAATTTTAATGGTGAGTTGGCTGTTAATACCGCATCTAGGGGTGAGATTCGTACGATTGTTTTGTCTCTGAAGTTTATTGAGGCTGGCCTAATTCAACAAGAACTCGGTATCAACCCGATCATTCTACTCGACGATATCTTCTCTGAGCTTGATAACACTCGTCAGCACCACTTAACCAACGGCTTCAAAAACCACCAAGTTATTATCACTAGTGTCAACCCACCTGGTGAGATGAGCGAAGATGTGAGGCTATAAGTTGCTTGGTTTATTTGGGGTGTAGTTGTAGACTACCTCGTAATCATCGGGGTTAAATCCCTTATCACGAATCATCTGTAAGGCTTGATCTTTGTTGCCACCAGTCTTATCTGTAATTACCAGCACAAAACCATCTTTATTGGTCTCTGAGTCCTCATAGCTTATGGTGTATTCGGTGTATTCTGTGAAATCAGGCGTGTAGTAAGATACTTCTATCGGTAGTACGCGGATAATAGGGTTGTTGGGTATGTCAGGGGTTTCGCCCTCCTCTGTTAGCATATCTTTACAGTTAAAATCACCATATTTTAGTAAATTGGTTGGTAAACATGTAACTAATGTGCCATATTCAGCTAGGTTATCGTTATTCTTATTACTGGACCACTGATATGATACTTGGTAGGATTGTTTCAAACTTTTAATATCAACTATAAATTTAACCGTATTCACATTGGTCTTTTCGTCGTAGGTTTGGTCGAATGTCCCAGTTCTTATAGTAATATCCTTAATGTCATCAGCTTTAATAGTGTAGTCTAGGTTCATAAGGATAACCTTGTAAAGATTATTTTTTATAAAGAATAGGGTGTTGCTGTCCGAGGGTCTGCCAGCTGATAATTCTGCCAAATTGGTTATATCAACCTCTTCTCCATAAGGGTTTTTTTGGTTTGCAACATATATAAAGCTAGCAATAATAACAATCACCATGAAGGATAATATGGAGCAGACGGTAACTAGGAGTTTTTTGTTAGGTTGCATTTATATACTCCTGTATTTTACTGGTGTCGACATTTTTTAGGTAAGCGAACTGAGGCGTATCGCTATATAAGTACAAACCACCCAGTTGAGATTTGTTATATTCTACAGCCCATCCAGCGCCACCACCTTCTTTAGTACCGTTACCCTCTCCACTGCCCGAATTACTGCAACTCGCGTGCCCAACTACAACTTTGTCACCGTGTATGCCGAGCACAATACCTGTATGCCCAGCTTCAGTGCTAAAACCGTTGCTAAATACCGCAAATACTTTTGGCTCCGAGCCTGTTCCTTCAGCCACGCTCTTGAGGTTATTTACGACCTGATTACCATTTCCGCCCTGGTATTTAGTGTCCGAGAACTTATTCATAAAGAAGGCTGAGAAACTAACACAGTTAGACGTTGCACCACCGTTGCAGTCATGACCAGGTGTGCCAGGCCCAGCATCCATATTCTTCACGCTATCGTTACCCACATTTTTACCATAACGCATCATGAGTTTTTTGGCTTGGTCGAGTGTTAAGCCACCTTCGCCTAGTTGTCCACCATCACAGGTAGCTGTGGATACATTAGCTATAGCGGCGTAGTAGGTGTAGGCACCATATTGCGTATTGGCTGGATATACGTATGAGCTAGTGCCCGGCGTGCCAGGCCAGGTACCATCAAGCTTATACTGTCCCCAGGTTTTATTAGATTTAGTTGGTTCAACAGTTGGGTCGCGCTTAGCGTCAAAGCGATTCATTACATAAGGCGAGCCTTCGCCATTTGCAGCTTCTGCATCACTAAAACCAAGTGCTTTAGCTTGATCAATATAAACCTTCGCTCGTCCATTGTAGCCAAAGAAAGTATATTTAATGGCTCCCTGATCGCCGTTCTTTAGCGCATTAGCTTTAGAACCAGCCTTGCCCAATATGTAGTTAGCCGTAAAGTCAGTCTGTCGCTGAAACTCCTCGTCGCTTATGGGGCCTGCTGGATAAGGCCCGCCATCACCAGCCGGGTATTGGTATACGCCTTGTCCATTACTGGGGTTACTCCTGGCGAATCCATGTTCACGATAGTGAATCACGGCAATCATTTGCCAAGGAATGCCAGCTTTTTGAGCAGCTTTTTCGTAGAACGGTTGGTTGGCCGCCAAAGCGGTCATTTCACTCTTTGTGAACATATTGTTACTAGCATAGTCTTTGCCGTTACCGGCGCTAGTAGCAGTACTTGTGGCCGCACCAACCCCACCAGTATCCGGAGATTGGCACTGATCTTTCATCTTCTTAGCCCAGTCACCAGCTCCTTCTAAACCATAGCATTCACCATCAGAACCACCGTTTAATGTTTTTCCATTAGTAGTTTTAATAGCGTTACACTTAACGCCACTTGCTAGAGATTCATACTCAATATCGGTGCGACAGGCCTTATCTTTCCATACGCAGGTAACCTTACCAACACCTACGCCGGCAGACGAGTTTCCAACGGCAAAGCCAACGGCATTGCTGCCGCTCAGCGCCATGTCGATCGTTGTTTGCTGGGCTGAAGTGATCTTTGAAACAGCCTTACCGCACTCACCGTCCTTTGGTCGGAAAGCTACACACTGCCCATCTAGCCATGATTTTAGGGAACCGTCATTACCAGAGCCATATTTTGCAATAACCTGATTCATATAGGCTTCGACTATAGCTTGCGATACACCATTTTCTTTATTAGTTACATTAACAAAACGGTTTTGGTCGCCGATAGTTGCTGCATTCCACATAGCTGTTCTGGCATCGGCTAGCGCCTGACAGCTGCCAACTGGCGAGGTGCCTTTACTAGCACAAGAACTAGCATCGGGGTTGTAAAACATAATGTCGTTTTCGCTATAGAAGTTTTTGTCGAAAGCATAGGCTGGCAGGCCGGATATAACCAATGACACACATAATGTGCAGGCGATTAGAATACGGCGCACGATGCTCAGTGCCCTAATCACGCTCCTCCTTCAAAACTCTTCGGGGCATACTCAAAATGCATGGAGTCGTATGTTGAGCCATCCCAGTCCCCGCCCCAGAAGAATCCGTATTTATTGAATGATCTTATAAGCTCAGGCGGCATGTCAGTCTTATGGGCGCTGCCCTGCGGGTTGTCGTCCCAGTTGATGTCTACTGTGATACCCCAAGAATGCGTCGATCTCCCGGGCCCAGACGTACCATCAGCGTGGTTAATAAGCCGCCAAGTGTATCCTCCAATTTGTTTTATGTCATATTTTGGTGCTGTGCCGTTGGCTACTTTCGCCAAATAATCTTGGACAACAGATTTAAACTGTGCTGCGACCTTCTCGTGGACTTTAGTAGTCCCCTTCTTGCCGCCAAAATCAAACTCTACTGATACCAGGTGGCTTTCAACATCTGCTGCTGATTTGCCATATGTAGCATATAGGTAATCGTCTGAGTACTGGTTATACTTGCCGCTGCCGTGATATTCTTTGCCCTCAGCGCCACCGCCATCTTCTGAGTTGTCGGACGTTATGCCAAGATACTTGGACACACTAGATTTCATCTCGCCATCACTCAATATTTCTAGTGCACTTTCGTCTTCCACGAACTGGCTATAGTACTTCATGCGACTGTTCCAAATCTTGCTGTTTTGCGTGGTGTTGCCGCATATTTCACCGGTATCCCATTTTAGTCTCGTAGCCTGTCCAATTCCCGATATAATATCGGCGATTTCACCTATAACAGGTGTGGCGCTGATGGCTCCGTCTAGCGCAACATTGCCCGTGTCTAGCACATCCATGGTGCCAGATATACTGATGTCGTTCTGGCCAAAAGCCGAAGACCTGTTTGAGCAGAATGTAATATATGCGCTAAGTGAAGGATTGTCGTCGTCGGTAAACTTGTTTCTATTTATAATTTCTCCGGTATCTCTATCGATATCCCCCCACCCTACTAGTTTGTCATATATATCTTCTTCTAATAGTTTTTTAGTACTCATATCAGAAGTGTATTTCGGGCGACAATACATATCTCCCACCAAACCAGATTCCTCTAGGGCAGGGCAGTTGCCAACGTTATTTTTATCGTCTAGGCTGTCTAATGCTTTTGCGGATGGCAAAAGAGATGCTAACGACCTACTGAACGTCCCACCTATAGTGGTTAGTACGCTGCTTATTGAAGATGCTTGCGCTGCATAAGGCATGGTTTTTGACATTATATTACCCAGAAAAGTATATTTGCTAGTGGCATCGAACGGCGACTTTTCTAAGCGTTCAAGCTCGGCGTTCTCGGCAATAGTTTCCTGCACTTCCAGCTGATAAGCCGCAACTTGTGCAGCACCAGATGGCGCATTGCCACCAGATTGGGCCGTTCCACCAAACGTGGAACTAGCTCCACTGGCCAGGGCATTCCCCAGATCTTCACCTACGGCGTCTGTTACATAATCTTTAGCTATTTTCTCGGCTAGTTTGGGTAAAATCAGGCTTATAGCAAACCCAATAGCGGCTCCTAGGGCAATTTTAGCAGCTGTTTTAGTAATAGTTTTTGCTACAAGCCCGGCACCTGGTGGGAAAAAGTTTAGAACTGCAGAAAGGACGGCACCGCCCATTTGCGCAGCTATACACCCAGCCTGACTGCTGCGAGAAGTTTTCAACATAGCAGCTATAAAGCCACCACTTAACT
This sequence comes from Candidatus Nomurabacteria bacterium, assembly GCA_031257295.1. GTDB lineage: Bacteria > Patescibacteriota > Saccharimonadia > Saccharimonadales > Saccharimonadaceae > JAIROX01. The sequence goes on along the minus strand of JAIROX010000001.1, from coordinate 80,786 downwards.
CTGTGGAGAACTTCGAGATACTAGTGCCCCTGCCAGGACTGCCACCGCCAGTTGCCCAGGTTATACCCCCTGCTTCCATGGCTGATTTCTTTTCAGTCGTTCTGGTATAGCTGTAATCTGCATCTCCATTATAATCTCCAGAGGCATTGGAGTTGATGTCGTTGATGGCTTTTTCCCCTTCGCTTGCTGTCACCTCCTTTGTGTCTAAGCGAGTATGTTGCTCTGTGAGCAAATTATTCCATTCGTTGAGAGGACTGGCGTCACCATCACCGGCCTTAGCCTTATCTACAGCTTCTAAAAACGACGTCGCTAAAACGATCGTTCGCCCCACTTCGATACCCGTTGCTATTAAACTAGCTGCCGTAATGGCGTTCATGACACCACAAACCGCGGTTCCTCCCTGAGCTGCTGCGGCTGCTTTAGCTTTTAATTTGACTCCAATATCCTTTGTTGTTTTTGCTCCTTTGCCGGTTGGTATATCCTCAGTATCGCCGGAAGTTGTCGAGGCTTTTTTTGTTTCATTACCATCTGCATCTTTCTCAGTTGTGGTCGTAACATTCTCATCGCCTGTTTTTAATTCGCCGCTAGTATCCGCAGAGACCTTCTTTCTAAACTTTTCACTACTTTCTTTCGATTTTGATGAACTAGACCAGTCTTTATACTTATTTCTGTTAGTGAACTTACCTAGAAAGCTACTAGATAAAGAATCGTACAGTGAGCCAAACTTGGTACGCTGAGCCCTTTTCAGGGCCGTGTTAAAAGCCTGATTTTTACCCCTATACGAGCCAAAGTCCTCAGCTTTTATAGTCTTGCCGTCAAATTTCAAATGCGTGACTTTATTGCCACTTTTAACTACATCAATACCCTGTTCTTGTAGTTTTAATACAAACTTATTAGGTATTTTTCCATACTTTTGCGCCCCGAATAGGCTACCCTTTGTGGATACCTCGTACTTAGAATTGAACATCCGATTCACAATGTTTCTCGAACGAACTCGGAGGCCTGTCTCTCTGGTATTAAGCTTGTCAAGAAAGTTTGCTGCTAGGTGGAACGGCATTAACGCGGTGGTGCCGGTAATGGCGGCTATGGCCACCGCAAGCACTATACCAACAACCCCGCCCGGCATAGCTTTTTTAACAAGGCCTTTTTTCTTGCCCCCACTTTTACCGGTAATATTATTCTTGAATGTAGAAGCTTCGCCATCCGCGGCTTGCTCAGCAGATGTAGCATCAGAATCTAAGCCACTTTTACTAGAAACATCCTCGGCCTGTTGTAGCTTGCGGGTCGACGCCAAAAAATCCGGGTCAATATTATCCTGGGCAGTACCTTCCTTTGCCATAAGCTTAATTATAGCATATTAACAAGATGCAAAAACACTGGAAATACCAGTGTTTGCTTTAGTTTAGTCGAGTTGTTCAACGCCGTAAACGAACGACCTGGACGTTTCCTCGCCCATGTCGGTACAGTAAAACATGAATGTTTTACCCATTTCCAGCATTATATCTTCAGGTATTATCGATTCGAACAGAAGATGCTCCGTTCCAGTTGTTGTGTTTGTGGCGAGCCATCCCCTCGCGTCACCTTCATAAATGCTCTCGAAGATAACCTTAAATCGGAATGTCTTCGCTCCTTCTGGTACGAGCTCCTTGTGAATAATCTTCCCTTTTCTGATATCTGGCGCCGGATTTTCGACGTCATCTGGTCCGCTTGCCGGCTCGGATGACACCACGGTGTCATTGTTAGCTGCACTGTTGCCAGGCTTTGCCGCAGCATCGTTGCTGCCACAACCTGCCAACACGAGCAAGGTCACGATTATCAGAATCTTTAAAACTAAACTAATTTCCTTTGCTTTATGGTTTATCATTTTGCCACCTTCCTTTCTACGAAGTGCAAAGATATAAGATATAGATTTAATGTACGAATGATACCTCCATCATACCACACCATGTTCAGAAAGTCAATAGTAAGTGTATATTTTGGGGTTTATCCCTCTTTATCAACAGGGGTGGTGGAAACTAAGCGTTCTTCAGTTTCGCTGGCGATAATCTGCACGTGCACGTGGTTTTGGCCGGCAAAGAATAGGCCTTGCCCTACTGGGAAATTGGCCAGGAGCTTTTTCTCGCCGTCAGTTAGCTTAAACACATCACTCAGCACGTCCACGGCGCTTGGTGACTGTTTGAGTAGTAAGATAAGCGACGAGTTGGCCACCACTGAGCGCCCCATTTGGCTACCCATAAAGTCTTCCACGTCCTGTGTGATCACTGTCAGTCCTAGGTAATATTTGCGGGCACGCTTAGCTAGGCTCAGCATAAAGTTAGCAGAATCGGCATATTTCATAAGCTGCCAGGCCTCGTCAACTATCAGCATACGCTTTTTTTGCTGGGTTTTGGTGATATTCCAGATGTGGTTAAGTACGATGTACATAGCCACCGGCCTAAGCTCATCTTCGAGGTCGCGGATATTAAACACCACCATCTGGTTATTGATATTTACGTTGCTTTGCTGTGAGAAAATACCAGCGAACGTGCCAGAGGTGTACTTGCGTAGACGCTGAGCTAGCTGTGGCCCGGAGCCTTCCATATGTAGCAAGGTGTCATATAGATTCTCGATAGTTGGTGGAATTGACCCATGAGTTAGCGGGTCGGACGTAATACCAGCCCTGGCATAAGTGTCGATAAGGGCTTGATCTAGATCGGCCTCTTCAGCTGGGCTAAGCGCTGCCAAAGTTTCGCCATTTGGCCCCACCTGAGCACTGCCCAACATCTGGCGGAATAGGCCGTGCAAGGTCACCAAGTTGGCGCGCAAGGCATCTTCGGCATCTTCACTGTCAATCACCTTCGGTAGGTCAAAAGGATTAATGCGCGTATCAGAATTCAAACTGAGGCGAATATAGCTGCCGCCTACTGCCTCGCACAGCTTTTGATACTCGTTTTCTGGGTCGATAATCAGCACTTCGGCACCCATCATCATGCTGCGCAAAGCCTCCAACTTGACCGTGAAGGATTTACCCGAGCCAGATTTGGCGAACACCGCCATGTTGTAGTTTTCTAGCGTAAACCGGTCAAAAATCACTAGGCCGTTATTGTGCATATTTACACCGTAAAGCACGCCGCTGTCCTGCGTGAGGTCGGCCGAAGTAAATGGAAAAGTGGTGCTAATGGCGCCAGTGTTCATGTTACGGCGAATCTGTAGCTGGTCGGATGCTTGCGGCATGGTGCTATTCAGCCCCTGTTCCTGCTGGCTACTGGCTACCTTAGAAAACACCATTTGCTGGCCGAAAATCGTCTCAATCTTATGCTGGATAAATTGCAGTTCGTCTAGGCTGTCGGCGTAAATCGTTACATACAGGCCGAACCGGAAAAACTTTTCCGAACCGATTTGGATTTCGTCACGTAGCTGCTCAGCATCGCTCAAAGCGTGCTCTAATTCGGGGTCGCGTACTTTACCTTTTTCGCTGTTAAGTGACATGCTAGCCTCAAGCTGAGTCACTTTTTTGCGCAGGTTTTTCAGAATAACGGCTGATTCCACGGGGTAAATCCACATGCTAATATCTAGCACTTCGTCGATGTTGATAAGCGGGCTTAGCCAGCCAGTGCCAAGTTCGCGCGGATAACCATAAATATAGATAGTACGGCCGTACTTGGTGCCTAGGCGAAAATATGAACTATGGATTTCTAGACTGCTCGGGCTGATTAGGTCACGTAAAGTTGTAATACCAGTCTGGAAAGCCTGCTCTACTTCAGCCTGCTCGCGGACGCGTTGTTCAGCAGCGATGTCTACCACGTTTTTCTGTTTTTTAGCCATTGCTACCCCCTTCCGGTGGTGCCTGCGAGGGCACTGCAGCCGCAACTGGCTGTGCAGGAGCCGGGGCCGCTACGGGAGCAACTGGCTGTGCAGGTTTGGGCGGTTCGCCCGATCGACCAACATACAGCTGAGCTGTCTGGCTGAAATCTCCTAACGGTTCGCGCAAGGCTGTATCTGGGTTGTTGAAATTATAAAACAGTTCGCCCAACTCCTTAGTATTGAGTCGCGCACTTTGCACGCCAATCTGGAACATCCCGCTAGTGACTGAATCGACACGGTTGTTCATCTCACTAACGGCTTTGTCGTAGGTTGCTCTGTCAATCTTGGTGACAGCCGGCCCAGCGCCGCCGCTAAAGAGTTTTTTGAAGAACCCCTTGCCTTGCTCGGTTAATTTCTCGCTAGTCTCAGAGGTAAAGTACGGAATAACAACATAAAACTCTTTGTGCATGATGTTAGCTTCTTGGCTCAAAATATCGATAAAATTCATATAATCGTCCATCAGCACGTTAAGCAGCATGTTATCTTGAGCACGGCGGATATTGGCCAGTTTGTCTAGATACGGCCCAATATCCACTCGCTGCGAACGGATCAAGATTTGGATATTAAAATACAGCGAGTTCAAGAAGTTTTGAAAACTATATTCCACACCTTCGCGTTCGTTGGTGCTCATTAGGTCGAAGTTGATTGACTTGCAGGCTACTACCGACCGAAAACTGCCATCTTTCATAATTAACATACCATCGCGGATCTCAGATATTAGTAAGGTGTTTTGGGTAGAGGTTGGCGCCTCTTCTTTGACTGGCTTGTCTGGGCCTTGTTGCTCGCCAGCGCCAAAAGTTTGCTCGGCACTAACAGCTTGAACAGCACCTGGCTGCGCTGCAGTTTGTGCTCCGGCTGGCTGAACTGGTTGTCCTTGATTATCCATTCTCTCCCACCCTAATGTAGTGATACAAACACTTCTCCGTCGTCTGCCTTCTTCTTTTCAATACGGTGTGCCTCGCGGGCAATAGTCTCGACGGTCAGATCTTGGTTATTTGCTAAGTTTATTATATCAGGGTTCACGGGTTTTGCGATAGGCTCTGGTGCTGGCACTGGCTGAGTTTGAGTTGGCGCCGGTGTCGGTGTCGGGTTGCTGCCTAGTGGCTGAATAACTGCCTGCTTGATCTCTGGGTAAGGATTGTAGTTAAACTGACTTGGTGTGTTGACGGTCGGCGCTGGTGCTGTGCCAGGCGCAGCTGTAAAATGTTGCACGGTTGGCGGTGCGGCTGGAGCTTCTGGCGGCCGTGGCGGCAAAGTTAGCTCGGGCTCAGCAACTGCAGCTGGCGCCTTCATTATATTCATAGCCTGCTCATGCATTCTTTGATTATTAGCTTCAAGTTTATCACCGATCAGTGAGGCGGTTTGGCTGTTACTATCAAACATGTCAGTCGTGTCTAGCGATTCACGGTAAATATCGTCGTTGACTGGGCTACTGGCCCCCTTAATGGCCCAACCACCCGAGTCTGTTAGGTCAGATAGGTATGATAGCCGCTGCAGAGCCTCAACGCCAGCCACGCTTTTGGTGCGGTCTGGCTCGACTACCTTCGGAGCGGTAATCGTGATGATATGGTCTTTGCCGTCGGCCTTCCAGAGGCGCTTATTCGGCTTAAGATAGAACGACAGAATCGCCATTAGATAAACTTCCATCGGTTGGTCTTTCTTAAGTGGCAAGGCCAAAGCGCCAAAAAAGACCACTATCGGCAGCGGTACGATTATCAAGCCGATAAATATCTGGCTTAGCAACCAGCCTATTAAGCAAGCAAACGCCACGATGATAAGATAAATAAACTGCCGAAAAGAAAACGGCCCTAATAATTTGTCATCGGCTTCCACATCTTGTGGCACGGTGTAGGTTGACATACTAATATAATAGCATAAGTTGTTTGGCGTCTTGAACCTTGCGCAACTTAACGTACTGGTTTGATATTCAAATTAGTAAGTAAGCCTTTGAACTAATCTGTCAAGATCGCCTCGACGGGTAGTGCTAATACGCTTACCAGCTGGGCTGTTTAAGAATTGGTCGATAGTGTCTCGGATACTGCCCCTATCCTCACGACTCATACCATTCAAAATGGTTTCAGTACCAGCAGCATTCAGTCCGAGGACGTCGAATGTAGAAGCAGCCATGTCGCCCCAACCAGGCCCAGTCATCTCACGCATAATTGGGATAATGGCACCTACATCATATTCTGGTAGTCTGCCATCGCTGCCATCACGGACTACGCGCTTTCCGTTAACAACGTCGTTGCGAGTATAGAAGAAGTTTCTTTCCCACTGCTCTAGGTTCTTTGGAACCATCATCTTGTCACCCATGACTTCGGCGGCTAAGCTAGCAGCTGGTCGTATGATGTTTGGTGCAAGACGAGGATCAGCAATAAGCACTTCTGTAGATGAGTAGTCCAGGTCTCGAGCTTCAGTATGCTTCATCTGAGTAAAGCCGCGCGCGATTCCGTCTACTGTTGAATCGTCATCCATAAAGCTTTGCATGCTGAGCATGTAAGCCTTGCTCGGGTCAGACGATGCTAATAGACCGTCGGGAGTTACTAGCCGTTTGGCGAAGTTGGATATGTACTGATGCTCTTTCTTTATGGTCGAGTTGCCCATAATCACACTCTGCAGCGTCTTTGCTGAATCGAGGTTAGTGATATCTCCAGAATCCATCATAGCTTGGTACACCATAAAGCTTTGGCCAATTTGCGCTAGGCGGTTAACGGCAGAAGTGATAGTCACACGGTCACCAGTTCTGATAGCTTCGGTGAGTTCACTGCGCACTTGTTCGTTGGAGGCCTCTGTATAGGTAGCGTCAAGCTCCTTGATAGCCTTTGATCTGATCTCCATATCAGTGTTGATGGCACCTGAGTACACTCTGCCAATACCAGCGCGTCCCCTGCCACCATCGGCTGCCTCTAGTATGCCGATGTCAGGATTAACGTCGGTGCCAACACCATTTTCCATTTCTTCGTAGGCAGTTTTAATGCGGTTTGAAAGATCTTCAGAATCAACAAAAGCGATGTTGTCTGCACGACCCTTTTGGACAATCTCTTCATAGGCGATATCACCGACTTCACGAGATATTTCACGCATCTCTTCCATGTCATTGTTAGCGACGAACCCTGCCGCCGTTTCAATACCAACAATAGTTTCGTTGGCACCAACGTTGGCGTAATGTTCGCCAGTGCTTTGCCTTTCGTTCTCGGCTATAAGCTCGGCAAAATCGGCACGGTTTTTTGTACGCTTACGTCGTTTGTAAGCTTTTCCTAGAGCAGTGTAATCTTCGACGGTTTCAGTGCGTATAGTGCCATCCTCAGCTTGAACCTGCACTGTGGTTGCAACTCTGCGTGACTTCTCGTTCTCAATGTAGGCTCTGAGATTATCAGCAGCGTCTTCAGCCTCGATAGTGGCGATCGTAGCACGTAGATTACTTATATTCAGCGCATCACCGACCGTAGCTTTACGCACCTGTAAGTAGCCCTCGGTCTGTTTATCCAAAGCAATACCGTATGTCTTGTTGTCCTCAGCCGCCGCAGCTGCGGTTCGGTTAGTATGAAACAGCCTGCCGCCACCTTCTAACTTCTCCATCTTAATTACCCGCTCAAAAGCATTCTTGGCGGTATCGGCCTGCATAGTCATCTGTTCTAGCTGGATAGAAGCTTCATACAGCCCAGTGCCGGCTGTGCCTCTCTGGGTCAGAACTTCTTCCTCGAAGCGCTTCTTGGTTGCCTCGTGGACGGTCTTGGCCCGTTCGGTCTCTAGGCTGACATTCCTAAGCGGCCCAACCGAGCGCGCTGTCATAATATGCGCACCGGCCAGCTCTTTAGCGCCCTCAGCTCTCGACGTGGCCCGTTCTAGGTTGTAGCGCGAATCACGCCTGGAATGATCTGTATAAGTTTGCCATGGCCGGGTTACGCGGCGACGTTGGCGGCCGTTCACTATCTCGTTGTCAAACGTTGCCTCGAAGTCCTTATCCACTGCACCTTCAGCCTCGCTCTTGTCGAGGGCGCGGCGACGCTTACCTTGCTCTAGCCTATGCGCTAAAGCTGTTGGCCCGAGCCTGTGGATACCACGGTTAAACCGCGTTGGATTCTGCTGGTAATTTTGCAGTTGTCGAGCCTTAGCAGTAGCCCGCCTTTCATCAGCTGCAGTCTTGGCCTGCTTTTGCAAGGGGGCCAGTGGCTTATGCAGGGCACTATTAATACTGCCTAACAAGTTGCCGCTCAGCTTAGCTAAAATAGGCGTGAAAACCAGTGGTATAAACTGCACCGCCATACCAAGTATCACCTGGACTATATTAGAAGCACTGGCAATAATTGCCCAACCGGCTAGTTCGCTAGCGCCCAGTATCAGTGAAAACATCGGGTAAATCATCAACATCTTGAGGCCCAGTTCGTACCACTTTTTGAACCATTTTTCGGTGTTTGGCAGTAGCATCGACACCAAGGCTAGCGGAGATATGATCACCAGCAGCATGATAATCGCTTGCCTGGCCGCCAGCGTCAAAAAGGCCGCGATAACTGCCAGCAGCGCCCCTAGAAGAATCGGTAATAATAGCATCATCAGGCCGGCCGCACCGCCAGCTATGGCTATGCCGAGAATCGCTAATCCGCCTGCCGCTGCCGCTCCAGCTATGGTTGCGAAAAGATCACCCCAACTTAGGTTAATGTCATAGGCTCCAGCAGCGATAGCTCGCTCCCGAATACCCATAAACACAGAATGCAGCTGGTCACCCAGGATATTTGACAAGTCCACTGCTATAGCGCATATAAAATACGATAAGTTAATTAAAATAGCTCCGATGATAATTCGCGGCAACACCTTTTTGACACCGTAATTGCTAATGCCCAGGCCGGTCACCTGCGAATACACAACCACCAGCGCAAAGATGATAAATGCAATATTAGCGATGTCGCGCATATACGACCACACCATATAGATCGGTGAGTTACTATCTGTCGACAACGGCTTAACCGCCATGAAAAAGTCCATTATAAATGTCATGATATTGTCTACGGCCTCGGCGGATTTTTCAGCAATCGGGCAAGCCAACCAGCTCATAGCGCCAAAGGCGTCGGTGCAGGACTGGCCGCTGCCGCCGGACTCTTCTGCGCTTGCACTGACTGGTTGGGCTGAACCGTCATTTTTAAGGCTAATAGTTCCAACCGTGCCACTAAGTTTATAAGTGCTGGGCGGCACGTAGTTATAAATAGCCAACTTAGCCTTTTTAGCGTCTTTTTCAGTGAAGAAGACGAAAGTTACTTGGCGCTTGTTGCCATCGCCAGACGGATGAGAATAGTAGATGTTGCCGTCGGCTATGTCTGATGGCAGGCCATCACCAGCCACCTTTTTGCTCGGGCCTTCGTAAGCCGTGCCACCGTAAGTTAGGTCGCCGTCCTTGATAGTTGCGTCGGCCGCGTAAGTAGAAGATGAGGCCAACAAACACAGCGCTAACGCCACTAGTGCGCCAGATAGAATCTTGACTAAATTGTTACGCCATTTTTTTGGCACACCCAAAAAACGCGCAGACCTCAACTGCATGCTGTGATTATAACACACCGGGTGAAAAAATGCAATAGTTTACCACAAGAAAGTTTGCGAATTTTGGTAAAAACATTGACCTTATGACGCTATTGTTTTATTCTGGTGGTAAAGATGAAAAATATCATACAAAAAACTATCTTGGTCATCGCCCTAGCGCTAGGTATCGGCGCCTTATCTGGTCTTACTGCCCCGGACGCTTACGCTGCTGACAAATATACTTATACATGTCAAACAGAAAATAAATCAACTTATTATGTTGTCACTTTCTACAAAAACGACAAAAAACAGTCGCCTACATACGGAATACCATCTGGCAAAAAATGCACCGATGCAGGTGGTGGCATTAAGGCAGTAACGAAGAAGACGACAATCACGAAGGCTAATGTTGATAAAGCAACAAAGAACATATTGAAGCTTATCGATGAAGCTGAAGTGGCAGCTAAAAAAGGGTCTGCCAGTGGGAGTACAGGTACTAGCACTACTGGTACTACGTCAAGTGGTGGCGCCAAAGATGGTTGCTCTCAAACTTCTGTCATTGTAGTCAATTGTGATGATCAAGGTGGCGGCATATTCGCCATACTTAATATCGTGCTTAATATCATGACCGTTGGGGTCGGCATCTTGGCGCTAGTTGGTGTCACTTTGGCAGCCTTCACCTACACCACGGCTGGCGGCAGTATGGAAAAGGTCCAAAAGTCCAAAGAACGCATTCTCCAGGTGGTGATTGGCATTATTGCTTGGGGTGTCCTTTACGTAGTGCTGCAGTTCTTAATCCCTGGCGGAGTGTTTAAATAATGAGGCGTGCGTTATTAGCCATAACTTTTGTGTTATTAGCTGGCGTTGGCATCACTACCACCGCACCACGGCCTGTAGGCGCTGCTGCTACGAGCTGCTACAGCGATTTCATCATCTTAAAGCCGTGGTACCAAGGCTTGATGGATGATAGCTCGTGCGAATTAAAAAAAGTGTCATCTGACGAAAAAGGTGAGGCCGTCAAGGCCAAGGCTGGGACGACCATTGGTTTGACAATTTTCGTCTGGACCATTGTTCTAAACGTCCTAGACGATATTTTCCGCGTAGTTGGCGTAGCTGCTACGGGCTACCTAATATGGGGAGGTTATCAATACATGCTGGCCCGCGGTCGCTCAGAGAAGATCTCTGGCGCTAAACTAACAATCACCAACGCCGTGGTCGGGCTAGCCATAGCTATTTTGGGCGGCTCGATAGTTAACCTATTCTTAAGGATAATATTGGATTAAGTTATGGAAGCACTCGGTTGGAAAACATGGTTATTGTTCTTCGGAGTAAAAGATAAGAGCGGCAAGGTAGATGTTAACCTGCCTAATAGCACTAAGACCGATGGCGGTGAAAGTGTTTTGACCAACTTGCTCAACTACTCTTTTCTGTTTGCTGGCATAGTCTGTGTCATAATATTGGTGATTGCCGGTATCTTCTACATTACGGCCGGTGGTAAGGCCGACCAAATCGCTCAGTCTAAGCGCGCTATCATTTATTCCCTCACCGGCTTGGTTGTCATAATCATGGCTTCGGCAATTGTTAACTTCGTAATGGGGGCGTTCTGATGAAGCGGGCTATTCTGATCTTTGCCTTGGTAGTTGGCCTTGCTGGTGCGCTCGCATCAGGGTCTGTTTTGGCAGCTGGTAATGAAGGATATGAGATCTGTAGCAAGGTATCTGGCAGCGGAAGTACAGTTGGTTGTGCCAACAAGGAGAGGGATAAAAATACGCTTGAAGATAACCTAACTGGTGCACTTGGCACCGCGTTCATGTTGGTTGGCGCCTTGGCTGTTGTCATGATAATCTTTGGCGGCATTCAATACACCACTTCAGGCGGTGACAGCTCCAAAACTGCAAACGCTAAAAGGATTATCGCTTATTCTATTGTAGGCCTAGCAGTGGCTCTGCTCGGTTCAGCGGTTGTTTATTTTGTGGTAGGAAATGTAATTTAAAGGAGAACTATATGATGACTAAATTAAAAGTAACAGTTTTAACCTTGGTGATGGCCTTTGGGCTAGCGGCGCCGCTTTGCATAGCAAGCCCGGCCTTGGCCGCTGATCCCTGCGCTGGTAAAACTGGCCCAGCAAAAACAAATTGCGAAAAATTGCACGAAGGCACAGAAAAAGCCCAGACCACCGACCAATCAATACCCGAAGTTATCAAGAATGTTGTAAGCGTTATGATGTTTATCACGGGTACCTTGAGCGTTGTTATGATAATTTACGGCGGCATCCGCTATACCACATCAGCCGGCGATTCGAGCAAGATCACTTCAGCTAAGCATACTATCACCTACGCCGTGGTTGGGCTGGTAGTTTCGGTATTAGCTTATGCAATCGTTAGCTTTGTAACGGCGAATATAACATAAAGGAGGAATAGTGAAACTAAAAAAAATCATCATAAGTGCCGCTCTATTATTAACAGCAGGCTTATTCTTGGCACCGTCGGCTCTCGCGGCTGATTGCTCTGGTAAAACTGGCAAAGCTCTGACCACGTGTCTTGATGGCAAAAACAAAATTAACAATGCGGATAATGGCTTAGATAAAGGTGTACAGGCCGGCGAGAGCGGTAACACTAATAGCCTGCCCGATATCATCAAGACCGTTATCAATGTAGCATTGTTTATTATCGGTGCCCTAAGCGTTATTATGCTGATTTACGGTGGCATCCGCTACACCACATCAGCTGGTGACAGCTCCAAGATCACTTCAGCTAAGCATACTATTATGTATGCTATTATCGGCCTTGTTGTGGCGCTTCTAGCCTACGCCATCGTCAATTTCGTAGTCACAAACATATCTAAGTAGCGTCTATCAGGCTAGCCAACAAATAGGTTTGTGGTATAATTAGGTTAATGAATTATTAATAAGATAATAAGAGGAAATATGTTACAAAAAGTCAAATTTATAACAACTAGAATGATGGCGGTCGCTGCTATGGTTTTGATAGCCGGTGCGGTTGCTTTGCCATTCACTAGCGCTTACGCAGACACTTGCGATCCTTCACAGGGAGTTGGCGGTAGCGTCAATAATGACTGTGCAGGCGCAGGTTCTAACCAGAAGGAATTATTTGGTGCTGATGGAGTATTTACGATTATTATCAATGTGGTATTGTTCCTGGTCGGTGCTATTAGCGTTATCATGCTGATTTACGGCGGTATCAAATACACCACCTCGGCTGGCGACACGGCTAAGGTCACAAGCGCTAAAAACACCATTATGTACGCCATTGTTGGCTTGATCGTAGCCATCTTGGCTTATGCTATTGTTAACTTTGTGGTGGGAAGCTTCAGCGGCAATTAGTATCTGGAGATTATAGTTAGGTGCGGCCCCGTAAAGGGGCCGCACTTTTAGTTTGCGGTTGTTAACAAAACTACACCCAGTTTCCTGAGTGTAGTTCATCACCAATAAGTGTTGTCAGCTTTGGCCCGCCCAACTAACTATAGAACTTTAATCTTTTTGGCTTGTTCTTGTTTAACCTTTGTGAAGGTGATGGTTAGCACGCCATCCTTCAGCACGGCTTCAACTTCTTCTTCTTTGATAGGCACTGGGAGCGCAATGGTGCGGCTAAATTCGCCCCAATAGCATTCCTGCAAGTGCCAGTTAGTAGCACCAGCATCTTCGCCGCCGCTCAATGTGCCGCTGACAGTTAAAATGTTGTCTGAGATGCTAACATCTAGATCTTTTTTGTCTACACCGGCTGTGCGAGCTTTGACAACTAGCTTGTCGGCTGTTTCATAGACATCAACTGCCAACTGACCTGGAAAGTCTTCGTCTGCACCGTCCCAGCTTTCTTCTTGAACTTGCTCTTCGATAGGATCATCAACCAGCTGTTCGTCTTCGCTCAAGAACGCAGCAGCCAATTCATCTTCCATCAAAAGATCGTTATTTTGTTTACGAGCCATGATTTCCTCCACTTAGGCTTTATACCTTAGATATATTATAATCATAAAGAATATGGTGGTCAATAGCTGAAGGATACGAATGGATAAGTTTTTTATACTGCTAGCACCGCACTACTGCCTGGGCTGCGGCGTCAAAGGCCAAGTGGTTTGCGCCAATTGCTTGCAAGATGCATGTTCTGATAGCCAAAACTATTGTCTAAAGTGCGGTGGGACTATCGCGGACCGTTGCCGGCGTTGTTGCCTGCCGTTTGAAAAGTCTTGGCAAGTTTCTAGCCGCGAGGGCGTGCTAAAGAGCCTACTTGATACGTACAAGTTTGAGTCTGTGCGAGCGGCGGCTGGGCCAATTGCCGAGGCTCTTAGCACTTGCCTGCCGATTTTGCCGGCCAGCACCGTAGTTGTGACGATTCCCACCATTCCAGGGCATATTCGCCAGCGCGGCTTTGACCATACTAAGCTGGTGGCCAGGCGGCTGGCCAAGTTTAAAGGCTGTGCGCACAAGGAGCTACTACGTCGTAAAAACAATACCGTGCAGTTTGGCAAAAGTGCTCGGGTTCGCCGCGCTCAGGCTAAAGAAGCTTTCGCCTGCTCTGCCGTTCTTGACCCTAAGGTACCTTATCTGATCATTGATGACACTTGCACCACTGGCGCCACGGTTACAGAGGCGGCTAAGGTGCTAAAAGCTGCAGGGGCTAAGCGTGTTTGGGTGGCAGTGGTAGCTCGTCAGTCTATTGACAAATAGCTGACACTATGCTACAATGTAGCTAACGCCGATATCGCCGGTATTGTTGAGTGATGTCTTGGTATGCTAGGATTAAAACAGATATGCTAAAAACTAATATTCCCCGTCCAAAACTCCCGCGCCGCCACTTTTGGCGCCACATTAAAATGAGCGAAATGGCGCGCATCTACATCGCCATGATGATTCACAACCTGTCGATAGCCATGACAGGCCTTTTTGGCCCGCTCTACATCTGGCAACTAACTGGCTCGTTCGCCACCGTTTGCCACATGATGGTGTGGTATTTTGTGCTGCGGATTTTCGGCCTAGATTTCTTGGTTTGTAAGATCATGGCCCAGATTGGCCCTAAAAAAACCATGTCGATTGGCTTTTTAGTCACTGCGCTGTCTCAGGTAATGTCCTTATCGATGGAGCTGGTACACTGGCCGATCTGGCTGCTGGGTAGTGTTCTCGGCATGATCCACAGTTTTACGGTGGTGCCAAAAAATGGTGAGTTCTCGAAAATTCATAACCTGAAGCACGAGGGCAAACAAATTGGTTACCTGCAGGCTGTTGAAAAGGTTGGTACCATAGTTGGCCCATTACTAGCTGGTGCGGTGGCGGTTTTGTTTGGCAGCAAGTATATTTTCTTGGTTGGTCTGGCTTTCATGTTGGTGGCAATCGTGCCGTTGCTACGCTCGCGCGAAACCGTGCCGACCAAGCAAAAGCTCAACCTGCGCAAGCTAGATTTCAAAAAGTATCGCCGCAACGCTGTAGCCTACGCTTTCTCGGGTATGGAGCTTACTATGTACAACCCACTTTGGCCGATTTTCGTGGCCATCGTTATCTTGGGGCCGGCCACTATGTATGTGGGGGTGGGTGTTTTGCAGTCATTGTCAGTGGTATCTTCTATTGTGGCGGCGATTTTGATTGGTCGCCTTGTAGATAAGAGGTTCGGCCGCAAACTTCTCAGGCTGGGTGCGGTTTTTGGTGCACTGTTTTACTTGGCCCGAATGTTTATCCGTTCGTATACTGGTGCTTTGGGCCTTAACATTGCCCACGAAGTAGTTAGCACAGCTAACCACATCCCTATTTCTAAAGGGTTTTATGATGATGCTGACAGTGACAATAGCACGCGATTTGCTTATATGGCCATGGTGTCCTACCTGGATAGCTGGTTCAAGCTCGCAGCTTGGCTAGCTGTTCTTCTGGTTGCCTTGGCGTTTGGCAACTTGCCAGCGTTTTACACCGGTTTTGCCATTGCCGCCGCTGCTAGCCTGCTCAGCATGACTGAAAAGTATCGGGCGCTAGATTAAAACAACTAGGTGTAAAACCCAGTCGATTCTTCCTGGCGGAGAGAGAGGGATATCGCTCGCTACGCTCACTCTTCCGCTTGTTTGCCAAAGAAAGTGCCCTTTGGGCACCTTCTTTGGCTGCACGGCGCTCCACCGAACCCCCTTTTGCTCCGCAAAAGTACGGGTTCTCATCCCTACTCCATCAATTTAATACAGGAGCCAAAAGACTCCTGCATTAAATTGGCGGAAGGGGAGGGATTCGAACCCTCGGAGAGTTGCCCCTCACCTGTTTTCAAGACAGGCTCCTTAAACCACTCGGTCACCCTTCCGTGCCTACCTATTGTACCACGCCCGGCCCGGTCTCTGCCTCGCTTACTATCCATTCCCTTTATGCTTGGCTATGTATACCAAAGCTGTTAGAGTATTAGCGTAAATCATTGCACATTAAAAATGGAGGAGAAAAATGATGAACAGGATCTTTATGGCCGGACTAGGCGGCCGAATTTTCACGTGCGTCTTATGGGCTATAGCTAGCATGGACAATCCGGCTAACTCAAACGGAACCGAAAATGCCGACTATCTTTCGGACGCATTAAGCAAGCTTGCCGGGGTGAGCGCAAGCGGTCCTAAGAACTTGGCTGATATTGCAGAAAGAATCGACCATGATTCTACGCACGGGAGATTCCCGTTTGAGGTCAGATATCGTGATACGGATGACTGCGCAGACGCAGATGGTTGTATCGGGTTCTTAATTTTTCGTAGGTACAGAGACGGCAGGCACTTTGAAGTGCCAGTATATGCCCAGCCCGATCCGGCCAAACTGCCGCTGAAAAAGCTTGGCGTGGACGTTGTTATCGACGCCACTGGCAGGTTCTTGACCGCCGAAAAAGCGCAAGGTTTTATCGACGCGGGCGCCAGGAAAGTCTTAATGTCGGCACCGGCCAAGGACGACACCCCGTTGATTATTTATGATATCAACGGCGATCAAGACACCGGACTACCGTTTGTGTCACTGGCCAGTTGCACCACAAATGCTGCCGCACCAATTGTTTACGCTTTAGGAGAAACTTTTGGTTACCCGGAGAGTGTCTTTTTGAACACCACCCACGCTGTTACCAATAGCCAGAAAATGCTCGACGGTAACAGTGGTAAGTTAGAGAATTCTTTTGCAGGGCTTAATAACATAGTAGTAACCGATACTGGTGCTACCAAAAGTTTGCAAAAAATTTTCCCAGAACTTAAGCAGACTACGGGGATAGCCTGTAGAGTGCCGGTAGAAAATGGTTCAATCCTTTGCCTTGTCATGGAATTTGGCAATGCTAAAGGCCTAACTAAAGAATCGGTACTTGAAGCCCTGAACGAATTTGGCAACAACCGGATTCGGCGGTTGCTTAGAGTGAGTCACCGCCAGACAATGATATCTAGCTACGTGGTTGACCGTAGCGAGACATCTGTAGTGGCACCTGGCCAGATTGTAGTCATTGGCGGCACCGTCCAGATTGTGGCCGGTTACGACAATGAATACGCGTATGCGTATCACCTGGCGCTGGCAGCTCTAAACTGCCCGCTCCCTGCCTAACCTAACCTCAGCACATTACTAAACCCCCTCTGTGAGGGGGTTTAGATTTTGCCCAAAAAACGATTAAACTTCTAGGCTGCCGCCACTGCCTTGGTCGGCAAAAGCGCGAATCACGAAGTTGATGATTGCATAAGACAGTACGGCGATGATCAGGCCGATGATGGCGTACATGATGGTGTTTTTAGCATCAGTCACCTTTTTGCTGTCACCACCAGAGATGATGTAGCGTAAGCCGCCGTAGATTAGCATGATAACACTCAGCGCGCCGACAATGAACAGGATAGTATTAGTAATTTGCGTAAATATACCGGTGTTACCAAATAGGTCGCTAGGCTGGCCATCACCACGTGCAGCGTTGGCGCCGCCCGAAATACCACCTGTTACACCACTAGCGGCTGCTAATACTTTGCCACTGGCAAGCGTAGCACCTGCGCTTACGGCCACCGCGTATTTGATAAGGGTTGTCTTGATCGATGTTTTCATATAGATGGTTCCTTGAAATTCTAACTAAAATATAGCACAAAATATGTGGTTGGTCTACACTTCTATGATATAATCTGGTAGTTAGACCGTCTGGAGGAGTACCCAAGTGGCTGAAGGGGACGGTTTGCTAAATCGTTAGATCGGGGAGACCTGGTGCGGGAGTTCGAATCTCCCCTCCTCCGCCATAAACAATCTGGACATATCGCCCGGATTGTTTTAGTATGTGGCTATACGTGGGAGTAATTTAAAATCATTGTCTCGACAAGGAGGTGTATTCATGAATTTTGAAATTACAGATAGGCTTGTCGAGACAGTTTCGACAGGCGAAAAAACTATTCTGGCAGAGCTGCCAGGTGGCCTAGAATTAAAGCGTGACATGGCGGCAACAGGGCGCATATCACGTTGGCTGTTCTCGAAGACACTGTTTCCGGCGAGTTTCTTGAAAGCGGCGGCCGAAAACCCGGAGCTCTGGGCGGGGCGTCGCGTCAAGGTGGCGCGACAGTGGAAGCGGATATTCCCCTTTCGCGCTAAGGGTTACTGCGATGGTGTGGCCGATGACCGCGGTAAAGTCATCGTTATCAACCACCCATCGCTGACGGATCCGTTAGTAGCGTTAGTCTGGGCGATCCTAACTTTCCCAAACAAGCCGGTCTTAGTGCCGGTGAATCTCCCCTGGTTTGAGGAGATGAGCGGGTTTGTTAGCAAGCTCAGGCGGATCGACATTATACTAGTGCCGATGCTAACGCCGAAGACTATGCAACGACTCGAAGCCAGCGCTGATCTAGAAAAGCTCAAAGTAGCTCTAGATAAACGCTATGTCGAACGACTCCTAGAGCTGACAGAGTCTGGCGGCATGAGCATAGTGGCTCAGTCGGCAGGTCGCCAACGTCACTTGTGGGTGGACCAAGCCCAGCGCGAAACTGGCAGAAGTGCTGATGGCCGTAAGGTGTCGCCTACTGTCGGGGTGCTGACCGTGGCAGCTAAGCGTGCCAAGCTAGGCGCTAACACCGACATCATCCCAGTTGGTGTTACTTTGCCGAACTGGTGCTGGTGGGGTTTTGATAAGTTGAATCTTTTCATTCCCTACGGCATGGCTATCGGCAAGCCGGTGCCCATGCTTGAGTTAGGCGCCCGCCCGGACACACAAGTCCTCCGTAGTATGGAGAACTTGATACCAGTAGACTACTGGTATTCGTAAAGTTAAAAGCAATCCCTCGGCTAAGCCGGGGGTTACTTTTTAACGCTTATGTTATATACTGGAACTATGGAACCAGATAAAAATGGCGCAAACTACTGGCAGCATGATGATGCGCCAGACACTAATCTCGCGCCAGAACCATTGGAAGAAGCTCCGGAACCGGTGGCCGAGCCTGCAGAAGAGGCTTTGACAGAACCTGACGAGCCCGAAGCCCCCGTTGGTGAAACTGTCAACTGGGACGCTAGAGAGCATATCGTGCACCAAAAAGGCGGCTTGTGGTTTGTGGTTTTTATTCTAGTAGTTGCAGCCTTGCTGGCTTTAGCCATCTTTCTGGCTAAGTCAGTCACTTTTGTGATCTTGATAGTGGTGTCAGTAGCGGCCTTGATTGTTTATATCAAGCGTCCACCTCGTGAAATTCACTATTCCCTGAACAGCAAGGGATTGCATATTGGCGAAACCCTGTACGATTTTAACCAGTTTAAAGCTTTTGGTGTGCTTAAGGAGGATGAGTATTTTTCAATCGTCCTTATTCCTAAAAAGCACTTCTCACCCGTCACCACAGTTTACTTCCCGGAGAACCAGGGCGAGGCCATAGTAGATATGTTTGGCGCATACCTGCCTATGCAAGAAGTTAAGCTTGACGCTATTGATCGCTTGATTCGTAAATTGCGTATCTGATAAATAAATGCTACAATTTCATCTACGCGCGCGTAGCTCAGCTGGATAGAGCGTCGGCTTGCGGAGCCGGAGGTCGTAGGTTCAAATCCTGTCGCGCGTACCATATTGAAGAATCAGCAGTAAAAGAGTCATTTTCGTGGCTCTTTTCTGTATTTATACAGAGGTAGAAATCACTAATCGTTGGTGTGTAAACTTTTTTGGTTCGTGAAACAGAAAATCCATCAGGAAACAGTAATTGTTTACACCATACCTGATGTTCTTGGTCTAGCTGCCAAAACTTCTCCCTAAAACCCTCTACGGTATTCAGGGCAAACTCTACGAACTCTACAAAATCCTGTTCAACAGTTGTTATAGATTCAATCTGCTGCTTTACAGTAGCAATATCTTCGTCTAATGCTTCTATGGCAATATCAGCTCTATCATCTGCTAGAGTTCCCCGAACTTGTTTGAGTACAACTTCTTTCTTGTCGTGCTCTAACGAGGATAGGCGAGTTTTTAGCCCTTCAGTTGTGTTGAATGATGTAGCTTGCTCTTGCTCCCAAACATGTCGTAGACCTGCTAGAAAATCTTTAACCTTAGCTTCTGCAAGCCGTAAGCCTGCCAGTATATCGCCCAACTCGTCATGTAAGTCATCACGTAGTATGTAGTTCTTCTTGCAAGCTCTGCACCTGTATCGCTGGTAGTAGTTGCCTCTGCCATTATTATTCACATAACCCACAATCTTAGGGTTCTTAGCACCTTCTTCTAAACACTCTTTGCATGTCATTATCTTAGACAAGGGAAACTCTGGATTGTATTGCTTATGAGGCGTGTACACTACACCTTTAACAATGTTCTTTAGTTGCTCGTGTTGCTCTGGTGTAATCATAGCTTTGTGTAAGCCGTTAGGATTCACCGTCCAGCTAGACATCTGAACAATACCAGCATAGAAGGGGTCATTGAGCATAATCTTAAAACGATGTGTATCTAAAAACTTGCCTGTCTTTTGCTTATAGCCAGCAGCGTTAATACTAGCTACTACATCTTTAATCGGTACACCTTCAAGCACCTGCAAAAAGCCAGACCGCAGCATTGACCACTCTGGTTCTTTAGGTACATGTAGCCCTGGTGTTTCTGAACGCATATAACCAGTTTTAGGATTGCTAGGATAATAGCCAGCTGCAACTCTAGCCTGCATGTTGCTAGTAGTTTTAGTGATACGTTCTAAATTGGCTGCTTCACCACGGAACACATCAATCATTTCTTCCATCGTACCGACTAAACTCGTATCGTTAGCAAGATGAGGCTTCTTGGCGTATACCAGTTTTGCTCCAGCCTTTTCCCTAAACTCTACTTTCCAGTGGTAATACATCTCAATATCACGCATAAAGCGGTCTGGTTCGTCCACGATAATGTACTGCACCTGCTTATCAGCTTTGGCAAAGGCTAACATCTCCACAAGGTCTTTGCGCTGGTAGTTTTTACCCTTGCGACTAGACTGCTTAATGCTCCATAACTTAACTATCTCAGCGTTAAAATACGCTGCTGCGTCATACACTCGTGTTTCTTGTGCTTCAAGGCTTGACCCCTCAACACCTTGCTTGACCGTAGACACTCGACAGAGTGCTATAGCCTTTACTTTATCGTTTTTATTCATTACTTATACTCCTTTACTAACCCTTGCTATACAAAAGGCGAACTCTGTGGCTATATTCCCAAGAACAGGAAAAACAGAGTCCGCCATCTGTATGCTCAAATTAGTGTTCTTGATTGTTATAGCCACTTATTATTATACCTCTCTACCCCTGTTGTAGCAACTTATTTGCCTTAAAAAGTGAGAGAAAAAACCTAGCTTGCTCCAGTGCTTGACTACTAGGCTTAGACTTCTTCAAGTTCTGCATGTCTTTGCCTAAATATTGACGTACTATGCTAGTTTCCACGACGTTTACCTATGCTTTTTAGAGCGACATCTTCTAGCTCTTTCAGTGCTTTACGTCCACGCTGTATGTCATTGCTAGTTAGTGCGACATGCGTTTCGAACTCCGTGAATCTTTCATAGACAAACTGGAGAATGCGTAGCAGTGTGAACTGCTCTTTTTTAAGTTTCTTGATGCTCATCGTCCCCCCTTGAGACTGCACCAAATCGACACCTGCATATTGAGGTGTGCTTTAGGTTGATATTAGTTATTTTGGTATAGCAAACACCACAAACGAGAACTCAAACTCGCTGAAAATAAAAAATGCCCGATTCTAGGCGTGTTACCTGATGGGCTAATTGTGAGTATAGACTTGACCGAGTGGTCTACGAAGTTGCTTCGTTTACTATGAGGGTATTATATCAAACTCGGAGCAAAAAGTCAATACCCCTATTAACACCTACGACCCCTGAGGAAAATGTGTTGTATTATAGACAACAATAGTATAGCTTTGTCAACCAATTTGTGCTAGCAGGTATAGTCAGCCAGAATACCCCTACATTGCCCGAAACGCCCCTGAGACCAAACGATTTTTTGCGTTTTTATTCTCAAAATGGGTATACCATCAACTTATGATTTTCAAGCGATTGATGGGTGCTCTGAATAGTAGATAATCGCCTAAAAAAC
Organism: Candidatus Nomurabacteria bacterium; assembly: GCA_031257295.1. Classification (GTDB taxonomy): domain Bacteria; phylum Patescibacteriota; class Saccharimonadia; order Saccharimonadales; family Saccharimonadaceae; genus JAIROX01. Next base: position 58,954 of record JAIROX010000001.1, on the reverse strand, counting down.
GGTAAAAACACACGCCTTTATATGCAGGACGGGTATAACATCAACTTTTCATTTAGGACGAGAGTTTTGCGTTTTCGCTCAGGGGTGAGAAATTGCAAAACGGCATGTTTTCTGGGGTATTTGTTGTATAATTATGCCAGAGACCTAAACCAGATATTTGTTTGGCATGGTCTTAAATCCACAAGAAGAAACAGCTCGTCATGAGTACTCTTCTTGTGGTTGCTACTGGAAACGGTAGTAGGTAGCTTCGGCTATCGCTCGTGGCGGGCTTTTTAGTTTGCCTGATACTACTAACCAGCGGAGACCCTATGATGAAAAAGGCAAACAAAGACAGCTCGAAAAAATCATTATTGAAATGGATACTGCTAGGAGTCGCTATTGTGCTCTTGGGAGTTGGCGGATACTTTGGCTACAAATATTACCAAGACTATCAAGCAAACAAAGTTTACTCCGTAGGTGAAACTGTCGGTTTGTCGGATTTCAAAGTGGATATAACAAAGGCAGAGTTTAAGCCTGTGGATTTACCCATAGACAAAGACACTGTTGCAAAATATGGAGAGCTAGATAAGCACGAAGATTGCGACAAGCAGTCAAAAGAAAACACTTGGTGGAGAGCTTGGGACAATGACCCAGATGCTCCTTGGACGCAGACAGGTCCTTCAGATTTTAATATCTGTATTCGGCGTAATAACTCACGAGACATCATAAACGAGTACACGAAGGCTAATAGTCAATTAGTGGTAGATTATAAAATCACAGCCTTGAATAATGTTGATACGTCAAAACTTAAAATTGAACTAATCCCAGATAGCGGACGAAAACTTGGAGAAAAAGTCGAATCGTTTAACGCTAACCAGTTTTTCCCGAACGGTGCACAGTATAAAGCTCCTGAACTGGCTTCTCTAGCTCCTGGGGCTATGTACACGTCAGAGAGTCGCTATAATCCGTACGAATCATACAAAGCGAGTGATTTGGGTGATGACATAAATAAAGGACTTGAACGCACAGGCTACATCTATACTGATATTCGTAACTCAGAGAATAGCGTTGACGTTAAGATTACTTATAATGGAGAGACCCGCTTAGTGCGTATCACTAGGTAAATGATATGAAGAAAATTACTCATCATCTAGGTCGTTTTACTACATTCTTCAAGGAGAGCAGCCTTGTCATACAGCTAGTAATCGTTGCCTCTGCTATTGGCATAGTTGCAGGTACTGCGACAGTTGCAGCAATGGTGGCAACTCCAAACACTGACAAAGTTTCAACTAATAGCACGACTAACGAAAATAGTGATGTTGCAAGCGATTCCGATAGCCAAACTCCTACTAATAAAGAAGATGAACAGACCACAGATACTGACACTGCTACGGCTACACCACAGGTAGGCGAGACTACAGCCCAGAATAACGCACAGAGCACACCTCAGAACTCCCCTAGCAACAGCCAACAAGAGACACAGCCTCAAACTCCTGTACAGCCTACCTACACAGATTCCTATCCGTTTAAGGCAAACTGCTCAAGCAATCCGCAACAAACAAGTACACAAATTGACCCATGGAGCTATAACAAATGCTACAGCTCGAGTTATACAGCGTGGAAAGTTCAAGAGAAGTTCGGCATAGCACCTTTCAACTGGGGAGACCCTAAGAATTGGCTACAAGCAGCTGACAACGCAAATATCTCGAGAGGCACTACACCTAAGCTACATTCAGTAGGTATACAAACAACTGGTGGTGCTGGTTGGTCTGTATGGATTGAAGCAGTTAATGATGATGGAACAGTAGATATAAGCTATTACAACTTCAACAATAATCTAGCTTATGGCAAACAATACAGTGTTAATTCATCTGTATTTAGCAACTATATTTACTTTGGTGAATAGTCGTATATAGGTATAAATAGACATAACCAAAAACTGCTAGTTTTCGCCGATTTACAGATGTAAAAGTATGGACTTTTCGTTTTTTGCTTATGTTATGCTTACGGTATAAAGTAGTACCCCATAAACAGGACTTGCACCGCTAGGCTTGGCTGTCCCTACGCCACCCCACGTATGCTCTTGAACGATAGAAACACAAACAAACATCTAACAAACTTAGATACTTACTCATAGTTCTATTACTAGGTGTACATTCAGGCTGGGATTATACTAATCACGCCTCTGTATCTGTAGCTTGTACTCCCTATACATTGGGTCTAATATCTCTCGCCATCGTCTACCTTCTTGCTTGAGTTGTGTGTAAACTTCTGGAGTGGTGGTGTACCAAATCAGGATCTTTTGGGATTTTGCCACCCGAAAGGGCGGTATTTGCGTTGGCGGCACAAAGTGCCTGCCAACTATTTTTTTCGGCTGCGCCAGAGGCGGCAGCCGTGTTCGGAAAGGGGAAATGGGATTTTGAGCCGCCTGCGGCGGCGATTTTTTTATTCTGCAAAAACAGGTTCGACCCGTCAATTTTGCGAAATGCGCTCGCGATGTCGGCGTGCTGGCTGTCAAAGCCGATTTCACAGAGTGAAACGGCGTTTTTGACCCAATTTCGCATAGGTTCGACCCAAAAATCAGCACCAACCAAAACCCGTTCAATTTTGGCTTCCAACGACTTTTTGTTAGACAACAAATCGGCGCGCCGCTCTCGGTAACTGTCTTGGTCAATGTCGCCGTCCAAATAAGCGTCAAAAAGTCGTTTAATCTTGGCGTTGACCTCATCCAGTTCACCACTATGCCTAGCGACCAGCAAATCAGTATCGTTTTTTGTTACTAACTCGTTGTCCGCCAAGCGCGAAAGAAAGAAATCACCCCATTTACACGGCATTGTAAACGACCGTAAAACAGTTACTAACTGCTCGGCAAGGTCATAATCTCTTAACTCTGGCTCACGACACGGCACAGACTTTTTGTTATGCGAACAACGGTAATAAACCCAATGATGAACGTTGCCGTTTTTCTGTTGACGCACCTTGTGCGACCCAGTAACAAAACAGCCGCAATTTCCGCACCGCACCAGTCGGTTGAACGGCAATGGTTCAGATTTTGGCTTGTGAACTCGTCCACGATCTGCCAAAGTCCGCTGGACTTTATCAAAAAGTAGTTTGTCTATTATGGCGGGTTGCTTGCCAGCATAAATCTCGCCCGCGTATTTGAAATCGCCATAATAAAAAATATCATTAAACATATTTTTGACACGGTCGGCAGTCCACTTTTTACCGCCAGCACTTTTCTTGCCAGTCGTTCGGTTGCGAATGCCGTGCGTTTTGATACCGTTTTGAAACAAGAACTCGGCGATATCGTCAAGTCGCTGGTCTCCACGCGCGTATCGTTCAAACGCTGCACGCACCAGCGGCGCGGTCTTTTTGTTCACCACAATGGTTTTACTGCGAATATCGTTCGTGTAGCCAAGTGGGGCAATGCGCGGACAATGTCCAGCACGGATTTTGGGGTCTGATATTGTTGAGGTTTTGGGTTATCGTAGTCTTGATGAGCATAATAAGACAGATTTGCCAGTCAAAAGTTTAGACGGTTTTCTTGATATTATTGAGTTGAAGTTGCCAAATGCTTCATTTTGGAATGCAGACAACAGCCCTGCTGCCGATTTAACCAAGGCGACAATGCAATGTGCTAAATACCTACAAGTTGCCGAGAAGAAGCAAAATGATAAAGATAAGGTTAAAGAATTAGGCTGCGATATCTTAAAGCCGAGAATAACACTAATTTATGGAAGGTCTAATGACTGGGACGATACGCAAAAAGAACAGTTTAGGTCATTAAACTCTTTATACCATAATATAAATATTTTGACTTACGATTTAGTGCTTAAAAGAGCAAAAAGAATACTTGATTTTTCAGAATAGAATTAAGCATGTAACAAAAAACTTAACTGTTTTCTATCTGTTGCGTGAAAATATAACAGATGAGTTAGTAACAACTCCGTGCGAAGCACAACGACAAAGTCGTTCCACACAAAGTATGTGGGCATTCGCCCACATTTGTTTTTCATTTTTTTCTGCCCGAAACCGCCGCAGGCAACGCCCGAGAGGGCGTTCAGGCACGCCGCACCGTTTGGGTCGGGTCGGGGGCGACCCAAACGGAAAAACTAAAAATACAAAGACTTTTGTATTTTTAGTTTTTTGCTCGCATAGCGAGCGCGGCGCGCCTTGCGACTTTGTGGGCTTAATTTTTCGTGCTATACTGAAAGTAGGTTCGGATTTTTTCGTGAAATCTTACCAAAGAAAAAAGATCAGTTTTAGCTGGTCTTTTTTCTTAGTTTCTTTCTCCTGGCGGAGAGAGAGGGATTCGAACCCTCGATGAGTTACCCCATACCGGTTTTCGAGACCGGCCAGTTCAACCACTCCTGCATCTCTCCTTGCCCACCATTTTAACACACCACCGGCTATTGACTTTTTAGCCCATCTGTGATACTCTGATAGAGAGTTAGATGCTAAAATAAAAACCAAGGTAAACCAATATGCACAATAGCCCGGATGACACCAATAACCCAGAGATGCTCCAGGATACTCCGGAGGCTATTGAACGCGGCGAAAAACAGCCACAGCTAACTGTTTATAGCGACGGTGAACAGTGGTACCGCCTAGATGGCGACCAAAAGATACCGGTTGAAGTGTTCGAGGATGAAGAAGGCCATTCTTATATCGAGATTGAAGGCACTGATGATACGCCAGAGAAGGTCTATGTTGAGAAGTCTGGCTTGGATATTAGCTATCTCGACCAGGCTGACGTCTATGGTTTTGGCGACGAGCAAGAAGCCGATAACACAAAAGACCCGGGCAAAGTTGACAAGATCCGCACCACTACGCAAGATATTACTCCGCAACTCCAGGAGGCGGCCGAGCAGCCAGAAGACAGCGCCGAGCGAACATCTGGAGCTGAAACTGCTTTCACTCAGCGAGAGGCTGGGCTACGTAACACCATAGCTGAGGTGGACCCTAATATCCCGCAAAATGCAGAAGTCTCTGGTGCTGAGTATAAGCTAAAGCTAGACCATGCTGTCGAACAGGTTACGCAGCAACTTGGTTATGAGCTGAGCGACCTTGAGGCTATGCACTCTGTAACTGGTACCGAAAAGATGGCCTTGGCTGGCAAAGTTGAAGAACTACGTGGCAAGATCGCTACAGAGATGGAAGGCGCCACCGACGACCAAGGGCTAGTTAGTAAGGAGACACTCGAGAAAGTACAAAGCGCTTTTTTGGAGGGTAACGACTACAACAGTATCGAGAAAATTCGCGCTACCGTGGACGGCACAACTGAAAAATTCATGGAAGCAACCGGTATGATTCGCAGCGTGGCCGATATCATGGCGCTGGCTAGCGCGCAAGCAGTGGCCAGGACTAAGCTGTTAGAAAACGCTAAACAAGAGCTGGCTACTGCCAAGGACGACAAAGAGGCGCACGCGGTGCTTGATAGGTTATCTGAAGAGGTAGATGCTAACGGCCCCGAGCTGGTGACGCAACTTGACTTGACCGGTGAACATGGCCAAGAATACGAAGTCGCCGCCTAAGTGGTAGAATAGGCTTATGGAAGATTCAATTTTTACGAAGATTATAAAGGGCGAAGTGCCGGCACATAAGATTTATGAGGACGATAAAGTGGTCGCCTTCCTGGATATCATGCCGGAAACACCCGGGCATACACTGGTGGTGCCGAGGTCGCAAGTTGACAAGTTTTATGAGCTGTCTGACGAGGACTACCGGGCTTTATTTGAGGTGGTCAAAAAGCTGGCAGCGCATATGGAGCAGGTTTTGGGCGAGCGTACGCTAGTAAAGATCATCGGCACAGACGTGCCGCATACTCACGTGCACCTGATACCGTTTGGCCCGAATTATGATAAGAGCCGTGAGCCAATCAGGGCCGATGACGCCGAGCTGGCGGCCATGGCTGAGCGGCTGCGCTTGGCATGATAACGGTCATCTCAGTAGGCAAAAAGTACGAATACGCTGAAGCCATCAGGGACTACGAGAAGCGTCTGCAAGGGGTCTTTGCTATAAGATGGGTTCTAGTTCCAAATTCGGCCAAAAACGGTCCAGAGGCCCGAAAAACCGAGTCTGAGGGCATTTTTAAAGCCATCAACTCCTCTGACTATATAGTTCTGCTTGATGAGCGTGGCGTGCAGCTCACCTCGCCTGAGTTTTCTGAGCTACTTACGACGGAGCATAGCCCAGTGCTCGTGATTGGTGGGGCTTACGGTGTTAGCGACGAGCTACGCCAGCGAGCCGACAAGGTGGTGGCGCTTGGTAAGATGGTTTTTCCGCACCAGCTAGTGCGTTTAATACTCACCGAACAGATATACAGAGCCCAAACTATCGCCCAGGGCCACCCTTATCATCATAAGTAGGCGCCTAACGCTTGATGGCGGTAATCTGCGCCTTGACCTTGTGTATGATCGCCTCTTTTTCAGCTAAGTTTTGCCTGGTTTCTTCCACTAGCTCCTGAGGAGCTTTTTTGATGTAGCTATCGTTGCTGAGGCGGGCTTTTAGACCATTGATCTCACCTTCTAGGGCGATTCGCCGCTTCTCTAGATCGGCTAGGTATTCTTTCAACACCTTGTCGTCAACGTCTAGCCAGGCCTCGTGGCCGTTGGCGGCCAGCTGCAAACCTCGCAGCTCGCTCACCTGTTCAACATCGCTCAGGCGCGCCAAAAACTTGACCAACTCACGGTTCTCTTCTATCAGTTTATCTTCCTTATAGAGCAGTTTGTGGTGTTTTTTGCCCGGTAGTTCAGCAAGTGTCAAGCGGATCTCGCTAACTAGTTGCTGCAACTCCTCAAACTGTGCGGCTTTCTTGGGGTCATGCACGGGTAGTTTGTGCCAAGTTTCGTTGCACAGTACACTACTGGTCCAGCTTAAGTTCTGCCAGATGGTTTCAGATACAAACGGCGCAAAGGGGTGAACTAGTTTAAGGCAGAATTCTAAACTTAGGGCCATCAGGTCGGGTGACTTACCTAGCTTGCTGGCTTCAATATACCAGTCGGCTACGTCGTTCCAGATCACGCGGTAAACTTCTTCGGCGGCTTCGGCAAAACGATAGTTCTTAATATCTGCATCAATCTTGCGCTTAGAGGCCTCTAGGCGGCCCACCAGCCAGTTTTCGGCTAGTGAGGCAGGAATATCATCAACTTTGCTCTCTGTGGGCTTAAAATCGTCACCTAGCGCGTCCTGCACAAAGCGAGCAATATTCCACAGCTTATTGCACAGGTTACGCCCGGCAATCACCTTTGACGGGCTGAAGGCTTGGTTCTGTCCGGCGCTGCGGCTAGCCATGATGCCTAGGCGGAAGGCGTCCGAACCAAATTCGGCGATCACTTCCATCGGGTTAATTACGTTGCCTTTACTCTTGCTCATTTTTTGGCCTTTTTCATCGAGCACCAAGCCATGCATGTAAACTTCTTTAAAGGGCACCTCACCGGTGGCGTACAGCCCCAGCATTATCATGCGGCTAACCCACGGGAATAGCAGGTCTACTCCTGTCTCCATAACGGCGTTGGGGTAAAAACGGGCTAAGCCGTCGGTTCGTCCCCCAAGCACATCAGTAACAATAAACGGCCACTGCCCAGATGAGAACCAAGTGTCTAACGTGTCGTTGTCTCTGGTATATGTTGTATCTTTTACAACGATACTCTCTTGGTCAACTTTGTCACTAAACACCCACTCACCTGCTTCGCTCTTAAACATCGGGATCGGGATACCCCACGGTATCTGCCTCGAGATGTTCCAGTCTTTCAGGTTCTCGTAGTAGCGAATCAGCACATCGCGCTTGCTTTCTGGTGTAAACTTCACTTCCCCGTTCTTTAGCGCTTCAATAGCCCGCTTGGCCAGTGGCTGAGTCTTGACGAACCACTGATCCATCAGTATCGGTTCAATCACCGTACCGCACTTATAGCAATGTGGCACGTTGTTAACGTAATCTTTGTCAATCTTCTCGATCAGGCCTTTTTCCTGCATGGCCTGTACAATGGCTTCCCTAGCTTCGAGCACAGCCATGCCTTTAAACCGGCCGGCTGCTTCTGTCATATGACCAGTTTGGTCTATCACCTGCTTGGCTGACAGGCCGTGCCGCTGAGATACTTCCCAGTCGTTAAAATCGTGCGCTGGCGTGATTTTAACTACACCGGTGCCGAACTCCATATCCACCATGTCGTCGGCTACGACTTTCACTCTGAACGGTCCGTTTACGCCTTCAACTGTGATCTCTTGGCCGACATACTTGGCGTAGCGTTCGTCTTTAGGGTTAACGGCCACCCCAGTATCGCCAAATTTCGTCTCGGGGCGGGTGGTGGCCAGCACAAATGGCCCATATTTGATGTAATACAGAGGTGTTTTTTCTTGCTTGTAGCCTACTTCGATATCTGCAAAGGCAGTTTGGTGTTTGGTGCAAAAGTTAGTTAGGCGTTTACCACGGTAAATCAGGCCGTCATCCCACATTCGCTTGAAGGTTTTATGCACCGTACTAATCACCTTCTCGTCAAGCGTGAACACTAGGTCGCTCCAGGAGCAACTAGCCCCCAGGGCACGCAGCTGCAGTTCCATATTGCCACGCTGTTCGTGCACAAAATCCCACACCTGGGCATAGAGTTCATCGCGAGTGAAGTCAAAGCGGCTGGTGCCAGCTTTCTCGAGTTCCCTTTCGTAAACCACCCATGTTTCAAAGCCGGCATGGTCGGCCCCTGGAATCCAGGCTGTATCGCGGCCTCGTAGCCGGTAGTAGCGCGTCAAAACATCTTGTAGGGCCACAAATAGACCGTGCCCGATGTGTAGGTTGCCATTGGCGTTAGGCGGTGGCATAGTTATAGCGTATGGCGCGCCATTGCCGCTAGGCTTAAAGCTTTCCTCGCCTTCCCATAAGGCGTAGGCTAAGGGCTCGTACTCGTTTGGTTCGTAAGTTTTAGCAAATTTCATCTTCAGTATTGTACTACAAAAGGACCCTTTTAGTCATCTTTAGGCTGAGCTGGCTGTATGGGCAAGCTCTTGTTTAGTAAAACTTGGCAAAACGGTGTAGGTATTTTATAAAAACAAAGATCCACGTGAAAAAAGGCATTAACTCAATACGTCTTCACGTGAAATGAAACTTGTAACAGATATAACTAAGTTTTGTTTACACCGTTTTTGTTTTTGTAGCTTCAGTATATCATACTTAAAAAAGCAAGTCAAGACGATTATGCTTGCAAAATATACAAAGTTTCATTAGACTAGGGCGGAACTTTGGGAGAGAGTTAGTACAGGAGGTGCAATATGGATAAAAAGACTATGTGTTACGACAGGCCAGTAATTGTTAATCAGGCTATTCGTAACATGCTTGACTGCGTGTATGATGCCCTTGAGAAGGGCGGGTATAACGCATTAGACCAGATTGTAGGTTATATATTATCGGGCGAACCAGCTTACATTACAGGGGCGGATGGTGCGCGAAACATGATACGTCACTATGACCGTGATGATATTGTTAGCGAGCTACTTAAGTCCTATCTTGGCAAATAAAGACGTCTTTATTTCACAGAGTTGCCCTACACTCTCTCGGGCAACTCATTTTCTTTTAGTAGTGATCTTACGTAGCCGGCGATTAGCGGCACGCAGATGCGTGAAAGCTCGGTAACGAGCTTTTTTAATGGGCAAGTCCCAGTCGCCAAGATAGGTGAGGGGAGCACCGCCAAATGACTGCTTGAACTTAGTTAGACCGTACCAGGGGTGGTGCGGGTCACTAGACACGGTAATGCCGTAAAAGTCGAAGGTTTTTAAACCTTTTTTCTTGGCGTCGACTATCAGTTGGGCAACTAACACCGTGCCAGCACTGAGTTTACGGTGTTCATAATCGGCAGCGGCGTGGGCGTAATAACGAGTAGTAGGTGAGTCATAAATGAGCGCGGCGGCGATAACTTGTCCACTCTTGATGTCGCCCTCACTAGCACCGTTCTTATTCTCTCTTCCCAACTCCTCTTTATTCTCACTAGGATTAGGCGTGCTCTCCCACTCTCTCCCTGACGAACTATCCTTCGAGCTAAGTACTGATGGGGATGCCAGAGTGACAGAGTCTCCGTCAGCTTTAGCTGACATGGAGATGTCACTCTGAGCAGACCGCTCAGTGCTAGCCGGTGAGGAAGGGGGAGGGGTGGGAGGTAGTGCCAACGTAACATAGTAAAGCACTGCGCCAGCTTGACTCATCTGTTTCTTAAAATATTCTAAGGGGTGGACGTTGATGCCATTGTGAGCTGCCACGCCGGATAGCAGGGAAGTCAGATAGAAGGCCTTCTCGGGGTCGGTAGTGTGGTGCACCGCCAGGCCTTTTTTGCGGTAGTTGTTAAACAAGTTGCGGTTATTTTGCTTCATGCCGGCCAAGATGTCGGCTTCAGAGGGCGACAGGTCGAGCACCCAGGTGTGTTCGGGGTTAAGGCTGTCGATTTTTTTAAAGCCAGCTTTAGCTAGCGTGGCAGCCTCTATGCCACTAGTTGGCTCAATCCTGATAAAGACAGCATCTTTAGCCTTAGCCAGCCCTTGCAGGGCCTTTAGCGCGCCAGCAAAGGCCTTCTCGTCGCGAATAGTTGGTCCGTAAGGCAGGTAAAGATACTTCCCAAGAGGAGTGCTTTCAAGCGTGGCCAAAAAGCTCCAGCCATCACCGGAATCTTCAAAGACCGGTTTACCCAGGCTTTCTTGAAACTTACGCCACTTCTCTGATTGCAAAAAATGCTTATCCATCTCCCCCAGTGTACAACTACTTGACATTTTGGGCAATCTGTAGTATTATTGTATGGTTCGCGAGGTGCTCTTCCTGGGCACCTTTTCTGAAAGTACAGGAGGTAACATCATGATAGACGCTTTCTATGCTTTGCCATTTTGGCAAAAGTATCTGGTCGGCGTCTGTATCACGCCAGCCTCCGTTATAGTTGTCAGGCTAGTTTTTGAAAGCACATTACTAAGCTTTCGATCAGCCAGCCTGTCATTCATCCCTGGTGATTTTTTCTTGGCGCTTTGCTTCGCTTCTGCCACAACTGGCTACGGCCAGATCGGCGGATGGGGGCACAGTTGGTGGTGGGCAGCGCTCACCTTCGTGGCCACGCTGGTTGTTCTTGACAATCAGTGGAAGCGCGAAAGAAAGGATTATAAGAGGGAAGGCGACCAAGACGCGCACCGGTCGCCGGCCAAGCGATACCATGATATCCTTGCCTATGTCGGATACGGCTGGGTAATGGGTTGTCAAGGTATCCCGACCTTGATGTACGGCCCGACTCTGATGAAGCTCGGAGTCGCCGCTGGGCTGGGAGCTTGGATAGCTATGTGCGCTCTGGATCGCCCGCGTGGCACCGTTCGACCTGTCACTTGTCAGGTGATAGACTGGCAGCCTATCTGGCGATCCAAAAAAATCCGCCTGCTTTAACGAGCAGGCGTTTTTCTTACCGTATTTTCAGCGATGGAGTGACTTCTAGGTCGTAAGGGTTGGTTGGCTCTAGGCGCTGGGCATGAAAATAGCCGGCGCTGGCCACCATGGCGCCGTTGTCGGTGCAAAACTCTGGGGCAGGGAAGTGCGCCAGAATGGGTAGGCGCTCTTTGACCTGCTGGCGCAAGTACCGGTTGGCACTAACTCCCCCCGCAACAACGACAGTTTTAGGCTGGTAGGCCTCCTGAGCCTTGAGAAGCTTGTCAACTAACGTGTCAACCGCGGTTTTTTCGAAACTAGCGGCAAAGTCTGCCCGCTGAGCGCCGTTTAATAGCTCTGGTAGCCCTGCAGAGGGAAAAGTGAATCTTTTGCCCACTTCGGCTTGCACGGCCCTGAGAACGGCCGTTTTGAGGCCTGAGAAGCTAAAATCGTAAGGCGTGTCGAGCTTGGCTTTAGGTAGTTTATACCTGTTCTGGTCACCTTTTAGGGCTGCTTGGCTGATACTTGGGCCGCCAGGGTAGGGCAGGCCGATAATTTTGGCGACTTTGTCGAACACTTCACCTACGGCGTCGTCGCGCGTGGTGCCGATGGTCTCAAAATCGCCGTGGTCGTGTAGCAGAATTAACTGAGTGTGGCCACCGCTGACCACTAGAGCTAATATCGGGAATGACCTGGGCGCATCTTCTTCGTCAGATAACCAGTTGGCATAAATATGTGACTCGATATGGTGCACGGGGTAAAGTGGCTTGTTTTTAGTAATAGCTAGCGTGCGAGCGGCCAGCGTGCCGACTAGCAGTGAGCCAATCAGCCCAGGCGCATAGGTCACGGCGATGGCGTCGATGGCGCTCCAGCCACCAGCTTGAACCACGGCTTCATCAATTACGGCATTGACCACCTCGATGTGCGAACGGGCGGCCACCTCTGGTACTACACCACCGTAGCGAGCATGAATATCAATTTGCGAGTTAACGACATTGCTAATCAAGCGCGTGCCGTTCTCGACCACGGCCGCCGCGGTCTCGTCACAACTGGTCTCAATACCTAAAACTTTCACTCCTCCCACTCTAGCACATCTTGACAAAATGAAGCAAGTGTGGTAGCATGGTACCAGAGCTGGAGGCAGCTCGACCTGTTGAGTGTTGCCACGACCTATGCGGTATACCGCATATTTGTTTTTTATAACAAATATGCCCGCGGATCTAGTGGCAGCCTGTACTTTAAAAACCGAACACTCAATCTGATGGGAGGAGCCTGAGCACTTATGCGACCAGACTTCTCTCATCGGACGCGATGAGACTTAAGTTATGTCCTTGGGGTAATGGCGAAAGGTCGTCCCCTGCAACTGTGCTTAAAGCATGGAGAGGAGAAAGGAATGAATAGTAAGTGGAAAGCCGCACTCAGCGGTAACGCGAAAGAACTCGTCGCTAAGAGACTAGATGTTTCAGATCTGGAATCGCTTGGTATTACTGGTGACATGCTGGTAGATGCTAAGGTCGAGAAGGCTTCGTACGAAGCGCTTTCATATGGCCCTCGGCGTTCTGTTGTCGAGGGGAACATAAAGGAGTCCGAGAGGATCTGGATTAAATTCCGGAACGGTGATAAAACGGAATACTTTATAGTACGTCCTTATCAAAAGGAACGTGGCGATTCAATTGAAGACGCATTGTACTTATCCGGCTGTCTTGGGCAGGCACCAGAAGCGGAAAACTATAAAACTCTTGCATACCAAGATGCAGAGGTCGTAGAGATCGCTATAGTGACGCTCAAAAGTCGCTATTACTGCGATGACGGCTGGTGTATAAGGAAAGCCAAGATTAAGTTTCTAGAATTTAATCAGGCTTTGAATGAGCTAAAACGCCGTCGCATGGAAGAATTCGCGGAGTTCTGCTCAGACGTTAGAGAAGATGACTTTTCTGTCTATGCGAGCGTCGATGATGACCCAGACGTTAGGATCTACGTGCGTTCTTAGAGTGTTGGTAAAGCGGTCGCTGACGAGCGGCCGTTTTAATTTGTGCTAGAATGGACTTATGAAACAGATGTTGGTTAAAGCAGCGCGCAAGGTGCTGCCAGGTGGAACAACCAAGGGCCTGGAGGAGCTATATCGCAAGGGCCGTGTGCGCCTGGTGCGCACTTACTATGGCAACCCGGGTAAAGGCCTCAAAATCTTAGCCTTAACCGGCACCAACGGTAAGACCACTACCACCAATTATCTAAATGAGATCTTAAAAGAAGCTGGATATAGAACGGCTATGTTCTCAACAGCCGAAATTGAAGTGGCGGGCAAGCGCAAGCTCAACGACCTTAACGCCACTGTGCCAACCACGGCGCAGGTGATGAACTTTTTGCGGCAAGCCAAGCGCGCCAAGGTGGACTACGTGGTACTTGAGGTCACCAGCCACGCCCTGCAGCAGCACAAACTAGGCGGCCTAAAGCCGATCATGGCGGTCATGACTAATCTTACTCAAGATCACCTGGATTATTTTAAAACTATGGAAAATTATGCGGCGGCCAAAGGGATGCTGTTTAGCGGTGAACCATGGTTTATCGTGCTGAACCGTGATGATAAGTGGTTTGAGTACTTCAACCAGTTTGACGCCGAAGAACTCAAGATTACTTATGGGCAGGACAAGGCAGCAGGTGTGCGGATTGATAGCTTTAAGCTGTACAAAAAAGGCACCGAGGCTAAGCTAAAGATGGACGGTAAAAAGCTCGATGTGGCGACTAGCCTAACCGGGGAGTTTAACGCCTACAACATGGCGGCAGCGGCAGCGGCAGCTAGTTTGCTGGGCATTGATGGTGAGGTGATTGCAGAAGGTATAGCTAACCTAGAAACTTTGCCCGGGCGCTTTGAGCGCGCAGTGACGGACGAGCCATATGAAGTGATTGTTGACTACGCCCACACACCAGATGCGATTGAACGATTGCTCAAGTCTGCTAAGGAAGTGACCAAAGGACGCGTGGTGTTAGTATTTGGCGCCACCGGTGATCGCGATAAGGGCAAGCGCCCAACTATGGGTGAGATTGCCGCCCGCGAGGCCGATGTGATATTTGTGACCGATGAAGAAAATTACACCGAGCCGGCTGACCAGATACGTACGGCGGTGCTTGAGGGCATTGAGCAAGCTGGCGGCATGGGTAAGACCGAGGAAGTACCCGATCGCCACGAGGCCATTAAGAAAGCCCTTGAGCAGGCTAAAAAAGACGATATGATTTTGATAACTGGCATGGGCCACGAGGTCTATCGCATCACCGATGGTAAGCGTATCCCGTGGAATGATGGCGACGTGGTGCGGGAGATTTTAGGCAAAAAGTAAAGGAGGAGATTTCTCTCCTCCCCTGTTATTTAGTTGTTTCACCGCCCGAAATAGTTGCCTAGCGTAGGGCATAATTTTGTCACGTCGTCTGGCACGTACCCTTGTCTTGGAGTGTAGCTGCCGATTTTATTGCCATGATCGTCGACGACGATGGCGGTTGGCATAAATTCTCCGCCCCTGAACCATTTATCTTCGACGGCTAGGGCATAAATCATCCCCTCGCCAGACAGGTCCAGCTTAACTACCGCTTCAATGCAAGAATTTCTGTCGTTGAGCGTATACTTAACGTCTTCAAACTCCGCACTGATTTGTTTGGTCTCTAGCGTGACGCCATAAACTTTTTTAAAAAAGTTTATCTTATGCCTCACGCATTCGTTGCTTACCCCATGTGGAATGAGCAGAGTTTCTTTGCCGCCGATTAAGCCTATCGGTAGGAGTTCTTCCTCATACCCCTCTCGAATAGCTGTTTGTCGGAGGTCGCCACCCTCTTTAAAGAGGGCTATGCCACCCAGCTGTCGTAGCCACTTGTAGCGATCGTCGTAAAACGCTAGGTAGCCTTCGTTGGTTTTTACAACTAAGCTACCACCGCCACGGTATAATCCAAGCGCTGGTCCTTTACCGCTGGCTTCAAAGCTTTTTGTGTCGGCCATCGCGTAGTCTGATATGAACGCGAAACGCATATCAGCCTGGACGTAGAAAACCGGAGCGCAACCATCCTGGTTGAATCCTGAGACTTTCTCCCCATGCCTGAGCAAGAATTCTTTTTTCTCGCTAGGCAGTTGGTCAAATAGGATATGGCTGACTTGTGTCAAGCCATTAAATCTAAACTGTTCCATTTTTCACCTCCTTGGTTCTGGAGCAGTAACTTACGTGATCTACGCTCGTATTAATGCGAGCTGGCTGGCAACAGAAGGCCTATTCCCAAACAGCTCACATTAACCTTAGTGAAACTAACATTATTAAAGTGCGCAAATGGCCATGTGCCCTTTAATTTTGCAAGCAAAATTAAAGGAGTATACTCCTCAAAAGTACTTTTTACGCCATTTGTTAAAAAAAGGGGTACAAATATACCCCACTTGTTTATCCTATCACAGATTAGTTAAAAAGTCAAGTAGGCAGAGCAGTTTCTGGCACTTGGGGGTTGCGAGTGCCAACTTTTTGCGCTAAAATTAGTATATTAAAGAGCAAATGGAGGGTTAATAGATGAGTATCAAGCCGTTGGCTGACCGGGTGGTCGCCAAGAAAATTGAAAAACAAGAAACTACTGCATCGGGGTTGTACCTAGGTGATTCTGGCGAAAAACCAAGCTATGCTGAGGTTGTAGCGGTTGGGCCAGATGTAAAAGCTGTCAAAAAAGGCGACAAAGTTTTATATGATTACACTGGTACGAGCGTGACAATCGATGGTGTGGAGTACTTGATTATTAAAGAAGAAGGCGTGCTAGCCACAGTTTAAGGAGGGGTTCCATGGCAAAAAAAGTATTTTATGATGACGAAGCGCGCGAGCGCGTACTGGGCGGAGCAAAGGCGCTGTACGACGCCGTGAAAGTGACATTTGGGCCAAAAGGCCGTAACGTGGTGATCGAAAAGGCCTATGGTGGGCCAACCATTACTCACGACGGTGTAACGGTGGCCGAAAGTATTGATCTTGATGGCAAAGACGAAGCCACCTTGGGATATAAAGTGGGCGCAGAATTGATCAAGAAAGCTGCTAGCAAGCTAAACAAAGCGGCCGGTGATGGCACCACCACTGTTACGGTGCTAACTTACCAGATCTTGGCCGAAGCCAACAAGTTGATTGCGGCTGGACATAACCCTCAAGAGCTGCGTAAAGGCATCGAGGCGGCTGGTAGCGATATCATCAAAAAGTTGGATAAGTTAGCCGAAAATATTGACGGCAAGCCCGAACGTGTGGCGGAAGTGGCTACTATCAGTGCTGGTGACGAAGAAATTGGCAAACTGATTGCCGACGTAATCAGCAAGATTGGTAAAGATGGCGTGGTGACTGTTGAGGCCGGCCAGGGGCTAACCATGGAGAGCGAAGTCGTTGAAGGCTTTAGCTTCGACAAAGGTTGGAGCAGCCCATTTTTTGTAACCGACACAGCTCGCCAAGAAGCCGTCTACGAAAAACCATCGATTTTGATTACCGACAAAAAGATCAGCAGCGTTAGTGAGGTTCTGCCATTCTTAGAAAAACTAGCCGCCGCTGGTAAGAAAGACTTGGTGCTAATTGCCGACGATGTGGAGGGTGAGGCGCTAAGTGTGTTGGTGCTAAACCGCCTGAAGGGTGTATTTAACACTTTGGCTATCAAAGCGCCGAGCTTTGGCGACCGCCGCAAAGAGATCCTAGAAGACATCGCCACTTTGACCGGTGCGACCGTGATTAGCGGCGACAAAAGCATGACTTTTGAAAACGCCGATCTAGACGTGCTGGGCACGGCCCGCAAAGTGATCGCCAGTAAAGACGAGACCACGATTATCGAGGGCGCCGGTGCGGCTAAAGATGTCAAAGAGCGGATTGCCTTAATTGGTACGCAGGCAGTCAATGCTACTAGTGAATACGAAAAAGAACAGTTTGAAAAGCGTGCGGCGGCGATTTTGGGCCGCGTGGCTGTGATTAAAGTTGGTGGCGCCACCGAGACGGAAATTGATGAGAAGAAGTTCCGCGTGGACGACGCTGTAGCAGCTACTAAAGCCGCTTTGGCCGAGGGTATTGTGCCTGGCGGTGGTGTAACGTTGGTGAATCTGTCGGCCGGTATTAAGGCCGACGGCACGGACTCGGTCAGCGCTGGGCGCAAGATTTTGAAGCAAGCTTTGAAGGCACCGTTCCTGCACATCACCGAAAACGCTGGGTTGAACAGCGCGGCGCTCTTGGCCGAGGTTGAAGGCGGTCGCGATGGGTTTGGCGTGGACGTTAACGCGCCAGATAAGGGCATTGTTGATGTTAAAAAAGCCGGCGTGGTTGACCCAGTTAAGGTGACCAAAGAAGCCGTGCAGAATGCGGTGAGTATTGCTGCTACGGCTATCACTATGGGCGCCGTGGTAGTTGACCTACCTGAGCCTGAAGCCCCAGCTCCAGCTGGCGGCGGCATGGGCGGCATGTACTAAATCCTATGGGGTGTGGTAATCGCCGACGCTAATTCATGGCGGGTCGAGAGGCCCGCCTTTTTATGTACACATCAAATCTAAAAGCCGCCAGCTATTGGCGGTTTTTAGAAGGAGTGGTGGCTAGGAGATTAAGCTGCTGGTGGGTTAGCTGAGTCAATTTCGCGGATGACCGTCAAGAGGTCGTTGGCACGAGTGGTTTCATTCTCGATACCAGGAGTAATTTCGTAAGCTGGTGGCAGTAAAGTAGTGTCGTTACTAGCGCGCAAAACTTCAATGTAGATGTCGAACTTTTCGTCGGGCGGCAGGTCTAGTTTGTCTAGTAGTGGCTTAATATCTTGCAGAGCTTTAGTGCGAACGCTGTCTAGATCGCTTGTTGGCGCCTCTACTACGGGAGCTTCTTCTGCTGGTGCCTCGTCGACCGGCGCCTCTGCTACTGGTGCTGGTTCATCTGGGCCAACACCGGCCAAAACCTTGGCCAACTCTTGGTCATCGCTACTGATTTGATTATTAGTTGGAGTTACATCTACCATTGCCCACCTCTAAAATAGTTAAAAATCTAATTCTTTGAAATTATTGTACCATAAGCGCTTTAGAGAATGCAAATAGGTTTAACGATAAAATCGCAGCGAATCAATTGGGTCTTTGCGAGCGGCCCGAGCGGCCGGTAACAGGCCAAAGATGCAGCCGATTGCCACAGAAACCACCAATGTTATACCAACAACTTCCCAGGAGAATTCAGGATTAAACGGCATCATACTGCCAGCGCCAAAAGCGAAGGCGTAGCCAAACAACAGCCCTAGCACGCCGCCAACCAAGCTGAGCAGCAGCGACTCAAATAAGAACTGAACCATAATATTGCCATTGTTAGCACCAACAGCTTTTTCAATACCGATTTCGCGCGTACGCTCTGACACACTGACCAGCATAATATTCATAACCCCGATGCCACCTACGATAAGTGACACCCCGGCTACTAGGCTGAGAATTGAAGCGATAGCGTCAAACAGCCGGCTGGTAGAGCTAGATATGTTTTTGCCACTCAGTACCACAAAATCTTGCTCGCCCTTATGGCTCTTGAGTAAGTTCTTCTCTATAGCGCTAGATGCAGCTGGTATGGCTGATTGGTTAGCAAGCTTAACGTTAATCTGTTGAACCTGCAGGCCGCTGTTTAGATCGGCCGCTTTTTCGTAGTTGATGAACGCCACCTCATCGAAATCAATATCGTTATAGTTTATCGGATTGTCCAACTCTTGTAACACCCCAACCACCAAGAATGATACACCTTTGATCTTAACAGTTTCACCTACCACTTCAGATGAATCAAATAATCGTTGGGCCAAGGTGTAGCCTAGCACGATAGAGTTCCTGCTGAGGTTTTCACCCAAAAACTGACCGTTTGCTAGTGTAAGCCTGGCGGTGTTGGGCAAGTGTTCGTTGGTGGCTACGACCTTCCCGGCAGTTAGATCGTGATCGCCCTTAAGGTCGTTTTCTGAAACTGCTAGCGGGGCTGCTGCCGAGATGTTCTTGATCTTACTAATGGTTTTGAGATCATCTATAGTTAAGCTACTGCGGGCGTAGGTTTGGCTAGTGTTGATCACTGACAGGAAGTTTTTG
Organism: Candidatus Nomurabacteria bacterium; assembly: GCA_031257295.1. Taxonomy (GTDB): domain Bacteria; phylum Patescibacteriota; class Saccharimonadia; order Saccharimonadales; family Saccharimonadaceae; genus JAIROX01. The sequence goes on along the minus strand of JAIROX010000001.1, from coordinate 39,542 downwards.
TCATTAGCGCCGCGGTTAGACTCGGGGCGAACCACTATGATATTGCCATCTGCGCCAGTAACTTGAGACTCGATAAGCTTTTTTAGCCCGCCGCTCATGCTAAGGATCAGCACAATACAGCCCATGCCGATAGCGATGCCGAGAGCAGTTAAGATTGAGCGTGAGCGGTTAGATCTAAATGAGTCCATGGCGTTACTGACGTGGTTGAAGAATAGCATTCTCATGACCTTTTCTCCGCGCTTTTCTTAGGCCGGCCACGGCGCTTCTTCTTTGGCTCTTCTTCGGCAACCGGCAAGTCTTCGTCGGCGGTAGTTTTGATGTCGGTGTCTATTTGGCCATCGAGCATATTGATAACTCGCGTAGCGTAAGTTGTCAGCGAAGCGTTGTGGGTCACCATGACGATGGTGTTGCCCTGTTCATGAATTTCTTTAAGCTCTTCCATTACGATATGGCTGGAGCGGCTGTCTAGGTTGCCGGTTGGCTCGTCAGCCAAAATGATCGACGGGTTATTGACTAGTGCCCGAGCGATGGCTACGCGTTGGTTTTGCCCGCCACTCATTTGCCAAGGCATGTAGTACTCGCGCTCGTTCAGATGGAACCGTTTGAGCACATTGCTGGCCACTTTGAGCCGCCTAACTTTGCTGTAGCCCCTGTAAACTAATGGTAATGCAACATTCTCGATAACTGTCAGCCGTGGTATAAGGTTGAAGCTTTGGAAGATAAAACCGATTTTTTGGCTGCGTAGCCTAGCTTGCTTGTGCCTGGACACACGTTCAACTGAGCGACCGTCCAACAAGTATTGACCGCTGGTCGAGCGATCAAGCAGGCCGATCACGTTTAACAAAGTAGTTTTGCCACAACCACTTGGCCCCATAACCATAACAAATTCACCCGGTAAAATGGTGAGGTCAAGGTCTTTCAGAGCAAGATACTCAGCATCTCCCACGCCGTAACGCTTAGAGAGCTGCTTTAGCTCAATGATTGGTTGCACCTTATCACTCATATCTGTAGTTATTATATTTCCGCAAGGGTGTGGAATACAAGAGCAAAAATGAGTTACAATAGAATTTAGTGGAGAGGTGTCCGAGTGGTTGAAGGAGCACGCCTGGAACATACACGGCTGAATTTATCGGTCGTTTTTATTTTGGATTCCTAACGAATAAAAAAGTGTGATTTTTAAGAAGCTGTACTTATGACTGAATGTTTTGCTCATTTTTTTATTTGGACACAGAAAAATACAAACGAGCGTCTGTGCTGTGGTGTCAAAATTGGCGTCAAAACAGAGGGCGACTTGTTGGTTGTGGAAAACATAAGCAAATAAGAATCTCATATCCTAAGAAGCTGTGGATATCTCTTCTAGCATATCGCAATATAATAAAGATTGACATCTCTAATATATTGCGATATACTAGAAGCTATGGAAGAAAATGAGCTATTAACATACCTACAACGCCAAACTGCACTTGGCAGAGATAGGTTAAAAAAATACGTTACCAACGGTAAAGGCAAGGCGTATCCAAAGAGAAATATATTCATAAAAACAAAACAATACGTAGACGATTTTCTCGGGGGACGAGTCGGAAAGAGGTGGGTCATAATCCCTGGTTTACGTGGCACGGGCAAGACCACGATACTGGCCCAGACATATTATTATCTCAATGACGAATACGGTGACTCGATAAACTTGTTATACTTCTCGCTCAATGAAGCCGTTGACACCATCGGAGCCAATCTTATGAACTTATTGTCAGAATATGAGAGGCTAATTGGTGAAAGCTACGAGGTTCTGACGAAGCCAACCGTTTTGCTAATTGACGAAGTACAAAGTGATTCTAATTGGGCGCCAGTACTTAAAGCACTTAATGAACGGTCAAACAAAGTGTTCATAATTTGTAGTGGTTCTTCTGCGGTACACCTACAAGATGATGCGGATATATCTGGGCGCAGAGCGGCAATCGAGCGATTATATCCTATGAATTTTTGCGAATTTGAGATGATAAAATATGACGTCTATCCAGAGTCTAATCTGAAATCTAAGTTGTTGACAGCTCTTTATTCTAGCCAGTCAGCCAAGGAATGCTACGAACGCTTGTCGGTTCTCAAAAATGACGTTGATAGATATTGGTCAAAAGTAGATAGACGGCACTGGACGTATTACATAGCTGCTGGCAGTTTACCTTTTGCGTTATCCGAAAAGACCATAGGCGATGTGTATGAGTCGGTTCTTGCCTCGGTCGATAAAGTTATCACCAAGGATATACCGGAGCTTGGTCGTTTTAGTTCGGATACGATTCCTGTAATTATGCGGCTTCTCTATATTCTGGCTGAAAGCGATGCGATAAGTAACAACAAACTAGCCGATGTATTGGGCGTTAAAAGTCCGCTCACCGTAGCCAATATTTTAGAGACACTAACAAAATCAGAACTGCTTATACGCGTTATGCCACATGGGTCTCAAATCAATTCGGCGAAAAAACCGTCTAAATACCTATTTTCTAGTTCTGTCATTAGGGCGGCGTTTTTCCACCTTGCCGGCTCATCTGCCACTATGTCGACCCGAGAAGGTAGGCTGCTAGAAGACATAGCTGGCCTGCATTATTACAGAAATTTCAACAATACTAATCAGGGTGAAGTGTATTATGATAGCGCAGAAAATGGTGCAGACTTCATCTTAAAGAGAGGCGTTGATTCCATAGCGATTGAGGTCGGTAAGGGTAAAAAGTCACCTGTTCAAGTATCTAATACGATGAAACGAGTTCAGTGTAAGTATGGGTTGACTATTTGTCAATCAAACCTAGCACTGTCAGATGACGAACAGTCATTGATTGTGCCGTGGGATTTCTTCTCCCTGGCCTGCTGAACCGTTAAAGACTAGAATTGGCGGAAGCGAGAGGATTCGAACCTCCGAGAGCCTTGCGACCCTACTCGATTTCCAATCGAGCCCCTTAAACCACTCGGACACGCTTCCGTGCCCTATATCTTACCATATTATGGCTGTTTTCGTAAGGAGTAGAGCAACCCGAACATTCAATCCGCCGCCCTTGCTACAATAGGAGTAGTAAAGAGTTAAAACAAAGATAATGGGAAGTGTGCAAGTTTTTAGTTGTTTCAGCGGTATTGGCGGTTTTGAACATGGCATCATCAATGCTAGCAAAACTACAAATACAGAGGTGGAGATAATAGGACATAGCGAAATAGATAAATTTGCTGAGTCTGTCTATATGCGCCACTACCCAGAAAGCAAAAATTATGGCGACATCACAAAAATTAGCACCGATAACATTCCAGATTTTACCATCCTCGTCGGTGGTTTCCCTTGCCAAACATTCAGTAGTATCGGCAAACGTGCTGGATTTGCCGACCCAAGAGGAAAACTATTCCTTGAATTGGCTAGAATACTTAAAGCAAAACGGCCTAGATTATTCGTGTTTGAAAACGTTAAAGGTTTATTGTCTCAATCGGACGGACAAGCCTTCGCGTCCATTGTATCCATGTTTGCAGAATTGGGGTATGATTGCGAATGGTCTGTGCTTAACAGCGTCAATTTCGCCACTCCTCAAACAAGAGAACGTGTTATCATTGTCGGAAGTCTTAGAGAGCAACCCATTGGACAAATATTTTCTACCGATTGGACACAAGAAACTCGCACCGTTCTTGAATCTGATGTAATAGTGTCGTATTCAAGAACCAGAGACAAAGCCGTGCGAAAGAATACTGTAAATACTATTACGGCGTCATACCGTGGAGTCGGTGGGTACAATGAACCTGCGGTGCTGTGCGATAAGCGAATTCGCCGCCTCACCCCCTTAGAATGCGAGAAGTTACAGTGTTTTCCTGACAACTGGACACAGTATGGTAATAATGGTAAACCAATAAGCGATAGCCAAAGATACAAGATGTGTGGTAATGCTGTCTGCACAACTATGATTCAAGCAGTGTTTGAGAAGATATTCCTATATTTACAATTAGAAAAAGGACTCGGAGAGAGTCCTCGTTCTGTTCACTTGGGTTGACGATGTTTTAATTCGCCACCCCCAGTGGTTGCTTGGGGCTGCTAAAAGTATAACACAGGTCATTTTTTCAATTTTCCTATCTGTAAAGCCTGTATAAATTATTTAAGTAGAATAGTAATAACCATGAATAGAACCAACAACCTAAAACCATTCAGCAAAGGTTACGACTCACGACGTCAAAGAGGGCGTAAGAAAGGGTCTGTTAATCGTAAAACCGTAATTCAGCGGATTTTAACTGGTGACATTGACCCGAACATGTTGCTCGGCAGTAGCGCGAAACGGATTTGTGAACAGATTGGCAATAAAAGTTATCTGGAAGCCTTGTATTTTGCGTTGTTAAACTTGGCGATGAATGGTGACGCCAAAGCCGCCAATACCTTGCTAAAAGAACTGGCAGACGCCGAGAACAAAGACCCGACAGACTTCTACACTGATAATGAGATAAGAATTGTAGTAGTTGAAGATAAGGACTGGGACGCGCCCGAGGGCGGTAAAACGCCTCAGAACATGCCCAGTGAGGCCACAGAGCATAAAGATTCATATAGTCTGCTGTGAGTTGCTGTGAAGAATTATAAAACAGTATGAAATAATGACCGGCGAGGCGCTATTAGGTGTGTGTACCTTAGGGCGGTGAAATTCAATACTATAAAAGGATTAGGGCTTTTTGGTGGATTTTGTGTGAGATTTCTGAGCCGCTCGCACAACAAGCCAAACAATAAGCCCAATTGGCGACAAAGCAATAGCAGCACCTAAGACATAGCCAGTGCCCTCGGGTAGTATAAGCAGACAAACGCCGAAAACAGCAATTGTTGCGATTGCGATGTAAGAGGAAGGTTTTGCTTCTGTATAAACTTGTTCCTTGATGATAGTTGGTTTCGCAACGGCAGCCGGTTTTGATGTAGCCTTCGTTTTTGGCTTCTTCGGTTGCTCTTTAGGCTTCTTGATAGCCTTAGCTGTTAGTTGTCTGGCGTTTCGTTTCTTGATAACAGACCGAACAATAGACTCGATAACGATAATGGCGACAATCGTAAAGTAAAATGGCATAGCGTCGAACATACCGCAAATACCTAGACCAAGCAGGATAAACATCCACTTCAAAGCCACCCACCAATCGTGAGCAGTCAATGGCTCCGTGTTGGTTGGGCTACTTACGGCGTAATACACTGTTTGCTGTTGTTTTCGCACCTTGTGTTCGGCTTCCATGTGGCCAATGTCGTCCATTAAGACTGCGCCCTCGTAACCGACGAAAGGGCTCTTGTTTTTGCTGTCTGGGAATAATGGGTTACTGCTCATTGTTAGCCTCGATTATATCGCACTTGGCTGAGTTGTGCTCATTTGCCAGGTTGCTGTTCATTCTTGTTCTCGTCGTCTTTCGTAAAGGCTCCTACTAGTTCACTAAAACTTTTTGCTTTATAATCGTTAAATTCTTTTTCATCCACAAACAACTCATGGAATTTTGTTCTGTCCTGCAATTGATTGATGTCCGTAATCCACTGCTGTAGCCGCCGACGTTTTGGCGCAACGTCCAAATCTTGTAAGCCCTTAGTCTCGACAATCCAAATATCACCCGAAACTGTTTTGACAATAAAATCTGGGTAATATTTGGAAATTTCTCCATCGCTATTTTGATAATCAATCGAAAAACCAACCGCGAAATAGTTTTTGACGTAAGACACTACATCATCACATTTTTCAAGGAACGCCGCAAATTCCAATTCTAAATGGCTATCGCCAATAATCTTGTTAAACACGCTCTTCTTCGGCACCAAAACTTCTTGTGGCGTCACTACGAACGGCCGCGTGTTACGCACCTGAATTTTCTTGGCAATCATTGTTTCGCCCTTATCAACCACCGTCAAATCGTTAATCGCTTTCTTGAACGCCTCAACAATCATTCGACGCGCCTCAACTTCTTGAAGGTTACGCAAAATGTTTTTATCGTCAAAACCGACAGTTTGACCGAACAATTTGCCGCTGATAAAATCTTTGATTTTGCCATATAACACATCATAACCACTGACCAAGCGTAAATCATGCATAATGGTTTGCGAAAAATAGCCGACTGCGCTCGTGCCGTCCGTGATAATTGCCTTGGGTAGTTCGGTAATGTGCGAAACCTCGTCATCGGCAATGCGACGGAAAGTGATTTGCGCTTGCTCCTCGTTGGAAAATTGTTTAACCGCCAATGGCTTAAACCCGTACTTCTCCAAATCATTGATGTTAATATCAGAAAAGTTTTTATACTCGCGCATCACACGCGGTGATAAAATCGGAATCTCAATATCCAATTTATCCAAATCTTTGGTCTTATCGTCCTCATCAATCACGATAACTGGCGGTGTTTTCGCGCCAGTCCCGCGCCCCATTTTGCTATATTCGAGTTCCACACCCTCGCTTTTAATAGATTGAACAAACTCAATAAAGGCATCCGTGCCGATAATGCTGACTTCTTCGGCAACGCTATCTTGACCACGAAACATTCGGCGCAAACCACGCCCCAAGGTCTGCTCGGGTAAAATCTTGGCTTTGGACGAGTAAGCCCGCAACCCGACAATTGTCGTTACGTTTTGAACGTCCCAACCTTCTTTCAGCATCAACACCGACACAACAGCTTTGTAGGGACTAGCGAGACTGTCAATTTCGTTAGCCTGTTTGCGTAGCAGTTCCAATTCTTCCTTACTCTTGCCGCTGGTCGTTTCTGAAATCTCACCGCTTTTATTGGTATGAATGGTTAGCACCGCATCGCGCAATTCAGGATAGGTGGCTTCCAAGTATTGCGCAACATCGTCACCGTTTTTGGTGTCGTCTGTCATCACGAACAGCACGGCTTTCTTGTTGTCTTTAATCAGTTCGTTATAGGCTTTCTTCCACTCGGTTACGCCAAGGTTAATATAGTCGGCATATTTCTCGGTAAACTTGGCACTTTGAGTCTCGTGGAGCATTGCTCGCGATGCCTCGTCGGGCAGGACTGGATGTTTGACGATATTTTGCGCAATCGCCTCAACCAACGGATAATCACTAACAACCTGCGGAAACACCGCGCCATTATCTTTTTTTGGCGTAGCAGACACGTCAATTTGGAGCGCCAATTTATCACCCTTCATTTTCAGCCGATTATGGATGTCTTCAATTGACTTGAACCAACTCATACGTTCATCGTGAATATGGTGCGCCTCGTCGTTTAGCACAATTAGTTCGTTGATGTCGCGCACAATATCGCCCAAGTCAACTTTACTGTCGTTGGTGGACGCCACTGGTCGCTCGCCCAGGAAAAAGCCCATCGTATTTTCATCACTGGCACTCGGCGTTTTGTCGATGCGGTCGTAAACACGGTGAATATTCGTCAGGAAAATGTTGCCAGTTTTGTGCGTCAGTTTCACGTCGTCTTGGATATGTAGCGTCAGTTGAAAATCCGCTCGCCAATCACGTTCCATAAAACCATTGTCGGGCAACATCGGATCTTCAAAAAACATCTTCAACCCCTCAAAATCTTTGCGAATACGGTCAAGCACGATGATGTTCGGTGCAATCACCAAGAAGTTACGCGCTAAATCGGAATCTTCCTCGTAAGTTTTATGAAAGAATGCCCAAACCAACGCCAAAGCCAGCACTTTGGTTTTGCCCGCGCCAGTCGCCATTTTCACCACATAACGCCGCCAATCTTCGGGGAACATATTGCGGGTTAATTCGCCCGAACCATCAAATGCCATTAAGTCGTACGGTGTCATTGCCCTCGCAATGTCGTGTAAGTAGATTATCGTTTCAACAGCCTCGCGTTGGGCAAAATAATAGCGAAATTCGAATGTGTTATCGCCACGTTCAACAATATGCTCGGTTTCAAACCAGAATTTCAACAATGCCCGCGACGTGTCCGACGCGCCAGCGTAATCATTATCGCGCCACGTTTTGACTTTCTCGCGCAACACCGACACTAATGGCGGCAGTAAATTAAATCGGTCGCGTGGACTGGTTTCTTCGCCTGGCACCCAACGCACACTGGGGTCGAGTATCGCGTGCGGCGAAGTTGGAAAATCCTTACTCAGTGCCATATTACACCCCCACCTCGATTATTTTCATCGTGTCGTTGCCGAAAATATCAACTACCTTGATAGCAATTTTGTAACGTCGTCCACCAGCAATTTCGCGTTCCACGCTGGTCAATTCAATCTGACGGTTTTTCTTGGTTCGGAAACTTTGCCAATCGTTCTCAAAAACGAAATTGCCAGTTGCTACATCGTCATCGCCCTCTCGCACAGTTTCCGGCCGGCTTTCGTAATCAAAATCGACGCTCCAATAGTCAATCCAATCGCTCCAATGCCTCGTCAAAATCTCCTCACTCTCGATTTCAGTGTCCTTGTCCTTGCTGATTTTGACCACTTGACCGGAACGAATTATCGCCTTACTCTGACCAGGTCTCAGGTTAGTATTGACGTCCTGATTATAAAAACACGCAAAATCAGTCAGTTCAATTGCCACTGTTTTCACATTTCCGCGCCCGCGTACAATCGGCTTGACCTCGATATACGACACGTCATAAAACTTCACCTGTTTTTTCTCGATAGCGCGTTTGTCAAACACGTCACGCGGAATATATTTCAGCGCCAAATCAATGCCCATTTCCTTCGCCTCGTCGCGAGCGTTGTCGCCCATACCAAGCTCAAAATCAAACGCCAAGATATCAACCTTGGTGATTTGTTTTTCTCGTGCTTCCGTCAAAACGGTATTTACAAAATCACGGCTAACCGGCAGATTAACCGGTCCAATCGCCACGGCGCGAGCATTTTTCTTGGCGACAAAGGTGGTGAAGCCGTCCATTTTTTCAGCTTGATACGCCTGCGTGATTAAATCGGCGAACGCCATTTCGCGTTGGCGTTCTAAATCAGCGGCGTTTTCCACTCGTTCGTCGATGTGTTGACCAATGTAATATTGGCGTTCATATTTGCCCAGGTTCAGAATCTCGAACGCCCGATAATCCTGTCCAGCCTTTTTTAGTTCACGTTGAACAGCAATCATTCGTTTGCGCGCCGTGTTGATTGAGAACTTGCCCAGGTCAGAGCCAATCCATTTGCGTCCCAATTTTTCCGCCACCGCGATAGTTGTGCCACTGCCCATAAAGAAGTCGGCTACTAAGTCGCCTTCGTTGCTGCTGGCTTTGATGATGCGTTCGAGCAGTGCCTCTGGTTTCTGAGTAGCATAGCCTTGATTTTCACTGCCCTGTAATGATGGTAGGTCAGCCCATACATCCCGACAACGAACGCCGTTTTGATTTTTGTATAATTTTCTACCAGGCACACGACCTTGTCTAACATCTAAAATACCTTCTTCCAGCCATTTTAACGCAGTCTCTTTTGGCATACGATAGCCATTCGCTGGCATTTTTTCACCGTAGCCTAATGAATATTGGTAGCCACTACCGCCAGGGTTATCTATCGGGGCAATGCGATAGAAACCTTTTTCGTCTTTATTTTTATATTGCTTTTCACTTGCGTCGCTAAACTGCTGATAAACTTCGTTCCAGGTGTAACTATCGTTTTTAGTAAACAACCAGATAGTGTCGTGCGACTTTATAAACTTTTTATTTTTCTCTGATGTATCACCAACGGCACCTTGCCATATAATTTCATTACGAAAGTTACCGTCGCCAAATAGTTCGTCAAGAACAGACTTCATATAACCAGTAGTTCGCCAATCACAATGCACATAAATACTCCCATCCTCCGCCAACAAATCCTTCATCAAACTCAGCCGCTCGTAAATCATCGCGATGAAACTGTCTGCGCCCTTGCCCCAGGTGTCGCGATAGGCAATTTCCTCGATAACGCTGGCTTGCTTGGTCAGCGTCGTGTCGCCGATTTCCACGTTCATCGAAAAATCTGCGCCCACATCAAACGGCGGGTCAATGTATATCAACTTAATGCCACCTTGCTTCTCAATTTCCTCGCGCATCGACCCATTTTTCAGGCTCGACAAAATCAGTTTGTTGTCGCCCCAAATTAACTTGTTCGTCCAGCCACTAATTTGTCGACCGCCGGTATCAAATAGCGATGCCTGCATCTTGATTTTGGTCTCGTCGCGCGGTTCGTCCACCGTCTCAATCGTTTGGAAAGGTAAAATCACATTGGTCACCTCGGCGGTCTTGCCGTTCCAAACCAACTCCACCTCGCGCTTATCCTCGAACAGCAGAAAACGATATTTGTCGGGCAGCGGTTTGCCGTTTTGTAGATATTCGCTGATGTCGCGAATTTCGTGGTCGGTTAATCTCGTCATAGCGAACTCCTTTCATTTTGGTGCTCGCTATTTACCGAAACAAAATAGCGACCACGTGCTGTTCGCTAAAACATCCAACCTAGGTCTTCACGGACTTTGATTGAGCACATGGCCGCAATTTTTCCGTGAAGACACAAAATCGTGCCTAGGTTTTTAAGATGTTTTAGCATTCCAATTGTAGCACAGAATTCGCAAAATCGTAAGGTGTTATTTAGCAAAAATACCGTAAAAATTGTATAATCTATAAAGTCATGAAGATTAACTCCACTAGCGATTTGGTAGAAGCATTAAAAGACGTCGGACACAAACGCTCGTTATTGTTGCGCGAAGTGAAATCGCCAGTCAATGCGATATTGGTATTAGCAAAAGATTGGGGTGCAGAAAACGCAAAGTATGATCAGGAAACCCATGAGAAAGAGTCTAAGAAACTATTGTCCAGTATTAAGTCATTATTGGAATCGGCCACCGTCTTAGATAGAGATTTTGCTAGATATAGAGAAGATATGGAGTCAAGGAAGGCTATATTTTCACTCGACGTAGAACTTGGCGAATATGCCGACATGAATGATGTTATGCAGAGACCAGATTTTACCGAAGATGAATTGGCAAGGTTTGCGGAAGAAGAAAAGATTGCCGAAAAAGCAGGAGTAGATAAACCGTATGAAAATTATTTCACTATCTGGAATGGGATTAAAGAGTTGTGGCCGGATGTTGAATGGTTGTATAAGAAATTTGTTGTTGATGGTTATAAATTGGCAAAAACTAACCCTGACGGTAAAGTGGCTGACGCGAAACCGACCGATAGCAGCGAAGCCGTTTATACGCTAGCGGTTAGTGGAAATGGCAGAACACTATTTTTGAATGAGATTGAAATACAGAGATTAAATTATGGTAGTAATGCTAACAAAATTATATCAGCCGTCCTTAATAGCTCATCCGGCAAAATTACATTTAAGGATGGGATAGCTAAAGACCCAGCATCGGTCATAAAAAATCTAAAAATTCCCAAGAAATTAAAAGAGGTAATGTTTAATGTGTCGAAAAAGGGTCTTGCGATTAAAAATCCCGTTACTGAAAACGACCTAAAAATCTACAAGGTCGATAAAACTGAAATTGACAAAGAAATAAAAACTATTTCATCCGCTAAATAACGGTATTTATGGGTATATATAGATATACGTAGGTACTTTTGTACAGGGGTTATTTTGTTTGTTAGGCTTGGGGTATGCTCGAGCAAATATTAAACTCGGCATTGCGCAATGCCTCCTAATCCAAAAGGAGGAAAGTCGTGATAGATACAATAAAACTAGCCGTAAGGCTAAACAAACCATTAAGAGATGCTAATCTGGGTTTTACGCCAAGATTAGATTCCATCAGCCCTGAATACTTTGGTTATTTTCGGGCATATACAAACAATAATTCATTGGGTAATGACAAATATTATCCAAGATTAACATATGTACAGCGACCAGTTGCAGATATTGGTGTTGTGTTCGAGTTGCTGATAGAGGCATCGTTGCCGAAACTATATTTTGGAGAGAACTTCTCAGAACTTGGCGACAATAAAATGCTCAAAGTGGCGCAGGTTCTGCTTGACCGACTCAAAGAAATGGGGTTTGACTTAGACCCAGAGCAAATACTAAATGCCGACGTGCGAAAAATAGATTTTAGCAAGAATATCATATTTTTCGATACGCTGTCTGTGACACAATCGCTTGCCAATAGTTTAAGTAAAGTAAATGTTCATGGTCGCTACGACTGGCAGCATACCAGTTACGTGAAGAATAACAGTCGAGCGTTTCACATTCACTCCAATTCATTGGACGTTGTGCTGTACGATAAAATCGCCGACCTGCGCTCAATGAAAGTAAGTCCGAAACGGTCAATGGAAACGTCGGGGATGTTTTCACAAACCGTAATGGATAAACTAGAAGAACTGAAACCAATTTCCGTACCAAGATTTGAGGTGAGGTTAAATGGTAAGAAAATCATTAAATCTACGCTGAAAAAGATTGGCGAAGACCCAACACAAACTACCTATTCGGATTTGTTTTCGTCGGACATTGCCAGGAAGGTGCTGCTGTCACATTGGGATGGGCTTGTGGATACAATCCCTAAGACATTACCAAAGAAAAAAGACTTGAAAGCGGTCTACCTGGATATTCTGAAAGAAGATAGGATGACGCCGATGAAGTCATTTGCGCGGTTGGGGTTCGTAATGCTTGCTACTGTCGCAGGGCTGAATTGGATAAAAGATGTAGTTTGTGACCGATTCTCACGATTTGCATGGGGAGCTGTCAAAGGCCTAGACTCTGCACCGTCTGAAAGCCAGATGAAAGACTTGGATTTCGTTCGCGAGGCCATTAACGAGATGAAGCCAATTAACATTTGGAAGGTTCGGAAATGAGCGACAGTAGTTTTACTATGGACCTATGTGGTAAAAAGCCCACAACAACCGAGGGCGTGGAAAAGTCAGCAGTAGGGGCGGACAAAACGCAAAATGTGCGACACAATAGTGATATGAGTATTCAGTTACTAGATATGGAGCAAGTTTGCGAAACCCTACACATTGGGCGTTCAACGCTGTATAAATTGATGAACAGCAAGCAAATGGTAGCCGTCAAGCTATTCGGGCGAACATTGTTTCGCCCTCACGATGTGGCGAATTTCATCGACTCTCTCAATAACTACGAAGGAGGTCAAAATGGCTTCTAGTAAACGAGTGCGCAGAAACGACGGTTCAGTTAGCCTGCGCAAAGACGGTAGATGGCAAGGTCGCTATATGATTACCTTGCTTGACGGAACTCGAAAACGCCAATCCGTATATGGCGCAACCGCCGAGGAAGCAAGAAGTCTGATGCGTAAAGAGATGTACGCTGCTGCTTCTGGAACCCCAGTATTACACAATGGGCTCAAAGTTGAAGATTACCTACTCAGTTGGATAAAAATCGCCCCCACAGTGAACGAAGGCACAAGGTATAAGTATTTGGGGACAATTCGCAAACATATCGTTCCGTATCTGGGCAAAAAGAATCTGTCGTCGCTTACATCAACAGATGTTCAGTGTATGCTAGATTCTCAACTGTCAAAGGGTATAACACCTCGCGTAGCACAGATAATCCGCAACACATTATCGGCTGCATTAAAGTACGCACTGGGCAAAGACCTTGTGAGCAAGAATGTTGCTCGCAACGTTTATTTACCAAAGTATGAAATGCCCGAAAAGAAAGTTTGGAATAAAGAGCAGGCACTGGTATTTAAGGACGCTATAAGAGAAAGCAAGTACCGCTTCATATTTGAAATGTTGTTAACCTATGGTGTTAGGCGAGGTGAAGCGCTAGCGCTTGGGTGGGACGATGTTGATTGTGCGAACGATAAAATTCGGATACGCAAACAATATACCTATGTCGGAAATGCGTTAGAAGTGTGCGAGCCAAAGACCAAAAACAGTAAACGGGATTTGCCAATCTTGCCACATATTGAGAAGTTGCTAAATGAGTTACGTCCCATAAATCAAACCGGAGCAATATCTGTGGTTAATGGTGAATTGGTCAAACCCAATAGTTTGCAATGGGAGTTTGAGCAAATTATCAAGAAAACTGGCTTACCGACCGTTACCTTGCATAGTTTGCGTCATTTTGCCGCTACATCGCTAAAAGAGGCCGGTGTGTCAATCAAAGACGCCCAAATGATTCTTGGACACGCTTCACCCTATACAACCATGAACAATTACCAACATTCAACAATCGAAAGTAAAAAGGAAGCACTAGAAAAATACGCCGAAAGCATGGCGTTTTAGTCCACATTTTGGCACTTATGGTGTCAAAATGTGGTGTCAAACTCAAAAAAATAGCAGTCCGACCAGCTGCTATTTTTGATTTTCGTATCTGTTATTGCTATAATATTGACAAGCGGAGACTGGGTTAGGGCGCACGCTTGGAAATTACGCCTGGAACGCGTGTATGGCCGTAAGGTTATCGAGGGTTCGAATCCCTCTCTCTCCGCCAAGAGAAATTGGCCAGGTTTACGCCTGGTCGGTTGTTTTTAACGTAAACACTATATGTAGTATTTTTCACACTTGGCGGACACTAGGTCTAGTGTTACAATAGAGAAAACAGGCATATTTTGGAGGTGAAAATGTCAAAAACAAACAATATTACTAATGGTGTTAAATATATTTTCGTGACCGGCGGTGTGATTAGCGGTGTTGGCAAGGGTATAACGGCGGCGTCAATCGGCGCTATTTTAAAAGCCAAAGGCTTTAAAGTTAGCATGCAGAAATGCGATCCGTATTTTAACGTCGATGCCGGGCTGCTTAACCCGCGCGAACACGGCGAATGTTTTGTAACCCGCGATGGAGCGGAGACGGACCTGGACCTAGGGCACTACGAACGTTTCTTAGACGAGGAAATGACTGGTGATTCCATCTGGACCAGCGGCAAACTGTATAAAAGCTTGATAGACGATGAGCGTGCTGGCAAGTTTGGCGGTAACACGGTGCAGCTGGTGCCGCACGTAACGGGCTTGGTGCAACAGACTTTCCTGGACAACGCAGCTAACTTTGGTAGTGACATCCATATCGTAGAAATCGGCGGCACAGTGGGCGACCTTGAGGGCTCGCATTTTGTCGAAGCCATCCGCGAATTCCCGGTCCGTGTCGGTCGCGAAAACTGTTTTTATGTGCATGCGGTATTTGTGCCATATCTTTCAACTAGCGGGGAGTATAAAACTAAGCCGGCCCAAAATGCTCTGCGCGACTTGCGTGAATTTGGCATTATCCCAGATATGGTAGCGGCTCGAGTAGATGCGCCAAAAGTAACGGGCGCCGATGTAATTAGTCGTAAACTGGCTACTTTTTCGGGTATAGACGAAGACGCGGTAGTTTTACTACCTAATGCGCGGTCAGTTTACGAGGTGCCGCTTAATATGGTAAAGGGCGGTGCCCTAGGGCCACTCGATCGTTACGTAAATCACGGTAATCCAAACATGACCACGTGGGAAAAACTCGTGGCACAAATTGCCAAGCAGCCTGAGCGCAGTGTCACGGTGGGGCTGGTGGCTAAATATGTTGATAACACTGATACGTACATATCTGTAACTGAAGCTCTGAAAGCAGCTGCCTGGAAGAGTGGCGTGGGCTTAAACATCCGCTGGATTGATGCTGAACGTGCCGCAGATGAAGACTTTGCAGATGTAGACGGCCTGTTGGTGCCTGGCGGTTTTGGCACGCGTGGGTTAGATGGTAAGATCGCAGCAGCAAGTTATGCCCTGCAACACGACAAGCCCTATCTTGGCTTATGTCTTGGCCTGCAGATGGCAGTAGTGGCGGCCGCCCGGCTTGGCGGTTTGGTACGCGCCAACACCGAGGAGCTCGACTCCGAGACGCCCGAGAATGTGGTGTATATCATGGCTGGGCAAAAGGGCAAGGAGTCAACTGGCGGCACAATGCGGCTGGGGGACTACCCAGCAATACTAAAGCCTGACAGCCGCACAGTCGCAATCTATGGTACGGCCAATGTAGTGGAGCGCCACCGCCACCGCTTTGAAGTCAATCAAAAGTTTCTGCCCGAGATTGAAAAGGGCGGAGTGGTGGTAAGCGGCACATCACCCGATGGTAAACTAGTTGAATTTGTTGAAGCACCTGGTAATAGATTCTTTGTGGCCACTCAAGCTCACCCCGAGTTTCGTTCGCGCCCAATGCAGCCGCACCCATTGTTTGTTGAGTTCATCAAGAGCCTTAAATAAGTTGACTAATAAGTGGGTTTAAATTAGGGATGGTTTCAGGCTAGTAAAGTGATGTTGCACGGGTGTAGCCTCTAGGAATTCGTCGAACACCTCTGCGACGACTGGCTCGAGTTCGTATACCTTTACTAGATCTTTTGGTACGGATCGTTTTTCATGGATGGCTCCGTTAGTTTGGGTGAAATGGTCACCCAAGTAGCGCATGGCGGCATTGACTGTTTGGGTGCGCATATCTAAGAACACGCAACCAAATGTTTTCCAGGCGCCTTTTTCGCGCAGGCGTTTTTGCATAAATCGACCCAGCTCAAATAAGCGATCAGTTTCTATGCGACCCTGTCCGTCGGCTATCATTAGGTTTACTATTAGACTGCCGGTGCTGATGTATAGGTTTGGCTTCATTTAGTTCTCCTTTTTCATTTAACTTGTTGCTTATGTTTCTATAGTAAACCAGCTTTACGGCGGCGTATAGAAAGTATAGTTTGAGTCAAACAATATTGATACTACTAGGGTAATTATCATGCAAAAAGTATTCCATTGAGCAAGACGGTGTGGTAAACTTAGCAGTAGATGGATGAGATAACACATCATATTGAAAAACATATCGTCCGTGCGCTGGCTTATAAGCCGACGGCCCGTTTTAGTGAAATGCGACCACCACGAACAGATAGCAACCTGTATTCTTACCACTTAAGCAAACTACTCAGGCAGGGTTTTATCGCCAAATATGGTCGAGACTATCACCTAACTCCAAAAGGCTTGCAATATGTTGATCGCTTAAGTATGCGGTCTATGAGGCCAGTTCTACAATCAAAAATTACTACGGGTATATTAGTCAAAAATGAGTATGATGAAGTAGTTTTGAGCAGTCGTGGTAAGCAACCGTTTCTGGATGCTTGGGGGTTACCACTTGGCAAAACTCATGTTGATGATCGGTCAATCTCCGATTCCGCACAACGGGAGCTACACGAGCGTACCAATGTGCTTACGGATCAGCTGATACACGTGGGTGATTGCTATGTTAAAACATCAGTTGACGGCTATATGGTGTCTAACGTTTTTACGCATGTGTTTTATAAGGAATTGCTTAAAGACAGCGTGCGGTTAAGCAGTTTTGCCCGGTGGGTAAGCTTAGATGATTTAACTAGTATCGAAATGGTCCCAGGCGCTCGTGAGCTGATTTACTTGGTGCTTAATTCGGACGGGCACTTTTTTGAAGAGCTAACCTTTGATGTGAAGAGTGGCGTGTAAGAGAGTAAACGTATATAATAGTGGTATATGGATGAGGTAGCTATTGATATACAAGATGCCGTGCATGAATTGTTCGGCGAAAAAACCGAGATTAAATTGACTGTGCCAAGTGATGCGGCGCATGGTGACCTTTCAACTAACGTTGCGATGCAGCTGGCCAAACGGGTTGGTAAAAACCCTCGAGAGATTGCCGAAGCGATTACTAGTAAGCTGAGCTACGATGCTGAGGTTGCTGGGCCTGGGTTCCTAAACATCAAGCTTAGCGGTGTTTGGCTCAACCAGGTTCTAGATGAGCAGTGGAGTGAAAGTTACGGTGGAAATGATGATGGTGCTGGCAAAACAGTGCTTGTAGAGTATCCAAGTCAAAATGTGGCCAAACCATACAGCGTAGGGCACCTAAGACCTGGTAATCAGGGTTGGGCTGTTAAAAGATTAATGGAAGTAACCGGTTGGAAAGTGATAACCGATAATCACCTAGGTGATTATGGCGCACCATTTGGAATCTGGGTAGTTGGCTTTTTGAAGTTTAGCAGTGAGGCAGCCCTAGCCGAGCGAGGCGTTTATGAACTGGGTGATGTCTATATAAAAACTAAAAAAGCCCTTAAAGAAGAAGAGGCTAAAGGCGAGCGCACTTTGGCTAACCAAGTGCAAGATTGGTTGTTGAGGTTAGAAGATGGCGACGCTGAAGCTACGCGCTATAGCGACTTGTTTAACGAAGTTTCGTTGAAGCACATTCATGATGTTATGGACCGGCTGGAGATTGAGACCGACTATGAGCTAGGTGAAAAGTTTTTTGCGAAGCAAGGCAAAGCTGAAGTTGAGCGGCTCTTGAAGGCCGGCGTTTTCGAAAAGAACTCAGATGGTTCGGTTATCTGTCGATTAGATGAGCAAGGCATCGATGTACCACTCTTGGTGTTGAAGTCGAATGGTGCGGCGCTATATGCTACAACAGACCTGGCTACCATGTTGTATCGTGAAAAAGAATTTAAGCCAGATCGCATCATCCACGCTGTGGGCGCCGAGCAAAAATTCTATTTTGAGCAGCTATTCGCCATGGCTAAAAAGATTGGCCTGGGCGACATCGAAATGGTCCACTTGTGGTTTGGCATTATCGATCAGATTAGCGAAGATGGCGTACGAGAAAAAATGAGCTCGCGCAAGGGTGTGGTGTTGATGGAAGAATTACTTGATCAGGCTGAAGCTAAGGCCCGCGAAACTGTTAAGGGTCGAGACGTTAGTGAAGAAGATATTAAGAAGATTGCTCTGGGGGCCATCAAGTTTAACGATTTCACGAGCGATCGGCGCACCAACATATTGTTTGACTGGAAAACTATTTTTGCGTTAACTGGGTTTTCGGGGCCGTATGTGCAGTACGCGACTGTGCGCATCAATAAAATTCTAGAGTCGAACCGGGGTTTCGAGATGGTAGATTTTTCAGACTACGACTTTGCGGCAGAGAAACCGATGATCAAGGCGCTGCTAGAATATCCCGATATTGTGCGACATTCAGCAAATTTGCTTGAGCCGCACCGAATTGCCTTTTTTGCTCACAATTTGGCAAAAACTTTGAACCAGTATTACGAAAAAAATCCGGTCAATTCAGCCGACGACGCTACGCGCTCAGCCAGGTTGATGGTTCTTAAGAAATCCGCGCAAGTCATGACGCACGCGCTAGATATTTTAGGTGTAAAAGTGCCGGGTAAAATGTAGGAGGGGTATGAGCAAAGCTAGCTTATTATGGATTGACCTAGAAATGACCGGGCTTGACCCAGTCGAAGATAAAATTCTAGAAGTTGCAGCTATTGCAACTGGCTGGGACTTTAGTGAGGTCGCTACTTATGAGGCGGTGGTGAGTGTTGATCCCGTACTCGCCGAGCAACGTATGGTCGGCGAGTTTTGGGATAAGTTTAGCGCGGTACGCCAGGCCTTGTTAGAGCAAAACCTTCAAAGTGGCCAGCCGAGTACACAAGTTGAGCGAGAGTTAATAAAATTTATTGACAAATATTTTGACAAAACTAAGCCGGTTTACCTAGCTGGTAATTCGGTATGGAACGACCGTAAGTTTATAGAGTTGCAGTGGCCAAGATTAGATAAGAAGTTGCATCACAGAATGTTAGACGTCAGTGCCTGGAAATTAGTTTTTGAGCAAAAGTTTGATAAAAAGTTTACTAAGCCGGACGCACACCGGGCGGCCGATGACATTCGTGGCAGCATTAGTGAACTAAAAAATTATCTAAAATACCTGGACGTTAAATGAAGCAGGCTGAGGTTGAACGATTTATCTTGGAGCTATCTGGTGGTAAGGCCGACACCACTAGTGAGCCAGGATTAAACCTGTTTAAGAACCAAAATGGTAAGATCTTCGCGGTCATCCAAGAGGGCAGTGATCCGCTAAGAATCGATGCTAAGTGTGATGTGCGACTGGCTAAGCACCTACGCGAAAAGTACGAGACCGTTTTACCTAGCAAAACTATGGAAGCTGCAACCTGGAATGAGATCATTTGCGCTGGTCAGCTAACCGATGAAGAGGTCTGTGACTTGTTGCGACTAAGCTACGAAATTGTTGGTGCGAGCTGATCTAGCCATCACTAAACTTGCTAAACTGGTCAGAGTAAACTTTAAGATTTTCCTGAGCACCGCTCAAGAATGTTTTAAACTCAGGCTTGGCTGATTTCTCGATCTTTTGCATAGTTGCTAGTAGTATGCCGATTTGATAGGCCATTTCCCGAGCATAGTTTCGATCGAGCGCAACGTTGAGCCGAGCGTTCTCGAGCGAAGTATTTATCTTTGCGATATAGTCGGTCTCTTTTTGCTTGGTTTCTTTACTGATCTTGTCGGGTTTTATATCGAGCGCCGTCATCTGCGTGGTAAGGTCGCGCTGAGTGTTAGTCATCTGGGTCAAAAATGACGTGTTGATAGCGCGTAACTTACTACTTTTTAGGTATTTTTGGTATTTGGTAGCAGTGGCTTGCAGGTTTGTCATGCGTAGATATAGCGTTTCGGTTGACTGTTTTGGTGACTGTCCGCCTCGGTTAAGTAAGGATACAAACAATAAGATCACTGCCAACACAAGTATGCCGCCTAGTATCAGGATCATCTTATTGTTTAACAGGCTGGTTTTGCCACTCGGTTTGACTGAAATCTGGTTAAGATAGTCACCGCCGTCGAAACTCTGTGGCGCAGATGCTGGTGCTGGCTGAGGCGCAGGCGCCCCAAAGGGTTGGTTATCCATGGATCAATTGTAGCATACTGCTTATGTTGATAGAAAGAGGAGAAGCGGCAGGGGGTTCTCCTCAAGAGCGTCAGCGAGTATAATTGTACTATGCAGGATGCTAAAGAGGAGATTCGCGCGCGTCTTAGCGTCGAAGATGTGATAGGTGAGTATGTCGAGCTGAAGCGTGCTGGGCGCAATTTGAAAGCGCTTAGCCCGTTCACGAGTGAAAAGACTCCTAGCTTTATGGTTAGCCCAGAAAAGCAGATTTGGCATGATTTTTCATCTAGCAAAGGTGGCGATATCTTCAGCTTTATCATGGAAGTTGAGGGTATGACTTTCCGCGAAGCGTTGGAGCACCTAGCACGCAAGGCTGGCGTTGACCTGAGTATGTATGACAACCCCGGCCAAAAAGGTATAACTGAGAAAAAGCGCCGTCTGATGCAAGCTAACAAGTTAGCTGAGAATTACTTTCAACATAGCCTTCTTAAAAACCAACACGCTGTTGAGTATGTTTTTTATAAACGTGGTTTAAATCGTAAAACAGTCGAGGAATTTAAAATCGGTTATGCGCCAGATTCGAAAAACGCTCTGGCTGATTTTCTTGCCAAGAAAGGTTTTGACAAGAAAGAGCTAGATGAAACCGGGCTAACTAATCGCTATGGTGGTGACCTATTTAAGGCTCGCATGATGATACCGCTGATGAACAGCGTGGGCGAAACTATCGGGTTTACGGCACGTGTGATAGGCGGTGGCAGTGACGCCGGCCCAAAGTACCTAAATACTCGCCAAACTTTGATATACGATAAAGGTCGGCATGTGTTCGGGCTAAGCCAAGCCAAAGAAGCCATCCGCAGCGCAGGCTACGCAGTTATCGTAGAAGGTAACCTAGACGCTGTTAGCTCGCACCAGGCCGGTGTCAAGCAAGTGGTGGCCACGGCTGGCACAGCGATGACAGAGAATCACTTAAAGGCTATTGCTCGGTTTAGCAGTAGTATTCGCCTGGCTTTTGATATGGATGCTGCTGGGTTAGCGGCGGCTGAGCGTGCTATTGGACTAGCTCAAACTGCAGGTGTGGACCTGTCCATTATATCGCTAGGCGACGACGCTAAGGATCCGGACGAGTTGATCCAGAAAGACCCTAAGCTTTGGCGGCAAGCTATTGACCAACACCAGCCAGCTATTGACTGGTTACTTGATCAATATGAATCTAAACTTGACCTAAAAACAGCCGTTGGTAAGCGTGAGTATAGCGACGTGGCGGTTAAATTGGTAAATGGCCTAACTGATCCAGTAGTTAAAGATCATTACTATAAGTATGTTTCGGCCAAGTTAGATTCATCAATCGACGCTCTGAAGCGTAAGTCGGAAGGTGCTAAAAACGAACCAGTTACTAGGCTTAAAAAAATCGGCGATAGTGCTAAAGCCTTGCCAGACGAAAACGGCTATCAAGATAGCATCTTAGCTATAGTTCTAACAAATAAAAAACTGCGTAGTGCCCTGGGAAGTGTAGAAGTGGACGATTTTGATGGTGAGCAGCGCCGTAAACTAGCTGGTCTGTTAAAGAACAACTCTGCTGAACTTGACAACGGTGGTGAAAACCAAGATAATTACCTAGACATATTAAAGTTACGGTCAGAAGGACGTTACGCGGATTGGTCGGGCAAAGACTTAAAACGCGAATTAGAACTCCTACTAGGCCAGTTCACGACAAATAGACTAAAAACCAACAAAGAACTTTTATTAACAGCGCTTAAGGACGCTGAAACTCAGCAGGATGCTGACGAAGTGGCGAAGTTATTAAAGCAAATCAACGAAATTAATAAGGAGATTGGTAAGTGAGCGAAGACACGGACACACCACAAGACCAAGAGTTAGATCAAGAAGAAATGATTGATGTAACTAGCAGTGAAGACATTGAAGAACCGGTGCCAGACGATATTGAAGAGGAGGCTGAAGAGGAAATTGAAATTGACCCTAGTACCTTGGATGATACAACCGATGATTCAGTGCGCCTATACCTGCGAGAAATTGGTAAAATCCCACTACTGACTCTGGAAGAAGAACAGTCGTTGGCGCAGAGGGTCGTTAAAGGCGACAAAAAGGCCAAAGATAAAATGGTCGAAGCTAATATGCGCCTGGTGGTGAGTATTGCCAAGCGTTATTCGGGGCGTGGGCTAGATTTTCTAGACTTAATTCAAGAAGGCAACACCGGCTTACTTCGGGCGGTTGAAAAGTTTGACCCAGACAAAGGCTTTAAATTTAGCACTTACGCAACATGGTGGATCCGCCAGGCGATTACGCGAGCTATTGCCGACCAGGCCCGTACTATTCGTATACCTGTGCACATGGTGGAAACTATCAACAAACTTCTTAGGACGCAGCGCCGTCTAACTCAAGAGTTGAACCGCGAACCGACGCTTGAAGAACTAAGCCGTGAGCTTGAAATGGAACCCGAAAAAGTCGAATACGTTATGAAGATTAAGCAAGAAATCACGTCGTTAGATGCTGGTGTTGGGCGCGATGGTGACGACGATGACTCAGTGCTGGGCGATTTTGTGGAAGACGAAGAACGTATAACGCCAGAGGAATCAGCTTCAAATCAGTTGCTCAAGGAGCAAATTACATCGATTCTAGCGACCCTTAGCGAGCGTGAGCAAAAGATCATCAAGATGCGTTTTGGCCTAGGTGGTGGCAAGAGCCATACTCTAGAAGAAGTCGGCCAGGAATTTGCGGTTACGCGCGAACGCATTCGCCAGATTGAGGCTAAGGCTCTGAGCAAGCTACGTAAGCACCGCGATACTAAAAAGTTACATGACTACCTAAAATAATATGCAGGCTAGAGTAGTATTAGTTAGCAATCCGCGCAGTTCGAACTATCGCAAAGTTGAGCGGCAAGTTTTGATGCCGCTTAAGCAGCTGACCGAAAACTTGATTGAGTACAAGATTGTGCATACGTTTTTCGAAGACAATGTTCAGCGCATCAGCCGACTTTTACGAGAAGGCGACACGGTTATTGCGGCCGGCGGGGATGGCACGGTTGCTATCGCTATCAACGCTATCATGGCTACTGGCTTCACTAGCATCACGTTTGGCGCGCTGGCTTACGGTAACTTTAACGACTTATCGACAGCTTTTAGTGGCCGTGGTGCGAAAGTAGAGCAGTTACTTGCTACTCGGCGAACGGTTAAGTTTTGGCCACTTGATATATTTGTAAACGGGGAGCATTTCCGCTACAGCACAATGTATGCTGATATCGGTTTGGTGGCCGGGTCAGTTAATGAATTTGAAAAAGGCCCGGAGCGTCGACGCCTCAGAAATGGCTGGGCTAATCAGCTGCTAAGCTTTATGGCACTCGTGCCGTATTACAGGAAACACAAGAAAACCTACCAGTTACCAAGCTCTAACCTGGGCGATGAGTGCACGGACTTTTTTGCTATCAACGGTTCAAGAATGGCCAAGTTTAAAGTTGGCCCTGGGTTTAGTGGCGGCGATAGGTTCGGTACGGCCATGTTAGACACCCGTAGCCTGCTACGCAATATACCGTTTGCTACGCGTAGTATTTTCGGTAAAATGCCACTCAGCAAAGTTAAAGGTAGTGAACTAGAATTCAAAAATCCGGCCAAATTAGACTTTCAGGCAGACGGCGAATACCGCAAACTTGAAGGCGTGAAAAAGCTAAGTTTTACTAAGCCAGCGAAGCATATAAATCTTATTAAACTTACCGAAAAATAGGCTGCTAAAAACACCAAAAACTAGCATTTTTAATCTGTTAAACACTGTATAAATATTTTATTCAAAAAAGCCGAGTTCACTCAAAGCTTTGTCGACATTCTTTTTCAGATCTTCGATTGATCCGGAGTTGTCTATATAGTAGTCGGCTGCCGCAATTGGCCCGCCTTTTTCTAAGTTTTCAATTTCTGAGCGGTCGCGCTCCATGGCCTCTTGTTCGTTAAATGGCCGCACTGGTCGATGCGCTAAGCGATGGTGCCGCAGCGTCTTTGCCACAACGATTGCTACCACAGCTACCTCACCTGGATACTGATGTTTAAGAATCTTATACTCACTCCAGGTATATAGGCCATCAAGCAAAATTCGGTGTTGGCCGCTCTCAATAAGCTTGTTTGTCTCATCAATGACTCGCTTAACTACAAAGTCGTTACCTTCTTTTTTGCGGATATCCTCGCGAAAGTTTTTTTCATTTTCGGGGCTATTTTCAATGCCGGCCTCTTTCATGGCGTTTAAAATCACGCCACCAAAGTAAACATCGGGCACACCCTTTTCCTTTATATAATCAACTACGGTGCTTTTACCACTGCCGGTCATGCCGACAATAGCGATAATCTTGGTGCTTTTTTCCAACTTCATAACTTAATTGTAGCACGGGGCGAGCAAAGCTAGGGTTTCTTGCTAGTTTTCGGGTCGTTCTTAAGCTCCTTGCGGACCTTTTGTTTAGCCTGAGGAGTTTTCAAACGCTTGAGCCAGTCGAGGTTTGGCCGCACACTGCGCCGGGTTAAAACTTCAACAATATCACCAGTTTGCAGCTTGTAGCCAAAGCCGACTATTTTTCCGTTAATTTTAAAAGCGTAGGCCTTTTTGCCAATGTCGCTATGGATGCGATAGGCAAAATCAAGCGGCGACGACCCAACGGGCAACTCGAAAATGTCACCTTTGGGCGAGTAAACAAACACACTGTCAGAAAACAGGTTAACCTTGAGTTTTTCAAAGTCAACTTCTTCGCCGGCTTTGACGCGAGCTGCTACAGCTTGGAGGTCGGATATCCACTGCAAGTTGGCGGGCATGGTGGCAATCTTACCCTTGGCGTAAGCATCGTTCAGCTTTTGCTCATTGTAGTGAAAGCTGGCCGCTAGGCCGCGCTCAGCATAGTCATGCATATCTTCAGTGCGAATTTGGAACTCAACAATATGCTCTTCCTTAGTAATAACTGTGGTGTGCAAGCTCTGGTAGCCATTTTGCTTGGGTGTTGCAATGTAATCTTTAATACGCTTGGGTATGGGTGTATATAGGGCGTGAATCAGCCCCAACACTTGGTAGCAAAGATCTTTATTCTCAACAATAATTCTCAGCGCGATCATGTCGTAGATCGCGTCGATATTCTGTTCAGTTTTAACCAACTTTTTATGCAAGCTATAGGCGCTTTTGATGCGACCAACCATGGAGTGCTTAATACCAGCCTTGGTTAACTCCTTGGTAACTTGCTCGCGCACCGAGTCGAGTTTTTTGCTAAACCGCCCCAGTCGCTGTTTTAGTTGCTTTTTGAGGTATCTGTAGCGGTGTGGGTCAAGATACGAAAAGCTGATTTCTTCAATTCGCACGCGTACCCGGCCCATGTTTAAGCGGTCGGCTAGGGGGGCGAAAATCTCTAGCGACTCGCGGGCGATTTTTTGTTGTTTTTCGGCCGACAGATGCTGCAAAGTTTGCAGATTGTGCAGGCGATCGGCCAGTTTGATAATCACCACGCGCACATCTTGACCGATGGCAATCAAGAACTTAGTTAAGTTATCCTTAGTTTTCGGCAGGTAGCTACTGATATCGTGCATACCACTACGCACTTTACCGAGCTTGGTTACGCCGTCCACCAAAAATGCTGTGTCATGTCCGAACCCTTTTTCAATATCTTCGAGCGTCAGGTCGCAATCTTCCACGGTGTCGTGCAGCACGCCGGCAATCACAGTATCAATATCCATACCCCAGTCAACCAAGAACGACGCCACCATCAACGGGTGAGTTAGGTAGGGCTCGCCACTTTTGCGCTTTTGCCCAGCATGGGCTTTGGCGGCAATATCAATAGCTCGCTCAAGCTGATTCACTTGATCGGAGCTGTAAAACTCTTTAGCCTGTTCTAATAACCGAGCTTTCTTCACTGTTCTAGTATAGCAAAACCCTTGCACGGTTTGCGCGGCAGGGGTATAATAACCATAAGTAGAGTGTTAAGTGAGAGTACATAAAATAAGCAAAGGCGCTGTTATTAACAAACATCAACCAACTCTAATTTATTACCCCTTCATCGGTGGCTTTTTGGCCATTACTTTGCTGTCTGGCTTGGCCCCCACTAAGGCGGCCGTTCAGGAAACCGCCGACACTGAAGTTTCGGTTGGCATTGATCCAGTTATCGGCTTAACTTTAGACACTAACTCCGTTACTATCCCAGTTGCGCCACTAAATTCCACGGCACTATCCACCAAACACACAGCTGTTAACGTTTATACTAATCACCCTGGCTACACTTTGACCATGCAGGCTAACAGTGGTAACACCACTTTTCCGGCCGCTCTCGTTGACATCACGACACCTACCACCACCAGTGCCAGCCGCACCATTGCAGCCAGCACTAATACCACGCCTGCCACACTGGCGACTAATACTTGGGGTTGGGCTACTCCCACCACTACTAACGGCTCTACGCCCATCCCAGGCCTGCCCAGCGGTGCTAATGGTGACCCCAACCTAACCGGCTTTCAGGCCACTTATCATGATATAACCAACAACAAGGTGACCGACACGCCCGACCAAGGCTTGAACGGCACTACTGCATCGCCAGAGCCCACCTTTATGGCCCCGCCAGTTGCGGCCCCATTGATCATTCGCCACACCGGTGCGGCGTCTAATAGCGACACCACCAACGTTTACTACGGTGCTAAGGTAGACGGCACTCAAGCCGCTGGCACTTACCGCACTATTGTGACTTACACTGTGACGGGTGAGCCTATACCTAACCCTACCCCCACCACCCTCCAAGACCTAACCCAAGCCTATTGCTCTAGTATGGACACCTACACTGGCTCTAACACCCCAGCCCTGCTCAACCTCGAAGACTCCCGCGACAGCAGAACCTACACCGTTGGCAAACTGGTCGACGGCAACTGCTGGATGCTAGACAACCTAAGGCTAGGCAACAACGGTGGTACCATGCTCCTCACTAGTAACGACACCGACCTTAACATCACATCTAACCCTAACATCACCAACAACTCTGGTACCCTGCAGTTCACTCTGCCTATCCTGGCAGTTGGTGGCTCCACTAGCTACGACGACCCAGGTGTCTATGGCCCTGTCGCAGGCGACGGTGGTTTCGGCTCCACCAACTATGGATACCTATACAACTGGCCAGCTGCTACGGCTGGTGAATCCCGCACCACAGCACCCGCTGACATCGGCAACGTCCAAAACTCCATCTGCCCAGCCGGCTGGCGCTTACCATACTCTGACGGCACCTGGAATGGTGGCAACTCCGGCTCAGACTTAGCCCGCCTGAACAACGCTATGTACAGTGGCACTACAACTAGCTCTAACTACTACGATTCTACTCATGCAGCTAACTGGAACTTCACCAGCCCATTTAGGGGCGTGTTCTCTGGCAACTGGGACGGTGGTTTCAACGGCCAGGGCAGCAACGGCAACTTGTGGACGAGTTCGGCCAACCCGGGCTATTTCGCCACCGCGTTCAGCTTGTTCTTCGATTCGTCGCTCGTCGGCCCGGACTACAGCGACTATCGCTACTTCGGTTTGTCTGTTCGCTGTCTTCTGCGGTAGCAACTTTTGCCGCCTGCCAACCACACAAAGCGACGGCCTCTCTTTTGTTAGCTTTAATCTTACTCCGTCGTAGAGTTAGCCTCAGCACCATCGGTTTTAAATCGGGACCGGCTGGCTCCCGGTGATGTGGGCAAAATTGAGCCGTGATACAATAGGGCTATGAAGAAGCTGGCGGTGATTGATGGCAAGAGTGTGTTTTACAGAGGATATTATGCCATGCCGGGGCTCAGCACGAAGGATGGCACGCCAACCGGGGGAGTTTATGGCTTTACGAGCCTGGCTTTTGAGATTGTACGACGCTTGCAGCCCGACTATGTAGTGGTGGCCTGGGACAAGGCTAAAACTAACATTCGCCGCCGCAAGCAGATTTACCCAGAGTACAAGGCTGGGCGCAAGCCAGCGCCAGATGATTTTTACGCGCAAATTCCAGTTTTACAGAGCTTGCTTGAGACTCTAGGTTGGCCGTTTTTTGAATGCGATGATTACGAAGCCGACGACATTATGGGCACTTTAGCCCGCCAAGCCGAAAAACAAGGGCTTGAAACCTACCTAGTTAGTAGCGACCTGGACATGCTGCAGATTATTGATGAACATACCAAAATGTATGCGCTGAAAAAAGGTCTGAGTAGTATTGAAGAGTTTGATCGCGCGGTGTTTGAGAAAAAATACGGTATTAAAGTCGAACAATTTCTTGACCTTAAGTCGCTCAAGGGCGATTCGAGTGACAATATCCCAGGTGTGCCTGGCGTGGGTGAGAAAACAGCCGTGCAGTTATTGCAACAGTATGGCGACCTGGACGGTGTGTTTGCTCACACCGATGAACAAAAAGCCAGCCTGGCTAGGAAGTTGCATGACGGTAAGGACTCGGCCTACATGAGCCGAGAGTTGGCTGAAATATGGTTTGATGCGCCGGTAAAACTAAACTTAGACGATGCTGATGTTAGGGATGTAAACCACGAGGCTTTGGTAGCGGAATTAAAAAAGCTTGAATTTAATTCACTGATCCGGCGCATGCCAGAAGTCTTGCGGCCTAAAGCTACCAACATGACAGCAATGCCACTGTTTAACCAGCCAGAATTGATAGTTGACGAAGCTGAGAGTTTTGAGCTAGCTGATGGCACACTGGTGGCTCGAGACGTCAAAAAGCTGTTTCATCTTAAAAACTATGAACCGGCCAAGTTGCCGGCCAAAGTGTTTGACATTGAACAGGCCAGATTTTTGATCGATCCGCTGGGGCGCCAAGACTGGGAGGCGAGTGACATCAAGAAAGCTTACGAAGAGGTTAAGACCGAACTTGATCAGCAGCCGAAACTTAAGACCATTGCCGAACAATTTGATTTTCCGCTTATCCCAGTGCTTTACAAGATGGAACGGCGCGGTATTAAGATTGACCCAGGGTTCTTTGCTGATATGAGCCAAAGCCTGACGACTGATATTGCATCAATATCAGAAGATATTTACGAAATCGCTGGCCACGAGTTTAATATCAACAGCCCTATGCAACTTTCGGAAGTGTTGTTTGATGAGATGGACTTGCCGACTAAAGGTATAAAAAAGACTCAGCGCGGTTATGGTACTGGCCAAAAAGAGCTAGAGAAATTGCGCTCGTATAGCTTGGTTATTGATAAAATCGAACAATTTCGTGAGCTAACTAAGCTGCGAAACACTTATGTCGATGTGCTGCCCAAACTGGCCGATGAAGACTCATATATCCACACAACTTTTACTCAGAACGTAACTAGCACCGGGCGGCTTAGCAGCCTTAACCCTAACTTGCAGAATATTCCAATTCGTTCTGAGCTGGGTAAAAAAATCCGCCAGGGTTTTGTGGCGGGTGAGGGCAAGATGTTTGTCAGCGCAGATTATAGCCAGTTTGAGCTAAGGCTGGCGGCAGTTTTGGCTGGCGACCAACGCTTGATTGACGATTTTAACAGTGGTATAGACATTCATACCAAAACGGCGGCGGACGTGTTTGGCGTAGCGCCTGAAGATGTCACTAAAGACCAGCGCCGAGCGGCTAAGGTGATTAATTTTGGTGTACTCTATGGTATGAGCCCCCGCGGCCTCAGCCAAGCGGCTGGTATGAGTTTTGCAAGCGCCAGAGAGTTTATAGAAGAGTATTTTGAACTTAGGAAGCCAATTAGCGACTATATAGATGCAACGCTGCTTCAAGCTAAAACAGACGATTATGTTGAAACTTACTTTGGCCGGCGTCGGCCCACGCCCGATGTAATTAGCCCTAATTTTGTTGTTCGCGAAGCGGCTCGCCGAGCGGCACAAAACATGCCAATTCAAGGCACTGAGGCAGACTTGATGAAACGCGCTATGATTAGGCTAGATGGTAAGTTGGCGGGTCTGGGCGAGCAAGTTTTGCAGATTCATGACAGTATTCTAGTAGAATGTGCCGAAAAAGACGCTCTCAGGGTGGAAAAACTACTTAAAGACACCATGGAGGGCGTTGCTCCGGAGCTCCAGGTAAGCCTGTCTGTGGACGTTTCGACTGGTAAAAACTGGGGTGAGCTTTAAGAAAACCACTGGTGGTGATACAATGGTAGCAAAGGGTTGGGCTTAAGGAGGTCAATACATGTTAAGGTTATTGACTTTTATAGGTAAATGTGCTAGTATCTAAGTATGCAAAGGAGACAGGTTGTGCGCGCTAGGATTATCCTAATTGTACTAGTGATAGCTATCATTGGTCTATTAGTGGCGGCTATCCTG
Source organism: Candidatus Nomurabacteria bacterium (assembly GCA_031257295.1). GTDB lineage: Bacteria > Patescibacteriota > Saccharimonadia > Saccharimonadales > Saccharimonadaceae > JAIROX01. The sequence continues at coordinate 8,789 of JAIROX010000001.1, read as the reverse complement.
GGAGTTGGTAAAAATATGACCGGTACAGACGGTGGTAGTGAATCAACCCAGCCGGCTAAGAGCGAGGATAAACCCTTACTCCTATCTGATATACCTAACGAAAAAGTAGAAGTTGTGGTGCGCGGGCCTATTGTAGCTGATGAGGATTTCCGAAGCTACAAGATTACTATTAGCCAGGGCGCGCGGACGTTTAACTTATATGACGGCTATAAGAACGAGCTAGACAAAAAAACTGAGCTTTATAATAATTCGGAAGCTTTTACCCAGTTGGTTCATGCGCTGAATAAAAACGGTATGGCTAAAAGTATTGACGGTGTTGACGGTGACGTGCGTGGTATCTGCGCTAATGGCAAGTTGATAACATTCAATGTTTATATAAAAGGCGAGTTGAAAAGCTCACTCTGGACATCAACCTGCAATGGCTCGAAAGGGAACCTAGGTGCTAACGCCAGTAAGCTGCTCAATCTGTTCACGGCCCAAGTGCCTGACTTTGATAAGTTGCTGAGTAAGACAAATTTGTAGTACGATAGCTATATGCCAGAATTACCAGAAGTTGAAACAGTCCGGCGCGGTCTTGCGCGATTAGTAGTTGGTAAAAAAGTCACTGATGTACAAGTGCTTAATGCCAAGTCTTTCCAAGCTAGCGAAGGTGACGCCAAAGCATTTTTAGTGGGTGCTGAAGTGATCGCTGCGCGTAGGCGGGCTAAGGTGTTGATATTGGACCTAAGCACCGACTATTCGTTAGTTTGCCACCTCAAAATGACTGGGCAACTAGTATTTCGCGGTGACGAAGACTGGGCGGCGGGCCATCCGACAGACTCATTTGTGGCTAGCCTACCAGACCGTTCAACGCGCATAGAATTTGACTTTGCTGATGGCTCCAAGCTGTTTTTTAACGATCAACGTAAGTTTGGCTGGGTGAAATTGTTGCCAACTGCTGAGGTTGAAAACCTAGACTTTTTGCAGAAAGTTGGGCCGGAGCCGTTAACTGGCGATCCTGAGCTGCCAAAAGAATTTATACAGCGCATTCGCCGCCGTAATGGCACAACCATCAAAGCGGCGATTTTAGATCAAACAGTGGTGGCTGGTATTGGTAATATTTATGCTGATGAGTCCCTTTGGATGGCTAAAGTGCATCCGGCTACGCGCGTAAGGGACGTATCTGATGCAAAACTAAAGGGTATTTTAGCCGCTGCTATAGAAGTTATGACGAAGTCCATTAAGTCTGGCGGCTCGACGATGAAAAATTATATCCGAGCCGACGGTACGAAGGGTAACTATCTCGATAAGTTTGCTAATGTCTTCCGCCGCGAAGGTCAACCGTGCCCACGTTGTGCTACAACTATAGAAAAGATCCGCGTAGCTGGGCGAGGCACACACATCTGCCCACATTGTCAGAGGCTAAAGCCGTGATCAAAGTATTTTTTGGCGATGGTAGCTTCGAGCTAGAGCGCATGCTGGAGCGCACAACTGCAAACTGCGACGCAGAAGTTGAGCGGCTAGCGGGCGATAGCCTAACAAAGAACGATCTGCTAAACATACTACAAGGTACGTCCTTGTTCACGGACAAGCGGCTGGTGGTGGTAAGACACTTGTCGGACAACACAGAAGTTTGGGAGCAACTGGCTGAAACTAGCGGTTCAGACAATGACATTATTTTGGTTGAAACTAAACTCGATAAGCGCTCCAAGGTTTATAAGAATTTGCAGAGGGTCGCTGACTTGCAAGAATTTGGAGCTTATTCAGAGCGCGATGCTTATAAAATTCAGCAATGGCTGAAAGAAGAAGCCAAGCTACTAGGTCTAGAATTGAACAATAAAATTGTACAGTATTTAACAGAGGTAGTTGGCCTAAACCAGTGGCAGTTGGCACAGGCTTTAGACAAGCTTTCATTGCTTGACGAAGAGATAACTACTAGCCGAATTGATGAGATAGTTGAACCCAGTATTGAACAAGGTGTGTTTGGCATTTTTGAGGCCGCGGTGCAGGGCAAAACCAAGCACGTGGTTAGCAGCCTGGACAAGCTTGAGCTAGTGGAAGAGCCGCAAAAGCTACTTGGCTTGTTTATATCGCAGGCCTTAAACCTAGCGGCGCTAGTATTTAGCGGTGGCAAAACACCGGCCGATGTGGCAGCAGAACTGGGCGTGCATCCTTTTGTAATGAGCAATCTGAAGAAAGTTTCAGACCAAGTGAGCAAGCCAAAGATGCGCAAGATTTTAGGTATGTTTAATCAAACTGATAGGGAAATCAAAACTGCCAGCGTTGATGCATGGCTGGCAGTTAAGAACCTATTGGTTAGGGTATCTAAGCTTTAGTAGCTGGCTTCTTGGCGGCTGGTTTTTTAGCCGGAGCTTTCTTGACCGGCGCTTTAGCTTTAGGCGCAGTAGTTTTAGCGGCAGCTGGCTTTTTGGCCGCGGTGGTAGTTTTCTTAGGTGCGGCAGTCGCTTTTGGAGCGGCTTTCTTAGCTGGAGCTAGCTTAACTCCAGAATCTTTAGCTACCTTAGCCAAGGCCGATTTACGACGAGCTACAGTATTTTTCTTGAGCAAACCCTTTTTGGCGGCTTTATCTAGCTCACTCTGGGCTTTGCTGAGGGCCTCGCTAGTTGGCTTTGCCAAAAAAGCTTTAGTAGCTAGCTTGATACTCTTTTTAATTTCGATGTTTTTTTCACGACGCTTCGTGGTCTGCTTCATCCGTTTGACGGCTGATTTGATGATGGGCATAGTCTTCCTCTTTAAAATGTTGTTAATAAAAACTTAGTGAATTATAGATGAAAAAAACTAAAAAGTAAAGAGTGGTAACACCGTTGACTTTTTTACAGTGCTTTAGTATGATAGCCATAAGAAGTATAATTGAAATCAAAAATAGGGAAAATATGGCTGAAAAAGCACCAGAAAAGGCGATGGATAAAAAGCAAGAAATTGCTCAGAAGATACAAGATTCTGATAATATCCTGATAACTGTGAACAGTGATCCGTCAGTAGACGAGCTAGCCACGGCGCTTGGCTTGACTTTGCTTGTTAACGATATGGGTAAACACGGCACGGCCATAGCCAGCGGTAAAATCCCCGACGCTTTGGAATTTTTGAGCCCAGATAAAACCTTCGAGGACAATGTAGATTCTTTGCGCGACTTCATCATCGCGCTCAACAAAGACAAGGCCGACCACCTACGCTACAAGATTGAAGGCGATTTTGTGAAAGTCTTTATTACACCTTATCGCACCACTATTTCAGAAAAAGATCTAGAATTTAGCCGTGGTGATTACAATGTTGACTTGGTTGTCGCACTGAATGTGAAAACTAATGACGACCTGGACCACGCGTTGCAGGCCCATGGCAAGATCTTGCATGACGCCACGGTGATGGATATTACCACTGATGAGCGCATCGGTATGGGCGATCTCACCTGGAGTGACCCAGGCGCTAGTTCTTTGGCGGAAATGGTTGTTGACATGGTGTCCGACTTTAAGATTGAGGGCGGCACAGATTCACTGATGGATCAGTCTATTGCTACGGCCTTCCTAACTGGTATTGTAGCCTCTACAAATAGGTTTAGTAATGAAAAAACTAGTGCTTCGACCATGGCCGCGGCTGCTAAGCTCATGAAACAAGGTGCTGATCAACAACTAGTGATTTCTAACTTAGATAAATTTAAGGATGTCTTCAGTGATGACCTTAAAGATGAGGGCGGTAGTAAAGAAGCCAAGCCGAAGAGCAGCTCTAAGAAATCCAAAAAACCAAGTAATGAACTGTCAATTGACCACAGTGGCGAGTCGGAAACCGAAGGTGGCAGTGAGGAGCCAGTAAGTGCTGAGGCCCCAGCTCCAGCAGAGGGTGGCTCGGGTGAGCTACAACCAACCGTAGATATTGTGGCTGAGCGTGAAGCTGAAGCCGCTAAGCTCGCCGAACAACGCTTGGCCGAAGGGCTAGCAGCTGTTGGCGGTGGAGCGCCGGCTGGCTCGAGTGCGCTTGATGACCTTCAAAAAGAAACTGATACGATTACCCAGGCTGAGCCTACGGTTGGGCCACCACCGGCTGTGCCGCAAGAAGAGCTACATGGAGCTGTGGCTAACTGGGAACATCATATTTTACCTTCTGATTCGGGCGGGCCGTCAGACGGTAGTACCGGTATGTCACCAGACACTGAAGAGCCGTCAGTGCCGTCTATTGAAGATACGGCCGGGCCTAGCGCACAGGGCCAGGATGGATACTTGGTGTCTCAGCCTGGCGCTCCAGCAGCCGACCAACCAGGAGCGAATATCTTTGGGTCAGCCTTAACCCCAGAACAACTAGCCGAAACTTCTGGTGCCGAGCAGCCGGCCTCTGTTGAGCCTACCCCTCAAGCTGAGCCCCCTGAACCTGAGCCGGTAGACATGAGCGGTAGTCCATTCGTTCCGCCAGTTCCGCCACCACCAGCTCCAGACTTTAACACTGGCACTTTGCCAATGCCACCGGGTATACCAGATATGCCAATAGCTCTGCCAGTTGCTGAGCCAATTCCAGAACCGGTGCCAGTGCCATCACCGGTGGTTGAGCCTCAGCCCATACCAGCCCCAAGCGCAGTGCCTGCACCCAGTAGCGTGCCAGAAGGTAGTGTATTTGAGAATAACAATCAAGTTATGCCAGACCAAGTTTATCCACCAGCTGCTCAAGGCAGTGATATCGGCCAATTCCGCATACCTGGTCAATAAGATATGCAGCCTGGTAGCGTGATTTTAGTTGATAAGCCAGCTAGCATGACTAGTTTTGGAGTGGTAGCGCGAATCAGACGTATATTAACTGAAGAATTGCAAAGTAAAGAAGGAAAAGGAGCGGCCGGCTTTGCCGGCGCCCCGCACGTTGAGGGAAAACCATTGGTTGTCCCTCAAAAACGTAAGCGTCTTAAAGTTGGCCACACGGGCACGCTAGACCCGTTCGCCACTGGCCTAATGGTGGTCTTAACTGGCAAGCAAACCAAAAATGCCGAAAAGTATTCGAAGTTGGATAAGACCTACGAGGCCGAAATTAGGCTGGGTCAAACTAGCACCACGGGTGATCCAGAAGGCGGGATCACGGCTGTGTCTGGCACGGTGCCAACTAAGAAGCAAGTTGAGCAGACCCTAAGCTCTTTTGTGGGCCACATAGAGCAGACCCCGCCAGTGTTTAGCGCCATCAAGGTTGATGGTCAACGGGCTTATAAACTTGCCAGAGCAGGCAAGACGCCAGAAATTCCAAAGCGCACCGTTAATATATATAGCATCGAACTTACGGGCTACACTTATCCGGTCGTCAAGTTTACCACGCATGTTAGTAGTGGCACTTATATCCGTAGCCTAGCCGAGGATATCGGTAGGGCACTGGGTACAGGTGCTTACACCACGGCTTTAAGGCGCACGAGAGTGGGAGAATTCAGCATAGAAGGCGCTCAAAAACTGATAGACCTGGGTATTAAAGACTAGCCCAAAATAGCCATTGACAATTACCGGGTCATTTGGTATACTCACTTAACTCTTAAAGAAGTGTGAAACTATTTTGCAAGGTATAAGATGAACAAAAGGTTCAAGATTACAGCCGCCGCTAAGGTGGAGTTAGAGCAAGAATTAGAGCGCCTAAAGGCGACTCGTGGTGAAATCGCTGAGAAAATATCTCAAGCGCGTGATTTTGGTGATCTCAGCGAAAACGCTGAATATGATGCTGCACGCAATGAACAAGGTATTTCCGAAACGCGCATTACTGAGATTGAAAGTATTCTTAAGAACGCTGATATTCTAAAAACGTCAAAGAAGGGCAAGGTTGACATTGGCAGCACGGTTGCGCTGAAAAATGACAGAAAAACCGTTGAATATATGCTGGTTGACCCGATTGAGGCAAACCCGCTGGAGCGTAAAATCAGCCCCCAGTCACCGCTTGGTAAAGAGCTACTAGGCAAAAAAGTGGGTGAGACTGTTGAGATTACGACCCCTAAGGCTACTACGAAATATAAGATCGCCAAGATTGCTTGACTTTTTAAGGCGTTTATGCTAATATTAGGATAAGGTCTTGGCTGGCCAGTGTTAGCTGTTGCCAAATAAATAAATTTTTGATATAGTGAGGTGCAATGATTACTAAAGACAATAAAGATAGGGCAATCAAGAAGTTGCAGCGTACTAAGGATGACGTTGGTTCTCCTGAAGTTCAGGTTTCGGTTTTGACCGATCGTATTAAAGAGGTTACTGAGCATCTAAAGGCCAATAAGCACGACTTTATGGCCCGCCGCGGCTTGGTGCAGATGGTTGGTCGCCGTAAACGGCTACTTAGGTATCTTGAGAAAACTAACTTCGAAAGTTACAAAAACACTGTCAGCAAACTTGGTCTGCGTAAATAACTAAAACCAGTGTGAAGTGACACTATTACTGCGCTGGTTTTTGAGTGCGCTGTGATATACTGGTTATGTATAGTTTAATGGGAGTGGGGTAAGTGCCAAATACAGAAAAACCAGCGTCACAAAAGCGAAAGCCGTTGTCTAAGCTCGTCTTGGTGGTAGCAGCTTGCATAGTGGTTGTTGCCGTTGTTTTCTGCGTATTCTATATTAGTAAACCTAGCGAAAAACCAGCTGCCGCGGTTTGTGGCAAAGATGTGGTTGCTAAATATAACGCGGCTTTTGAAGTGATAAACTATGAAGAATCTAAACAGGCACTCAGCGCGCTGGCCAGTGATGTATCTAAAAAGTCCGGCGTCGACCAAGATGCTACGTGCCAGTATATAGTCTTTATGGATAGTTACGAACAGGGTAGTGTTTCTGGCATGGAACAGAGTCTAAGCAGGCTAAAAAACCTAAAAAAGAATGATCATTCGGCCAGCGAGGATCTGTATAATGTAACGACGCTTGAGGCGCTTTCTGGTTATCTGAAAGATGTTAAAGACGGTATACCTAACGTTGAGAATGGTGAGAATAAAGACGGAGTAGGCTATGTCGAGCAGCAGTTTTATGTTGGGTAAGGTCTCTGCAGGACTGATTGCTTTTTTTGTCACAACGGCGGCTTTTGGTTGTAGCGCTTTTGCTGCGCATAATGGTTATAAAAATGATTATGAAAAGTGGGCTCAGACTGGATCACACAATGTCGATATGGCAGACCTGGGCTCTAACCCTAAATGCCCTACAAGTAAAACCATAGGTATTATTTGGCTAACTGATGGCACTAGTGCCGCACGTCATTATAATGATAACGCCACAATTAGCATTGACTGGAACCAGACGGGGAGCATTTCGGTTTATATCAATGGTTCTATATTAAGCTGTAGTGGTAGCGATAGCCCAGGTGGTACCGCTCACGCCGTCAATGATGTGGGGGGCCTAAACCTAACGAACTACAGTAGTCATTCCTTAAATCGTGGGAGCTCAACTAGCTATCAGTACTCAGACACACCGTCCGGCTCTTATATTTCTGCGAAGCTAACTATTCCAAGTGGAATTGCTGCAGGTAGTTCCAAAAAATACACTGTTAAAATAGGCAGATGTTTTTCTAATCCTAATGGCGGGGGCACGGGTACAACAGAAGCTTGGTATAACGGCCGTTCCGCACCAGATAAAGGTGGGTGTGGCGTGGCCTATGCGCCCCTCATAATTAAACGTGGAGCAGCTCCACCATGGTTAATTACCCCCACCGTCCAGATAAAAAATGGTAGCGGTGCCTGGAGCAACTCTGATATAACTGCGTATGGTGGCGACACTATATACTGGCAGCATCGCTTTGGGTCTACGGGTGCGGGTAATCCGCCGGCTGTATCTTATGGCTGGGATAGCGAACCTAAGAAGTGGTCACAAAATGTTGGGGTTGGTGGTACTGGTACCTGGCATACCTCAACTGCATATAAGATACCGTTAGATGCTGCCGCAGGTTCGACACATTGTCGCAGGACTGGTGCATCACCTAGCAGTGGTGCCGGTAACAGCGTTACTGCTTCTGGAACAACCTGGTCTTCCTGGCGTTGCGCCAAGGTCGCCATTAGGCCCTGGACCACCTCTCCCCAAACTAAGATGACTATCGACCGCTCATCGACTTCTGGCACCAACTACAATGGGGCATATAGCAGCACGAATGAAACTACTCAAAATGTCGCACCGGGACACACTATCAAGTGGGATCATCAAATCAAACAAAACGGTGCTGGTGCATCTAATACTATCGTTAACTTCTATTCAAGTGGTGCTAATGGTAATGGTGCTACTCAATCTTTTGCCGCTGGTTGGGCTGCCGGCAGCACGGTAGCTTACACAGGTAACAGCGCTAGCCTAGAAAAACTAAATCGTACAGGTGGTTTAATCGGCAAAGACGATGTCGGTAAAACCTATTGTCGTAACGCGGTTGCTTCAACTGGTGGGCATAATGGAACTACTCAGCTTGGTGCCGTCAATTCTGGTAATCATTGTATTTACACTCCTTACAACTACACCACCTCCACCAGCATCACTGCCACCCACAGCGGCCTCATCGAAGCCGGTAGCGTGATCGGTGCTAAGAACGGTACAGTCAAGACCGACAAGTATAACTCCGGTACCACACTAGGCACCTATGAAACCAAGACTAAACCCGGTGAATGGAGAGTAGCCTTCTACAACGTAGCCCAGGTAATGACAACAACGCCATCTCAGACGCTCTAAACAACAGCGAACCCTGTACCTACTACTCAACCCACGCTGGCGCCTATGCCTGTAGCACTCCTAAGACTGCCAGTGTACCAAACGGCCTCAACCCAGGCACTAACTCTATTAGCGAAGCAGCTTACTCTACCACAGTCCTAGACAACGAACCATTAGGTACTCAGTACTG